>CAVYNX010000019.1:0-20438 GCA_963770005.1 uncultured Actinomycetota bacterium | reverse complement strand
CGCTGCCGTCCGGCGTGAGCGCGGCGACCTAGGTCCCGCTACGACGTCGGGAGCGAGAGTCCGTCCCGTTCATCGTCCCAGGCGAGCGCGCTGATCCGCCACGGCCATCCATCCGGACCAGCTGGAGGCACTTCATCCCGCGCCACCCTTCTCCGCCCCGGACTCGGTCCACGACTCCGTGTAGCCGCCCACCAGTGGGCGACGTCGCCGAACACGTCGATCCGGCCGGAGGCCGCCTGCTCGGAGAACTCCGTCAGCTCCCCCGACCCGAGCAGCTCCCGCCGGGGCCCGAGGAACCCGTCGACGTCGTACGCCACCGGCTCCGCTCCGCAGGTCCGGACGATCACCGCGCCCGGAAGGAACAGCTGCTCGAGCGCCGCATCCGCTCGTCCAGCAGCGGGCCGCTGACGAACGCGGCGAAGACCGTGTCGACCACCTCGGTGATCGCCGCTTGGTCCCGGGACAGCTCTCGGCTCATCGCGACAGTGTCTCCCCCGCCCCTGAGTAGCGGCGGGGGAGAGCGCCGAGGCGTCAGCGAGCGACGCGTGCGGTCAGGCTCTGCAGCACCGAGGCCGGTCGCTGCTGCTCGCCGGCGAAGGAGCTGACGACGACGAGCGCGCCGGTCAGCGCCGGCACGGCCCACTGCAGGACGGCCAGCTGCTTCTGGGCCGAGGCGACCTCCGGTGGGGTCTCGGCCGACGGCGTGGTGCCGTCCGACACCGGGACCGCCTTGTGCTGCGGAGATGCGGCCGCCGAGCACCCGCGAGTACCCCGTGACGGCGAGCGCGGCGACGGTGAGCCCGGTCTTGACCAGGGCCATCGTGCCGACGCCCGGCTGCGCCGCCAGCCGCTCCTTGTTGCCGACCAGCTGGCCCACGCTGCCGACCAGGTGGGCGCCGATGGCGGCGGCGTTGACCGGCGTCCACCGGTCCCAGCCGGCGTTGGCGACCGCGCCGGCGTCCGACTGCTGCCCGGATCGGCCGGCGGCCCGGTTCAGGGCCACCGCGTTGGCCAGGGTGCCGCCGAACCAGGCGGACAGGCCGATGTCGTGCAGCGACCGGGACAGGGTGTTCGTCTCACTCATGGGTACTCCTCATCGGGGATCTGCTCGTGTGGCAGGCACCCCGTGTACCCCCTGCGTCCCGAATGATGCGCGGGATCTCACCCGGGTCCGAGCCCGTCAGAGCCGCTGCCGGGCGATCAGCTCCGCGAACGGTCCCGGCGTCTCGGCCAGGACGTCGAACGGCCCGTCCTGGACGACGCGCCCGCCGGCGATGACGACGACCCGGTCCGCCGCGGCGATGGTGGACAGCCGGTGCGCGATGACGATGCGGGTGATGGGCATCGCACTCACCGTCCGCGAGACCACGGACTGGGTCAGGTTGTCCAGCGCGCTCGTCGCCTCGTCCATGAACATCAGCCGTGGGTTGGACACCAGGGCGCGGGCGATCTGCAGCCGCTGTCGCTGCCCCCCGGAGAGGATCCCGACGCCGTCGCCGATCTCCGTGGCCATCCCGTCGGGGAAACGGGCGATGTCCTTGTCCAGCGCCGCGTTCCGCGCCGCGCTCCACACCTGGTCGGGCGTCACGTCCGACGAGCCGGCGATGTTCTGGTAGATCGTGCCCGGCAGCAGGTCGGTCTTCTGCAGGACGACGCCCAGCTGCTCGCGGACGGCGCCGATGTCGAGGGTCCCCAGCTCCTTGCCGTCGTAGGTGATGGAGCCGGCGTCGGGCACGTCGAAGCCCAGCAGGAGCCGCAGCAGCGACGACTTGCCCGATCCGGAGGGGCCGACCACGGCGACGAACTCGCCCGGCTCGACGGTCAGCGACAGGTCCTCGAAGAGGTCCTTCGTGCTGTCGGGGTAGCGGAACCGCACGTTCCGCACCTCGATCCGCCCGGTCAGCGTGCCGGGATGCTGCTTCGGCTCGTCCGACTCGGTGGCGGTGTCGAGGATCGGCCGGCACTGTTCGAGGGTCGGCCGCGCCTCGAGCATCGTCGTGTAGGACGAGGAGAGCTCGAAGAACGCGAACAGCAGCTGGCCGAAGGCGACGTAGAAGCCCATGAACTCGGCGGCGTCGATCGAGTCGCGCCCGATGAGGAAGACGGTGAGGAACACGACCAGCAGCGCGCAGGTGCGGAACGAGGCCTGGAACACCACCCGGACGTTGTCGCTGCGGAAGGTGTCGAGGGCCCGCACGTTCTGCTGCGCGTAGTGCTGCGCCCACCGGGCGAAGACCTGACGCTCGGCGCCCGAGGTGCGCAGCTTGACGATGCCGGTGAAGTACTGCAGCGTCTCGGCCGACTGCTCGCGGCTCCCGGCCAACATGTCGATCCACAGGTGCCGCCCGGCCCGCCGGGCCAGGGACAGCCCGAGACCGCCGACCGCGCACAGCAACAGCCCGACGAGCGCGAGCGGCGGGCTGATGATGATCATCGCCCCGAGGCTGAACAGGCCGAACACGCCGCCGATGAGCGAGAGCACGACGACGTCGGTGACCTGCTCGTTGACCGCGTTGACGACGAGGCTGCGTTCGGCGAGGTCGCCCACCTGGTAGCGGCGGAAGAAGGTGGCGGGCAGCCGGAGCATCCGGTCCCACAGGGCCATCTGCAGCGCGTTGCCGAGCCGCACCCGGATGCGCAGCAGCGCGATCCCGCGCGCGATCTCGAACAGGGAGGCGGCAAAGGCGAGACCGACCAGCCCGGCCGCCAGCGCGACCAGCCGGTCCTGGTCGCCCTCCGGGACGATCTGCCCGAACACCAGTCTGGTGGCCAGCGGCGGGATCAGCCCCAGCACGCCGAGCAGTGTGGCGAAGACGAGGATCCGCAGGGCGTCGCGCCGCGAGCCGCGCAGCGAGAAGGTGAACAGCGACCGGAAGCTGGTCGCGCGCCCGGGTAGCGGCCGGACCATGGCCAGGGCGACCGGTCGGAGCAGTCGTGCCTCCGCCTCCGACACCGGGGTGGACCGGCCGCTCAGCGGGTCGACGAGCTCGTAGCCGCGCTGCCGGCGCCGGGGCAGCAGCGCCACGTGTCCGCCGTCGACCAGCTCGCCGACGAGCGGCTCGCCTTCGCGTCGCCACCAGTCCCCCGTCAGGCCGACGGTGCGGAAGCGGACCTTCGACGCGCGGGCGATGGCGGTACGCGGGTCGGTCCGCGCCAGGTCCTCGGGTGCCGGCGGCTCGATCGTGACGCCGAGGCGGTCGCCGACGATCCGGCAGGCCCCGACCAGGTCGTCCTGCTGGGTGACCAGCCGCGACGCGAGGAACCGCCGCCAGTCGAACACGTTGGCCAGCGCGTCGACCGCGGTCTCCGTGGCCGACGCGACCTGGGCCTGTGAGGCCTCGATCCGGCGGGCCTCCGAGGCCCGTCGGAGGTGTCCGTCCTCCGCCTCGACGGCGGCGGCGCGCTGCGACTGCGCCCGCAGGGCCGTCACCGGGTCGGCGGCCTCGAGCGAGGTCCGCCACCGGAGGGTGCTCGGGGTCCGTCGCGTCGAGCCACCGCTCCAGGCGTTCCCGTATGCCGGTCCCGGGCCGGCCGGCCTCGCCGACCAGGGACTCGAGGTCGACCGGACGGATGGCCGCCTCCGCCAGGCCGAGGACGAACCACCGCCGTCCGACTCCTCGCGCGTCCACACCCAGGAGCACGTCGCCCTCGCCGGCCTCGAGGACGAGGTGCCGTGCCCCCCTCGCGGTGGGTGCGGGGCCGGCGTCGATCGGCGCGTCGGTGGCGAAGACCAGCACCCGGCCCCGGGTGACCACCCAGGCCCGGCCCTCGTCGTCCAGCGGCGCCGGGACGTTGCCGCTGACCCGCACGTCCGCGGCGGGCTGCGCCAGGTCGGTCATGACGGCATGTCCCGGACCAGACGGGCGTACGCGCCGTCGGCCGCCAGCAGCGTGTCGTGCGTCCCGCGCTCGGCCACCTTGCCGCGGTCCAGCAGGATGATCTCGTCGCAGTCCCGGATCGTCGACAGCCGGTGCGCGACGATGAGGCAGGTGCAGCCGCGGCGACGCAGGTTGGCGTCCACGATCCCCTCGGTCACCGAGTCGAGGGCGCTGGTCGCCTCGTCGAGCACCAGCAGGTGCGGGTTGCCGGCGAGGGCCCGGGCGATCTCGATGCGCTGGCGCTGCCCGCCGGAGAGGTTGCGGCCGCCCTCGAGGATGCGGGCGGAGTAGCCGTCGGGGAAGGCGCTCACCTCGTCGTGGATGCACGCGTCCTGGGCCGCGCGGACCACGTCGGTGACGGGGACGGTCGGGTCCCACAGGGTGAGGTTGTCGGTCACCGTCCCGTCGAACAGGTAGACCTCCTGCTGCACGAAGGCCATGGACTGCGCGAGCACCGCCGGAGGGTGCTCGTGCCGGGGTCGGCCGTCGAAGAGGATCTGCCCGCCCCAGGCTTCGAGCTGCCCGGTCACCAGCCGCGCGACCGTGGACTTCCCGCTGCCGCTGCCGCCGACGAGGGCCACCCGCGTACCCGGTTCGAGCCGCAGGTCCAGGCCGTCGATGAGCGCGGGCCCACCCGGCTGGTAGCCGAAGCGCAGGCCCCGGACCTCCAGCGCTCCGGCCAGCTTGGCCGCACCGCCGGCCGCCGGCAGGACGTCCGCCGCGGCGAGTCCCGGGTCGATGGGGAGCCGGTCGGTCTCGTCCAGGTTGCGGCTGTCGCTGATCACCTTCCGCAGCAACGCGGACGAGTTGAGGACCACCGAGTTCGCCGCCAGGAAGGGGACCAGCAGCGACTGGAAGCCGACCAGGTCGCCGAGGGTGATGCTGCCGCGCATGACCTGGGCGCCGCCGATACCGATCACGGCCGTGGTCATGAGCAGGACCGACAGGTTGGGGATCGCGTTGACGACGGCGTTGACCACGCCCATCCGCTGGTCGAGGACCAGGGTGCGGCTGTAGGTGTAGGCCCAGCGGCTGAACAGGGACTCCTCGGCGCCGTTGGCCTTGAGCGACTCGATGGAGGAGATGCCGCCCGTCGCGGTGCCGAACATCGCCGCCTGCGCGGTGCTGAGGTCGCGGGAGATGGGCGCCAGCCGCTTGGACACCAGCTGCACCGCGACGATGGACAGGGCGGTCAGGCCGAGGACGACCAGCGTCAGCCAGACGCTGAACCGGGCCAGGAAGATGCCGGTGATGGAGCCGATGACGACGCTCATCAACGCCATCACCAGCCGCCGACCGAGGGACGTCGCCGTCCTGTCGTTGAGGTTCATGAGGAAGCCGAGGTCGCCCGCCGGCCGGGCCACGAAGTGCGAGATCGGCAGCCGCAGCAGGTGCCACAGGTAGTCGGCCGACAGGGTGATCGACATCTTCCGGCTGCAGCGGGTCATCGCGGCCTGCTGCAGCGCGCTCAGCCCGACCTGGAGCACCGCCGCCAGGAAGAAGGCGATGAGGACGGCGGTCAGCCACTGCACGGAGCCGTCGATGAGGTACTTGTTGACGAAGGTCTTCGCCAGCCCCGCGACGACGATGCTGGGGAGCGCCAGCAGCACGCCGGCCGCCACCGCCAGCGCCAGTCCGGACCGGGCCGAGCGGAGGCGCCGCGCGAGGAGCGACAGGGTCGAGGTGGCCTCCTCGCCGCGGCGGAACTCACGGCCGGCGGTGAAGGTGACGACCGGCATACCGGCCGGCGACGTGGTGGGCACGCCCGAGGGCGTCGTGCCGGGCACCACGGCCAGGGGCTCGCCGTCGAGGAGCACGACGCACGGGCCCCCGACGGTGGCCAGCTCGGCGGGGGTTCGCTGCTCGACCCGCGGTTTCAGCCCGTACGCGGCGGCGACCGCGGTGATGGCCACGACCGGCGGGTCCGCGACGAACCCGGCCGCCTGCCGGGCGAGCTCACTCAGGGGCTCGTCGCGGCCGAAGGCCCGCAGGACCGGCTGCAGGGCCCGCCCGGCGCACACCGCCGGCTCCGGTAGCCAGTCCAGCAGCTCCTCACCGCCGGCCTCCACCTGCGCGGTCACTCACGACCCAGGATCTGCTCCACCGGGCTGCTCGCGTCGATGACCACCGACGCGTCGGCCAGGGTGCCGCTGGTGATCGGGAAGTCCGGCCCGTTGCTGGCGGTCCACCGGAACCCGCTCGGCGTCTTCGCCCGCTCCAGCTGCACGACCACCTCGAGGGCCGGACCACGGTCGAGCAGGGGCTTGATCAGCGGGCTGTTGGTGCCCAGGGTGACGCCGAGCTGCTCGGCGCTGACGGTGAGGCTGGAGACCTCGGCGACCGTGCCGGTCATGGTGCCGAACTGCGACGACGGCGTGGTGCTCGGTGCGACGAAGACGGTCATGCCCGGACGGACCTGCTTCCCGTCGCTCGCGCCGACGAACATGACGACCTGCAGGTCGGAGCCGGTCGGCTCGATCGTCGCCACCGGCGTACCCGCGTCGACGTAGCTGCCGAGCTTGACCAGCAGGGCGAGGACGGTGCCGTCGATGGCCGTGGTCACCTGCTCGGTACCACCGTCCGCGTGGGCGAGCGTCAGGACGGTGCCTCCCGCCTTCACCGCGTCGCCGTTGCGGGCGGTGATGGCGCGGACGGTGCCGGGCGTCGGTGAGGACAGGTCGTAGAGGCCGTCACTCGGCAGCATCACCCCGATGCCCTCCACCTGGTCGGCGGCCCGGCCGAGGAACCCCCAGACCAGTCCCGCGGCGATGAGCACGACGAAACCGGCCAGCGCCAACCACATTCGAGGTGACGTCGCCTGGAGTCGCTCCTCGATCTGTTCCGCGGGCGTCGCCCGGTCCCTGGGCGTCGCGTCGGTGACGTCGGTCATGGGGTCACTTCTTCAGGTTCTGGGCGAGCATCACGAGGATGCCGCTGGGCCCGCGGAGGTACGTCAGCTTGTAGACGTCCTCGTAGGTCGCGACGCCGCGAAGCGGGTGGCAGCCGTGCCGCGCGGCGATCTCGAGGGCGGCGTCGATGTCGTCGACGGAGAACGCGACGCGATGCATCCCGATGTCGTTGGGACGCGTGGGCTCCGACTCGATCGCGTCGGGGTGGATGTACTCGAACAGCTCGAGCCGGCCCTGCCCGTCCGGAGTCTGGAGCATCGCGATCTTGGCGTGGTTGCCGTCGAGCCCCACGGCCGTGTCGGCCCACTCGCCGCTGACCGTGTCGCGACCGAGGAGGGTGAGGCCGAGGTCGGTGAAGAACGCGATGGTCGCGTCGAGGTCACGAACGGCGATGCCGACGTTCTCGAGTCTGATGGACATGTCGTGAACGCTATCGACGCCGGACCGACTGCCCAGGTGCCGCGCCGGGTTTGCGCCGCATCCTCGGAGACCTCCTTCTCGAGCCGGTTGCTCGCTCGCGCTCAGCAGTGGTCGAACGAGTACCCGTCCAGCTTCTCGCGGACGCACTCGCGAATGGGCAGGGCGAAGCGCAGGAAGAGGTACGGCTTGTACAGCCCCACCGCCGCCATCTTGTCCATGATCTCGGGCGGCAGGGCATAGGTGTCGAACTGCGGTCGCACGGCCATGGCGACGTAGGCGTCCTGGTAGCCCTTGAGCGTCGAGTGGACCGGGTAGGAGTAGGCGCTGTCGGGGACCTTGAAGCCGTAGTCCGAGTACTTGTACAGGGAGCAGGCGCTGGTCTTGGTGTAGCACCAGTCCTTCGGGTCCCCCGAGGGCTCGGCGGCCGACTGGGCCAGCTCGACGTTGAAGGGGAGCAGGGTCCGGTAGTAGCCCAGCTTCGTGGCGTCGGACACCTGGCTCACGAGCCGACCCACCTGGTCCTGACGGATGTCCCAGCCGGTGCCGCTGCGCAGGCCCTCACCGACCCTGGCCAGCTTGCCCCAGTCGTCGTAGATCAGGTCGAAGGCCTGTCCGAGCGAGTTCAGACCCTCGGTGAACCGGCGGGTGATCTCCTGGGCGAGCTGCTCCGCGCTCACCTTGGCCCGGTTCGGGCCCACCTTGCTCAGCGCGTTGGACACCAGCGCGATGATGAGACCGATGACCGCGCCGATGACGCCGATGGCAGCACCGATCGGCCCGGCGGAGGCGGCGGCCGCCGCCGCACCGATCAGGGCCTTGATGATGAGTGGTGTCAGCGCCAGGGTCGCCGACGCGGCGAACCCGACCGTCGGGGCGACCCACGACTTGTCCTTGGGGACGCGCAGCGTGTCCTGGACGTCCTTGAGGGCGTCCTTGAGGGCCTGGTCCAGCGTCTGGTTCTGGAGTCCCCTGAGGTTCAGCATGCGCAGCTGAAGTCCTGCGACGAGGTCCACGTCGTCGAGCTCGACCTGCATCTGCTTCTTGACGACGGCCAGTGTCGCGTCGTCGAAGCCCTTGCCACCGGGGTTGGTGACGGTGTTGAGGTCTCGGGCCCACTGCTTGATGAGGTCCTGGTTCCCGCTGTACTCCACGCGGACGTCCGGGCACCGGCACAGCTCGTCGCTGACGTACGTCCAGGCCTTCTGCTGAGCGTCGTGGACGGCCTCACCGGGCCGGCCCGAGGGGATGGGCCAGCTCGCGTGGGCGTGCGAGATGACGTCGTACATCCCGAAGTTCACGGTCGAGGGCGGACGCTGGTGTGCCCGTTGACGCTCGTCACGGCCGGTGTGTTGCTCGCCTGCGGGCCGTACCACATGTTGCGCGGCCCCCGGGAGAGCACACCCTGGATGGCGCCGGTCGCACCGGGGGTGATGCTGGCACTCGCCTCCACCGCCTCCACGGGTGGAGCCTTGGTGAAGTTCGGCGCGGACGGGTCCGGGGAGCCCATGAGGGCGTACCGGGGCGTGTTGCCCAGGTCGTTGACGAGGGTGGGAGTGGCCCCGAAGCGGCGCAGCGTCTGGGCCAAGGTGGGCCCGTACTTCGAGGGGTAGCTGATGCGCACGTACGCCGCGTCACCCTGGTCGTCGGTCGCGGTGGAGGACGCCCCTCCGGGGAACAGGTTCGACCCGCCGCCACCGCCGCCCCCGTTCCCGCCGCCGCCGCCGCCGTAGAGCCCGCCGCCGCCACCGCCACCGCCGCCGTAGTTCTTGAAGCTGTCGGCGCCGCCGGCCCCCCCACACCGAGACGTCCTGGGGCCCGTTCCCGCCCCCGTCCCCGCCGGCCGTCGCCGTCCCGGCCTGACCCGGGCTCGCGACCGAGTAGGCTGACTCCGGCCTGGCCGCCGGCCCCCCCGTTCGCCAGACGTCCGGCGCCGCCACCGCCGGCAGCCACGACCAGCCGCGACGCCAGCGATGTCGGGTCGGAGCCGGCCCGCGTGCGGACGTCGGACGCGCCGCCACCGCCACCGCCAGCGGGAAGTCGAGCCGTTGCCTCCCCGCGCGCCGCCGTTCCACCCTCCGTCTCCGCCCAGGCCGTAGGAGTACACGCCGCCCGGAACGGGTTGTAGCCGCGCCTTCTGCCCGTCGCCGCCGACCGCGACGTACAGGGTGGTGCCGGGCTTGACCGCAGCAGGCACCCCGAGGGGCAGGCTCGCGCTGACGACGCTCGCCGTGCCCCCGACGGGGGCGGGTAGCAGCCGCGTTGCCGCCCCGTGCTCCCCGCGCCGAGATGTCGCAGCCGGTCCACGGGCACGCCGGGCAGGACCTCGCCCGCAGCCGGCACGGCCATCGTCTGCTCGTTGCCCGTGGGCCCGTAGGTGCAGAGGATCCGGAAGATGTCGGGCTGGCAGGGGCCGCTCATCGGCGGCGCGGCGGGCAGGAAGCTCTCCCCCAGGGATTGCCGACCGTGGCCAGCAGCACGAGGGCGCCCTCGCCGTAGGTGTCGGCCATCCGGTTCAGCTCGGACCCCATCCGGTACTGCCCGACGAGGTCGTTGTTGGTGGAGTAGAGCCTGTCCGAGATCGTGCCCAGGGTCCGGCGGTCGAGGACGACGACGTGGAACCCTCCGGCGAAGCCCGGCTGCGACGGGACGGGATAGGTCTTGTCGTCGACCTTGATCGTGCCGTCGGCGGAGATGTCGTAGAGGCTGTAGTCGAGCATGACGACCGTGTAGTCGTCCCGGCTGTCGGGGGCGAGGGTTCCACGGACGTTGGCCGCGCTGGCCGCGCCGGTCTTGGTCGACTCTCGGCGGCCCAGGTGTCCCGAGCCGAGTACGCCTGGCCCTCCGGCATCCCGGAGACCCCGACGACGGAGAAGCTCTGCGCGGCGGGGCTGAGGCTCGCGAAGTCGGACCTGGTCGCCCCGATCTCGGCCAGCGCGTCGCTCAGGCCGCGGTACGCCGGCCCAGGTCGCGTGACGTCATGGTTGACGGCGTTGACGATGACGAGCCGGTTCGCCGGGAGCAGCTTCAGCATGGTTCCCGAGACGGACCGGTGTCCTCGTCGCGGCACAGGGGGCGCTCCTCGGACGACAGGGGTTCGAGCGTCCTGCGGCTCAGCGTGAGGACCCACACGCCGGTGGGGCACACCCACTGCGACGGAGCGGGTGCCGCATGTGTCCGGTCGCCGATCGTCACCGCCAACCGCTCCCCGGGTACGCCGGACGGAGCGGTGATGAAGCGTGAGCTGAACGCGAAGGTGGACGCGTGACCGCCTTGACCGAGCGGGCCGAGACACCATCCGGCTTGGCGACGGCCCCCGGGGCCACCACCGCGCCCAGGGTGGCGACGACGGCGACGGACGTGACGAACGCGATGGCGCCGGTGACGAGTCGCCGCCGGGCGGCACGGACGATGGACATAGGAACCCCTGGGTCTGGTGACAGGTATGGCCAGGCTCAGCATGAGCAGGGCCGCCCGGACCGACAAGGGACCTAGGTCGTGTGTATGCGCACTGGTCCGAGCGCGGACCACGATGATGGTCCGATGCCCGAACGCGACCCCGCCGCACCGTTGACCGAGCGTCGGATCCTCGTCTACGGGGTCACCGGTTCCGGCAAGAGCACGGCGGCCGCGCGGCTCGGCGCGGTGACCGGGTTGCCGGTCCACCTCGCCGACGAGCTCACCTGGCTGCCCGAACTGGGTACTGGTGGACGCCGAGACCCAGCGCGAGACGTTCGGGGCCATCGCGGCGACCGATGCGTGGGTCCTCGACACCGCATACTCGAGCTGGCTCGACCTGGTCCTGCCGCGCTGCGAGGTGGTCGTGGCCCTCGACTACCCGCGCTGGCGGTCGCTGGCCCGACTCGCTGCGCCGGACCGCGGTCCGGATCGTCGACCGCCGACCGCATCTGCAACGGCAACGTCGAGACGCTTCGCGGCGCCGTCTCCCGCGACTCGATCATCGCGTGGCACTTCCGCTCGTTCACCCGCAAGCGGGAGCGGGTCGAGGAGTGGTCGCGGTCCGCCGACGTCCCGGTGCTGCGCTTCCGCCGGCCGGCGGACCTGGAGCGGTGGTTCCGGGCGCTGGAGTCGGAGCCGCGGGCTAGTCGCTCTAGTCGACGGACTCGGTCGCGCCGTCCGAGCCGATGACCTCGGGGACGATCCGGTAGCCGTCCTCGTCCTTCTCGATCCGCAGCAGGGTGCCGGGCGGCAGCTGCTCGCGGATGTGCACGGGGAGCGGGACGAACCCGTCGGCCGTCACGACCGCGTACTCCTGACCGCTGCGACCCTCGCCACCGATCCGGCCGTCGCGGATGGTCACCGTGCGGGGCAGGCGGTCGGCCACCTCGGGGTCGTGGGTGACGACGACCACCGTCGTGCCCTGCTCCTCGTTGACCCGCAGCAGCGTGTCGAGGATGCGCTCGCGGGCGGCCCGGTCGAGTGCGCTGGTCGGCTCGTCGGCGAGCAGGACGCCGGGCGACGGCGCCATGGAGACGGCCAGGGCGGCCATCTGGAGCTGACCCTGCGAGAGGTGGCCGAGGCGCGCGTCGGCGAACTCCGTCGCACCGACGAGCTCCAGCCCGCGGTCGACGCCGACGACGTCCGCGCCGAGCCGTCGCGCCTCGGCCTGGGCGAACTCGACGTTCTCGCGGACCGTGAGGTAGGGGATGAGGTTGCGCTGGGCGCCCTGCAGCATCAACGAGGTCTCGCGCGCCTGGAACGCGTCCAGCTGGCGTCGCGGTCATCGCCGACAGCTCGTGCTCGCCGACGAAGATCTTGCCGGCGCTCGGCCGGAAGAGACCGCCGAGCAGGGACAGGAGGGTCGACTTCCCCGACCCCGACGGTCCGAGCAGGCCGATGACCTCGCCCGCGCGGACGCTGAGGTCGACGCCGGACAGGGCCGCGACGTCCTGCCCCTCGGACCGGTAGATGTGCACCAGTCCCAGGGTCGTGATGGCCCGCGCGCCGGTCATACCGTCTCCCGCAACCGCTCGAGGCTGGCCCGCCGGGCGACCCGCCGGCTGGTGACCAGACCGACGATCGTCAGGGCCACGACCCCGACCGCTCCGGCCAGCAGGGCCGGCCCCCACGCGGTCTGCAGGTCCACGGGGAAGGTCGCGGGTGGGCTCGTGAACAGGGGCACCATGCCCACGGCCGCGGGTGCCGCCCAGAGGCCGACGGCGACGCCGAGCAGCGCCGAGACGACGATCACCGGCGCGGTCTCCAGCATGGCCATCATCGACAGGCTTCGTGGTCGCTGACCCACCAGGCGGAGCACGGCGTAGTCGCGGCTGCGGGCCCGCCGCGACGTCGACGCGAGGACGATGATGCCGGCGGCCGCGACGATCAGCGACAGGATGCCGACGGCCAGCGCGAGCTGCAGGCTCCACGCCGCCGCGCTCCGCCCGAACGTCGCCGCGACGTCCTGCGCGCGGGTCGTGGCGGTCACCGTGATCCCCTGCTTGCCGAGGTCCTCGGTGACCCGGGCGACGGTGGCCGGGTCGCTGGTGTCGAGGTATGCGGAGAGCGTCGCCGAGCCGCGGCCGCGCCAGCCCTGCGCGAGGAGGTTGTCGAGGTTGACCAGGCTCGCCGACGCCGGACCACCGGGGACGAACGGCACGCTGCCGCCGGCGCTGAGCAGCACCGGGGTGCCGTCGACGTAGGACCCCGCGAACGTCGCCCCGGCAGCACTGGGAGCGGCCGCCGGAGTGGTCAGGGCGGGGACGATGTCCGGCACCGACGCGTGCGGGAGGAACGCCTTGTCGGCGCCGTTGTTCGCGTAGCGCAACGTCAGGGCGCCGTCGGCGAACGCTCCCGGTGACGGTGACGTCGTTGACGGTGGTGTCACGCCACGTCCCGGCGGCACCCAGCTCCACCGGTCGGCCGTCGACGGTCATCCGGGAGACGGCGACCGAACCGGTGATCGCGGCGGTCGAGGCCGGTGCCTGGATGCCGATGCCCGCGATGCGGCAGCCGTCGGCACAGGTCACCGTCGCCTCCTCGTCGGCGACGACGCCGCCGTCCGGCAGGACGCCGAGGGGCACGCTGTCGAGCGAGCCGTCGGCGCGAACCACCTGCAGTGCCAACGACAACGCGGTGGGCGCGGGGCGTACCGCGGGCGTGACGACGTTGAACGCCGGCGCCTCGACGTGGTAGGTCACCCGCGTCCCGGTGAGGACCAGCGGTGGCACCGTCGGCGCCGTCAGGCGGTCCCAGGCGAGGGACCCCGACGTCGACCCCCGGCCACAGGGCGATGCGCCGGAAGGCGCTGGGGACGACGCCGACCGTCGTCGTCCCGCCCTGCGCGGTCGGCCCGACGACGGCGACGGGTGTGACGTGGCTGCCGTCGGGGTCGACGGCCCGGACCGCCTTGGCGACCGCGGTCAGGTCGGCCGAGCCGAGGGTGAGGACCGTCGCGGCGCCGACCTCGGCCTGCGGCGCGACCGGTCCAGTTCCGGGCGCCGACCGCGAGCGCGTCGGCGGACACGACGACGATGCTGAGGGCGACGGTCACCACCGGGACCAGCCAGCGCGTGGTGCCGCGCCGGCTGGAGGTGAGGGCAGCGGCACCGGCCGTCGGTCGGCCGCTCTGGAGCAGCCGGCGTCCACCCACCGCCAGCAGTGACGACAGCACCCGGGCGGCCACCACTCCGACGGCCAGGGCGAGGAGCGTCGGCGCCAGCTGGCCGACCGGTCCCTGCACCGACCCGGTGACGAGGGCGAAGAACGCGGCCGCCGCGGCCGCGACGAGCATCGCCTCGAGGACGCCGAGCCGGACGCCGGTACGCCGGGGCGGGACGCTGCGGATGAGGTCGGCGACGGGGTCCCGGCTCACCCGCCGGACCGAGAGGACCGCCAGGGCGACCATGAGGAGCCAGGCGGCGACGAGCGCCGACCACGGCGGCCACCGGGATCTCGAACGGCGGGTCCGACGTGAGCACCGTGGTGCGGGCGACGGTGGTCAGGCCGACGGCGAGCAGGGCGCCCAGCGGGGCTCCGACGACGACCGGCGGCAGGGTCTCGGCGAGCAGCAGCCGGCGCGCGCCGCGGGAGCCACGACCCCGGAGCCGGGCGACCGCCACCTCACCGCGGCGCTGGTCGGCGGCCGCGACGAGGACCAGCCAGAGGACGCATACCAGCAGGAGCGCCATCTGGGCCATCAGCAAGGGCACCGTGACCGCGGCCTGGCTCGCTGCCCACCCGCGCCTCGTCGGCGATGGCGGGCAGCCCGCTGCGCACCGTGACCGTCTCGGACGACTGGCTGGCCGCGCGTTCGACGCCCATCGGGTACTGCTCGAGCCCGGTGACCGCGGCGCCGATCGAACCGATCTCGTCGATGCCGACCCGGTCGGCGAGCAGCGGGAAGTCCGCGCCGTAGACCGGCTGGAACCACGGCGCCGGCGTGCCTTTCGGCGAGGTCACCGGGTCGGTCAGCGTCTGGAGCGGCGTGAGCATGGTGTCGAAGCCGAGCTCCTGCGCCGCCGAACCGGTGAGCCGGTCACCGAACCAGTAGGGGTCGTCGACGGGCTCGTAGACGCCGACGACGGTCACGGTGGTCCGCACCGCCGCCTCCAGCGAGCTCACCGTCGCGTCGAACTCGGCGAGGTCGATGGGCGACCCGAGCGGCGTCTCGTAGGCCGTGACCTGGTCGGCCGACACCGCGACCTCGCTGCGGGACGAGGGGCACCGCCCCTGCGCGAAGCGCACGTGCTCGCACATGCCGGCGCGGTAGAGCAGCCGCCCTCCGGGCTGCGCGACCAGCGGCATCCGGCGGACGTCGACGCCCGTGCTGACGACCGGCGGCCCGACGAAGCCGCGCAGGCTCTCGGGCAGCAGCTGCTCCAGCGCGTCCGGACCCAGTGCCGCCTGCGGGGCGGTGGAGCTCGTGGACCCGAGCCGCAGGCCGGTCTGCTCGGCCGTGGCCTTGCGGAGCATCGTGCGGATCATCGCCTGCTCCAGCGCCCGCGTGTAGAGCGGCGCCAGCACCAGGCACGTCGTCACCAGGGCCGCGAGCACGACGACGACGAGGGTCTGTGCGCGGCGATACCGCAGCGCTGCGAGCATCAGTCCTCCCGGTCGACACCTGTGCGCGGCGACCCGCCCTCGCACGCTACAACCTGTCACGCCCGGTGGGGGTCGGACTCGCTGTACGGTTCGAGCACACCATGCCCGACGGAGCCGACCAGTGCCGACCGACCACAGCGTCGCCGACCGCGACCCCGTGACGGACGAGAAGCGCCGGCCCCTTCCCCTGCGGGCCACCGGCGTCACGCTGGATCTCGGCGGCCGCCGCATCCTCGACGACGTGAGCCTCGACCTGGCACCGGGCACCTTCACCGCCCTGACCGGGCCGTCCGGCGCGGGCAAGACGACGTTGCTGTGGGTCCTCGCCGGTGCGCTGCGGCCGACGAGCGGGACGGTCGCGTATGCCGGCCAGCCGCTCACCGACCGCGAGGCGGCGGCTCACGAGGGAATCATGCTGGTACCGCAAGGAATCGCGCTGGTGGCGCCGCTCACCGCTCGCGAGAACATCGTCGTCGCGCTCATGGTGCTCGACGTCCCGGCCGGCGCGGCCCACGAACGCGCCGACGCCGCCCTCGAGGCGGTCCGGCTGGGCGGCTCCGGTGACCACCTCGTCGAGGAGCTCTCCGGCGGGCAGCAGCAGCGGGTGTCCGTGGCGCGGGCGCTGGCCCTGCGCAAGAGCGTGCTGCTCGCCGACGAGCCGACCAGCGAGCTCGACGCGTCCACCCGTGAGCCCATCGTCGCGCTGATGCGGGCCGAGGCCGACGCCGGCGCCGTCGTCCTCATGGCGACCCACGACTCGTGGTGCGCCGAGCAGGCCGACGCCGAGTACCACCTCGACGAGGGGCGTATGCACCGCGTCCGCTGACGGCGGGCTCGGGGCGGTCAGGTCGCGCGTCATGTCGCGCTGCTGCTGTGATCACGACCTCCGCCGCGACATGACTGCGACTGACGTGCGACGATCGGCGCCGTGAGCGCTGACCAGTTGGACTGCCGCCGGTTCGAGGGACGGGTGGTGCTCGTCACCGGCGGCGGCGCCGGGATCGGCCGGGCCTGTGCGCACCGGCTCGCCGCCGAGGGCGCGCTCGTGGCCGTCGGCGACGTCGACCGCGAGTCGGCCGAGCGCACCGTGGCGGAGCTCGACGAGGCCGCTGACCACCTCGCCCTGCACATGGACGTCACCGACCGCGCCTCCGTCGACGCAGCGGTGGCCGGGTCGTCGCGCAGACCGGACGGCTCGACGCGCTCGTCGCGGTGGCCGGCGGGGACGTGGCGCATCCCGGCGTGGACGAGACCGAGGACGAGGTGTGGCGGGCGCTGCTCGACCTCAACCTCCTCGGCACCGTCCGGGCCTGCCGGGCGGCGATCCCGCACCTGAGGCGCAGCGACGCCGACCCCGCGATCGTCGTCATCAGCTCGGTCAACGGGCTCACCGGCATCGGCAGCGAGCCGTACTCCAGCGCCAAGGCCGGCCTCCACTCGCTCGTGCAGAACCTCGCCGTGCAGCTCGGTCCGGACGGCATCCGGGCCAACGCCATCGCGCCCGGCACCGTCCGGACGCGGGTGTGGGACGGGCCAGCCCGGCGGCGCCGACCGGATGCGGGGGCTCTACCCGCTGGGGCGGGTCGGCGAGCCGGAGGACATCGCCGCGGCGGTCGCCTTCCTCGCCTCGTCGGACGCCGCGTGGGTCACCGGCGTCGTGCTCCCGGTCGACGGCGGGCTGCTCGCGGGACACCGCGCGCCCTAGGCTCGCGCCATGGAGCGACCGCCCGGCGTCCCAGCCGAGTTCGACGTCCGGACCGTGGTCTACCTGCGCCGGGGCGACCATCCGCCGGAGCTGGACGAGGACGCCTCGACCGCCTTGCACCACGCCCATCTGGCGTACCTGGGTGACCTCACCGCGCGGGGCATCATCGCCGTCAACGGTCCGCTGCTGGACCAGTCCGACGCGACGATGCGCGGGATGTCGGTCTACACGGTCCCGGTGGCCGAGGCCCGGCAGCTGGCCGAGGAGGACCCCGCCGTGCGCGCCGGACGCTTCCGGGTGGACGTGGCCCGGTGGTGCGTCGCCGCGGGCCGCGTCGCGTTCCCGGAGCACGACGGTCCCGTGGGCGAGCGGGTCGCGTTCGAGGACCTCTGATGGCGGATCGGGGCGACGTCGACGACTACCTCGCCGCACTGGTCGGTCGCGCGCGAGACGTGCTGGGCGCCAACCTCGTCGGCGCGTATGCGGCCGGCTCGCTCGCGCTCGACGCGTACCAGCCGGGGCGCAGCGACATCGACGCCGCCCTGGTCACCGACCACGCCGCTGACGGACTCCGAGAAGCACGACCTGGTCGCCGCCCTGCGGCACGAGGCCCTGCCGGTGCCGGCGCGCGGGCTCGAGCTCGTCGTCTACACCCGGGCGACGGCAGGGGCCGGCCGCCCGGAGCCCGGCTTCGAGGTCGAGCTCAACACCGGCCCCGCGATGACCTTCCGGGCGACCTACGACCCCGCGGACCGCCCGGTCGCGGACGGCCGGTTCTGGTACGCCCTGGACCGCAGCATCCTCAGCGGAAGTGACGCCGCGGTGCTCGGCCCACCGGCGCGCGAGGTGTTCGTCGACGTCGACGAGGAGGACCTGCGGCGCCTGCTCGTCGAGGCGCTCACCTGGTGGCTGCGCCAGCCGGGCGACCCCGTCGACGCGGTGCTCGGCGCCTGCCGCTCGCTGGTGCGACACCGGGAGGGGGTGTGGCTGCCGAAGATCGCTGCGGCAGAACGCCTTCGGGCGACCGGGTACCGACCCGCCGAGGTCCTCGACGCGGCGGTAGCGGCGCGGCTCGGCACCGGCGCACCCCCCGCGGCGGGCGAGGCCGCTGCGCTGCAGCGCCGCGTACGGACCGAGATCCGCGGGACCCGGCTCCGTCCTCTCACCGAGCCGGACCTGGACCGCCTCATCGCGCTCCAGGAGGCCGGCGGCGTCACCGGTCTCGGCCACGTCTTCCCCCAGGACACCAACCCGTTCCCGCGCGAGCAGGTCGCGGCCCGGTGGCGTGCGGAGATCGCCGACCCCGACACCGACGCGCTGGCCGTGGAGGTCGAGGGACGGCTGGAGGGGTTCGTCGCGCTCCACGACGACGAGCTGCTCCACTTCGGCACCGCGGTCGAGACGTGGGGCACCGGGCTGGCCGACGACGCCCACGACCTGGCCGTCGACCGGCTCGCCGGCCGCGGCGTCCGCACCGCCCGGCTGTGGGTGTTCGCCGAGAACGGCCGCGCGCTGCGGCTCTACGAGCGGCTCGGGTGGCGGCCCACCGGGGCGACCCGGCCGACGACGTTCCCGCCGTACCCGACCCTGCTCGCGTACGAGCTCGACCTCACCGACCGCGCCGGCGCCTCAGCGTGAGGTGCAGACCGCGCCCGAGCAGTCCCGGGAGAGCAGCGCGTCGATGAACACCCCGCGGATGTCCTGGGGGTTCAGCGCCACGTAGGCCTTGCCACCGGTCACCGCCGACACCGCCGACAGGGCCGCGGTGTCGACGCCCTGGCCCATCCCGACCGTGACGATGACGACCGGCTTGCTGGGGTCCTTGAGCGCGCTGATCCTCGTGAGGAGCTGCTCCAGGGTGATGCCCCGGGGGTCCTCGTTGCGCCCGTCGGTGAGGAGGATGACCGAGTTCACCCGGCCCGGCGCATACGAGGCGAGCATGTGCTCGTACGCGGCGAGCAGCGAGTCGTAGAGGCCGGTGCCGCCCGAGGCGTTGGCCACCAGCCCCGGCAGCGCCTCGCCCAGCGCCTGCCGCTGCGACCGGCCGTCGACGTTCTCGTCGAGCTGGCGGATCGGGAGGATCTCGCGCCAGTCCTGGCCGGGCCCGCCCTTGTCGACGCCGAACGTCCAGAGCCCGAGCTGCGAGGTGTCGGGGAAGATCGACACGGCGGTCTGGGCCGCCTCGCCGGCGAGGGCCATCCGCGTCCTGTCGCCCTCGCGTTCCTTCATCGAGCCGGAGGTGTCGATGAGGGCCAGCATCCGGGCGTCGGTCTTGACCCCGGTCCAGGTCTTCACCAGCGACGCCTGCTGCGTCGCGCTGGGGTCGGGCAGGTACGCGACGGCACCGGACGGCATCCCCGGCACCCCCGGCCCCGTGCCCTCGGCCCGAGGAAGGCGGAACCCTGCGGCGGCGAGCGCCGAACGGCTGGCGTCACTGGTCAGCTGCACCCGCAGGGCCTCGACCGCCGGGTCCGCCGGACCGGCACCGGCCGCGGTGACGAACGCGAAGTCGAAGCGACCGGTCCCCTCCTTGGGCACCACCACCGAAAGGGCTCCGGGGTGCTGGCGCAGGTCGGCGGCGACCGCCTGCTCCGACGTCGGGAAGACCGCGGCCTGGTCGGTGCGGGCGGCCGCGAAGAGGTCGGCCTCGGCCGGCATCGGCGGAGTGGGACCAGCTCAGCAGCGTCCGGCCCAGGGCGATCCGCGTGGCCGGGCTGTCACCCAGGGCGGTCGGCGCGGAGAGCAGCACCAGCCGTCCGCTCGTCGTGGTCTCCGGGTCGGTCAACCGGAGCGGAACCGTGCCGGTACCGGCGGCCAGCGCGGACCACGACAGACCGGCCAGCGCCGCGCCCGCCTTCGCGGCGATCGCCGCCGGGACGGCGAAGACGAGCGGGCTGGAGGCCAGCTCCTGGACGTCGGGCTCGATGGCGTCGGGCCGGGCCGCCCGCACTGCGTCGACGAAGACCGAGGAGTCGCTGATCCACGCCGCCGGCGCGTCCTTGGCCCCGCCGGCCAGGGCGGCGGCGACGCTCGCGGACGCCGCTTCGGCGACGGAGAAGGTGAGGCAGTCGTTCTGGGCGGTCACCCGGCTGGCGGCCTCCTGGACGACGGAGACCATGGCCGTCGGCACCGCGACGCGTACCGGTCCCCGGGCGGCACTGCACCCGCCACCCGGATGTCCCGCCGGACGTCACCGTGGGCGACCCGGGGCCGGCGACGGACGGGGTCGAGTCGGCCTGGCGCAGCACGTACCAGAGCCCGCCGGCCAGGACGAGACCCAGTACCAGGGCAACGACGACCACCACACCGGCCGGGCGCTGGGGCGGCGCTGCGGCGGAGTGTCTTCCCACGCGTACTCCTCACCGGCTGCATCCCTGCCCCCACAAGGGCGCAGCCCGCACGCACTCTACGGTGAGGTCGCTCCTCTCAGACCGACGACGCGGGGTCGACACGACTGCGGTGTCG
>CAVYNX010000018.1:0-332974 GCA_963770005.1 uncultured Actinomycetota bacterium | reverse complement strand
CAGTTGTTGCGGCGCAGGGCTACGGCTCCGGCGTATGCGCCGGGCGGGGTCAGGGGCGCAGGCCGAGCTCGGGGGCGAGCTGGACCAGGGTGTCGCGCAGGTAGCGGATGGTCGGGCTGGAACCCATGCTGCGCCGCCACGCCAGCGACACCTGCCGGGTCGGCACCGGGTCGCTCACCGGCAGCACGCGTACCGAGTCGGGCAGCAGCTCGCGGCCGAGCCGGGGGATGAGCGAGACCGCCGCCCCGTGGCTGACGAGCGCGATGTGCGAGCTCCACTCGGCGGCCCAGAACGACACCTGCGGCGTCCCGCCGACCGGGCCGAACAGGCGGGTCAGCCACTCGTGGCAGACGCTGCCGATCGGCGCCGAGGCGAACACCTCACCGACCAGGTCGGCCGGCGTGACCGAGCTCCGCCGGGAGAGCGGGTGCCCGAACGGCACGAGGATGTCGGCCACGTCGACGCCGATCGTCGCGACCTCGACGTGGTCCGGGTGGACCAGTGGGGTGTCACCCCACTGGTGGACGAGCGCGGCGTCGACCTGGCCGGACGCCACGGCCTCCATGCCGAGCGGCGGGTCGAGCTCGACGAGGGTCAGCTCCAGGTCGTACCCGTCGGCCGCCACCAGTGACAGCGCCGGCGCGACGAGCCCGCGAACCGCCGTCGAGAACGCCGCCAGCCGGAACCGCCCGCCCACCACCGAACCCGCCGAGTGCAGGCCCGACTCGATCTGCTCCATCCGGTCCAGCAGCTCGGCGCCCTGGTCGGCAAGGCGCTCGCCGTGGTCGGTCAGGAGGACGCCCCGTCCGTACCGCTCCAGCACCGCCGCCCCGGTCTGCCGCTCCAGCTTCTTGATCTGCTGCGAGACCGCCGACGGCGTGAACCCCAGCACGTCGGCCGCCGCGACGACCGAGCCCTGCGAGCGGACGGCTCGGAGCGACTGCAGTGCCACCAGATCGATCATGCAGCGATGCTACAACGTGGGGCGCATGATCATTCGCTGGTGCTTCACGGTTGAGAGGGCCAACATGGTGGTCATGACCCCCCGCCACGCCCTCGCCGCGATCGCGGTCGCCGTCATCTGGGGAGCCAACTTCGTCATCATCGACGCGGGGCTGCACGACATGCCGCCGCTCACGTTCGTGGCGCTGCGCTTCGTCGCCGTGCTCGTCCCGGCGATCTTCTTCGTCAAGCGCCCCGACGCCCGCTGGCGGGACATCCTGCTCATCGGCCTGTTCCTCAGCCTCGGCCAGTTCGGGCTGCTCTACCTGTCCCTGCACCTCGGTATGCCGCCCGGCCTCGCCTCCCTCGTGGTGCAGGTCCAGGTCATCTTCACCGTCGTCATCGCGGCGCTCGCCCTGCACGAGCGCCCCACGAAGCGTCAGCAGCTCGGCGTCCTCATCGGGCTGGTCGGCCTGACGGTGGTCGCCCTCGGACGCACCGCCGAGACGCCGTGGCTGGCGCTCGTCCTCTGCCTCGCCGGCGCCCTCTCGTGGGCCACCGGCAACGTCGTCACCCGCCGGGTCGGCACCGCCTCGGGGCTGTCCATGACGGTCTGGTCCGGCCTCGTCGTCCCCGTACCGCTGTTCGCGCTCTCCCTCGTCGTCGACGGTCCGGAGGCGGTGGCCAACGGGCTGCGCCACATCGACCTGGTGACCATCGGGTCGACCCTCTACACCGCATACCTCTGCTCGTTGTTCGGCTACGGCGTCTGGAACAGCCTGCTGGTGCGGTACCCCACCGCGACCGTCGTGCCGTTCACCCTCCTGGTACCGGTCAGCGGCATCGCGACGGCGTGGGTGTTCCGTGACGAACGCCCCACGTTGGGCACCGTCATCGGTGGTCTGCTGCTCCTGCTCGGGGTCCTCGTCACCGCCGTCTCGCGCCGGCAGCGGCCCCGTCCCGAGCGTGACGGTCTGGTGTCGAAACCCCGGGAGGTCTTCACCGGCTGAGAGCCTGCTGGGAGGATCCACGGACCGCGTCGGGCTGTTCCGATGCCTGCACCGTCGAGGAGCCCGGGGTGGCAGCACAGGCCGTTGCGGACGAGGTCGTCCGCCGCGAGGTCATCGACAGCCGCGCTCAGAGCATCGCGCACCTGTTCCGTCAGCGCGTCGCCGCGTCGGGTTCACAGGAGGCGCTGCAGTACCTCGTCCCCGACGCGGGGGTGGAGAGTGGCGAGCGGGTCGAACGGCTGACGTGGGACCAGACCCGCGAGCGCGCCGACGCGTGGGCCGCCGGCCTGGTCGCCCTCGGTGTCGGGCTGGAGGACCGAGTCGCCATCGCCTCGACGACCCGCGTCGAGTGGGTGCTCGCCGACCTCGCCATCATGACCGCCGGTGCCGCCACCACGACGATCTACCCGACGATGCTCGACGCCGACGTGGCGTTCATCGTCGCCGACTCCGGCAGCCGAGTCGTCTTCGCGGAGAACGACACCCAGGTGCAGAAGCTGCGCGACCACCGGTCCGAGCTGCCTGACGTGCTCCGCGTCGTCACGTTCGACGGCACCGCCGACGAGGACGAGGGCGGCACGGACGGCTGGGTCATCACCGCCGACCGGCTCGCCGAGCTGGGCGGCCAGCGCCTCGCCGACGAACCCGCCGTCCTCGACGAGCGCGTCGACGCGCTCACCCCCAACCACCTGGCCGTCATCATCTACACGTCGGGCACGACCGGCCGGCCCAAGGGCGTGCTGCTCACCCATGACGCGCTCGTCTACGAAGGCGCCGGGGTCGACTCGGTGGCGTTGCTCGACGAGAACGACCTGCAGTTCCTGTGGCTGCCGCTCTCGCACGTCTTCGGCAAGATCCTGCTGATCCTCCCGCTGCAGATCGGCTTCGCCACGGCGGTCGACGGCCGGATCGACAAGATCGTCGACAACCTCGCGGTGTTCAAGCCGACGTTCATGGGCGCGGCACCGCGGATCTTCGAGAAGGCCTACGCCCGGATCAGCATGATGTTCGCGCACGAGACCGGCGTGAAGAAGAAGCTCGTCGACTGGGCGCTGGGCGTCGGTGCCCAGGTGGCGACGGTGCGCGAGCAGGGCGAGGAGCCGTCCGGGCTGCTGTCGGTGCAGCGCGCGCTCGCCGACCGGCTCGTCCTGTCCAAGGTGCGCGAGCGGTTCGGCGGCCGGGTCAAGTTCTTCATCTCGGGCTCTGCGGCGCTGAATCCCGACGTGGCGCGGTGGTTCTCCTCGGTGGGGCTGCTCATCATCGAGGGCTACGGGCTGACCGAGACCAGCGCCGCCACCTGCGTGAACCGGCCGTACGTGGGCCGCTACACGTTCGGCACCGTCGGCTGGCCGCTCCCGGGCACCCAGGTGCGCACCGCCGAGGACGGCGAGCTGCTCGTCAAGGGACCCGGCGTCATGCGCGGCTACCACAACCGCCCGGACGCCACCGCCGAGGTGCTCACCGAGGACGGCTGGTTCCACACCGGCGACATCGGCTCGGTCGACGAGCGTGGCTTCGTCAAGATCACCGACCGCAAGAAGGACCTGTTCAAGACCTCCGGCGGGAAGTACGTCGCCCCCTCGGTCATCGAGACGATGTTCAAGGGGATCTGCCCCTACGTCAGCCAGTTCGTCGTCATCGGCGAAGGCCGCAACTACGCCTCGGCCCTGATCACCCTCGACCCCGACGCCGTCGACCCAGTGGGGTGCCGCGAACGGCATGGCCGGCAAGGAGTACGCCGAGATCGTCACCTCCGAGCCGCCCACGCGATGGTGCAGGGCTTCGTCGACGAGCTCAACAACGGCCTCAACCGGTGGGAGACCATCAAGCGGTTCACGGTCCTCGACCGCGACCTCACCATCGACGAGGGCGAGCTCACGCCGAGCCTCAAGCTGCGCCGCAAGGTCGTCGTCGAGCGCTACGGCCGGGAGATCGACCTGCTCTACCGCTGAGGTGCCAGCGGCATACCGGAGCACGTTCGCCCCTCCCCCTCCTCTTGTCGCGAGCCGGTATGCCTGTTGCACACTGTCCGGGTGACGGCGATGGTGCGGGTCGGTGACCTGACGGTGAGCTTCGGCTCCGTCGTCGCCGTGGCCGGAGTGTCGTTCGAGGTGCGCGCCGGGTGGGGCCACGGCGCTGCTGGGCCGCAACGGCGCGGGCAAGTCCACGACCATGCGGGTGCTGTCCGGCGTCGTCCCGGCGTCGGGCGGGCTGGCCGAGGTGGCCGGCATCGACCCGGACCCGGCGATCGAGGATCAGGCCATCGACAGCAGGAAGGCGGCGACGAAGCCGAGGGCGGTGAGCAGGCCGACCCAAGCCCCTGCGTGCTCGACGGCTTCCGGCACCATCGTGTCGGCCAGCATGGTCAGGATGGCCCCGGCGGCGAAGGCCTGGATGACGGCGACGACTACCGGATCGGCCCCGTCCAACAACAGGTACCCGAGCGCCGCCGCAGTTGTCGACGCGGCTAGGACAGCGGTCCACAGGCCGAGCACGTAGCGGGTCGAGCGCCCGGTCTTCTTCAGGCGCGGCGGACGCCGACATCGACTCCGGGATGTTCGACATGAACACCGCTGCCACCACGGGTAGTCCGACGCCGGCGCCTCCGAGGAGGCTGACTCCGATCGCGGCTGACTCCGGATCCCGTCCAGGAGGGCGCCGAGCACGAGGGCCATCGGCCCGGCGGCCGACTGTGGCCCGTTGGGGCTCTTGCGTCGGTGACCGCCGGCACGGTCGATGAACCAGTCGCCGACGAAGAAGGTGCCGGCCCCGAGGAGCCCAAGGACCACGGCCGTCCCGCCAGAACGTTGGTAGGCCTCCTCGGCCAGCTCGAACGCGACAGCGCTGATCAGCACGCCCGCACCGAACGCCATGACCAGGCCGATGAACCGGCTAGAGACTGGCAGGTAGATCCCGAGGAACGCACCGATCATCAGCGCGGCACCACCGACAAAACCCCACCACGCCGCGCCAAGCACCCCTATGGCCTCCTGACCCCGCCGTGCAGCACTCTCCCGCAGGACCGGGGCGCGCGCACCTTCAGGTGAAGACGGGCCGGAGATCGTAGAAACCTCAACGGGTGATGTCGCGGATGGTCGCCGTGGTGATGTTGTGGCGGTCCAGGTTGTCTCTAGCGGGATGGGCCTTGCCGGCGGGCCCGGCGGCGAAGGTCTTGAGCAGGGTCGTCGTGATGGCGGTGACGGCGTCGACGATGCGCCGGTCCTGGGGGTGGAAGGTGCATTCGACGACCAGCCCGCATACCCACGAGCTCGTGCCGGAGGCGAAGACTCCGGCGCCGCTGGGGGCGCTGTAGTAGGCCGCGTCGAGAACTGGTGGTGTCCGAGGCAGGTCACCGGTGAGTGGAACAGCACCTCCATGGGGCGGGGGGTGGGGACGCTGGGGGTGACCTGGTCGTACTCGGAGCCGACCAGGCCGCTCAGCCGGTCGCCGCCTTCAGGCCGGACCCGGCCATCAGCCAGGAGTCCGCCTGCGCGACCACCATGTCGGCCTTGACCGGGTTGCACTGGTAGTAGACGCCCGTGACGACGCTCTCCGGGCGGGGCATCGGCGGCTGTCGCCACTGGGAGGTGGCCTCGGCGGGGTTGGTCTTCAGCATCGGGTCGATGGAGGCGTCCTTGTAGTCGGTCTCCAGCCGGTCCGGACCGATGGGTGTCGGACCCAGTCGGATGTGCCGGTACATGGCGTTGCGCCGAGGAAGGCCAGGTTCGTGCCCTGCGTGTCTCGTGCGGCGACCAGGGCGTCCCACATCGCCTGGCTGTAGTACTCGTCGTGGCCGAGCGAGATGACCGCCCTGGCACCCCGAGGATCTGCGGGTCGGCGTGCAGGTCCGTGTCCGTCACGTAGGCCACCGGCAACGCCAGCTTCTCGGCCAGCCGTCCCACCGGGGCCTCGTTGCCCCAGTAGTCGCCGGTGCCCGAGCCCGTAGTCGAGCGGGCGATCCATCGACACCGCGTACGCCCGGTCGGCGAACCCGGTCGGCCCTCGGTAGAGGCTGGTGCCGCCCCACCGGTTGTATGCCTGCCAGGTCGTGTTCTCGTTGACGATGACGACCGCGTCGCGGGTCGTCGCGGACCGGACGGTCAGCGGGACGAGGTTGGCCGTCCCGTTGGTCGCCTGGAGCTTCAGCAGGTAGTCGCCGGGCGGCCAGTCCTCGGTGGGGAGCGCTGACCGACGGCGTCCAGTTCGAGGCCGACCAGGTGCGGGTCGTCGCCTCGAACTGGGGTTTGGGTTGGTCGACGGCGGTGACGCTGGGCGACGTCCACACCAGCCGTGCTCCGGCGCCGGCGTACCAGCCCATCCGGTACGCCTTGACGACGACCGGGCCGTCCAGCGAGTGCGCGTACAGCGCCACGGGCTGCCCTGTGTCACGCTGGCGCGGCTGGCGAAGCCCTCCACCCGGTACTGGGCGGCTCGCTCACCCCGCCGGCCCAGTCCGGGTCCCCGGGCTTGGCGTTCTCGTCCTCAACCGCCGCGGCGCTCGGCCACCCGGCAGCGGACGACTGCGGTCGGCGTGGCCGAAGGGGCCGAGGTCCCGGCGGACGCTCTGGCAGGGTGGGCGCCGCCTGACGGTCGCCGTCGGATGTCGGCGGCGCAGCATCCTGCCCCGTGCACGCGGCGATGAGCAGAACGACGAGCGGACGGCGAGCAGCGTGGTGACCGTGGACCGATCGCTGTCGTCGTGTCCGACGCTCGCACCCGCTGATCGTTCCAGACCCGGCACCCAGCGTCCGAAAGGCGCACCGCCCTGGGCCGGGACTGGTTGTCGCTCGCCTGGTCAGGAGTCGACGGGGACCTCGGCGGACCGGCGCTCAGGTTGGCGCTCACCGGGTGGGGTAAAGGTTCCCTGTGACGACCGTGACGCCACGTGACCCGGACGAGCGGGCCGGCGGAGGAGTGGGTGACCCCGTAGACCAGTCCTCTCCGGCGGCCGAGGTCGCGACCGGGCGCGACTGGCAGCGCAGCGTGACCTTCTTCGTGGTCCTGGCGGTCCTCGTGGTGCCGTTCCTGCTGCTGCTCCTCCTCGTCACGCGACAAGTGGGGGCCGCTGGCGGCCGCGGACCAGGGAGCCCGTGACGGGCTGCACGCCTTCGCGCTGGGTCAGCCCTGGTTCGTCTCGGTGATGCGCACGTTCAGCGACTCCGGGTCCTCGCTGGCATGGCAGGTCGTCACCGTGGTCCTGGCATTGGTCCTGCTGGTCCGCCGGCGGTGGCGACTGGCGGCGTTCGTGGTCGTCACGATCGCCGGGTCGTCGCTGTTGAACACGGCGGTCAAGGCGATGGTGAACCGGGACCGGCCGGCGGTGGACCAACCGTTCGTCAACGAGCCGGGCGCCAGCTTCCCGAGCGGCCACTCGCAGGCGGCGATGGTCGGCTACGGCGTGCTGCTGCTGATCCTGCTTCCCGCGTTGAGCTGGGGGTGGCGGCGCGTCGCCGTCGCTCTGGCGGTGGTCATGGTGCTGGGGATCGGGTTCTCCCGGGTGGCCCTGGCCGCGCACTTCGTCTCCGACGTGCTCGCCGGCTTCGCCCTGGGCGCCGTCTGGCTGGGGTTGATGACCGCGATCTTCCGCCCCTGGCGACACATCGGGAAGGTCGCAACGGCCCTCGCGCCGACGGGCGCCGACTGACGGTCAGCCGGGAGCGCAGGTGTTCGGGGCCGCACGACCGGCGAACCGGTCCTGGGTCCACGCCACCAGGTCCGCCGGCAGCGCGGAACCCGCCGCGAGCACGCCCATGTGCGTGCCGCCCGGGTAGCTGGTGAACTGCAGCGGTCGTCCGGCGGCACAGCGGGCCGCCACGTAGGCCGCCTGCACCGTCGGGCTGACCACCTCGTCCGCGCTGCCCTGGCCGATGAACACCGGTGCCGGCCACGGCCCCAGCGGGGTGTTGGCGCTGAGCCGCTGCGCGAAGACCCCGGTGGTGGGGTCGACCTTGAGCAGCGGGTCCTGCGCGAGCGCCACGCCGGCGAGGACCGTCACCAGGGTGCCGGGCGACGTCGTGCACCGGGCGGCCGCCTCCTTGACGAAGGTCCGGGCCGAGGGCACGACGGTCGCGTCGAGGGTGATGTCGGGATAGGTGCGCGCGTAAGCGGTCACGACGAACGAGATGGCCAGGCTCGCCCCCAGACCCCGGGATGGTCGACGACGGACACCGAAGCGCCAGTGGGTCGCTCGCGGGGGAGAGCGCCGCGATCCCCACGATCGGCAGCTCCGGCGCATACGTGGGAGCGAGCTGTCCGGCCCACAACGCCGCGTGGCCGCCCTGCGAGTGGCCCCAGACCACCGTCTGGGGAGCGAGGCGCAGGCCCTCGAGCTGGTGCGCCGCCCGGATCGAGTCGAGCACCGAGCGTCCCTCACCCTGACCGATGAGGTACGGGTAGGGGCCGGCCGTGCCCTCGCCGGTGTAGTCGGTCGCGACGACGCCCCAGCCGTTGCGGACGAGCGAGCCGAGGGGGGTGACGTCCTGCGCGGGCACGGCGTTCGGCCCGAGGCTCGGCGCGCAGGCCCGGGCGATCCCGTTGGTGCCGTGCGCCCAGGCGACCAGGGGTACCGGCGCGGTCGCCGCGCTGGGCACGGCGACGACCCCGCTGGCCAGCGCGGGCACGCCGTCGTCCGAGGTGGTCGTGTAGAGCATCCGGTACGCCGTCATCCCGTCCGGCAGGTTGCCGGTGTACGGCTCGCTGCGGAGCAGCTGACCGGGGGTCCCCGGCACGGTCGCCGGCGCGTCGTAGAACCGGTCGACGACCGGCGTCCCCTGGCGGAAGGCGTGGCTGAGCACGAGGGTGCCGGCCGCGGCGACGACGACGAGGCCCGCGGCGACCCAGCGGGTCACCGTCGGCCTCCCGTCGTCCCCGACCGTACCCTCGCCTCGACTTCGCCGGTCGGTCCCGGAGCCCCCGCCACAGCAGCGACACCCCGAAGACGACGCACCGCATCCCGAAGAGGATCGCGACGACGAGCAGCGTGGCGTCGGGCCAGAGCAGCGCGGCGACGCCGAAGGCCACCTCGGACAGCCCGAACAGCGCGCTCACCACCCGCTCCGCCGTGACGCCGAGCCTCAGGTCGAGCAGCCGGACGGCACCGCTCACGATCAGGAGGCCGGCGACGAAGGGCCCGAGCAGGTCGACGCGGCGACCGACCCACGCCAGCACCACGACGCCGGCGACGAGCCACACGACCGCCGTGACGACGGGGCGTAGGCCGCTGCGCGGCGTCCGGGCGGCGAGGTCACCGACGCCCGACGCCAGGCAGCTGATGCCGATGTAGATCCCGAGCACCGTCAGCGAGTCGAGGGGCCGCGTCACCAGCAGCGCGCCCAGCGCGACCGCGACGAGGCCGGCGAGGACCTGCAGCCAGCGCGGCAGCGGACGCAGCGGGCCGGAGAGGAGCCGGGCCCGGCGGCTGACCCGCTGGAACACCGTGCTGCTCGTCCCGCCGGTCATGGTCGGACCATAACCACCGGGCCGCCGAGCGGGGCCGGGACCACGCGGCAGCGCGCCGGTCCGCGCGCGAAAGGCCCGTAAACTGGCCGGATGCCGACCACCAGCACCCGCGGGGCCTCCGTCTGGCCGGCCCTCGAGCCGTTGCTCGAGCGGGTCGGGAAGCCCATCCAGTACGTCGGCGGTGAGCTCGAACTCGACGACCAAGGACTGGAACTGCGGCGGGTTCGGACCCTCGGGGGACGAGCAGACGGTGCGCTGGGCGCTGATGTACCCCGACGCGTACGAGGTGGGCGTCCCGAACCAGGGCGTCATGATCCTCTACGAGGTCCTCAACGAGCGGCCCGACGCCCTCGCCGAGCGGACGTATGCGGTGTGGCCGGACCTCGAGGCGCTGATGCGCGAGTCGGGGGTCCCGCAGTTCACCGTCGACAGCCATCGCGCGCTCGGCGACTTCGACGTGCTCGGCGTCTCGTTCTCGACCGAGCTCGGCTACACCAACCTGCTGACCGCGCTCGACCTCGCGGGGATGCCGCTGCACGCGGCGGACCGCTCCGAGGACGACCCGCTGGTCATCGCCGGCGGCCACGCGGCGTTCAACCCCGAGCCGATCGCCGACTTCGTCGACGCCGCCGTCATCGGCGACGGCGAGCAGGCGGTGCTGACCATCACCGACATCGTGTCGGACTGGAAGGCCGCCGGGAAGCCGGGCGGGCGCCACGAGCTGCTGCTCCGGCTGGCCCGCACCGGCGGGGTCTACGTGCCGGCGTTCTACGACGTGTCCTACCTCGCCGACGGCCGGATCCAGCGGGTCGCCCCGCGGGCCGGCCTGCCCGGCGTGCCGTGGCGCGTCTCGAAGCACACCGTCATGGACCTCGACGCGTGGCCGTACCCGAAGCAGCCGCTCGTCCCGCTCGCCGAGTCGGTGCACGAGCGGATGTCGGTGGAGATCTTCCGGGGCTGCACCCGGGGCTGCCGGTTCTGCCAGGCGGGGATGATCACCCGGCCGGTGCGCGAGCGGTCGATCACCGGCATCGGCGAGATGGTCGAACGTGGTCTGGCCGCAACGGGATTCGAGGAGGTCGGCCTGCTGTCGCTGTCGTCGGCCGACCACTCCGAGATCGCGGACATCACCAAGGGTCTGGCCGACCGCTACGAGGGCACGCAGACCGGTCTGTCGCTGCCGTCGACGCGGGTCGACGCGTTCAACATCGACCTGGCCAACGAGCTGACCCGCAACGGGCGGCGGTCCGGGCTGACGTTCGCGCCGGAGGGCGGCTCCGAGCGGATCCGCAAGGTCATCAACAAGATGGTGACCGAGGAGGACCTCATCGCGACGGTCAGCGCCGCCTACGGCGCCGGCTGGCGGCAGGTGAAGCTCTACTTCATGTGCGGCCTCCCCACCGAGACCGACGAGGACGTCCTCCAGATCGCCGACGCTCGCGAAGCGGGTCATCGAGACCGGGCGGCGGGTGTCGGGGCGGCGCGACATCCGGTGCACCGTGTCGATCGGCGGGTTCGTCCCGAAGCCGCACACGCCGTTCCAGTGGGTCGCGCCAGCTCGGGCGCCGAGCAGACCGACGCGCGGCTGGCCAAGCTGCGCGACGCGATCCGCAGCGACCGCCGGTATGCGTCGGCGATCGGCTTCCGCTACCACGACGGCCAGCCCGGGATCGTCGAGGGCCTGCTGTCCCGCGGCGACCGCCGGGTCGGCAAGGTCATCGAGGCGGTGTGGCGCGACGGCGGCCGGTTCGACGGCTGGAGCGAGCACTTCTCCTACGAGCGGTGGATGCGCTGTGCCGACGAGGTGCTGGCGGAGGGGCCGGTGGACGTCGCCTGGTACACCACGCGTGACCGCGACCAGTCCGAGGTGCTGCCCTGGGACCACCTCGACTCGGGCCTCGACAAGGAGTGGCTCTGGGAGGACTGGCAGGACGCCCTCGACGAGACCGAGGTCGACGACTGCCGGTGGACGCCGTGCTTCGACTGCGGGGTGTGCCCGCAGATGGGCACCGACATCGAGGTCGGCCCGACCGGCAAGACCCTCCTGCCGGTGACCGTGCTCGGCGCGGGCGCGCCGCGCTGGCCGAGACCCACTGACCCTGCGCCGTCAAGCTCTGCGCAGACCTCGTGCGCGGCGCGCAGACGGTGCACGGTGTGCGCGCTGACGCCAGGTCTGCGCAGACGTTGCGCCGGGCCTCAGGCGCGGTCGCGGAGGTCGGCCTCGATCCGTTCGAGCGTCCGGCCCCTCGTCTCCGGGACCCGCAGCCGGACGAAGGCCAGGAACCCCAGCGTCAGGACGCCGAAGAACCAGAACGCCATGCCGACGCGTTCCGGTACGCCGGGACTGCCGACGGCGAGCGGGAAGAGCAGCGTGATCAACAGGTTCGCGCCCCAGTTCGCGGCCGTCGCGATGGCCGCGGCGCGGGCGCGGATGCTGCCGGGCAGCACCTCGGACAGGAGCAGCCAGGCCAACGGCCCGGCGGAGATCGCGAAGAACGCCATGTAGCCGAGGATCGCCACGACCAGGAGGCCGCCCTGCGCCGGCACCGGGACCGACGAGGATGATGCCCGGCGACCGCGAGGCATACCGCGATGCCGACCAGACCGATCGTCAGCAGTGGCCGACGACCGAACCGGTCGGTGAGGAACACCGAGAGGACGGCGGCCAGGACGTTGACGCCGCCCACCGCGAGCGAGGCGAACTCGGCCCCGTTGGTCCCGCCGATCCCGGCCGCCCGGAAGACGTCGGTCGAGTAGTAGATGACGGCGCCCACGCCCACCAGCGCGTTCATCGAGGGCCATCACCAGCCCGACGACGAGACCGGGACGGAACCGCGCGCTGAAGAGCTCGCGAAGCGGCGGCGTGTCCTCCTCGGTGGCTGCCGACACGATCGCGTCCAGCTCGGGCTCCACCTCCTCCGGCGGTCGCAACCTCGCCAGCGACGCACGGGCCTGGTCCACCTGACCACGACGGACGAGGAACCGCGGACTCGGCGGGACGAGAAGGGCGGCGACCAGCTGAGCCAGCGCCGTCACGCCGCCGAGTGCGAACATCCATCGCCACTCCCCGCCCGGGGCGAGGAGCACGCCCGTCGCGAAGGCGGTCAGGATGCCCACCGTGATGAACAGCTGGTAGGTCGTGAGCACCGTCCCGCGGCGGGCGAACGGTGCGAGCTCGGCGAGGTAGAGCGGAGCGACTGCTGAGGTGATGCCGACCGAGAGGCCCGTGACCAGGCGGCCGCCCGTCATGAGCGCCGGCTCCCGCGCCGCTGCGGTGAGCGCGACCCCGACCAGCGCCACGACGGCCGCGCCGATGAGGGTCCCACGCCGCCCGACGCGGTCCGCCGCTGCTCCCGCGACGGCGCAGCCCAGGAGAGCGCCGGCGACGAGGGCCGAGACGACCATCGCCGCGCTGACGGGCGTGAGCTGCAGCTCGGTCCGCACGGAGTCGATGGCGTCGTTGCTGACGGCGATCATGTAGCCGAACAGGCCGCCGGTCGCGGCGGACAGCGCGATCAGTCGGGCGGGGGTTCGCGGCATGTCAGCGCAGAGCCGATGGGTACCGGGCACTGTTGCGCCTGGACGGGATCACGGACATACAATCGGCGTTCATCGGAGGTAGTGCGATGAACCCGCCCACAGCGCACACGCTACCCGTGTCGACGCAGCGGCCACAGCGGCACGACGCGCTCCCGCACGTGGACCGGCTGGTGGTGGGTGCGGGCTTCTTCGGACTGCACGGCGCGCTCGTCATGGCTCGGAAGGGCCTCCGGGTCGCGATCCTCGATGCCGACGCACAACCGATGATGCGCGCCAGCCAGGTGAACCAGGCCCGCGTCCACAACGGGTACCACTACCCCCGCAGCCTGACGACGGCCCTGTCGTCCGTCCACTACTACGGCCAGTTCGTGCGGGACTTCGCGGAGGCCGTCAACACACGGTTCGACCAGATCTACGCGATCGCCCGGTCCCAGTCGTTCATGCAGCTCCGACGGCTTCGAGCTGTTCTGTCGTCGTGCCGGGGTCCAGTGCGACCCGGTCGACCCCAGCCGGTGGTTCCGGGACGGCACCGTCGAATCCGCATACCGGACCGACGAGTACAGCTTCGACGCCGAACGGCTGCGCCGCATCATGACCGCGCAGGTGGAGGACACCCCGGGAGTCAGCTGGTACCAGCCCGCGCGGATGGCTCACGTGGACCGCGACGCTGACGGCTTCACGGTCCTGCTGGAGGACGGGCGGCGGCTGCGCGCCGACGGGATCCTCAACGCGTCGTACGCCGGAACCAACCAGGTCCTCGCGTCTCCTCGGGGAGGCGCCGCTGTCCCTCAAGTACGAGCTCTGCGAGATCATCCTCACCCACGTGAGCGACGAGCTCCGGAGCGTCGGGCTGACGATCATGGACGGCGAGTACTTCTCGCTCATGCCCTACGGCCTGTCCGGCTTCCACTCGCTGACCTCGGTCGGGTTCACGCCTCACCGGGTCAGCCACGACGCGACACCGCACTTCAGCTGCCAGGCCCGGAACGCCGTCTGCAACGACACCGCACTGGACAACTGCTCGTTCTGCCCGGAGGCGCCTTCGTCCTCGTGGCCCTTCGTCTCGCAGATGACCCGTCGCTACCTGGGCGAGAAGCACAGCGTCCACTTCGCAGAGTCGCTGTATGCGGTCAAGACCGTCTTGAAGACGACCGAGGTGGACGACGCCCGGCCGACGATGATCATCCAGCACAGCTCCGAGCCGTGGCTCACCTCGGTCCTCTCCGGGAAGATCGCCACGATCTACGACCTGGACGAGGCCCTGTGAAGCAGCACAAGTTCATCTCCGTCGTCATCCGCTGTCACAACGCCGAGCAACGGCTCCCGGCCTTCCTCGCCGCGGTGGACCGCCACTTCGACGAGCGGTTCGACGCCTACGAGATCGTCGTCGTCGACGACGCGAGCAGCGACCGGTCGACCAGGTCGTCAAGACGCGTCGCCCCGACGCTGCATTGCGCGCTTGAGCCTGGTCGAGCTGGCGCACTTCCACGGGGTCGAGGCCGCCATGGTCGCCGGGCTCGACCGGGCGATGGGCGACTTCGTCTTCGAGTTCGACGACACCTTCATGGACTACCCGTTCGAGGTCCTGGACCGCATGTACGACTCCGCCGTCAACGGGTTCGACGTGGTGGCGGCCTCCCCGGACAACCTCGGGTGGGGGCTCCGGGCCTTCTACGCGGTATGCAACTGGTTCTCGGGCATCAAGCCCCCGCTCAGCTACGAGCGGCTGCGCCTCTCGTCCCGCCGCGCGCTCGACGCGATGCTGCACCAGCGGGAGCGGATCCGGGACCGCCAGGTCCTCTACCGCTACACCGGGTACCGGTACCTGCGCCTCGACTACCCGGCCGACCGGAAAGCCGGCCACCATCCGCGGACGAGCCTGCGGTTCGGGCTGGACGTCTTCTTCTCGTTCACCGACGCCGGGGTGCGCATCTCCCGGGCGTTCTTCCTGTTCTTCGCGGCGGTGTCGGCCCTGTCGATCGTGGCGAGCTTCTTCGCGTTCATCAGCGACCGGGAGACGCCCTGGGAGCTGGTCATCACGACCATCATCTCGGTGGGGTTCGCCGGGCTGTTCTTCGTCCTGGCGGTGGTCGGTGAGTACACCGCTCGGATCCTCGCGGAGGTGCGGAGCCGGCCGATCTACACGATGGACAAGACCCTCACCTGGACGATGACGCCGACGGAGACCCAACGCGTCGGGTCCGGCATCCCGACCGATGAGCGGGTCGAGGCGGAGGTCGACCAGGAGCCGTTCATGGTGCGCCAGCGGCGGGAGTCCGCCGAGTACCTCCAGGAGAAACGGACCGACCGCGTGTCGCCGCCCGAGCCCTCGAACCACCCCGGTCCCTCATGACGCTGGCCGTCACGGGCGCGCGGACCTCGATCGTCCAGGGACTGCTCGGGCTGGTCCCCGACGAGGAGGTCGTCACCATCGGTCGTCGCGACGACGACACCATCCGGCTCGACCTCGCGACGGAGTTCGACGTCTCCGCGGTGCCCGTCGACGTCGACCGGTACCTGTTCGCGGCTGGCCTGCTCATCCCGAAACCGTTGTCACAGCAAGACTTCCGCGAGACCGCCCGCAGTCTGGCGATCAACCTCACGAGCGTCGTCCGCATCTGCGAGCACGTCCTGACCAACAACCCCAAGCGCCCGGATCGCCATCGTCAGCAGCGAGTCGTCGCGGGGGTCGTACGACACGACGTACTTCCTCGCCAAGGTGGCTCTCGACGCCTACGTCGAGGGACGCCGGCTGACCGCGCCGGGGCAACAGCTCGTGGCCGTCTCGCCGACGATCATCATGGACAGCGGGATGACCCAACGGCGACACGACCTGGACTCGGTGGGCGAGCGCGCGCGTCGATCCCCGAAGGGCCGGCTCCTCCAGGCCGACGAGGTCACCCGGCTGCTGCACTACGTGCTCTACGTGAACGAGGGCACGCTGACCAACACGGTGGTCCACCTGAACTGCGGGGAGTTCGCGCGATGATCTCGGAGCAGGGGGGGCGGTTCGTATGCAGGTGACGGTGGCCACGATCACGCTCGAGCGGGGCGACAACGCCGCTGGGATGCTCCGAGCGATGGCGAGCCTGGCCGAGCAGGGCTACTCCGCCTGCGTCGGTGACGGCGGCTCATCGCCGGGTTTCGTCGATCGGCTCCGGGCGATGGGCCACCACGTCGAACAGCCGGGTCGCCACCTGCGTGGGCAGATGGAGTCGGCGTTCCGAGCGGCGGCGGAGCGGGGCACGCCACGTCTTCTACTTCGAGAGCGACAAGGTCGCGTTCATCGAGAACCGGCTGCCGGCCACGATCCGGCAGTACCGCTCACGAGGCCTCGACTTCGCGACCGTCGGGCGGACCCGCGCGTGACTGGTACACGTTCCCGGCGCCGCAGGTCGAGATCGAGCGGGCCCAGAGCACCCTCATCGGCGGGATGCTCGGGATCCACGGCGACTGGGTCGCCGGTCCCTGCCTCATGCCGTCGGCCCATGTCGGCGTCCTGGCCGAGAGCCGGTGGAACGGCACCGACCGGCACGGGTGGGGGGTGCCCTGGTTCGTGCTGGGTCGGGCGTTCCGGAACGGCCTGAAGGTCGGGCTCATCAAGACCGCTCCCGGTGTCGAGCCGGACGCCCGCAACGAGTTCAACCCGGGTTACCGGTTCTACCAGGCCAACAGCATCCTCGGCTCCTTCTACGAGGGAGCGGGCGTCGCGTACGACTGGCGAGGTCCGGCCGGCCAGCGCGAGTAGCCCTGTGTGCGGGGCATGACCTTGAGCGCCCAGAATCCGCGTTCGGGCCTGGGCAGAGCTCCCGCGGGTCTATCGTCGGTGACGCCCGGTGAACGACCGCGCATTGTCTTGTCACAGAACCTTGTTCACCGCGCTTTTCGGGTTCAGCACCTTGGTGGGAAGGAGCAGTAATGAAGCGCTTTGTACGCCTGTTGGCGGTTTCCCTGGTCACGGGGGCCATGCTCGTCTCCGGCGCGGCGGCGGCCAGTGCCGCTCCCGCTGCGTCGACCGCAGCGGTGACGGAACCGCAGATCCTCTGGACCGGTCCGCTGGCGTGGGTGAGCCACGGTGACACCGCCAGCGTGATCGGGGTCTACCGGTGCTCGGCGCCCCTGGAGCAGATGCACCTGTGGGTGTCCGTGAAGCAGGGGGGTCCCGACCCGACCGCAGAAGGCAGCAGCTCGACGGTGAACGCCTGGTACGACACCAACATCTCGCAGGACGTCGCGGTGACGTGCAACGGCAGGTGGCAGGTCGCGAAGGTCGACCTGGGCCGCCACCCGACCGACTTCACCGGGCGTCCGCTCGGCAGCCTGCACAACGGCAAGGCGTGGTTGCAGTTCTGCCTGGTCCAGGGCACCGACGAGGAGACCGCCGATCGTCGCGTCCGACAGCCACTGGGTGAGGGTCGTCGGCGCCCGGTAGTCCAGCGGGTCAGACCGGGTGGCCCACGTGGGCCAGGGCCTGGCGCAGCAGCACCCCGTGGCCGCCGTCCATCTCGCCGAGCGCGGAGAGGGCGGCGGCCTCGTCGGGGGTGACCCACGCCAGGTCGAGGGCGTTCTGCTGCGGCGAGCAGTCGCCCATGACCGGTACCACGAAGGCCAGCGCCACCGCGTGCTGCCGAGGATCGTGGAACGGCGTCACGCCCGGCGTCGGGAAGTACTCCGCCACCGTGAACGGCTGCGGCGACAACGGGATCCGCGGCATCGACAGCGGACCGAGGTCCTTCTCGACGTGGCGGATCAGCGCGTCCCGGATCCGCTCGTGGTAGAGCACCCGACCGGACACCAGCTCGCGGTCGATGGTCCCCTCCGACGACGCCCGGAGCAGCAGCCCGATCGTCGTCACGACCCCGCGCTCGTCGACGCGTACCGGGACCACCGACACGTAGACGATCGGCAGTCGTTCTCGGGCGTCGCGCAGCTGCTCGCGGGTCAGCCAACCGGCCGAGGTGTCCGTCTCGCTCATGGCACGGTTCTACCAGCAGTACCGACGAACCGGTCAGAGGACCTTGCCCGGGTTCATGATCCCGAGCGGGTCGAAGACCGCCTTGACCGCCCGCTGCCGCGCCATCTCGGGCTCGCCCAGCTCGAGGGGGAGCCACTTCGCCTTGAGCGAGCCCACCCCGTGCTCGCCGGTGATCGGTGCCGCCCATGCCGAGCGCCTCGCGCACCAGCCCGTCGAACGCCGCCTCCGCGCGTCGCCGGCTGTCCGGGTCGTCCAGCGCGAAGAAGAAGCACGGGTGCAGGTTGCCGTCGCCTCCGTGCCCCGACAGCGTGACGTCGACGCCGTGCTCCGCGCCGAGCCGGTGTCCCGCCCGGATGAGGTCGGCCAGCCGGCGGATCGGGACGCACACGTCCTCGGTGAAGTGGGGGCCCTTGAGCTCCAGGGCCGCGTGCAGCGCCCGGCGCCCGGCCATGAGCGCCTCCGCCTCCTGCGCGTCGTCGGCCACCGCGACCTCCAGGGCACCGGCGTCGGCGAGCACCGACGCATACCGCTGCACGTCCTGGGCCGCACCGCCCGGCCGGTCGGACTGGACGAGGACCGCTCCGGCGCACCCGGCGGGGAACCCGTAGTCCGCGAGCCGCTGCACCGCCTCGATGGTCGGCCCGTCGAGCACCTCGATGAGGGACGGTCCCGGGCGTTCCGCCCGGAGCGCCACGACACCGGCGGCCGCCGACTCGAGCGTCCCGAACGTGGCGAGCGCCGTCAGCGGCGGGTCCGGCGCCGGCACCAGCCGCAGGACGATCGAGGTCACCACGCCCAGCAGCCCCTCGGAGCCCACGAACAGCCCGGTGAGGTCGAACCCGGCCACGCCCTTGGCCGTCCGGCGGCCGGTGCGCATCACCGCTCCGCCCGGCAGGACGACCTCGAGCCCGCGCACGTAGTCGGCGGTCACGCCGTACTTCACGCAGCAGAGGCCGCCGGCGTTGGTCGCGACGTTGCCGCCGAGCGTGCAGCTGGCCGACGACGCGGGGTCCGGTGGGTAGGCCAGCCCCGCCGCCGCCGCGGCCGCCTTGAGCGACCCGTTGACCACCCCGGGGCCGACCACGGCGATGCGCTCGAGCTCGTCGAGCTCCTCGATCTCGTCCAGCCCCTCGACGTTGAGCACGACCGAGCCCTCCGTGGCGACCGCTCCGCCGGCCAGCCCGGTCCGGGCGCCCTGCGGGACCACCGCGCGGCGCGTCGCGGCGGCCTCGGTCAGCACGTCGACCACGTCGGCCCGGTCGCGGGCCCGCACCACCTCGAACGAGCCGGGCGCCACCGCGCCGAGCGAGGAGTCCACCGCGTACCCCGCGGCCACGTCCGGGTCGGTGAGGGTACGCATGCCGCGCAGACTATGTCGAGACTATGTCGGTAGAGGCCTCCGGGCGGGCGCCGCTAGACTCGTCCTCACAGGCGTTCGAGCCGTCATCAGCGGTGAGCCTCCGGAAGAACAGAGCGCGTGCGCTCCCAGTAGACCCGGACGGGTGGGCCCGTCACAGCCTTCGGCAAGAGCGGTCGTATGCGGGTCCCGGGCTTCCCAGGACGGCGCGCGGCAAGCGGGGTGGCACCGCGGCACCACCGACAGGTGGGGTCGTCCTCGGTCAACACGAACGATCAGCCCACCGCATACCGAACCGCAGGAGCCGACCCTCTGATGAGCGAGCAGTCGCCCTACCCGCACGTGCCCTCCAGCCCGCGCTTCCCGGAGATCGAGGAGCGCGTCCTCCAGTACTGGGACGAGGACGGGACCTTCGTCGCGTCGGTCGAGAACCGCGCGGCCGGTGAGGACGGCGCGAACGAGTTCGTCTTCTACGACGGGCCGCCGTTCGCCAACGGCCTGCCGCACTACGGGCACCTGCTGACCGGCTACGTCAAGGACATCGTCCCGCGCTACCAGACCATGCGCGGGCGCCGCGTCGAGCGGCGGTTCGGCTGGGACACCCACGGCCTGCCCGCGGAGCTCGAGGCGATGAGCCAGCTCGGGATCAAGACCAAGGAGGAGATCCTCGAGCTCGGTCTCGAGGCCTTCAACGCCAAGTGCCGCGAGTCGGTGCTGCGCTACACCGACGACTGGCGCGAGTACGTCACCCGCCAGGCGCGTTGGGTGGACTTCGACCACGACTACAAGACCCTCGAGCCGAGCTACATGGAGTCGGTGATCTGGGCGTTCAAGCAGCTCTACGACAAGGGCCTGGTCTACGAGGGCTTCCGGGTCCTGCCCTACTGCTGGAACGACCAGACGCCGCTGTCGAACCACGAGCTGCGGATGGACGACGACGTCTACCAGAACCGCCAGGACCCGGCCGTCACCGTCGGCCTGCGCCTGGAGACCGGCGAGCTCGCCCTGGTCTGGACGACGACGCCGTGGACCCTCCCCGCGAACCTCGGGATCATGGTCGGCCCCGACATCGACTACGTCGTCGTCGAGTCCGCGGTCACCGGCACCCTCGAGCGTTACGTCATCGGCGAGGCCCGGCTGGGCGCATACGCCAAGGACCTCTTCCCGGACGGCGACGACCCGCAGGAGCACGTCGTCGAGCGGCTCAAGGGCACCGACCTGCTGGGCCGGAAGTTCATGCCGCCGTTCGACTACTACGTCGGCCACGCCAAGGCCCACCACGTGTTCCCCGCGGAGTTCGTCACGACCGAGGACGGCACCGGGCTGGTCCACACCGCAGGCGCCTTCGGTGAGGAGGACAAGGTCGTCACCGACGCCGCCGGCATCGAGCCGGTCGTGCCGGTCGGCGCGGACGGGCGGTTCACCTACCCGGTCACCGACTACGAGGGCCTGCTGGTCTTCGACGCCAACCTGCCGATCATCGACCACCTCAAGGCGCGCACCCGCGGCGAGGGCGACCACGGTGCGGTGACCGCCGGCACCGTCCTGCTGCGGCGCGAGACCTACGACCACTCGTACCCGCACTGCTGGCGCTGCCGCGAACCGCTGATCTACATGGCGGTGTCGAGCTGGTTCGTCGAGGTCACCAAGATCAAGCAGCGGATGCTCGAGCTCAACGAGGAGATCTCGTGGACGCCCGACCACATCAAGCACGGCCAGTTCGGCCGGTGGCTGGAGAACGCCCGTGACTGGTCGATCACGCGAAACCGCTTCTGGGGCAGCCCGGTACCGGTCTGGCGGTCGGACGACCCGCAGTACCCGCGGATCGACGTCTACGGCTCGTTCGCCGAGCTCGAGCGGGACTTCGGCGTGGCGGTCACCGACCTGCACCGCCCCTACGTCGACCGGCTGACCCGGCCCAACCCCGACGACCCGACGGGCCGGTCGACGATGCGCCGGGTCGAGGACGTCATGGACGTGTGGTTCGACTCCGGGTCGATGTCGTTCGCCCAGGTGCACTACCCGTTCGAGAACGCCGACTGGTTCGAGCACCACTTCCCGGGTGACTTCATCGTCGAGTACATCGGCCAGACCCGCGGCTGGTTCTACACGCTGCACATCCTCGCCACGGCGCTGTTCGACCGGCCGGCGTTCTCCTCCTGCGTCTCGCACGGCATCGTCCTCGGGTCCGACGGCCAGAAGATGAGCAAGTCGCTGCGCAACTACCCGGACGTGCGCGAGGTCTTCGACCGCGACGGCGCCGACGCCATGCGCTGGTTCCTCATGTCCTCGCCGATCCTGCGCGGCGGCAACCTCATCGTCACCGAGCAGGGCATCCGCGACGGCGTGCGCCAGGTGCTCATCCCGCTCTGGAACGCGTGGTCGTTCTTCTCGCTCTACGCCAACGCGGCTGACGCTGGGTCGGGGTACCGCGCACAGTGGTCGACGGCCTCCACCGACGTCCTCGACCGCTACCTCCTGGCCAAGCTGCGCGAGTTCGTCACGACCATGCAGTCGCAGATGGACGCCTACGAGATCGCGAGCGCCTGCGACACCATGCGCTCGTTCCTCGACGTCCTCACCAACTGGTACATCCGGCGCTCCCGCGACCGGTTCTGGGGCGGCGAGGACGAGTCGGCGCGAGCGGCCTTCGACACGCTCTACACGACGCTCGAGACGGTATGCCGGGTCGTCGCACCGCTGCTGCCGCTCACCACCGAGGAGATCTGGCGGGGGCTGACGGGTGGGCGTTCGGTGCACCTGACCGACTGGCCGTCGTACGAGGACCTGCCGGAGGACCACGCGCTCGTCGCGTCGATGGACCGCGCCCGTGAGGTGTGCTCGACGACCTCGGCGCTGCGCAAGGCGCAGCAGCTGCGGGCGCGGCTCCCGTTGGCGTCGCTGACCGTGGTGACGGCGGACCCGGCCGCGCTCGAGCCGTTCACCGACATCATCCGCGACGAGGTCAACGTCAAGGAGGTCCGGCTCGTCGACCTGGCCGACGCAGACGAGGCCGGGTTCGGCCTCACCCAGCGGCTCGTGGTCAACGCCCGGGCGGCCGGTCCGCGCCTTGGTCGGGACGTCCAGACCGTGATCAGGGCCAGCAAGTCGGGCGACTGGCACGTCGACGACCACGGCGCCGTCTACGCCTCCGGGATGCGGCTCGAGCCGGGGGAGTTCACGCTGGAGCAGGAGTACCACCAGGCCAAGCGCGACCAGCACTCCGCGGCCCTGCACGGAGGCGGCGTCGTCGTCCTCGAGACCGCCGTCACCGCAGAGCTGGCGCAGGAGGGCCTGGCCAACGACCTCGTCCGGGCGGTGCAGCAGGCCCGCCGGGACGCCGGTCTGCACGTCAGCGACCGGATCTCGCTGACCGTGACCGGTGACCAGGCGGTCTTCGACGCGACGGTGGCCCACCGGGACCACCTCGTCGGCGAGACGCTGGCGACCCAGTTCGGCTCGTCGCCGAACATCGACGACCTGCCGGCCGGGGACGGAGCCGTCGACGTGACCGTCGGCGACGGCCACCCGGCTCGCGTCCAGGTGAGGAGAGTGTGATGCCGACCGTGGTGAACGTCCGAGTACGCCGGGCGGTCGAGGACGACCTCGACGCGATCCTGTCCGTGGGCCACCGCACGTGGCCCGCCACGTACGAGCCCATCGCCGGCGCCGACTACGTCGCCATGGGCCTGGCCAAGTGGTGGAGCGCCGAGTCGACGCTGCCCGCGATCCAGGCCGGCCGGATGACGGTCGCCGAGGTCGACGGCGAGGTCGTGGGCGTGGCCAGTGCCGGCCCCCATGAAGGCCACCTGGTCCTCTGGAAGCTCTACGTCCTGCCCGAGCACCAGGGCGAGGGCATCGGCGCCCGGCTGCTGGAGGCGGTCGTCGAGGCGGTGCGGGGCATCTACCCGGAGATCCGGCTGGGCTACATCGACGGCAACGAGCAGGCCCGCGCCTTCTACACCCACAAGGGGTTCGTCGAGGTGGACCGGGAGCCGGGCTCGGGCGGGCTACCCGACACCATCTGGATGTCCCGACCGGTGGCCGCCGGATGAGCGACACCCCGCCCCGCAAGCGTCCGAGCGGTCTCGACACCCCCGACCCGGACACCCTGCGCCGGCTGCTCGACGTCGAGCAGGCGATCCTGGCCCGCACTCCGGAGTCCGACGTCGACCCGACGCTCGACACCATCCAGGAGGTCATGGACCTCCTCGGCGACCCGCAGCGGGCATACCCCGTCATCCACCTCACCGGTACCAACGGCAAGACCTCGACGACGCGGATGATCGACTCGCTGCTGACCGCGCTGGGGCTCACGACAGGGCGGTTCACCTCCCCGCACCTGCACTCGTTCCGCGAGCGGATCACCATCGGCGGCGAGCCGATCGACCCGGAGCGGCTCATCGAGGTCTACGAGGAGGTGCAGCCGATGGTGCAGCTGGTCGACGACCGGACCGTCGCCGCGGGCGGGCACCGGCTGAACTTCTTCATGATGTCGGTCGCCCTGGCCTACGCCGCGTTCGCCGACGCCCCGGTCGACGTCGCCGTCGTCGAGGTCGGCCTGGGCGGCACCTGGGACGCGACCAACGTCGCGGACGGTCAGGTCGCCGTCGTCACCCCCATCGACATCGACCACGTGCGGCTGCTCGGCTCCACCGTCGAGGAGATCGCCACCGAGAAGTCCGGCATCATCAAGCCCGGCGCCATCGCCGTCTCGGCGGTCCAGGAGCGCGACGTCGCGGAGATCCTGCTCGACCGCGCCAACGAGGTCGGTGCGCGGATCGTGTTCGAGGGCAACGACTTCGGCGTCGCGGCGCGCGAGGTGGCGCTCGGCGGGCAGCAGCTCACGCTGCGCGGGCTCGCCGGCGACTACCCGGACATCTTCCTTCCGCTGCACGGCGAGCACCAGGCCGGCAACGCCGCGACCGCGCTGGTCGCGGTGGAGGCGTTCCTCGGTGGCGGCGAGCAGCGGCTGGACCTCGACATCGTGCGGCAGGGGTTCGCCGACGTGACCTCGCCGGGTCGGTTGGAGATCGTCCGCCGGTCACCGACCGTGCTGGTCGACGCCGCGCACAACCCGGCCGGTATGCGTGCGCTCCGGGCGGCGCTCGGTGACGCCTTCACCTTCACCAAGCTGGTGGGCCTCGTCGCGATCTTCGCCGACAAGGATCCGGCCCAGATGCTCGAGATCCTCGAGCCCGCCCTCGACCACGTCGTCGTCACCCGCAACACCTCACCGCGGTCGATCCCGCCGCGCGAGCTCGGCCGGCTGGCCGTCGAGATCTTCGGGGAGGACCGCGTCACCGTGGCGGACTCCATGCCCGACGCCATCGACACCGCCGTCACGCTGGCCGAGGAGGACGGGATGGGTGGCGGCGTGATCGTCACCGGTTCGGTCGTCACGGCGGCCGACGCCCGGCTGCTCCTCGGGGCCGACGACACCTGAGAGAAGTCTTCTCGATCCCACCTGTCCTGACGGGCCGGCGCCGTTCGTGGTGTTGATGACCGTCACCGCACTTCCGGGAAGGACCCCGCCGCCATGAGCCAGACCATCAAGACCGCCATCGCCCCCGCCGAGACCGGCTACGCCGACGTCAACGGCCTCCACCTCTACTACGAGACCTACGGGTCCGGCGCCCCGCTGGTCCTGCTGCACGGCGGCATGCTCACCATCGACCTCAACTTCGCGAGCCTCATCCCGACGCTGGCGCAGTCGCATACCGTCATCGCCGTCGAGCTGCAGGGACACGGGCGCACCGCGAACATCGACCGCGAGATCACCTACGCCAACCTCGCGACCGACGTCGTGGCGCTGCTCGACCACCTCGGCATCGCGAAGGCGGCGGTCCTCGGCCACAGCCTCGGCGGCGGAGTGGCGCTGGAGCTCGCGGTCAACCATCCCGACCGCGTCAGCGCGATCGTGCCGATGTCGGCCAGCGTCAGCAAGGACGGGATGCACCCGGACCTCAGCGACCCCTCGACCTTCGCGACGTCGCCGATCATGCCGACGGCGCAGGACTTCGAGGACTTCAAGGAGGCGTACGCGCGGCTGTCACCGCACCCGGAGCAGTTCGACGCGTTCCTCATGTCGATGGGCGCCATGGACGCCGACTTCGCCGGCTGGTCCGACGAGCAGCTCGCCGCCATCTCCTGCCCGGTGCTGATCGTCCAGGGCGACAACGACTTCACCACCGTCGAGCACGGCGGGGTCATGCTGGCGAAGATCCCGGGCTCGGCGTTGGCGGTGCTCCCCGCCACTCCGCACATGCAGGTGACTCGTCGGGCGACGATCGTGCTCCCGATCCTCGACCAGTTCTTCGCCGCCCACCCGGAGGTGTGACCGGCGGGTTCGGCCGGCCGCCGGTCCGCCGCATACCCTGAGGCTCATGGCCGCAGTCCCGTTCTACGGCGCGACCGGGAAGTTCACCTGGCGCATGGGCGCCGTCGTGCTCGGTGCGCAGTCGCTCATCGTCTTCCTCGGCGCGCTGGTGGCTCGGACCCTGGCCGTCGCCCAGGGCGACGGGTCGGCGGGGACCTACCTGCTCGTCGGGTCCGGGCTCGCGGTCCTGTGCCTGCTGGCCGCCGGACTCATGCGCCGGCCCTACGGCGTGACGGTGGGATGGCTCATCCAGGTGGCGACGTTCCTCTGCGCGTTCGTCCTGCCGATGATGCTTCTCGTCGGGGTGATCTTCCTGCTGCTGTGGGTCACCTGCCTCTGGCAGGGGCAGCGCATCGACGCGATCCAGGCCGGCCGGGCGGCGCAGCCCGGACACTAGGGTTGGGCGCGTGACGACGACGGAGCGGTCCCTGGTCCTGGTCAAGCCCGACGGGTTCTCCCGCGGGCTCACGGGGGAGGTGCTCCGCCGGATCGAGGCCAAGGGCTACACCCTCGTCGCGCTCGCCGTGGTGACGCCGGACCGCGAGCGGCTGGCCCGCCACTACGCCGAGCACGAGGGCAAGCCGTTCTACGAGCCGCTCGTCGAGTTCATGTCGTCCGGGCCGGTGACCGCGGTGGTCATCGAGGGGCACCGCTGCATCGAGGGGTTCCGCGCGCTGGCCGGAGCGACCGACCCGACCGCCGCGCTGCCGGGCACCATCCGCGGCGACCTCGGTCGTGACTGGGGCCTGAAGGTCCAGCAGAACATCGTCCACGGCTCCGACAGCCCCGAGTCGTCGGCCCGCGAGATCGGCATCTGGTTCCCCGACCTGTGACCGATCCGGGCTCCAGCGGGCGAGCCCTCCCTGACCGGCAGGAAGTGTGGCTGCCGGGCAGGTATAAGCGCCGGTTCTCGACACAGTGCCGGTACGCCGCCAGCCGCCCGAGTTCGTCGTCACATCAGCCTCACTGGTCACACCTTCGGCAACACGCGGCGGATGGGCGGGGACTGCGCCGGAGACCGCCCGACAATCCCGGCATGGCCTCCGTGTCGCGTCCCGCCATCCTGGGGCGCGACCTTGCCGTGGACCTCGGCACCGCCAACACGCTGGTCTACGTCCGGGGCCGCGGCGTCGTGCTCGACGAGCCCTCGGTGGTGGCGGTCGAGGCCGGCACGAACCGGCTCGTCGCGGCGGGTAGCCGGGCCAAGGAGATGGTCGGCCGCACCCCGGCGTCGGTGCGGGCCGTCCGGCCGCTGCGCGACGGGGTGATCTCCGACGCCGACCTCACCGAGCGGATGCTGCGCTGGTTCGTCGACCAGGTCCGGCCGAGCCGGCTGGTCCGCCCGCGGATGGTGGTCTGCGTCCCCAGCGAGGTGACCGGCGTCGAGCGCCGCGCGCTGGAGGACGCCGCCACCCGGTGCGGGGCCCGGCGGGTCTACATCATCGAGGAGCCGATGGCCGCCGCGATCGGCGCCGGCCTCCCCGTCAACGACACCGCCGCCTCGATGGTCGTGGACATCGGTGGCGGCACGACCGACGTCGCGGTCATCAGCCTCGGCGGCATCGTCTCGTCGCGCTCCATGCGGATCGGCGGCGACGAGATCGACGAGGCGATCGTCGCCCACGTCAAGAGCGAGTACTCGCTGCTGCTCGGCGAGCGCAGCGCCGAGGACATCAAGACCGGCGTCGGGTCGGCGTTCCCCCTGGCCGAGGAGCTCTCGACGCGGATCCGCGGCCGGGACCTCGTCACCGGGCTGCCCAAGGTCGTGTCCATCTCGTCGCCGGAGGTCCGCCGGGCCATCGAGACGCCGGTCATCCAGATCGTCGAGCTGGTCCGCGCCACGCTCGACGTCTGCCCGCCGGAGCTGGCCGGCGACATCGTCGACCGGGGGATCACCCTCACCGGCGGCGGAGCGCTGCTGCGGGGGCTCGACGTGCGGATGCGCCACGAGCTCGGGGTCCCCGTCCACGTGGCCACCGACCCCCTGCGCAGCGTGGCCCTCGGGGCCGGCCAGTGCGTCGAGGAGTTCGCCGCCCTGCAGCGGGTGCTGGTCACCAGCGAGTACCGGTGACCCCGGTCGGTCGCCGGCGCCTGCTCGTGGTGCTCCTGCTGGCCACCCTCGTCGCGGTGGTGCTGGACCTCTCCGGCTCGGTCCTGCCCGACCGCGCCCGGTCCGTGGCGGCCGCCGCCATCGGGCCGGTGCAACGATCGGTCGCCGCCGTCGACCGTGGTGACAGCGCCCGGCTCGAGGAGGAGAACGCGGTCCTGCGGACCCGGCTGGCCCAGGCCCAGGCGCGGCTCGCCCAGGACGACGCCGCGGGCCGGCTGCTCGCCTCGCCGTCAGCCGGAGCCGGCCACCTGCTCGCCGCCCGCGTCGTCGCCACCAACACCACCGTCGCCGGCGGCCGGCAGGTCACCGTCGATGTCGGTCAGCGCGACGGCGTCGAGCCGAACCTCACCGTCGTCGCCGCCGACGGGCTCGTCGGCCGCGTCGTCACCGTCGGGCCGTGGTCCAGCGACGTCCGCCTCCTCGACGGCGCGGACGCCGCCGTCGCCGTGCGGGTCGGCTCCGGCGTGCTCGGCAGCGTGGCCGGCGGACCGCAGGGCGACATCGCCCGCGCGACCGGCGAGCTCACCCTCGCCCTCGTCGACCGCTCGACCGTGGCCGTCGGCGACCAGGTGACCACCCTCGGCAGCGTGGGCGGGCGACCCTACGTCCCCGGGATCGTCGTGGGCACCGTCACCGCCGTCGACCCGGCCCACGGAACTCTCACCGCGACGGCGGCCGTCCGCCCGGCGGTCGACCCGAACCGCCTCGACGTCGTGGCGGTCGTCCTCCCGTCGGCACCGGCGTCGAGCGGCGGCGCCGCGGCCAAGGCGCCCTCGTGATGCCGCGGCTCAGCCTGCTGGGGCTGCTGCGCACCGTCGCCGTCCTGCTCGCCGCCGTCGCCGTCGCGACGGTGCTGCCGCGCTTCGGCGTGCCGGCCCGCTTCCGGCCCGACCTCGTCATCCTCCTGGTGGCCGCCTCGGCGGTCATCCGCGGGCCGGCGCACGGCGCCTCTGCTCGGCCTGGCCGCCGGCTGGGTGGTGGACCTCGTGCCGCCGGGCGGCTCGCCCCTCGGCCTCACCGCCCTGCTGTATGCGGTCGCCGGCGCCACCGCGGGACTCTCGCACCGCAGCGCCTCGCGCAGCCTGGTCGGCGCTCTGCTCGGGCTCGCCACGGCCACGGTCGTCGTCGAGCTCGGCGGGGTCGGGCTCGCCATCCTCGGTGACGGGACGGTCGACGTCGCGGCGGCCGCGACCCGGACCGTCACCACGCTGGTGGTGGGTCTCGCCGCACTGCCGGCCGTCCTCGGCGTGGACCGTGCCCTGACCCGGCGACGACTGGCGTGAGGAGGCATACCCGACGCCGTCGCCGCCCGTCGGTGCCGCGGCTGCTCGTGGTGGCCGCCCTGGTCGTGTCGGTGTTCGGGCTGCTGCTCGGCCGGCTCGGTCAGGTGCAGGTCGCGCCGGCGGCGGCGCAGGCGGCCGCAGCCACGGCCCTCGAGACCCGGACGACCGTGCAGCCGGCGGTGCGTGGCCGGATCCTCGACGCCCAGGGCGAGCCGCTCACCGACAACACCTCCAGCGTGGCGGTGACGGTCGAGCGCAAGGTCCTCGTCGAGGCGCCCGACGGTGGCCGGGCGCTCGTCGACCGGATCGCCGCCGCCCTCGACCGGCCCGCACAACCGTTGTGGGAGAGGACCTTCCTCTGCGGGTCGCCGGGTGCGACGCCGCCGCCCGCCTGCTTCGACGGCTCGGCGTACCAGCCCATCCCGATCGCCGAGAAGGTCGACCCGGCACGGGCGCTCAGCCTCCTGGAGCAGCCCGAGAACTACCCCGGCACCGGCGTCACCCCCCAGCTCGGACGGTCCTACCCGGCGCCCCGCGGCGTCAACGCCGCCCACCTGCTCGGCTACGTCGACCGGGCCAGTGCCGCCGACGTCGCCGGGAGCGACGGGGCCGTCACCGCCGCCGAGACCGTCGGACGTGACGGGCTGGAGGCGCAGTACGACGGCGTGCTCCGCGGGACGCACGGGACGACCACGGTCGCCGTGGACCCGCGCGGCGTCGTGACCGACCGGCTGGCGACGACCGCGCCGGTGGCCGGCCGCGACGTCGTCACGCACCTCTCCGCACCCGTGCAGGTCGCGGCCGAGCAGGCCCTCGAGCGCGCCGTCAGCATCCGCCCGGGGGAGTGGCTTCGCCGCCGACTCCGCCGCCGCGGTCGTCCTCGACGTCACCGACGGGGCGGTGGTCGCGGCGGCGAGCTACCCCGCGTACGACCCGAACGTCTGGACCGGCGGCATCACCCAGGCGAACCTCGACGCGCTCCGCAACCCCGCCGCCGGCACGCCCCTCGTCTCGCGGGTCACCGGTGCGAGCATGCCGCCGGCGTCGACCTTCAAGGTCGTCTCGACGACCGCCGCCGCGGCGATGGGCGTCGACCTCGACGGGTCCTACGACTGCACGTCGACGTTCCAGGTCGGAGACCGGGCGTTCGCCAACTACGAGTCCCACGACTACGGCGTCCTGTCCCTCCGGCGCAACCTCGAGGTGTCCTGCGACACCATCTGGTACCGCTTCGCCTACCAGTCCTGGCTGGCCCAGGGCGGACTCGCCGCCAAGGACGACGGCGGCGACCCGTTCATCACCGCCGCCAAGGCCTTCGGCCTGGGCACCCGCACCGGCGTCGACCTGCCCGGAGAGGTGGCCGGACGCATACCGGACCGCGTCTCGAAGCGGTCGGCGTGGGAGGAGACCAAGGACCAGACCTGCGCGCGCGCCGCGACCGGCTACCCCGACGTCGCGGGCACCGACCGAGCGCGCGCCGACTACCTCACCGCGCTCGCGGTCGAGAACTGCGCCTCCGGCTGGCAGTACCGCGCGGGGGACGAGGCCAACTTCGCCATCGGGCAGGGTGACGTCGCGGTCACCCCGCTGCAGCTCGCCCGGACGTATGCGGCGGTGGCCAACGGCGGCACCCTCTGGGTCCCGCAGGTCGCGGCCGCCACCCAGAACCAGGACGGCTCCGCCCGCACGCCGATCGCCCCCGTCGCGTCCGGCACGGTGCCGCTGACGCCGGCGGTGCGCGGCTTCCTCGTCGGGGCGCTGCAGGGGGTGGTGACCGCGGGAACGGCGAGCGGCGTCTTCGCGGGGTGGCCGCAGGCCGAGTACCCGGTCGCCGGCAAGACCGGGTCGGCCGAGGTGTTCGGCAAGCAGGCGACGAGCTGGTTCGCCTCGTTCGGGCCGGTCACGAACCCGAAGTACGCGGTCGTCGTCATGGTCGCGCAGGCCGGAACCGGCGCGAGCACCGCCGCCCCCGCGGCCCGCGAGATCTGGGAGGCGTTGCGGACCGGCGGCTGAGCCCGGTGAAAGGATCGGCGGCATGAGCACGGCCTGGTCGGACCATCGGATCGACGCGCTCATGGACCGTGCGTGGCGGCGCGGCCGGCTCTCGGTCCGCGGCCGGCTCGACCGGGTACGCGGCAAGGCCTGGCACATCGGCCAGTGCGCCATCGCGGCCGCGGTCGCCTGGTTCATCGCCACCGCCGTGTTCCACCACCAGGCACCGGTGTTCGCGCCGATCGTCGCGGTGGTGTGCCTCGGGACGACGTATGCGCAGCGCCTGCGCCGCGTCGCGGAGATCACCGTCGGCGTCGCGGTCGGGCTGCTCATCGCCGACCTGTTCCTCGTGCTGGTCGGTACCGGTGCCTGGCAGATCGGGGTGATCGTCCTCGTCGCGATGTCGGCGGCGCTGCTCCTCGACGCGGGCGGCCTGCTGGTGACCCAGGCCGCGGTCCAGTCGATCTTCGTCGTCGCGTTCGTCGCCACTCCGGGGGATGCGCTCACCCGGTGGTTCGACGCGGTGATCGGCGGCTGCGTGGCACTGGTCGCCGCGGCGGTGGTGCCGGCGGCTCCGCTGCGGCGGCCCCGGAGCCAGGCCGCCGTCGTCGTGCGCACCATCTCGACGTTGCTGCGGGATGCGGCCCAGTGCACCCGTGACGGCAACGTGCAGCGCGCCGCCCGGGTGCTCGCCTCGGCGCGGGCCACCGAGTCGCCGCTGCGCGAGCTGCAGCAGGCGGCCGACGAGGGGCTCGCCGTGATCGCGTCGTCGCCGTTCCAGCGCAAGCACCGCGAGAAGGTCCGGAGCGTGGCCGACCTCGTGGAGCCGCTGGACCGGGCGTTGCGCAGCACCCGCGTGCTGTGCCGCCGGGTCGCCGTCAACGCCGACCGCCAGATCCACGTGCCGCCCTCCTACGCGGCGCTGCTCGACGACCTCGCCGACGCCACCGACATCGTGGCGCGGGTGCTCGGCGAGAACTCCGCCGCCGCGATGGGCCGGGGCGGCATCGTCGAGGTCGGCCGGGCCACCGCCCGGCTGGAGCGCGGGTCGCTGTCGGTCGAGGTGCTGCTCGTGCAGATCCGGAGCCTCATCGTCGACCTGCTCCAGGTGACCGGCATGGACTACGAGGAGGCGGTCGCCGTCATGCCCCGGATCCCGGAGCAGCCCGCCGACGCCTGACCCTCCCGCTTCCAACCCGAGGTTGTGCCCAGTTTTCGGGGCCGCGAGCCGCCAGAACTTGGCACAACCTCGGGTTGGAAGGCGGAAGCCGTCAGCGGCCCAGGCGCTCGTAGACCTTCTCCGACGCCGCCCGGGCGCCGGACCACCAGTCCTCGTTGTCGCGGTACCAGTCGATGGTCTGGGCGAGCCCGGCCCGGATGTCCTGGTACTGCGGCCGCCACGACGTCTCGGCCCGCAGCTTGCTGGAGTCGATGGCGTAGCGCAGGTCGTGGCCGGGCCGGTCGTTGACGTGCTCGAACCAGTCGGCCGGCTTGCCCATCAGCTCGAGGATGAGGCCGATGATCTGCCGGTTGTTCCGCTCCCCGTCGGCGCCGATGAGGTAGGTCTCGCCGAGCCGGCCCTGCTCGATGATCGCCACGACCGCGTCGTTGTGGTCGTCGACGTGGATCCAGTCGCGCACGTTGGCGCCGGCTCCGTAGAGCTTGGGCTTGACGCCCTGGAGGATCCCCGTGATCTGGCGCGGGATGAACTTCTCGACGTGCTGCCGCGGCCCGTAGTTGTTCGAGCAGTTGGACAGCGTGGCCTCGATGCCGAAGGACCGGATCCAGGCGCGCACCAGCAGGTCGGCGCTGGCCTTGGACGACGAGTAGGGCGACGAGGGGTTGACCGGCGTGGTCTCGGAGAACCGGTTCGGGTCGTCGAGCTCGAGGTCGCCGTAGACCTCGTCGGTCGAGATGTGGTGGATCCGCTTGCCGTGCTTGCGGACCGCCTCGAGCAGCCGGTACGTGCCGATGATGTTGGCCTCCATGAACGGCCACGGGTCGTCCAGGCTGTTGTCGTTGTGCGACTCGGCGGCGAAGTGCACGACCACGTCGGTCTCGGCGACGAGGCGGTCGACGAGCGCCTCGTCGGCGATCGACCCCTGCACGAAGTCGATCTGCGACTCGACGGGCGCCAGCGAGTCGCGGTTGCCCGCATACGTCAGCGCGTCGAGGACGGTGATCTCCCAGTCGGGCCGGGTGCGGCTGACCCGCAGGACGAAGTTCGAGCCGATGAACCCGGCTCCGCCGGTGACGAGGACCTTCATGCGGTGTGCTCCTTGGTATGCAGTGAGGTATGCGGCGAGGTATGCGGTGAGGGTCGGGGGAGGGGACGGCGCGGATGCCGGTGGGCTCGCCGGTGGCGGCGGTGCCGCTCGGGCCGGAGCTGAACTCGACCTCGAGGGCGAACCGCTGGGCGAGGTAGCGGTGGTCGGACAGGGCGAGGACGCGCCCGGTCGGGTCGGTGGCGAACCGGCGGACCAGCAGCAGCGCGTCGCCGGGCGCCACCTCGAGCAGGCCCGCGTCGGCCTCGCTCGCCAGGCCGGCGGTGACCACCTGGCGCACGGTGGCGATCCGGTGGCCGTGGCGGGTGAGCGTCTCCCAGATGCCGGGGCGGGTGGCGGCGTCGCGGCTCACCGGTCCGGCCAGGTCGGCGGGGACCCACTCCCGGACCACGTCGAGGCCCTCGCCGTCGACGGTCCGCAGCGACCGGGCGGACAGGACCTCGGCGCCCTCGTCGACCCCGAGCGACCGGGCCAGCGAGAGCGAGGCCGGGCGGTAGCCGAAGTCGACGACGCGGCGGTCGATGGTCTTCCCCGCCTCGGCGACCGCGGACGCGGCGTGCCGGAACGAGCCGATCGCGAGCCGCTGGTGGAACGCCGAGCCGGTGACGAACCAGCCGGCCCCGTGCCGGGAGTCGACGAGACCCTCGTCGCGCAGCACCTCCAGGGCCCGCCGCACCGTCGGCCGCGACACCGCGTAGCGGCTGCACAGCTGCGACTCGGAGTCGAGCGCGCCGACCTCCCCGAACTCACCGAGGGCGATGCGCTCGCGGAGGTCGTGGGCGATGGTGGCGAACCGCGTACTTGTCATTGACTTGTAAGATACAGCATGTCAGACGTCGATCGGCCAATGGCTGCGAACGTCACCGGCGCGAGCACACTGAGGGCATGGCCGAGTTGCCGTCTCCTGAACACCGGGAACCAGGCCAGGAAGTTCGCCGCCTGGACACTGCCGGTTGCACGTTGCACCGGTGGCGCACCATCGCTATCCCAGACGCCGCTACCGGAGTCCGGAGCAAGCACGCGACGTCCGTGGCCGGTGGACGTGCCGTCTGCACGTCTGGCACCGCTGGCGTACGCCACCGCTACCCGCAGAGCGAGTGCCCGGTACCAGGATGCCCCGACTGCGGGAAGCAGCGGGACGTCCAGATCGGCGTCGGTGCGTCGGCGACCGAGCGCGTGCCGCTCCGGTCAGCCCGCCTGCGGCGTCGGTTCCGCGGCCAGTCCGGCACAGCCGCGCAGGCCCTCCCAGCGGGTCGTGGCCGCCGTCGCCGCCGCGCCGGTGAGGGGCGTCGGCAGGCCGTCGACGATCCGGCCGGGGTGCCACGTGGCGCCGCTGACGGCTCGGCCCGCCGCGGTGAGCACGAGGACGCCGGTCTCGCTCTTCGTGCCGCCGTTCGAGGCGTAGAACTGGAAGTTGCCCATCCCGTAGTGCACGTAGGCCGCACCGAGGTAGCCGCCGCCGAGCAGGACGTGGGCGTGCTGCCCGACGATGATGTCGGCGCCGGCCGCGACGAGGTCGTCGACCAGCTTGCGCTGCACCGCGGTCGGGCAGGTGGTGAGGTCCTTGCCGTAGTGCAGCTCGACGACCACCGTGTCGGCCGTCGCCCGGACGGCGCGCACCGCGTCCACCAGTCGCTGGTTCTGGCCGTCGAGCGCCGTCGCGACGCCCGGCTGCCCCGGGCCCGGCCGACCACGTCTTCACCAGGCTGTCGTCGACGACGGCGGTCGCACCGAGGACGGCGATCCGCTCGCCCTTGACCGTCGTCACCCATGGAGCGAACGCCTGCTGCTCGTCGGCGCCGAGCCCGACGACCGGCATACCGGCCTGCTGGGCGGCGGCCAGCGCGTCCGGGACGCTCGACGGGCCGTAGTCGAGCGCGTGGTTGTTGGCCATCGTCACGACGTCGACGCCGGCGTCCTTCAACGCGCCGAAGACCACCGGCGGTGCGCGGAAGGTGAACTGCTTGGCCTGCGCGGCGCCGCGGGTCGTGACCGCGGTCTCGAGGTTGAGCACCCCGAGGTCGGCGCCCGCCAGGACCTCGGTGAGCGGCCCCATCGCCGTGGCGGGGTCCGACAGCCGGTCGGCGAGCACCCCGGCGAAGTGCACGTCGCCGGCGAAGGCGATGGTCACGGGGGTATGCGTCCGCGGAGCGGCCGCCTCCTCCGGCTCACCCGAGCAGGCGGCCAGCCCCGCGCACAGCGCGAGCGCGCCGAGCAGCCCGACCGTGCGTCCCCGCATACCGCCACGCTAGAGAGACCCGGGCCTGGCGCCGTGGCGCCACGCCCGGGTCTCCCGTCCGGAGGCCGTGAGTCAGCCGCGCGCCTCCTGGGCGGCGACCTCCTCGATGGTCGGCGGCATCGGCGAGACGCGCGGGTCGCCCTCGTCGGCGAAGTAGTCCGCCGGCTGGGTGGCGTCCACGCCGGCCGGCGCCTTGGCCGCGCGCAGGATCAGCGTGAGGATGGCCGCGATGACGACGTTGATGGCGAAGGCGGTCACCGCGATGTAGCCCAGCTGTCCCCACACCGGGACGGTCGCGAGCGAACCACCGAAGTGGGACGTCGCCGCGCTCGACACGTTGTAGGCCGCGACGGTGCCGTAGATCATGCCGACGGCCCAGCCGGCCAGCAGCGCCCACCGGTGGAACCACCGCGTGTAGAGGCTGAAGACGATGGCGGGGAAGGTCTGCAGGATCCAGATGCCACCGAGCAGCTGGAGGTTGATGGCGTTCTGCTTGTCCATGGTGAGGACGAAGATCAGCGCGAACGCCTTGACCACCAGGGACGCCAGCTTGGAGACCTTGGCCTCCTGCTGGACCGACGCGTCCTTGTTGATCCACTCCTTGTAGATGTTGCGGGTGAAGGTGTTGGCGGCCGCGATCGACATGATCGCCGCGGGCACCAGGGCGCCGATGGCGATGGCCGCGAACGCGATCGCCGGCGAACCAGGACGGGAACGTGTCCTCGAACAGCTGGGGGATCACGAGCTGGTTGTTGGTCTTCCCGTCGAGCCCGATCGGCTTGGTGCCGGCGGCGATCGCCACCCACCCGAGGAGCGCCAGCAGGCCGAGGACCAGGCTGTATGCGGGCAGGATCGCCGCGTTGCGCCGGATGGTGTTGCGGCTCTTGGCCGACAGCGTCGCCGTGATCGAGTGCGGGTACATGAACAGCGCCATCGCGGAGCCGAGCGCCAGGGAGCCGTAGGCCCAGAACTGCGCCGCCGACGGGATGAACGACCCGATCGGAGCCCCGGTCGCCGGGTTCGGCGTGGCCATCTTCTTCTCGGCCGCCCCGAAGATCGCCTCCCAGCCGCCGAACTTCGCCGGCAGCACGATGATCGCCACGACGATGACGATGTAGATGAGGATGTCCTTGACGAAGGCGATGAGCGCCGGCGCCCGCAGCCCCGACGTGTAGGTGTAGAGCGCGAGGATAGGAACGCGATGAACAGCGGCGCGTCGGCGGCGAAGATGTTGCCGGACCCGCCGACGCCCGGTCACCTCGAGGACCGCCTGGATGCCGACCAGCTGCAGCGCGATGTAGGGCATCGTCGCGACGAAGCCGGTGATCGCGATGGCCAGCGACAGGCCGCGCGAGCCGTGCCGGCCGAGACGAAGTCGGCCGGGGTGACGTAGCCGTGGCGGTGGCTGACCGACCACAGCCGCGACATGAAGATGAAGATGATCGGGTAGAGCACGATCGTGTAGGGCACGGCGAAGAAGCCGCTGACGGCACCGGCGCCGAACATCGCCGCGGGGACGGCGACGAACGTGTACGCCGTGTAGAGGTCGCCCCCGAGCAGGAACCACGTCACCCACGTGCCGAAGCTGCGCCCGCCGAGACCCCATTCGTCGAGGCTCTCCATGCTGGTCGGCCGACGCCAGCGGGAGGCCCAGAAGCCCATGACGGCGACCATGACGAAGAGCACGATGAGGATCGTCAGGGCGACCCAGTTGACCCCGGTCATCGGTTCTTCTCCTCGGACTCGTCGACGAGGTACTCGTCACCGGCGGCGTTCATGGGGCGGTGCGGGCGGGCCTTCTGGACGACGACGTACGCCGCGTACGTGAAGGCGGAGCACAGGAAGACCCACAGGAACTGGTACCAGAAGAAGAAGGGGAAGCCGCCGAGCATCGGCTCCTTCTTGGCGTACGTGTTGACGAGCATCAACGCGATGATCGGGATCGCACAGAGCACGCCGGCGAGGACCAGGAGGCCCTTGTTCGCCGGTGGTGCCGGGAAGTGGCGACGGGTGTCGGGTGGGGCGTCGTTCGACGCCGGGCCGTCAGGCATGGGGCACCTCCGGGGTCTGGGTCGCTCCCGTGCGACCTCCGCAGGGGAAGGTACTCCGATGGCCGCGATCCGGCGCGTCCGGAGCGCCGAGTAGGCCGTCCTGTGATGTGAACGGTCGCCCCATAGGCTGGACCCATGGCTGATTACGACGTCGTCGTCCTTGGTGCGGGTCCCGGTGGGTACGTCGCGGCGATCCGGGCGGCGCAGCTCGGAAGAAGGTCGCGGTCGTCGAGCTGAAGTACTGGGGCGGGGTATGCCTCAACGTCGGCTGCATCCCCTCCAAGGCCCTGCTGCGCAACGCGGAGATCGCCCACATCATCACCGCCGAGAAGAAGGTCTTCGGCATCGAGGGTGACGCGACGATGGCCTTCGGGCCCACGCACGCCCGCAGCCGGACGGTCGCCGACGCCAGCGCCAAGGGCGTCCACTACCTGATGAAGAAGAACCAGATCGACGAGATCGACGGGTGGGGCGTCATCACCTCGCCGACGTCCCTCGACGTGACGCTGGCCGACACGTCCCGGCGCACCGTCACCTTCGACAACCTCATCATCGGCACCGGCGCGGTGACCCGCCTGATCCCCGGCACCTCGCTGTCGGAGCGGGTGGTGACCTACGAGGAGCAGATCCTCACCGACCAGCTGCCCGGGTCGATCATCATCGCCGGGTCGGGCGCCATCGGCGTCGAGTTCGCCTACGTCATGACCAACTTCGGCGTCGACGTGACCATCGTCGAGTTCCTCGACCGGATGGTGCCGACGGAGGACCCGGACGTCTCCAAGGAGCTGCTCAAGCAGTACAAGAAGCTCGGCGTCAAGGTGCTCCTGTCGACGAAGGTCGAGACCATCGACGACAGCGGCGACAAGGTCAAGGTCACCGTCAGCCCCGCGAAGGGCGGCGACCAGCAGGTGCTCGAGGCCGACAAGGTGATGCAGGCGATCGGATTCGCCCCGCGCGTCGAGGGCTACGGGCTGGAGAACATCGGCGTCGCCCTCACCGAGCGGGGCGCGATCGCTGTGGACGAGCGCGGCCGCACCAACGTCGAGGGGATCTACGCGATCGGTGACGTCACCGGCAAGCTGATGCTCGCGCATACCGCAGAGGCCATGGGCGTCGTCGCCGCCGAGACCATCGCCGGCGCCGAGACGGTGGAGATCAACTTCGACATGATCCCGCGGGCGACGTTCTGCCAGCCGCAGATCGCGTCGTTCGGCTACACCGAGGAGCAGGCGCGCGACCGCGGCTACGACGTGAAGACCGCGCAGTTCCCGTTCTCCGCCAACGGAAAGGCGCGGGGGATGGCCGAGGGAGTCGGCTTCGTCAAGATCATCGCCGACTCGGCGCACAACGAGATCCTCGGCGCCCACATGATCGGCCCGGAGGTCACCGAGCTGCTGCCGGCGCTGACGCTGGCGCAGCAGTGGGACCTCACCGCCGACGAGGTGGCCCGCAACGTGTTCGCCCACCCGACCCTCAGCGAGGCCATGAAGGAAGCGGTCGAGGGCATCGCCGGCCACATGATCAACCTCTGACGGGGCCACACTGGGGGCCATGGCCTTCGACGTCGCGGGGAACGCGTACCAGCGGTTCATGGGGCAGTTCTCGGACCGGCTCTCGGCGCCGTTCGCCGACTTCGCGGGTGTGACCGCCGGCTCCGGTATGCGGGTGGTCGACGTGGGGTGCGGAACCGGGCGCGTTGACCGTGGAGCTGGTCGACCGGCTCGGCGCCTCGGCGGTGGCGGGGGCCGACCCGTCGGAGCCGTTCGTGGCGGCGGTGCGGTCCCGGCTCCCGGACGTCGACATCCGGCGGGCCCCGGCCGAGGCGCTGCCGTTCGAGGACGACGCCTTCGACGCCGCCCTGGCGCAGCTGGTCGTCCACTTCATGAAGGACCCGGCGGCCGGCGTCGGCGAGATGGCCCGGGTGACGCGGCCCGGCGGCGTCGTGGCGGCCTGCGTCTGGGACCACGGCGGCGACCGGGGACCCCTGTCGCTCTTCTGGTCGGCGGTCGCCGAGGCCGACCCGGACGGCTCCGGACGAAGAGTCGCTCACGGGTGCGTCCGAGGGGCAGCTGGAGACGCTCTTCCGGTCCTGCGGCCTGGCGGACGTCTCCGGTGGCGAGATCACCGCCTCACGCGCATACGCCTCGTTCGAGGACTGGTGGGAGCCCTACACCCTGGGCGTGGGACCGGCCGGCGACTACGTGCGCTCGGTCGACGACGCGATGCGCGAGCGGGTGATCGCCGCCGCCCGCACCCGCGTGCCGGACGGCCCGTTCACGCTGGACGCCACCGCCTGGGCCGCGCGGGGCCGCGTTGCCGGGTGACGACCTTGACGCGCTCCTGGCCCGGGTGCCCGAGGGCTGGACGGCGGTGTCCTACGAGGGGCGCCGCTACGGGCTCAGCCGCACGACGCATACCGACGGGCGGAGCGTGAGCCTCTACGCCGAGGAGCTCGGCGGCTCGGACGTCGTCAGTGCCAACGTGTTCCGCCTCACCGGGGGAGCCGAGCTGCGCCCCTGCGAGATGCCCGCGGCGAAGGTCCTGGCGTTCCTGTCCGGCTGGCAGCCCTGACCCGTCGGCGTATGCGTCGGGAAGTGTCATCTCGGCCACGAACCGACGCCGGTGGGGCGCCTTGGGGGTGGGTTTGTGACATCTCGGCCACGAACCGACGGCGTCAGTGGCGGGCGACGATCGGCCAGACGTCGACCGTGTCGGCGGACACCGCGTGCAGGCGGCTCCACATGTTGGTCGTGCCGCACGCGTGGTTGGGGATGATCCGGACGAGGTCGCCGACCGCGAGCCGGTCGACGCCCGGCCCGGCGAGGAACCCGTGCTCCTCGTTGGCGGTCGGGAACGTCACGTCCGGCAGCGGGGTCGCGTCGAGGTCGCAGACCAGGCCGGCGCCGACCTCCGCCGACAGCGAGTCGGAGCTCATCGCCTTGAGGCCGGCGTCGATGATCGCGTGGCCGTCCCGCTGGCGGGAGATGACCCGGGCCAGCACGGTGAGCGCGCACTGGTCGACCGTCGCGCTGCCCAGCCGCACCTGGTTGGCGTCGAAGTAGACGTAGGTGCCCGGCCGCCCCTCGGTGACGCCCGGCGCGTACGGAGCCGTCGTCATACCCGGAGTGGACCCGACCGAGACGATGTCGCACGCGACCCCGGCCTCCCGCAGCCCGGCCGCCACCGCCGCGAGCGTCGAGCCGACCCCGCTGCCGGCGGCCTCCAGGCCGGCGCGGTCCGGTCCGTACCCGCCGAGATGCCCCTCGTGGGTGAGCACGCCGACGACCCGCAACCCCGGTAGCGCGTCGATGGTGCGGCCCACGTCGACGGCCAGGTCCGGGGAGACGCCGGTGCGGTGCTGGCCGGTGTCGACGTCGAGGAGCAGCCGCACCTCCACGCCTCGACGGACCGCCTCGGCCGACAGGGGTCCGGCGACCGCGAGCGAGTCGGCGATGAGGGTGACGTCCCACCGGGTCGTCGCGTCGACGGCGAAGGCCACCTTGGCCGTCCCGACCGGCTGGTGCGCCCAGAGCAGCCCGGTGAACCCGGCGGCCCCCAGCGCCTCCACCTCGGCGGGGGTCGAGCAGGTGAACCCGGCGGTCCCCGCGTCCCGCTGCCGCCCCACCACCTCGAGGCACTTGGAGGTCTTGATGTGCGGGCGCAGCCCGACACCCTTGCCGGAGAACGTGTCCGCCACCCGGCGGATGTTGGCCTCGCAGCGGGCGACGTCGACGAGCAGCGACGGCGTCGACAGCTCGGTGAGGTCGACGGTCACAGGCCGAGCCGCTCGCGCTGGTCGCCCTGCAGCAGCTGGTCGAGCAGCTCCTGGCTGATCGCCGGCATCCCCTCGATGCGGTTGGCCGCGATCTCCCGCACCCCGTCGACCGCCTCCTTGGGCGTCCACATGGGGTAGTCCGAGCCGAACAGCATCCGGTCGACGACGCCCCACTCCTGGGCCCGGACGAGGGCGCGGTAGCCGTCGGCCGGCCGTGCCCACAGCGCGGAGATGTCGGAGAACACCCGGCGGTTCTTCCGGACGACGGTCATCGTCTCCCGCTGCCAGGGGTGGCCGAGGTGGGCGATGATCTGGACCAGTCCGGGTGGCGCCGCGCGACCTCGTCGACGAGCAGCGGGTTCGACAGCTCGAGCTTGCCGATCGGCGACGGCGAGGCGCCCATGTGCCAGAGCAGGATCAGTCCGGCCTCGGTGGCCGCCTCGTAGAACGGGTCGAGCGCCTCGTCGCGCACGTCGTAGAGCCCGAGCACCGGGTAGCACTTGATCCCGCGCAGCCCGCGGGCGACGCCGTCGCGCAGCTGATCGAGCGCGGCCGGGTCGGTGGGGTCGAGCGCCATGAACCCGATGACGTCGCTCGAGCACTGGCGGACGAACTCGACGATGTGGTCGTTCGGCGTGTCCATGCCGGCGTAGCGGGCGGTCACCCCGAACACGAAGGACAGGTCGACGCCGCCCTCGGACATCGCCGCGTCGTACGCCTCGGGGGTGACGTCCACCCAGTCGTGGCCGTACACCGGCTGCCAGTGGTCCTCCCACTCGTGGCCCCAGTGACAGCTGTTCATGGCGTGGGTGTGGACGTCGATCAGCACGGGCTCATGACTACACGGAACACGATTTCACGTCAACCTTCCGCCCCGATGAGCGAGCGGTTAGGGTGTCACCTGAAACGGCGTTCCGTCTTGAACGCATCCACTCCCACCGTCCGGAGCCGTCCATGACCGCGGTGTTCCCCGAAGCCGTCCCACCGCCCACCGTGCCGCTCAGTCCAGGTATGCGCGCCGGCGACTTCCTCTTCGTCTCCGGCCAGGTCGCCTCGGCTCCCGACGGCAGTGTCTACCGCGGCGACTTCGACCGCGAGGTGGCGATGACGCTGGACAACGTCGAGGGCGTCCTGACCGCCGGCGGCGCGACGTTCGCCGACGTCGTCAAGGTCGGCGCCTGGCTGTCCGACGCGGACCTGTTCGCGCGGTTCAACGAGCTCTACGCCGCGCGGTTCGGGGGCCACCGACCGACCCGCACCACCGTCGTCGTCGGGTTCGGACACCCCGACGTCCGCGTCGAGATCGACGCCATCGCCTACCGACCTCAGGGAGCCGACGCATGACCGCCGAGATCACCGACCTGGCCGCCCGCGCGGAGAGCGTCGTCGCGGGGGTGGTCAACTCCGCGACCCGCGCCGTCGGCGACCCGCTGACGATCGCCGCGGCCGACGGGGCGTTCGTCACCGACCTCGACGGCAAGCGCTACCTCGACTACCACGCGGCGTTCGGGGCGATCCTCCTCGGGCACCACAACCCGATCATCGACGGCGCGGTCATCGACGCGATCCGCACCGAGCCCGACCTCACCGGGTGGGGCACCAGCACGCTCGAGATCCGCCTCGCCGAGGCGGTCGTCGACATCGTGCCCAGCATCGAGCGGATGGTCACCGTCACCACCGGGAGCGAGGCGGTCGCCTACGCGGTCCGCATCGCCCGCGCGCACACCGGCCGGCGGCTGCTGGTCAAGGTGCAGGGCGGCTTCCACGGCTGGTCCGACGCGGTGGCCCGCAACGTCATCTCCGCCGCCGGACCGCGCCTACGGCATGGACCCGCTGTCCGCGGGCATCCTCCCGGAGGCCCTCGAGGCGACGCTCATCGCCGAGTACAACGACCTCGACTCGCTGCGCGCCCTCTACGACGAGCACCCCGACCAGATCGCCGGCGTCATCGTCGAGCCCATCCCGCACAACGTCGGCGCGCTGCTGCCGGCCAAGGGCTACCTCGAGGGCCTGCGCGAGCTGACGGCCGCACAGGGAAGCGTGCTGATCTTCGACGAGGTCATCACCGGCTTCCGCCACGCGCTCGGTGGCTTCCAGTCCATCGCCGGCGTCACTCCCGATCTCACGACCTTCGGCAAGGCCATGGGCAACGGGTATGCGGTCAGCGGGGTCGGCGGGTCGGCGACGGTCATGCGGGAGGCCGAGCCCTCCCAGGGGGGCCAGGTCGCGATCATGGGCACCTTCAACGGGAACTCCGTCGCCTGCGCCGCGGGGCTCGCGACCATCGACTACCTCTCGTCGCACCCGGACTTCTACGAGCGCACCCACGCGCTCGGCCACCGGGTCCGCACCGGCCTGCAGGGCGTCTTCGACGACGCCGGCGTGGCCGCCCGGATCCAGGGGTTCGGCGGCACGTTCACCACCTACTTCATCCCGGGCGAGGCCCACGGCTACCGCGACCTGCTGGCCAACGACACCGCGGCGAGCAAGGCGTTCCACCGCGCCATGATCGACCGGGGCTTCCTCATGCTGCCCATCCCCATGAAGCGGATGCACGTGTCGGGCGTGTTCACCGAGGCCGACATCGACCGGACCGTCGACGCGGCGGCCGACGCGGTGAAGGAGCTCGTCGCCCGCGACGCGCTGCCCCGTCGCTGACCCTCGCATACCGGCAAGCCCCGTTCACCCCTCGTACCAAAGGAGTTCCATGCGCCTCAGCACCTACCGGCGACCCGACGGCACGGTCGGGCACGGCCGGGTGGTGGACGACGGCGCTCGGGTCGAGGACCTCGGCGACGGCGACCTGCTCGCGGTGGTGTCCGGTGACGAGCCGGCCGACGGACCGTCCCGCGCGTCGTACGCGTGGGACGAGCTGACCGTGCTCGCGCCGGTACTCGCACCGCCGAAGGTGCTCTGCGTCGCGACGAACTACCAGGAGCACATCGTCGAGGGCGGCGGCGACCGCGTCGACCCGACCCGCGTCTCGCCGAAGCTGTTCATGAAGCCGCCGACGTCGGTCATCGGCGACGGGGCGACCTACGAGATCCCCGAGATCTCGGCGGCGGCCGACTGGGAGGCCGAGCTCTGCGTCGTCATCGGCACCGGCGGCCGCGCCTCGCGGAGGACGGGCGCTCGACCACGTCTTCGGGTATGCGGCCAGCAACGACATCTCGCTGCGCAAGCTCGCCGTCGGCTACGACCGCGACGTCAACGCGTGGGCCGGGTTCTTCGACTGGCTGGAGGGGAAGTGGTCCGACGGCGCCGCCCCCATCGGGCCGTGGATCCTCACCGCCGACGAGGTGCCCGACCCGCAGGACCTGCCGGTGCGGCTGACCCTCAACGGCGAGCTGAAGCAGGACGCATCGACGGCCGACATGATCCACGACTGCGCCAGCTGGTGGCGTTCGCGTCCCGGCTGTTCACCCTGCAGCCGGGCGACGTCATCCTCACCGGCACGCCGGCGGGCGTCGGGGCGACGACGGGGACCTTCCTCACCGACGGCGACGTCATGGTCGCCGACCTCGGGCCGGTCGGTCGCCTCACCACCTACGTGACCGGACGCTCCACCGAGGCCTGAGCGGTCCACGGCATCCGGTCCGGAGCCTGCGAAGCGGCTCGCGTAGCGGCCATCCGGTCGTGATCACGACACCTCGGCCGCTACGGACGCCGCTACGAGACGCCGCGCGGCCACGGGGGCCAGTCAGACCTTGGGGTGGAAGCAGGCCACCTCGTGGGTGCCGCCCTCCGGGACGGCGAGCGGCGGCTCCTGCTCGCACTCGGCTGTCGCCTTCCAGCACCGTGACCGGAACCGGCAGCCGGTGGGCGGGTTCGACCGGGGAGGGGACCTCACCGGTGAGGACGATCCGCTCGCGGCGCGTACCGCCGTCGTCGTAGCCGGGGGCGGCCGAGATGAGGGCCTCCGTGTAGGGGTGGTGCGGCGTGGTGAGCACGGCCTCCGCCGGACCCCGCTCGACGATCTGCCCGAGGTACATGACGACGACGTCGTCGGAGACGTGCCGGACGACCGACAGGTCGTGGGAGATGAAGATCATCCCCATGTCGAACTGCTCCTGCAGGTCGCGGAACAGGTTGACGACCTGCGCCTGCACCGAGACGTCGAGCGCCGACACCGGCTCGTCGAGGATGAGCACCTCGGGGTGCGTCGACAGGGCTCGGGCGGTGCCGATGCGCTGGCGCTGGCCGCCGGAGAACTGGTGCGGGAACGCATACCGGTGGCGCGGCTGGAGACCCACGAGGTCGAGCAGCTCCTCGACCCGCCGCGATGATCTCGTCGCGCGCCATGCCTTGCGCCTGCATCGGTTCGGCGACGATCTGGCCGACGGTCAGCCGGGGGTTGAGCGCGGAGTAGGGGTCCTGGAACACCATCTGGCAGTGCCGCCGCATCTTCCGCATGGCCTCGCCCGACAGGTGCGTGATGTCCTGGCCGAGCAGGTGGACCGAGCCGCTGGTCGGCTCCTCCAGCCGCATCACCGCCCGGGCGGTCGTGGACTTCCCGCAGCCGGACTCGCCCACCACGCCCAGCGTCCGGCCACGGTCGACCGAGAAGCTGACGCCGTCGACCGCCTTGACCGTCGCCTTGCGCAGCCCCATCCGCACCGGGATGTGGACCTTGAGGTCGGTGACGTCGAGGACGCGGGCGCCCGCGTCGGAGGACGCCGCGGCGTCGTGTGGGGTATGCGCCGTATCGGTCGTCATGCCGCTCCTCCGTCCGCCGCCACGGGCTCGAGCGCGGCGAGGTTGTCGAGCTCCCGGGCGCGGTGGCAGGCGGAGACGTGCCGCGGACCCACGTCGAGCAGCGGCGGGACGGTGGTCCGGCACGCCTCCAGGCCGTGCGACTCCGTGCAGCGCGGCTCGAAGGGGCAGCCCTGCGGGACGTCGAGGAGGTCCGGCGGGCGGCCGGCGATGGTGAACAGCCGCTCGGTCCGTGGCCCCCAGCCCGGACGGGCCCGGATGAGGGCGCGGGTGTAGGGGTGCCGGGCGTCGGTGAAGATCGTCTCCCGGTCGCAGTACTCCGCGGTGGTGCCGGCGTACATGACCAGCACGTCGTCGGCGACCTCCCGCACGACGCCGAGGTCGTGCGAGATGAGGATGAGGGAGCACCCGCGGTCGGCCCGCGCCTGCCGCAGCACGTCGAGGACCTGCGCCTGCACCGTGGCGTCCAGCGCGGTCGTCGGCTCGTCGGCGACGATGAGCTCCGGCTCGTTGATGAGGGCCATGGCGATGACGGCGCGCTGCCGCATCCCGCCCGACCACTGGTGCGGGTACTGGTCGCTGCGCCGGGCGGCGTCCGGGACGCCGACCGACTCCAGCGTGTCGACGACGCGGCGGCGGATCTCCTGCCGGCTGGCCGAACGGTCGTGGTACGACACGGTGTTGCCGACCTGGGTGCCGATCTTCTCGACCGGGTTGAGCGCGGTCATCGGGTCCTGGAACACCATGCTGACCCGGCGACCGCGGACGGCGCGCATCTGGCCCTCGGACAGCCGCAGCACGTCGGTGCCGTCGAGGAGCACCTGCCCGCCGGTGACCCGGGCGTTGGGCGGCAGCAGCCGCATCAGGGTCAGCACCGACACCGTCTTGCCCGAGCCGGACTCGCCGACGATGCCGAGGGACTCGCCCGTCTCCACCGAGAAGGAGAGGTCGCGGACCGCGTGGACCGGCCCGTCGAGCGTGTCGAACTCGACGCTGAGGTCGCGGACCTCCAGCAGGCTCATCGGCTGGCCTTGGGGTCGAGGGCGTCGCGCATGCCGTCGCCGATGAAGATGACCGACACCGAGGTGAGGATGATCGCCAGGCCGGGCGACAGCCAGAGCCACGGCATCGACGAGATGACCGTGAACGACTGGGCGCTCTGCAGCATGTTGCCCCAGGACGCCTGCGGCGGGACCACGCCGAGCCCGAGGTAGGACAGGGCGGCCTCGGAGAGGATCGCCGTGGCGACGAGCATGGCGCCGCTGACGGTCACCTGGGGGATGACTGCGGGCAGCAGGTGGCGCCGCATGATCGTCGGCCGTTTCGTCCCGGCCGCGGTGGCCGCCTTGACGAAGTCCAGCTCGCGCACGCTGAGGACGACCGAGCGGGCGATGCGGGCCGACGTCGGCCAGGCGAAGCGCGGCGATGAGGCCGACGAGCAGGCCGATGGACGGGCCGAGGATGCCGCCGCAGACGATGACGACGAGCAGCGACGGCACGGCCATGAAGATGTCGGTGATGCGCATCAGCAGGGAGTCGAGCCGGCCCCCGGCGCTGCCGGCGACCACCCCGATGACCGTCCCGAGGGCCAGCGCCGAGGCGGCGGTGGCGAGGCCCACGAGGATCGACACCCGGCCGCCGGCGAGGAGCCGGGCCAGGACGTCGCGCCCGAGCAGGTCGGTGCCCAGCAGGTGCCCGTTCCCGGGGGGCTGACGGCTGGCGGTGAGGTTCTGCGCGTCGGGGTCGATACCGAGCACGTAGGGCCCGACGGCGACGGCGAGGACGATGAGCAGGAGGGCGACCACGGAGATCCGGGCGCCGAGGTTGGACCAGAAGCGGCGCAGGGCGAGCTCGGACGGGCTGCGGGGCTTGCGGGTCGAGTCGCCGGCGCTGGCGCGCTCGGCCGTGGTGTCGGCGGCGGTGACCTCGGCGCGGGCCGCGCGGGCCGCGCTGTCGGCGCCGGTGATGGCGGGGTCGCTCACTGCAGCCTCACCCTCGGGTCGAGCACCGACAACAGGATGTCGGCGACGAAGTTGCTCAGCACCACGAGCAGGGCGACGATCATGCCGAAGGCCAGGATGATCGGGTAGTCGCGGAAGTCGATGGCCGACAGCACCAGCGAACCCATGCCGGGCCACGAGAAGACCGCCTCGAGCACGACCGCGCCGCCGAGCAGTGTCGGTACCGAGATCATCACGACGGTGACCAGCGGGCCGAGCGTGTTGCGCAGCGCCTTGCGCCGGGCCTGCCGCCGGGTCGCGCCCTGGGCGAGCGCGGTCCGGACGTAGTCGCCGGACAGCTCCTCGAGCAGCCCGACGCGGACGTAGCGGGTCATCACCGCGCACTGGACGATGGCGAGCACGCTCACCGGGAGCACCAGGTGGCGCAGCAGGTCCACCGAGGACCCGTCCCCGGGCGTACTCATCTGTGACGACGGCAGCACCCCGAAGCGGGCCGAGAAGATGTAGATCGCCACCATGCCGAGGAAGAACGCCGGCGTGGACATCAGCACCAGGGACACCGTGCCGATGCCGTAGTCGACGACCGAGCCCTTGCGCGACGCCTGGATGAGCCCGAGCAGCAGCGCCAGCAGGTTGCCGATGATGAGGCCGAGGCCCATCAGCTCCAGCGTCGGCACGATCCGCTCGGCCATCAGCGAGGCCACCGACCGGTTGAACTGGAACGACGTCCCGAGGTCACCGACCGCGATGTGGCTGACCCAGTGGAGGTACTGCACGGGCAGCGGCTGGTCGAGCCCGAACTCCTTGGTCTTGGCCTCGATCAGCGGGCCCGAGTCGCCGATGAGGTCGGGCGGGACGAGCGAGGCGAGAGGTCCGCCGGGCGCCGCGTGGCTGAGCGAGAACAACGCCACCGAGACGACGAGCAGGACCAGCACCATCGTGGTGAACCGGGTCAGGACGTAACGCAGCATGCGGGTCTCGGGCTCCTCGGGCATACCGGCCCGTCCCGGTCAGCGCAGGGGCAGTGGCCGACCGGGACGGGGATGGTGGGTCAGGCGACGCTCGTTACTTCACCGTCCAGTCCTGGACCGACATCAGCGCGGCGGCCATGCCGTCGCCGCCCCGGACGCCGCCGGTGATCTTGGGGCTGTAGGCGTAGACCCGGGTGGGCTGGGCGATCCACAGGTGCGAGACGTCGGCGTTCTCGAGCTTGCCGGCCTCGGTGAGGATCTGGTTGCGCTTCGTCTCGTCGATGGTCGTCGACGCCTGGGCCAGCAGCGAGTCCACCTGCGGGTTGCAGTAGTTCGGCAGGTTCGCGCCCTTGGGGTAGGCGTTGGCGCAGGTGATCATCGGGATGTTGGTCTCCGGGTCGGCGACGTAGATGCCACCGCCGTAGAGCAGGGCGTCGTAGTCGCCCTTGGTCAGCATGTCGGTGAGCTGCGCCTGGTCGACCGGCTTGATGCTGGCCTTGACGCCGATGTCCTGGAGGTTCTTGAGGACCACCTGGTCGACCGCCGCCCGCTGCGCGTTGTTGTTGACCTCGCGGATCACGAACTCCTGGTTGAAGTCCCAGCCACCCTCGGTCAGCAGCTGCTTGGCTTTCTGCGGGTCGTACGCGTACGTGTTGAACCCGTCCTTGCTCACCTTGGGGGAGGTGAACGAGGTGTTGATCGGCTTGGCCGCGCCCGCGTAGATGGACGAGATGATGCCGGTGCGGTCGATGGCGGTCAGCAGGCCCTGTCGCACCTTGGGGTTCTTGAGGTACTCCTTGCGCTGGTTGACCGTGTAGCGGTCGAAGCCGGGCACCTCGTTGCTGGCGGTCTTGACGCCCTGCATGCCCTCGACGGTCTTGACGTCGGTGGCGGCGACGAGGGTGAGGTCCATCTCGCCGGAGGACATCTGCTGCGTGGCGACGTCCTGGCTGACGAGGACCTCGTTGAGCTTCTCGAACTTCACCGGCTTGCGGAAGTTCGGGTTGCGGGTGAACTCCGCCCGCTGGCCGGCCGAGTATGCGGTGAGGGTGAACGGGCCGAGGGCCGGGACCTTGCCCGGGGTCACCCAGATCGGTGAGGACGCGACGGTGGCCGGGTCCTCCTTGCCGATGGTGTCCTTCTGGAGGATGTAGATCGTCGCGCCGAACAACGTGTACATGAAGCCGACGTCGGGGGTCTTGAGGTCGATCTTCACCGTGCGGTCGTCGACCTTGGTGACCCCGGACAGCTCCTTGGCCGCGCCGGACTGCACCTCCTCGTAGCCGGCGATCGGCTTGAGGACCGTGGCGATCGGCGACTTGACCGCCGGGTTGACGTAGAGGTTCATCGTGAAGACGACGTCGTCCGCCGTGAACGGCTTCCCGTCGGACCACTTCTGGTCGGCCAGCGTCAGGGTGAGGGTCTTGGCGTCGGAGGACAGCTCCCACTTCGTCGCGGCGCGCGGCTCGAGCGTGCCGTCGGCGGCGATGTTGACCAGCTGGTCGAGCACGGGGGTGATGATCTGACCGTTGCCGGCGGTACCGCCCAGCAGCGGGCTGGCGGTGTCCGGCTTCTGCTGGAGCCAGATGGTCAGCGCGTTCGTCGTGCCGCCGCCGCTGCCACCGGTGGCCGTCGCGCTACCGCTTCCGTCCGCCGCCGGCGGAGGTGAGCAGGCCGCGAACACCAGCAGTCCGGCGACCGCCACGGTGAACGCTCCCGACGCCTTGCCTCGAGTCATGGTCGGCTCCTTCGGATGGTGGGTCGGGGGAGGGCACGGACCATCGACCACCGCGACACCGGTAAGGGCACGACGGGGCGACACGGCCTGGGCGCCAGACGGCGACCGGCCCGCAGTGCAGTCATCGTAGGAGCCACCGTCACGACATGGCAAGACGTTCCATGTTGCGACTTGGCGTCGCTCGGGCTGGGGGTCAGCCGCGTGGACGGGGAGCGGAGGTGAGGGCAGCGACGATCGTGCGATCGTGGGCCAGCGCGTCGGCGGTGCTGCGGAGCAGGTCGAGGAACCTCGGCCGGACGTCGTCCGCGAACTCGCCGGAGGCGCCGGAGATGCTGAGGGCCGCGAGCGTGGTCCCGTCGACGCTCACCGGCACCGCCAGGCAGCGCAGGCCCTCGTCGGACTCCTCGTCGTCGTAGGCGTAGCCCTGGGCGCGGACCTCGGCGATCACGGGCTTCAGCTTCTTCGGCGTGGTGATCGTCGTGGCGGTTGACGCCGTCCAGGGCAGTGGTGGCAGGTGCGACGGGACCTCGGCCTCCGGCAGGGCGGCGAGGAGCACCTTCCCGAGCCCGGTGCCGTAGGGGACGGCGCGGTCGCCGACGCTCGCGTCGAACCGCAGCGGGCGCACCGGGTGCTCGACCGCGACGTGGATGACGTTCGCCCCGTCCAGGACCGCGAGGTTCGCCGTCTGCCGGGTCTGCGCGGCGAGCGACAGCAGGTGCGGGCGCGCCAGGTCGGGGACGCTGAGCGCATCGACGAACGCGTTGGCCAGCGACATGACCTTGTGGCCGAGCCGGTAGGACGGACGCTCGTCCACGCGGACGAGGTACTCCTCGTCGACCAGCGCGCTGAGCAGCCGCACGATGGTGCTCTTGGGCAGGCCGCTCGACTCGTGGATCTCGGTCAGCGTCGCTGGGTCTCGTTGGGCGGCAACGGTTTCCAGCACCAGCAGCCCCCGCGCGAGCGCGTGGGTGTGGTAGTTGCTCTTGCCCCGCTCTTCATCGGGCATGGGCGCCTCTCGTCGCGTCGCGGTGCCTCATCTAAGCAGAGGCCGGGTCGCGCGACGGGCCTCGCCGCGCGGCCTCTTGCGTCGGCTCGCACCAACCTGGAATGGTGTTCCACAATAACCGGAAAGCGTCCAGGAGGACTGTCTCGTGCGGGTGGCCCTCGTCGGAGCCGGGTTCATCGCGGGAGCGCACGCCGCCGCGGCGGGCGCCCTCCCGGACGTCGAGCTCGTGGCGGTCACCGACCGCGACGGCGGCGCGGCACGGCGGTTCGCGACCACCTGGGGGGTGCGCGTGGCCCCCGACGTCGCCGACCTGCTGGACGCCGACGACGTGGACGCCGTCGTCGTCTGCACGCCCAACGACACCCACGCGAGCTGGGCCTCGCGGCCGCGGCCGCCGGGAAGCACCTGCTGCTGGAGAAGCCGATGGCGTGACCTCCGACGACGCCCGCGCCGTGGCCGACGCCTTCGCGGCGGCCGGCCGCGTCCTCCTGGTCGGGCACACGCACCGGCACGCCGACTACGCCCGCACGGTGCACGAGGTCATCGCGTCGGGGCGTCTGGGCACGGTGCGGTCGGTGCGGATCGCCATCACCGGCGGCTGGATCTGGGGCGGCTGGTCGGCGTGGGTGCTCGACCCGGCCCGCTCCGGCGGGCACGCCTTCCACAACGGCGTGCACCTCTACGACCTGGCCCGCTGGTGGCTCGGTTCACCGATCGCCTCGGTGTATGCGGTCGGGCAGCCGCTCACCTCCGCCGCGCTCGCCATCGACGACTACCTCTGCAGCACGCTGGTCACCGCGTCGGGCGCCACGGCGGTGTGCGAGATCAGCCGCGGCGAACGGCCGCGCACCACCTCGCTGTTCGAGATCGTCGTCCACGGGGACCGCGGCACGCTCGTGCGCTCCAACGGGGACGAGGGTCTGGTGGCATACACGACGGGCGGGTCCGGACCCCGAGCGGTTCCTGGCACCGACCCCTTCCGCCGCCAGCTCGCCGCCTTCGCGGCGGCCGTCGACGGCGACGGGGACGTCGACCCGGCTCCGGACCTCGCGGTCCACGCCACCGCGGTCGCCGAGGCGGTCGAGCGGTCGGCCCGCACCGGCCAGAGCGTGGCGGTGGTCCGATGACCACGCGAGTGCTCCTGGCGGGGACCGCGGGCGAGGCCGCCGGCCGGCACCACCAGCGCGACATGTTCGCCCCCGGCGTGGCCGCGAGCGACCTCCTCGAGGTCTCCGGGGTGTGGCCCGGCCGGCCCGGTGGTGACGGCTACGAGCGAGCGGCGGAGCTGGCGACGGCCCTCGACGTGCCCCTGACGACCGACCTCGCGACGGCGCTCGCCGACGCCGACGCCGTCGTGGCCTGCCTGGACGGCGCCGGCTTCGACCACCTGCTCGAGCACCTGTCCGAGTCACCCGCCGTCCCCGTCCTCGTCGACAAGGCGGTGCTCCTCGGCACCGAGCGACTGACCGCCCTGGGCTCGGACCCGCGCGCCGGAACCTGCGCGCCGCATACCACTCGCGGTTCCACCCCGGCGTGGTCTCGCTGGCCGGCATCGTGCGGTCCGGCGAGCTGGGCCTGCCGCACGCCCTGCACGGCGAGCTGTTCGTGCCGTTCGGCGACGGTCCGACCGCGGAGGGCGACCTGTGGCACGTCGGCGTGCTCGCGCTCGACGCGATCGGCGCCGTCCTCGGGCCGCCGACGGGCGACGTGCACGCGGTGCGGACCCCGTCCGGCGACCCGGCCACCGAGGCGTGGACCCTCACCGTCCGCTGGCACCCGGGCGTCGTGGTCACCCTGCTCGTCTCGCGCGGGCAACCCGGAGTCGCCGGGATGCTGCACCGCTACCGGCTGATGGGCAGCGAGGGCCAGGTGCTCGTCGACCTCGCCGCGCCGTCGTTCTCCGTCGTGGGCGACGGCCCGCCGGTCGGCTACGGGCCCGGCCTGGTCCAGCTCGAGCTGGAGACGCTCGCCCAGGGCGGCGCCGGCACGACGGTCTCCGACCTGGTGTCGCTGAGCCGGCTCATCGACGCGGCCGAGCGCTCGGCCGCGGACGGCCGGGTCCACCCGATCGGCTGAGGCTCAGGCGGCCACCGGCGGCCACGGCGTCGGTGTCGCCACCAGGGCGCGGCCGTCGCGGATGGCCCGGGCCGCGTTCCAGCCGACCACCCCGCCGACGACGTCGCCGTCGCGTTGCGCGAGAGCGAAGGACGAGGAGTCCGGGTCGCCGGTGAGCCAGTGCTCCTCACGGTCGTGGCCGGTCACGCCGTAGGCCTGGATCCGGACGTCGTACTGGTCGGACCACCAGTACGGAAGCAGGGCCAGCGGCGCCGTCTCGCCGAGGAGGTCGGCGGCCACGGTCCGGGCCTGCTCGCCGGCGGTCTGGCGGTGCTCGACGCGGCGGCACCGTCCGCGGCGGTCCGGCCACGCGCAGACGTCGCCGACGGCGTGGACCCCCGGCGCGGCCCGGCCGCGTCCGTCGACCACGACTCCCGGCACGATGGAGAGGCCGCTCGCGGCCAGCCACACCACGCTCGGGCGGGCGCCGACCGCCACCACCGCGGTGTCGGCGCGCAGCGTCCGGTCGGCGAACCCCACGGTCACCCCGGTGGCGTCGCCCGTGGCGTCGACCACCTCGTGGCCGACACCGACGATGACGCCGTGCTCCTCGTGCAGCGCCCGGAGGCGGGCGCTCACCGTCTCGCCGACGGCGGTGACCATCGGCTCGAGGGGTCCGGTGACCAGGACCTCGTCGACACCGATGGACCGGGCGACCGCGGCGACCTCGAGACCCAGGAACCCGGTGCCCACCACCGCGAGCCGGCGGCTGCGGCGCAGCAGCGGCCCGAGCCGCTGGGCGTCGTCGAGCGTCCGCAGGGCGACGACCCGCGGGCCGAGCGCCGCCCACGTCGGGACGACCGCGCGGCTGCCGGTGGCGATGACGATCTCGTCGGCGGTCACGACGGTGCCGTCCTCCAGCGTGACCGTCCGAGCGGTCGACGTCGAGGGCCCGCGCGGCGGTCCCCAGACGCAGGTCGAGGTCCAGCTCGGCGATGGCCTGGACGGTGGTGAGGGCCGCGCGCTCGTGCGGCCACGTGCCGAGCAGCACCTGCTTCGACAGTGGCGGCCGGTCGTACGGCAGGTGGGTCTCCGCCCCTACCAACGTGATCGCCCCGTCGAAGCCCAGGTGGCGGAGCTCGTCGACGACGGTGAAACCGGCGACCCCGGCGCCGACGACGAGGACCCGCCCCGGTGGCCTCACGGCACGACGTGGATCGCGCGGGCGGGGCAGACCCGCTCCGCCTGCACCGCGTCGCCGTGCTCGCCCGGCTCGGGCTGGCGCAGCAGGATGACCGTGCCGTCGAGGTCGTCCTGGTCGAACAGCTCCGGCGCCGCGAGGACGCACTGCCCGCCGCCGACGCAGCGGTCGGCGTCGATCTCGACGGTGCTCACGACCCGCTCACCAGGTCACCGGGAGCGACTCCACGCCCACGAGGTTGGTCCGCTTGAACGGCACCTCGTCGGCCGGCACGGCGAGCCGCAGGGTCGGTATGCGACGCAGCAGGGTCTCGAGGACGATGCCCAGCTCCAGCCGGGCCACCGGCTGGCCGAGGCACTGGTGCGGGCCGAAGCCGAAGGCGACGTGGTGGCGGTTGTCGCGGTGGATGTCGAACCGGTCCGGCTCCGGGAAGGCGCGCGGGTCCTTGTTGGCCAGCGCCGGCCCGACGATCAGCCCGTCGCCGGCGCATACCGCCTGGCCGGCGACCTCGGTGTCCTGCGTGGCGGTCCGGACGAGGATGAACAGCATGCTGATGTAGCGCAGCAGCTCCTCGATGGCGCCGGGCAGCAGGGTCGGGTCCCGGCGGATCTCGTCGAGCTGGTCGGCGTGCGTGAGCAGGACGTAGGTGCCGGTCGCGATCATCGTGGCCGTCGTCTCGTGACCGGCGGTCAACAGCAGCCGCAGCGCGGCGACGAGGTCCGCCTGGTCGATGAGCCCGGGTTCGAGCAGGTCGCGGACCGCAGCGGTGATGACGTCGTCGCCAGTCCCGCCGTGGGCCTGGTCGACGAGACCCGACATGTACGCCAGCAGGTCCTGGAAGGCGCGCTCCGACTCCGCCGGGTCGCCGTCCATCTGGCTGCGGACCTCGGCGCGCTCCTCGTACCACTCGTGGTCGGCGTAGGGCACGCCGACGAGCGCGCACATCGTCTGCGACGCGATCGGCAGGGCGAGGTCGCGGACCAGGTCGGCCCGGCCCGGTCCGGCGAGCAGGGCGTCGATGGTGTCGTCGACGATCTGCTGGATGCGTGGCCGGAGGGTCTCGACCCGCTTGATCGTGAAGTAGCGCGTGAACAGCCGCCGGTAGTGGGTGTGTTCGGGCGGGTCCATCACCGTGAACGAGGTCTCGGCGCGTTCGGCGGCGGCGCGGTTCGCCGACCCGGCGAAGCGCCACAGCTCCGCCGAGCTGAACCGGTCGTCGGACAGCACGGTGCGGATGTCGTCGTACCGCGTGACCAGCCAGGCCGGCTGGCCGTCGTGCAGCTCGACCGGCGCGATCGGGCACGTCTCGCGCAGCTCGGTCTGGACCGTGGGCGGGTCCAGCGGGTGCTCCCGGGCTGACGGGAACGACAGGCGACGGGTCGGCACCGCGCCATGCTAGGTCGGGCCTGTCCGTCGGTCAACAAATGTGGAACGCTGTTTCACGACACGTTCCGACCCGACCTCGGAGGCCCACCCGCATGAAGCTCATGACCATCTACGCCCACCCGGCTGACACCATCACCAACTGCGGCGGGGCGCTCGCCCGGCACGCGGACGCCGGTGACGAGATCGTGGCCGTGATCCTCACCCACGGCGGCCGGATCCACCCCAACGCCTACGCCGAGGAGTGGCGCAAGGAGCACCCGGACGAGCAGGTCGTGGCGTCCGGCCTCACCGAGATCGCGGCCAACAAGCGCCGCGAGCTGGAGCGGGCCGCCGAGATCATCGGCATCCGCGACCTGGTGCTGCTGGACCACGACGACACCATGAGCACCGTCCACGAGGACGTCGTCGACGAGGTCGCCGAGCAGATCGCGCTGCACGCCCCGGACGTCGTCATCGCCGACTACCCCGCCAACGCCGTGATGACCCAGTCGTCCCACACCATCGCGACGATGACCGCGCTGGCGGCCATGGACCGCGCCGCCACCTACCTGAAGAACCTCGACGGCCGCGCGGAGGTCAACGTCCGCCAGGTCTACTTCACCGGACTGCCCTCGATCGCCGCCGACGCCCTCAGCAACTACGGCGTCCGCAACGACCTCCTCATCGACATCACCCCGGTGGTCAGCCGCAAGATCGCCGCCATGGACTGCTTCGCCAGCCAGGGCTACGACGGGCCGTTCGCCCGCAAGGTGGTCGAGAGCAACAACGGCGAGTTCGGCCGGCTGGCCGGCGTGAACTTCGCCGAGGCCTACGTGCGCTACCGCAACGAGACCCACGACGGCTTCCCGCTGACCGCGGCGGCGATGGCCGCCGACCCGCTGACCCGGCACGTCGCGTACTCCCAGGTCAACCTGCGGGAGGCGTACCCCGTCGGCTAGCTACCGCAGCGCGACGACCTGGCCGGCCCGCGTGCCGGTCAGGCGTCCGTCGCGAACGGCGAACCGGCCCGAGACGACGACGTCGCGGACGCCGGTGCTGAGCTGGTGGGGGTTCTCGAACGTCGCCGTGTCGTGGAGGGTCGCCGGGTCGAGGACGACGAGGTCGGCCACCGTGCCCACCGCGACCCGGCCCCGGTCGATGAGGCCGACCCGGGCCGCGGGGGCCGAGGTGCAGCGGCGGACCGCGTCGGCGAGGTCGCTGAGCCGTACTGCGAGAGGTAGCGGGGGAAGCACCCGTAGCAGCGCGGATGTGGGGTGCCCCGGCCGGTCGGGCCCGTCGGGTCGAGGGCCAGGCCGTCGGAGGCGACGACCGTCGCCGGGTGGCGGAGCACCCGCTCGAGGTCGCGCTCGTCGCGGCCGAAGTAGACGGCGAGCGCCGAGGACCCGTGGCGCCGCAGCAGGTCGAGCACCACCGCGTCCGCTGACTCGCCGCGGTCGGCGGCGATCTCGGTGACGCGGCGGCCGACCACGCCGGGTTCGGCCGGCTCGGGGAGCCAGCTGACGACGGTCTCGTCCCAGCCGACGGCGCGGTCCGCCCACTCGCGCGACCAGCGCCCGGATGGTCGCCGGGTCGTCCAGCCGCTCCTTCAGCGCCTCGTCGCCCCCGGCCTGCAGCTCGGCCGGAACCGCTTGCGCCAGAGGGGCGTTGCCGGCGAGGTAGGGGTAGATGTCGACGCCGACGTCGAGCCCGTCGCGGCGCGCCTCGTCGACCATGTCGAGGGCCCGCTCGACCCCGCCCCAGTTGCGCCGGCCGACCGCGGCGAGGTGCGACACCTGCGTGCGGCACCCGGTCTCTCGGGCGACGCGCAGGCACTGCGCGACCGACTCCAGCAGGTGGTCGGTGTAGTCGCGGACGTGCCAGGCGAACAGCCGGTCGTGGGCGGCGACCGTGCGAGCCAGGGCGACCAGCTCGTCCTCCTCGGCGAAGCACACCGGTGCGTAGACCAGGCCGGTCGACAGCCCGACCGCGCCCTGACGCAGGCCCTCGTCGAGCAGGCCGGTCATCGTGTCGATCTCCGCGGCGGTGGCGGCGCGCGCGTCGAAGCCGACGGCGGACGCGCGTACCGGCCCGTGGGGCACGAAGGTGAGGACGTTGACCGCGGGCCGGGCCGCGCGCATCGCGTCGAGGTACCCGCCCACCGTGGTCCAGTCGGCGGCCACGTCGGGGTCGAGGTCGAGGTATGCCGCGGAGGCGCGGATGGCGTCCAGGTCGGCGGTGGCGTGCGGGGCGCGAGCCCCAGGCCGCAGTTGCCGACCACCTGGGTCGTCGTCCCCTGGGTGAGGGCGCTGGGCGCCTGCGGGGCCGACAGCAGGGTCAGGTCGCTGTGGGTGTGGATGTCGACGAACCCGGGGCAGACGACCAGGCCCGTGGCGTCCACGACCGTGCGGGCGTCGGCGGGAAGGTTCGGGGGCGACGGCGATGATGCGGTCCCCGTCGACGGCGACGTCGGCCGGGCGGGGCGGCGCGCCGGTGCCGTCGACGACGAGGCCACCACGGAGGAGGAGGTCGGTCATGCGTCGAGGTCCGCGCGGGCGATGACGTTGAGCAGCGGGCGACCGCTGGCGCGGCGGGTCGCGTTCTCGAGGAACAGCTCCCAGATCCGCGCCTGGTACCAGGGGCTGCCGTTCGACCCCGAGATGTGGGCGGTGACCACCGTGTTGGGGGCGTCCCAGAACGGGTCGTCGGGGGGCATCGGCTGACGGTAGTGGTCGTCGAGGGCGGCGCCGCCGAGGTGTCCCGACCGCAGGGCGGCGAGGAGGGCGTCCTCGTCGACCACGCGGGCCCGGGCGGGGTTGAGCAGGAGCGCACCGCGAGGCAGGGCGGCGAGCGCGGCGGCGTCGACGAGACCGCGGGTGCCGGCGCTGTCGGGCACGGCGACGACCAGGGCGCGGATGCCGGAGTAGAACGCGTGGCGCTCGTCCTCCTGGTCGAGGAGGAACCAGCGGTCCGGCTCCGGCACGGCGTCGGGGGAGCGTCCAGCGGGTCGAACCGGGCGCCGCGGTCGCGGTTGCGGCTGCGGGTCAGGACGTGGACCGGCATACCGAGCGGCTGGAGCAGGCGGGCCACCTCGCGGCCGACGCTGCCGAAGCCGAGGAGGCCGACCGGCATACCGCGCAGCTCGGCCTGGTAGGCCTCGGAGCGGTCCCACCGGTGCTCGCGCTGGGCGGTCATCATGTCGGGCAGGCGCCGGCCGAGGGCGAGCAGCATCATCACCACCCACTCGGCGATGGGCCGGTCCTGGACGCCGCTGGCGTTGGTGACCACGACGTCGGCGGGCAGCGGCAGGCCGCTCACCTGGCGGTAGCCGTGCGACCCCAGCTGCACCCACGACAGGCGGTGGAGGTCCGCGACGTTGGCGGGGGGCTGGTCGGCGAACAGCACGGTGGTGTCCGCGTCGGCCACCCAGCCGGGCTCGGCGTCGACCATCGTCAGCGTCGCGTCCGGGAAGGCGGCCCCGATCCGGTCGAGGCGCTCGTCGGTGCCCGGCTGGCCGATGACGACGTGGTCCGGCACGTCAGCTCCTCATGACCTTGCCCGGTACCGAGGAGAACTCCTCGGCCCCGGGACGGAAGGGGTATGCCGCGCGCGTCGCCTCGGTCAGCTCGACGCCGAGGCCGGGGGAGTCCGGGCGCAGGACGCGGCCGTCCTCGAGCCGCAGCGAGTCACCCCAGAGCTCGGTGTGCAGCGGGCCGGCCGCCGGGGGGACCTCCACGATGACGACGTTGTCGCAGGCGAAGGCGGCGTGGACGTTCTGCATGACGCCGACGCCGCCGGACCAGGCGTGAGGGGCGACGCGGCGACCATTGCGCGCCGAACAGCCTTGCCACCTGGACGAACCCGTCGATGCCGAGCCACGCGGCGTCGGGCTGCGCGATGGCGAAGGCATCCCGTTCGGCGAACGCGGCGAACTCGCCGACCGTGGTCAGCTGCTCGCCGCCGGCCACGGGGATCGCGCTGTCCCGGGTCAGGGCGGCGTAGCCGGCGACGTCGTCGTAGCGCAGCGGCTCCTCGAAGAACGTCAGGTCGTAGGGCGCGACCGCGTGCAGCACCGCCTGCGCGGTGTCGACGTCCCAGCGCTCCGGTCCCTCGCGGTGGCCCATGTGGCCGTCGAGGAGCAGGCCGAGGTCGGCGCCGAAGGTCTCCCGGAGCAGGGCCGCCTTGCCGACCTCGAGGTCGACGGCGGCGGTGAGGCCGGTGGCGGGCACCTCGGCGCGGGTGGCCGAGTCGAGGTAGCCGGAGCTGAGCTTGACCGCCCGGAACCCCAGGCCCAGGTAGAACTCGACCTTGCGCAGCAGGTCGTCGGTCGGCCACGGCGACGGGCCGCCGGTCGCGTACGCGGGGAGGCTGGCAGGCGCGTCGGCGCTGAGCAGGCGGTGCACCGGCATACCGCGGACCTTGCCGACGAGGTCCCAGAGCGCGCCCTCGATGCCGGCCAGCACCGCAGCGCCGAGGCCCACCCGGCCCCAGTACTGGAAGCAGGTACGCATCCGGGCGACGAGGCATCGGGCACGTCGAAGTCGTCGCGCGTCCACGCCGTCGCACGGCGAGCAGGACCGGGCGCAGGTAGTCGACGACGAGGGGTACCGACTCGGGGAAGAAGTAGCCGGCGTAGGTCTCGCCGAGCCCGATGACCCCGGCGTCGGTCTCGATCTCCACGAGGGCGACGGTGCGCGACTGCTTGAAGACCGACAGCCACGGGTCATGGGTGCACGGACCGGTCAGCAGCACGGTCCGGACGTCGACGATGCGCACACCGCCCAACGTGTCTGAAACGCCGTTTCATGTCAATGCCCCGCACCGCGCGTCGGGAAGTGTCGTCTCGGCCACGAACCGACGCCCGCCACCCCGGTTACGGGTGGGTTTTCGTCATCTCGGCCACAAAGGCGCGGGACCTGTGGACGACGACGGCGCCCCAGCCACGCCCCGCGCGACGGTAGAGGTATGTCGCTCACCGGCCCGTTCACGCTCCGGCGCGGTCTCGACGCCGGCCTGCTCCGAGCGAGTGATGCGCGGGCCGGGCTACCGGCGGCTGTTCCACGGCGTCTACGCCCCGGTCGAGCTCACGCCCACGGTGACGGTGCGAGCGCGCGCGGCCCTGCTGCGTGGCGCCGAAGGGTGCGCTGCTGGCTCGCCACACTGCCGCGACGCTGTGGGGCGGCGTGGTCCCGGCGATCCCGAACCTCCAGCTCGACATCCCGCCGGGGTCGAGGCTCCGGGTCGCAGGGGTGGACGCCCGGGTTCGCCGAGCGCCGGACGCCGCGTTGCACCACGGGCTCCCCGTCACCTCGCCGCGCCAGACCTTCCTGGACCTCGCCGACCTCGACCTCGTCGATCTCGTCGTCCTCGGTGACTCGCTGGTCCGAGCCGGGGTCGTCACGCCTGCTGAGCTGGTCGCCGCGGCGACGGCGTTCCGTGGGCGACGTGCCCGCCATCTGCGCCGGGCCGCCGCTCTCGTGCGCGTGGGTGTCGACTCGCCGATGGAGACCCGGCTCCGACTGCTCATCGTCCTGGCGGGCCTCCCAGAACCTGTGGTCAACCACTCACTGCGCGACGACACCGGTCGCGTCCGCTACCGCCTCGACCTGGCGTACCCGCAGTGGCGGATCGCCATCGAATACGACGGGCGGCAGCACGCGGAGAACACGGCACAGTGGCGGTGGGACGTCCAGCGGCGTGAGGACCTCGACGCGGAGGGCTGGCGGCTTGGTCGTCGTGCTCAGCGGCGACCTCTACCGCAGCCCGGCGCGTACGCTCGAGCGCATCGGGTCCGCCGCCAGGGCCCAGGGCGTGTCCCTGCCGAGCGCAGTGACGAGTGGCGCCGCTACTTCCCGCAGCGCGATTAGGGCGGCAAACCACACCGCTGATATCCTGAACGTTGCCGTGTTACGGCCGCGGATTCGAGAGCGCCCAGGTGGACATGCCCTGGTGCACCGCGCAGCGAGCTACAGAAGAGGATCGGTAACCCATGCCGTTGGACCTGGACGTCAAGAAGCAGATCATGACCGAGTACGCCACCACCGAGGGCGACACCGGTTCTCCCGAGGTGCAGATCGCGATGCTCACGCAGCGCATCAAGGACCTCACCGAGCACTCGCGCCAGCACAAGCACGACCACCACAGCCGCCGCGGCCTGCTCCTCATGGTCGGCCGCCGCCGGCGGCTGCTGCGCTACCTGGAGGCCACCGACATCGAGCGCTACCGCTCGTTGATCAAGCGCCTCGGCCTGCGCCGATAAGCCTGTGACCAGGGCGGCTTCCGCGATCGCGGAGGCCGCCCTGTCGCATGAGTAAACCCCCGGGCACAACGACGATGCCCCGGGATGCACAGAACAGATTGGAGGACCCATGGAGGGTCCAGAGATCACCTTCGCCGAAGCCGTCATCGACAACGGCCGCTTCGGCACCCGCACCGTCCGGTTCGAGACCGGGCGGCTCGCCAAGCAGGCAGCCGGCTCCGTCACCGCGTACCTCGATGACGACACGGTCCTGCTGAGCACCACCGCCGCGGGCAAGCAGCCCAAGGACCAGTTCGACTTCTTCCCCCTGACCGTGGACGTCGAAGAGCGCATGTATGCGATCGGCAAGATCCCCGGTTCGTTCTTCCGCCGCGAGGGTCGCCCCTCGACCGAGGCCGTGCTCACCTGCCGGCTCATCGACCGGCCGCTGCGCCCGACCTTCAAGAAGGGCCTGCGCAACGAGGTCCAGGTCGTCATCAGCGTCTTCGCGCTGAACCCCGACCACCAGTACGACGTGCTCGCCATCAACGCGGCCAGCCTGTCGACGCAGATCTCCGGCCTGCCGTTCTCCGGCCCGGTCGGCGGCGTCCGCGTCTCCCTCATCGAGGGCCAGTGGGTCGCCTTCCCGAACTTCTCCGACATCGAGCGCTCCGTCTTCGACATGGTCGTCGCCGGTCGCGTGGTGACGAACAAGGACGGTGCGCAGGACGTCGCGATCATGATGGTCGAGGCCGAGGCCACCAGCTCCACCTGGGACCTGGTCACCAACCAGGGCGTCGGCGCTCCCACCGAGGAGGTCGTCGCCGAGGGTCTCGAGGCGAGCAAGAAGTTCATCGCCCAGCTGTGCAAGGCGCAGAACGAGGTCGCGGCCGCCGCTGCGAAGCCGGTCCAGGAGTTCCCGTACTTCCTCGACTACAACGACGACGCCTACGAGGCCGTCGAGCACCACACGTCCGCGAAGCTCGAGCAGGCGCTGCAGATCGCCGGCAAGCAGGAGCGCGAGGACCGGCTCGACGAGATCAAGGCCGAGATGAAGGGCGCGCTCGAGGAGCAGTTCGAGGGCCGCGAGAAGGAGCTGTCCGCGGCATACCGCGCGGTGCAGAAGAAGCTCATCCGCAAGCGCATCCTCACCGACGGTGTCCGCATCGACGGCCGTGGCCTGCGGGACATCCGCGCGCTGTCGGCCGAGGTCGAGGTGCTCCCGCGGGTGCACGGCTCGGCGATCTTCGAGCGCGGCGAGACCCAGATCATGGGTGTCACCACGCTGAACATGCTCAAGATGGAGCAGCAGATCGACACGTTGTCGCCGGTGACGCGCAAGCGCTACATGCACAACTACAACTTCCCGCCCTACAGCACCGGTGAGACCGGCCGCGTCGGGTCGCCCAAGCGCCGCGAGATCGGCCACGGGGCGCTCGCCGAGCGGGCCCTCCTGCCGGTGCTGCCGACGCGGGAGGACTTCCCGTATGCGATCCGTCAGGTCTCGGAGGCGTTGAGCTCCAACGGTTCCACCTCGATGGGTTCCGTGTGCGCCTCGACCTTGTCGCTGCTGAACGCCGGTGTGCCGCTGCGCGCCCCGGTCGCCGGCATCGCCATGGGTCTCGTCTCCGACGAGGTCGACGGTGAGACCCGCTACGCGGCGCTCACCGACATCCTCGGCGCCGAGGACGCGTTCGGCGACATGGACTTCAAGGTCGCGGGCACCAAGAACTTCGTCACGGCGATCCAGCTGGACACGAAGCTCGACGGCATCCCGGCCTCGGTCCTGGGCGGTGCGCTCACCCAGGCCCGCGAGGCCCGGCTGCACATCCTCGACGTCATGGCCGAGGCCATCGACGTCCCGGACGAGATGTCGGAGTTCGCCCCGCGGATCATCACGGTGAAGGTCCCCGTCGACAAGATCGGGGAGGTCATCGGCCCGAAGGGCAAGATGATCAACCAGATCCAGGACGACACGGGCGCCGACATCTCCATCGAGGACGACGGCACCGTCTACATCGGCGCGGTCGACGGCCCCTCGGCCGAGGCGGCTCGGGCCGCGATCAACGCGATCGCGAACCCGCAGATGCCCGAGGTCGGTGAGCGCTTCATCGGGACCGTCGTCAAGACGACGACCTTCGGCGCGTTCATCTCCCTCACGCCCGGCAAGGACGGCCTGCTGCACATCTCCGAGGTGCGCAAGCTCGTCGGCGGCAAGCGGATCGACAACGTCGACGACGTGCTCAAGGTCGGCCAGAAGGTCCAGGTCGAGCTCAAGGAGATCGACCCGCGCGGCAAGCTCTCGCTCGCCGCGGTGATGGCCGACGCCAACGGCTCCGACGGTGGAGAGGGCTCGGACGCTCCGGCGGCCGAGGTCGCCAACGCCTGAGGTTCGCCTCCAGGTCCGGTGACGGCCCGGCATACCCACGGGGTATGCCGGGCCGTTCCGGTTCCTGCCGGCCGCGGTTCCGTGCGCGAGCGGCCGGGATTCCGACCGCTGACGCCCGGAACCGGTCGACGACTCAGTCGTCGTCGGTGTCGGGCAGCTTGGCGCGGATCTGGTCGACCTCGGCCAGGGCCGCTCGCAGCGTGCGGTCGGCGACCTTGTTGGCCGCGGCCGCCTCTCTCTGGGCCTTGACCAGGCCGTCGCGCTCGCCACGGGCCGCCTTGAGCTCGGCGTCCAGCTCGGCGATCCGGGCGTCCAAGGTCTCCAGCGCGTCGGTCGCCTCGCTCAGCGCGTCCCCCGCTGTGGCCGCCGCCGACATCGTCTCCCGTGACCGCTTCTCGGCCTCGGCCAGCCGCTTGAGCAGCGCCGGGTCCGGCTTCGGCGGCTCCTCCGGCTCCGGCTCCGGCTCGGCCGTGCGGCCCTTCTCACGGCCGGACTCCCGGCCCTCGCCCTTGATGACCCGCAGGGCCGGGCGGCGGGCCGGTGCCGGCGCGGCCGTGGCCTCGGACAGGTCGACGTCGCCGAACCCGGCGTAGGACAGGGCCCGCGTCAGCTGACCAGATCCCACCGCCTCGGCGGCCGCCGTCGTCGCGAGCGCCGCCACGAACGTCTCGCGCACCTGGTTGGCGACCGGCATCGACAGCGCGCCGTCGCTCTCCTTGGCCACCTCGGCGGTCGAGCGCACCAGCTCGTCGATGAGCTTCGTCCGCTCCCGGCCGAGCGTCTTCATCGCGGCGCCGTCCATCTTCTCCTGCGCCTCGTGCAGACCGGCGGCCAGCTCGACGAGCCGCTCGACGTCGTCCGGCCGGGAGCGGACCAGCTGGTTGATGGCCCAGGCCGCGGCCGTCGGCTTGCGGATCGACTCGATGGCCTTGGCCAGGCCGGTCTCCTTGTCGGCCTTGGCCCGGGCTGCGAGACCGCGCCGCGCCGACATGAAGTCGTCGGGGGACAACCCGTAGAGCTCACCGACCGCCTCGTCCAGGTCCACGACGCCACCGTATGCCGCTGCGGCGTCGGCGCGCCGCGTCCGGGTCAGCTCGCCGACACCATCCGGGTGGCCTGGTTGCGCACGCTGGTCGTCAGCGGCACGCCGCTGTCGAGGAGTGCGCGCATCTGCTCGGCGGTCACGGAGCCGCTGGCCAGTCCGCCGATGGTCACGGGGTGTGACGGCCGGTCCACCTGGTGCACCGGGTCGCCCGCGCGCACCTCGCCCTCGGTCCGCACCCGGCACATGGCCCCGACCCGGCCGGACCGCAGGAACTCCAGGTGGAAACCCTCGAGGTCCATCCGCATCGCGAGGTTCTGGCAGGGCGTGCGGATCCGGCGGACCTCGAGCACGACGTCATCACCGACCCGCCACTGCTCGCCGATCCGCGCGCCGGTCACGTCCAGGCCCGTGGTCCGGAGGTTCTCCCCGAACTGGCCGGGCGGGATGTCGCGGCCCAGCTGCTCGGACCACCAGGCGGCGTCCTCGTCCGCATACACGTAGACCGCCCGGTCCTTGCCGCCGTGGCTGCGGTCGATCTGCTCGTCACCGGCCAGCCCGAGCGGCCCGACGGCGACGGGTCCGGAGACCGGGCGCTTGTCGATCGCCGTGCGGTGGAAGTAACCGTCCCGCAGCTCGTGGACGACGTTGACGGTACGCACGGTGGCCGTGGTCATCGCTCCAGCGTGCCACTCGCCGGTCCCGACGGCCTCACGGATTCCGACGTGCAAGCGCGGCCCAAGTGGGGCCCAAGGGCCGCGACCGAAGGTGGGACGACACCACACCCCACGAGAGGACCGGCGATGACGTCACCCACCCAGTTCCGCGAGCAGATCCGCCTCCCCGGCCAGACCCACGTGGCCGAGGGTCCCTACGACCAGACCCCGATGTACCTGATGCACCACGCGTTCCGGCGCGACCTGCGCCGCTTCGAGGCGGCGGTCCGCGCGACGCCGCTGGGCGAGGTCGCCACCTGGAAGGCCCTGGCCCGTCGGTGGGAGCGCTTCGCCGACGTGCTGCACCACCACCACCAGGTCGAGGACGAGTACATCTGGCCGGTCCTCGAACGGCACGCCGCCGAGGACGGTGAGGCGGCCGCCACCGAGATGCTCCACGCCATGGAGGACGAGCACGGTCACATCGACCCGGCCCTGGCCGCGGTCGACGAGGCGTTCCGGGCCATGGCCGCCCACCCGTGTGCCGACCACCGCAACGCCCTCGACGTCCGGGTCACCGCGGTCCGGTCCGCCCTGCTCGAGCACCTGCGCCACGAGGAGACCGACGCGTTGCCGTACCTGCAGCGGGTCGCCACCCCCGAGGAGGAGCGGGCGATGACCAAGGGCGCCGAGAACGGGTACCCGAAGAGCGCCACCCCGTTCATCGTCCCGTGGGTGGCCGAGGAGGTCCCCGAGGAGCTGGTCCGGCCGGTCCTCGAGAGCGCCGGACCGGCGTTCGTGCTGCTGCTGCGCCTCTGCCGCGGCCGGTTCCGCCGGGGCGAGCGGGCGGCCTTCCGCTACGCCTGAGGGGTCAGAACCCCAACCGGGCCCGCCGCGCCAGCAGCCAGTCGCGGTAGGCCGGCAGCCGCCACTCGTCGGCCTGGGCCAGCGCCCGGTCGGCGTAGCGCCCCGCCGCGGTCCGGTCGCCGGTCGTGGCGGCGGCCAGCGCGAGGTAGCCGTCGACCGGGCCGAACACCAGGGATACCCCGGCGAGCGCCATCCGGCCGGTGAGGGGTTCGAGCACCCGCGCCCACCGCCGGGCGACGGACGCGTCGCCGACCACGCTCGCCGCCTCGACCTCGAAGCAGGCGAGCATCGGGGTGGCCCAGGTCTCCAGCGTCTCGGTAAGGGGGTGAGCGGTCATGCTCGTCCGCAGGACGTCGGGGTCGCCGACCCGGGCGAGCAGCCCGTGCCCCAGGCCGGCTCCCGGGCCCGCGCGGTCGCCGTCCTCGTCGACGATCAGCACCGCCACCTCCGCGTCCGCGGCGCGCGGTTCCCACACGTGGCGGATGGTGTCGACGATGGCCGGCTCGATGTCCCCGATCGGCAGGGCCACCTCGCGCGCCAGGGCCAGCACCCGGTCCCGGCGGCGATCGGCCTCGACCGGGTCCCCGCGCAGGGCGGCGAGGCTCATCTCGACCCAGCTGACCGTCCACAGCACGTAGGGCAGGCGCTCGCGCTCGGCGATCGCCTCGGCGGCCCGGGCCGCCTCCTCCCACGCACCCGGTCCGGACAGCTCCAGACCGTCGGTGGCCAGGGCGAGCAGGGCGACCGACTGCCCGGCGAGGTCACCGGCGTCGCGCGCCGCGGCGAGCGCCTCCCGGTCGAGCTCCAGCCGGGCCGGCGTGTGCCCCGGGCTCCACGTCGCCAGCCACGCCGCCCGGCTGGCCCACGACCGCAGCGCCGGGTCGCCGAGCCGGCGCGCGAGGTCCATACCCGCGTCCACGAGGGCGGAGCGCTCCGCGACAGCCTGGGGGTCGTAGTAGAGCTCGACGGCAAGGGCGAGCAGCAGCATGCAGCGCTCGGCCGAGTCGTCCTCGGGAAGCAGGCGCAGCGCCCAGCGCAGGTCGTCCACCCCGTCCTCGGAGACCTGCATCCAGTCGTGGATGGTCCACACGCAGTAGCGGCTGAGCCCGGCGGCCGCCGGCCCCACGAGGTCGGGGCGGTCCATGGTACGGGCCAGCGCCATCGCCGCGTACGACGCCTCGCTGACCGTGGGCCACCACGCGGCGTACGCGGAGTCCCGCGCCAGCTCGAGCAGCAACCGGTACCGCTCCTCCATGTCCGCCCCGGCCACCCGCTCGTGGCTGGCGATGGCGCTACGTCGCAGGCCCAGAGCCTCCCGGTATGCGGACGCCTTCCGCGCCTGGTCGGCCGCGGCGTCCGCTGCCCGCCAGGCCCGGTCGGCGTTCGTCGGTCCGCCGGCCAGCCAGTGACGGGCGAGCTCGGCGGTGAGCTCGTCCGGGCTGACGAGCGCGCGGAGCTCCGGGTCGCTCTCCAGGGCGTGGGCGACCTGCGCGTGGAGCCGGGCCCGCTGTCGCGGAGGCACGGTCAGCGTCACGGCCTCGTGGGTCAGGGCGTGAGCGAACGCGTAACCCTCCGGGCCGTCGTCGACGACCAGCCCGGCGGCGCGCGCGGCCTCGAGATCCCCATCGACCGCCTCGACGTCCCGCTGGCGAGCGGCGGCGACGGCCTCGACCCGGAACGACCGGCCGACCACTGCGGCCGCGCGCAGGGTGTCCAGCGTCCCGGTCGGCAGGCCGGCCAGGCGGCGGTCGACGACCTCACGGACACTGGCCGGAAGTCCGTCGCCGGTCGGGCCGAGGCGGGCCAGCTCGACGAGGAAGAAGGGGTTGCCCTCGGACCTCCGACGCCACGATTCGACCGTGGCCGGGTCCACCGCGGCCCGGACGGCGGTCACGAGGGCCGCCGCCTCCTCATCGCCCAGCCCCGTCAGCTCGACGCGCACGGCGTGCCGGCGGGCGAGCCCCTCGGCGACGTCGGCCAGCGCTCCGCTCGGCTCGGGGTGCCGACGTCGAGCGGCCACGACCGCGACGGGGACGTCTTCCGGGGCCACGGCGAGGAGGTGCCGCAGCGCCCGGAGCGTGGCCTCGTCGGCCCAGTGCAGGTCGTCGAGCACGACGAGCACCGGCCGTCGGCGGGCGGCCGTCACGACGGCGCGGGCGATCCGGTCCCAGGTCCGGAACGCCACCTGGCCCGGGCCGACGGCGCCGGAGCCGGAGATGAGGTCGGCCAGGGACACGTCGCCGGCCGCACCGGCGCCACCCTCCTCGGGCGGCAGGGCGCGCAGCACGTCCAGCCAGGGCCACAACGGCGGAGCGCCCTCGTCCTGCGAGCAGGAGCCGAGGGCAACGCATACGCCCTGCGCCCGCGCCTCGTCGCCGAGGTGGCGCAGCAGCCACGACTTGCCGATGCCGGGCTCGCCGATGACCGTCGCGAACGCCGACAAGCCCTGGCCCAGCCGGTCGAGGACCGCGTGAAGCTCCGCGCGGGGGCCCTGCCGGCCGACGTCGGGTGCGGACACCACCGAGGGCGCCGGAGCAGGAGCGTGGGGCCGCGGCGCGGTCTCGACGGAGGGCAGCAGCAGTGACGGGTCCTGGCGCAGGATCGCCTGCTCGAGCCGCGCCAGCTCCGGACCGGGGTCGAGGCCCACGTCGTCGGCGAGCAGCCCGCGGAAGGCGCGCAGCGCGTCGAGCGCCTCGACCTGCCGGCCCGAGCGCACCAGCGCGAGGGCGTGCACCGCCCGCAGCCGTTCGCGGAGGGGTTCCCGGGTGATGGCGGACTCGGCGGTCGACAGGACGCTGGCGTGCTCGCCGAGCGCGAGCAGCCCGACCAGCCTCGCCTCCTCGGCGGCGACCCGCAGCCGCTCCAGCGCGGTCCGCTCCGCGCGGACGTCGGGATGGTCGGGCAGGTCGGCGTACGGCTCGCCCCGCCACGTCGCCAGGGCCTCGTCCAGCTGCTCGACGAGCGCCGCGGTCTCGGCCCGGCTGGGCCAGCCCGACGGGTCGCCGGCGCCGAACTGGCCGGCCAGCGGGGCGAGGCCGCGCTCGCCGGCCCGGACGTCCGCGGCGAACCGGTGGACGTCGACGGAGCCGGGCGCGACGTTGAGGACGTAGCCGTGGTCCGTCGTCTCGAGCAGCGACGAGGCGGTGCGGGCGCGGCGGTCGGGTTCGAGGGCCTTGCGCAGACCGGAGATGTACGCGTGCAGCGCCCCGTGCGCGGCCGGTGGCGGTTCGCCGGCCCACACGAGGTCGGCCAGCAGGCCGGGGGAGACGGGGCGCCCGGGGGTCATCGCCAGGGCGGCGACGACCGAGCGCGGCTTGCGGGCACCGAGGTCGATCGCGGCGCCCTCCCGCGCGTCGGACGCGGGTCGACCCGCGCGGCCCCGAAGACGAACACGCGCACGGGCACACGCTAACGGCGGCGCCCCAAGTGGCGCGCTAGGACGGCCCAAGCACGGTTCGCGACGGTGGTCACCTCCCGCCCCCACGTCGAAAGGCCTGCCCGTGTTGACGACTCCCACCTCCACGCCGCCTGCTCCGAAGCCCTCGGCCGCCCCCGGTCGCCCACCGTCCGCGCGACGGTTGGCGACCGCCATGGCCGTGCTGGTCGCCACCGACCTCGCCGGAGGGGTGGTCGCCGTCGTCTCCGGCGTCAACACCTGGTCGGAGGCGTGGGGTCCGGCGGCACTCCTCGCCGCACCCGCGCCGATGGTCGTCGGGCAGGTGCTGCTGACGCTCGTCGGCGTCGGCGCCTTCCCCCGGGTGCGGTCCGGGTGGTCGGCGGCCGCATCGGTCCTGCTGGCCCTCGCCTGTCTGGTGAGCGTCGCGTCGGGGTTCGTCGACGGTGGACTGCGGCCACCGGGACCTCACCCCAGGACTCGTCGGGTACCAGGTGTTCCTCCTGGCGGTGACCGCGACGGTCGCTGGGCTGGCCGCCTGGCGCGCGGTCGTCCTGCTGCGCCGGCGCTGACGGTCCGCGGTCCGTCCGGTCCACGACTCGGCCGGTCAGCCGGGCGTCATATCCGTTGGCTAGGCTCCGCCTGTGACCGACGCCTCGCGCACTCTCGCGGTGTCGGTCATCGGCGCGTCGGGCCGGATGGGCTCCCGGGTCTGCGCAGCGGTCGGGGCCGCTGCCGACCTCCGCCTGGTCGGCACCTACGACCTCGACGACGACCTCGGGGATCTCGGGGGAGCCGACGTCGTCGTGGAGTTCTCCGTGCCCGACGCGTCTCCTCGCAACGTCGCCCACTGTGTCTCGCAGGGCGTGCACGTCGTCGTCGGAACCACCGGCTGGGACGAGGCTCGGCTCGCACGAGTGGAGGAGCAGATCGCCGCCGCCCCACCGTCGCGAGCGGGCACCGGGGTCGGCGTGCTCGTCGCCCCGAACTTCGCCGTGGGTGCCATCCTCATGATGGGGTTCGTGGCCCAGGCCGCGCGCTTCTACGAGTCCGTCGAGGTCATCGAGCTGCACCACCCCGACAAGGTCGACGCACCCTCGGGAACGGCCGCCCGGACGGCCCGGCTCATCGCGGCCGCCCGCGAGGCGGCCGGGGCCGGACCCGTACCCGACGCCACCCAGTCCGACGAGCTCGGCTCCCGTGGCGGACGCGTCGACGGCATCCCGGTCCACTCGGTGCGGCTGCGCGGGCTGGTCGCCCACCAGGAGGTCCTGCTCGGCAACGCCGGTGAGCAGCTGACCATCCGGCACGACTCCTTCGACCGTGACTCGTTCATGCCCGGCATCCTCGAGGGCGTCCGTCGGGTGGGGGACCACCCCGGGCTCACCGTCGGTCTCGAGCACTACCTCGGGCTCGTCTAGCTCCGCCGAGCGCCCGCCGCGTATCACCAGCAGCCACTCGACTCTCCGAGCAGCACCAGCCGTGCCACGACGGCACGGCGCTGCAGGTCAGGAGAGACACATGGCCAGTCCCAAGGTCGGCACCGGCTTGGACGCCCCGATCTCGAACCGCACGGAGGGCGAGGCCGAAGCGGCCGCCCGGGTCGCGCAGCAGGACGCCTCACCGGGCAAGGGCAAGGCGGCGGCCGGCCTGGCCTCCGGCATCGAGAAGGTCCAGGGCTTCAGCATGCCCAAGAGCGGCGGCGCCGTCAGGACGGCGGCGAAGGAGGTGCTCGCCGGCGACCTCGACCTCCCCGACATCGCCGAGGCGTCGTTCGGGACGGCGGGACGCCAGGTGCCGCGGTCGGTCCTCGAGACCGTCCACGGCCCGGACGACCGCGTGAAGATCAGCAGCACCAACGTCTATCCCTGGCGGGCCCACGCGTCCCTGCTCATCACCGCGCGGGACGGCTCGATGTGGATCGGCACGGGCTGGTTCATCGGCCCGCACACCCTCATGACCGCCGGCCACGTCGTCTACATCAAGAACAGCGGTGTCGCCGGCCGCGACGGGTTCGTCCGTTCCATCAAGGTCATGCCCGGCCGCAACGGCACCACGTTGCCCTACGGCTCGGTGACGAGCAACAACCTGCGCACCGTGCAGGGCTGGGCCACCAACGGCGACGAGGAGCACGACTACGGCGCGATCATCCTCGACACCGACCTCGGCGCGACCACCGGCTGGTTCGGGTTCGGCGTCTACAACAACGCGACCCTCACCGCCTCGGTGGGCAACATCTCCGGCTACCCGGGCGACAAGCCCGACGGCACCCAGTGGTACGCCGCGCGCCGGATCGCGTCGGTCGCGGCGCGGAAGGTCTACTACGACATCGACACCTTCGGCGGCCAGAGCGGCAGCGCGGTCTACCGGATCGTCGACGGCAAGCGTTACGCCTTCGCGGTGCACGCGTACGGGGGCGGGACGACGAACTCCGGCACCCGGATCGTGACGCCGGTGTACAACAACATGGTGGCCTGGAAGGCCTGACACCAGGCCGGTTCCAGCCCCTTCGACGAGAGCGGGTCCCTGTGGACGCTGGTATGCGGCCCGTCATCTCCGGGGTGGTGACCGGCCCGGACGGGCCGGTCGCACTCGCCCGCGTGACGGTCGACTCGGCGCCGGCGCCGATGCCCGACCTCGCCGGGCTCACCGGCGAGGACGGGACGTTCAGGATGGGGACCGTCGGTCCGGGCCGGTACGTCGTCGCGGTGTACGCCGACGACTTCGTACCCGCCCGGGCCGCGGTCACCGTCCACTCCGGTGACCGCGAGGTGGACGTCCACGTGCGGCTCGAGCTCGAGCACCCCGCCCGCGATCGGCGCTCCGACCCTCCGTGACAGACTCGCCCCGACCGGCAGGGGCGAGAGGGGTTCGGCGTGAGCAGAGCGACGGTGACACCGGTGCGGACGGCGGCGGTGACCCGTGCCCGCAGCCGCACGGAGCGACTGGTCGACGCCGCGTCGACCCGGGTGTTCCACCTCCCGCCGCAACGGGCCGCATACTCCGTGACGCCGTCGATCCCGGTCCGGATGCGCGACGGCGTGACGCTGCTCACCGACCACTACGCGCCCGAAGGACCGGCGCTCGGCACGGTGGTGATGCGCGGTCCCTACCAGCGCGCGGGGGCCGTCCCGCACGTCCTCATCGGGCTGTTCGCGTCCCGCGGCTACCACGTCGTCATGCAGAGCTGCCGGGGGACCTTCGGGTCCGAGGGCCGGTTCGTCCCGGGCGAGAACGAGATCAGTGACGGCGCCGACACCGTGGCCTGGCTTCGCGAACAGCCCTGGTTCGAGGGGCGGTTCGCTGCTGTCGGCGGTTCCTACCTCGGCTACACGCTGTGGTCGATGCTCATGGAGCCGCCGCCCGAGCTGGTGGCCGCGGTGTCGTTCGTCAGCTTCCACGACTTCTTCCGCGTGGTGCACGGCACGGGGGCCTTCACCCTCAACGACATCCTCGACTGGTGCGACTCCCTGGCCCGGCAGGAGAGCGCGACGATGCTCCGCCAGCTGCTCGAAGGCCCGCGCACCAAGCGCCGGCACGTCGCCGCATACGCCGGGCTGCCGGTGGCCGAGGGCGAGGAGCGGTTCATCGGTGCGGGGGCGACGTGGTTCCGCGACTGGGCGACGACCACCGACCCGGCCGACCCGTACTGGCAGGTGCGGGACCTGTCCGCCGCCCTGGACCGGGTGTCGGTCCCGGTGCGGTTCCTCACCGGCTGGCAGGACCTGTTCGTGGGGCAGACGCTCGAGGAGTACCGCCGCGTCCGCGACCGCGGCGTCGAGGTGTCGCTGACCGTCGGTCCGTGGACGCACGCCAACCTCCTGACCAAGGGCGGTTCCCGGGTGTTCGGCGACTCGCTCGAGTGGGTCGACCGTCACCTCGGCGGCATGGGCGCGGACGCCCCGGCCGAGCCGGTCTCCTTCCTCCTCACCGGTGCCGACGAGTGGAGGTCCGCGCCGGACTGGCCGCCGCCCGCCGAGACGCGCACCTTCTACCTCGCGCCGGGCGGTGCGCTCACCGACACCCCACCATCGGAGACGGCCGGTTCAGTCGGGTTCACCTACGACCCGAGCGACCCCACGCCGACCATCGGCGGTCGGCTCCTGGCCACCGACCCCGGCTACCGCGAGGACTCGGACCTGGCCCGCCGCCCCGACACGCTGGTCTTCACCAGCGCACCCGCTCACCCGGCCGCTCGACGTGGTCGGCGTCCCCCGCGTCACCCTCGAGCACCACAGCGACCGTCCTGGCGCCGACCTGTGGGTGCGGGTCAGCGAGGTCGAGCCGAACGGGCGCTCCCACAACGTGACCGAGGCCTTCCGTGGCGCCGTCGAGGCGGGACCCGACGGGCGGACGGTCCTCGAGCTCGACCCCGTCGCCCACCGGTTCGCGGCCGGATCCCGCATCGGCCTGCTCGTCGGCGGCGGGTCGTTCCCGCGCTACGCGCGCAACCTCGGTATGCCCGGCAGCCGGACGGAGTCCACGGCGATGACGCCGACGCGCCAGGAGCTCTCGCTCGCCTCCGGGGCGTCACTGCTCGCGCTCCCGGTTCCGACCTGAGTGACGGCGCGACGGCGCCCTGGCCGTCTACGGCTCGTCGACGATGGTGCGGCCGTCGTCGGTGATGCTCCAGAACGGGTTGTGCGCCACCTCCCAGCAGTGGCCGTCGGGGTCGGCGAAGACCCCGCCGTAGCCGCCCCACTCCGTCGCCGCCCCCGGCCGCCGGACCGTTCCGCCCGCGGCGCGAGCCTCCTCCAGCAGGGCGTCCACCGCCTCCGGCGACCCGACGTTCTGCGCGAGCGTGATGCCGCCCCAGCCGCCGGAGTCCTCGACGACCGTGTCGGCGGCGAGCTCGGCGCGGCTCCACAGCCCGACGACCATCCCGCCGGCCTGGAAGAACACCACCTCGTCGGTCGGGCCCGTCGCGCGCCACCCGAGGCGCTCGTAGAACCCGCGGGCGGCGTCGAGGTCGGCGACCCCCAGGGTCACCAGGCTGAGTCGCTGTTCCATCCGTCGACCGTAGAGCGTCAACCCCAGCCGAAGTGCCGCAGCAGGGCGGCGGTCGCGGCCGCGAGCACGACGACGACGATGAACGGCGCGCGCAGGACCAGCGCCACCACGGCGACCGCGACCCCGGCGGCCCGAGCGTCCAGCGTGAGGCCACGGTCCGTCGTGGCGAAGGCCTGCACCACGACCAGGCCGGTCAGCAGCGCGACCGGCAACAGCGCCGTCACCCGCGAGATCCGCGGACCGGACAGCCAGTGCGCCGGGACGAGGTAGCCGGCCAGCTTGAGCAGGTAGGCCAGGCCGCACGCGACGAGGACCGTCACCCAGGCGCTCATGCCGGTTCTCCCTCGGCGCGGACCGCGTCCGCCTCGGTATGCGGGTCAGCGTCGTCGCCGCGGCCGCGGCGGGCGACCAGACCGACGACGACGGCGGCCAGCGCCGCGACGAGCACCGGCACGCCCGGCCGGTGCGAGCGGTACCAGCAGCGCGGTCAGCAGGGCGGCCAACGCCGCCGTGGCGCCGGCCTCTCGCGACCGCAGCCGGGGCCACAGCAGGGCGCAGAACGCGGCCGCCGCCGCGGCGTCGAAGCCGTAGGCCTTGGGGTCGCCGATGGCGTTGCCGAGCAGGGCCCCGGCGAGCGTGGAGAGGTTCCAGCCCGCGTAGACGATCAGCCCGGTCAGCCAGAACCCCCGTCGCATCGCCCGCGGCTGCGTCTGCCCGATGGCCACCGCGGTCGACTCGTCGATGGTCAGCTGCGCGGCGACCAGCCGGCGCAGGCCGCGCACCTGCAGGATCCGCGAGACCTGCAACGCATACAGGCCGTTGCGCACCCCGAGGAGGGTGGACGTGGCGATCCCCGCCACCCCGCTGCCGCCGGCGCCGAGCACTCCGACGAGGGCGAACTGGGAACCGCCGGAGAACAGCAGGGTCGACAGCGCCACCGTCTGCCACACCGTGAGCCCGGACGCGACCGAGACGGCGCCGAAGCTGATGCCGTAGGCCCCGGTGGCGATGCCGACCGACAACGCCTGGCGGGTCACGGCGCGCAGCGCGGTGCGGTCCTCACCCCCGGCGTCCACCGGAGCATGGTCACACAGCCGACCGACGCGACCGGGGCAACCGTCCACGACGAGGACGCGCTCTCGATGGGGGGCGCTCAGGAGATAACCTCAGGTTATGACCACCATAAGCAGCCGCCTGGTCGGGTTCCCCAACCCGGTGAACGAGAAGGCGGCCCGCGTCGTCGCCGGCCTCGTCGTCGTCACGGCCGTCGTCGCGCTGCTGACGCAGGCCGGCTGGCTGCTCTGGGTCCTCGCGGCCGGGTTCCTGCTGCGGGTGCTCTCCGGACCGCGGTTCAGCCCGTTCGGCCTCCTCGCGACCAAGGTGGTCGCGCCGCGGCTCGGACCTCCGACGTTGGTGCCCGGACCGCCCAAGCGGTTCGCCCAGGGCCTGGGCCTGACCTTCTCGCTGGTCGCGGCGGTCTGCGTCACCCTGGGCGCCACCACGGTCGGCTGGACCCTGGTCGGCCTGCTGGTGGTCGCCGCGGTGCTCGAGTCGGTGTTCGCGTTCTGCCTCGGCTGCGCCATCTTCGGCCGGCTGCAGCGGGCCGGGCTCATCCCCGAGTCGGTCTGCGAGGCCTGCGTGGTCGGCTCGCGCTGACACTCTGAGAGCCGGAACCCTGCCGCGTGGGGCCTCGTTGGGCCGGTATGACGACCAGCCTGACCTGCCCGAAGTGCGCGAGCGAGATGCGCAGCTACGAGCGCAACCGCGTGCTCGTCGACCAGTGCACCGGCTGCGGTGGCCTGTTCCTCGACCGGGGTGAGCTGGAGAAGCTCGTCGCCGCCGAGAACGAGTGGCACGGCGCTCCGACCCCCGCCGCGGCTCCGCCGCCCCCGCCGCAGGACCGCTCCTACGCCGGCCCGCAGGACCACGGCTACCAGCAGGGCCACCAGCAGGGCTACGACCAGCGGTACGAGCAGCGCTACGACAACCGGTACGACCAGCGCGGCTACCAGCAGCGGCCCTACAAGAAGAAGAAGTCGTTCCTCAGCGAGCTGTTCGACGACTGAGGGCCGGCGGCGACGTCACTGCGGCACGTCCACGGTGAGCCGAACCTCTCCGGCGACGTCACCCTCGGCGGGGCCCGTGACGCGCTCACGGCGGGCCCCGTCGGGGGTGAACCCGGCCGCCACGAGGAACGCGCGCGTCGCCCCGTCGCCGTCGAGCAGCCACGTCCGGACCCGCGCGAAGCGGGTCAGGCCGGCGGTGTCGACGGTGGCGTTGAGCAGCCGGGAGCCGTGCCCCGCACGTCGCGCCGTCGGGAGGACGCCGCCGACGAGGAGCTCGCTGTCGACGTCGGTCGCGTCCGGATCGCCGCTGGGACCGATCGCGGCGAAGCCCACGACGTCCTCACCGGCACAGGCGACCAGCAGCCGGTATGCGCCGGACGGCGGGGTCGCCAGGGACTCCCGCCACACGCGGGCGAACTCCGCCGGGGTGGCCGCCTCGAGGGCCTCCGCCGGCAGCAGCGACGCATACGCCTCCCGCCACAGCACCGACTGGACCTCGCCCACCGCGTCGACGTCCCAGGGCGTGGCGAGCCGCACGCTGGCGTCGGCGACGGGGTGGTCATGGGAGTGGCTCACTGCGCCATCCAAGCAGCCGCTCGCCGCCCGGCTCGACTGGCAGCCGAGCGACTCGGCTCACCGCATACCGGCAGCCGAGTCGCTCGACTGGGAGCCGAGCCGAGCGGCCCCATCCCAGCCGGGCGTGCTCTGATGGTGACCGTGCGTCTCGCAACCCTGGCCATCGGTGTGGCGCTCGCCGGCACCCTGGCGGGGTGCAGCACCGCGCCGGACGCGGCCCCGGGGAGCGGCAGCCCGACCGAGGCGGTCGCGTCGTTCATGCACGCGCTGGGCGACAAGAACTCGGACGCGGCCTGCGCGCAGGTCTCCACCGGCGGGCAGCCGCTGACCGACTCAGGCTTCGACCAGTGCAAGGAGGGCCTCGAGAAGGTCCTCGCCGACCTCGACGACCCCGCGGAGATCGCCAAGCTCAAGGCGGCGTCGGTGAGCGGTGCGACGGTCACGGGCGACAAGGCCACCGTCGCGAAGGACCAGATCACCAACGTCCCCGACGGCTACCAGAACGACATCGACCTCGTGAAGATCAACGGCCGCTGGTACATCGACTCGAAGCAGTAGCCGGAGCCCCCGGCGGGCTGAGGGATACTGGACCCATGTACGGCAACGACGTCGTGGACCCCACTGAAGCGCTCAACGCCTCCGAGACGCCCGACTTCGACGCGGCGGTGGCCGCCGGTCAGTCGGGCGAGCTGAGGAACGGCGAGTCCAGCTTCGACGCGCTCATCGCCGCGGACCTGCGCATCGAGCCCCGCGACGAGATGCCGGACGCCTACCGCAAGACGCTCATCCGCCAGATCGCCCAGCACGCGCACTCGGAGATCATCGGGATGCAGCCCGAGGGCAACTGGGTCACCCGCGCGCCGTCGTTGCGCCGCAAGGCGATCCTCGTCGCCAAGGTGCAGGACGAGGCCGGTCACGGCATGTACCTGTACTCCGCCGCCGAGACCCTGGGCATCGACCGGTCCGAGCTGCTCGACATGCTGCACAACGGCAAGCAGAAGTACTCGTCGATCTTCAACTACCCGACGCTGACGTGGGCCGACTGCGGGGCGATCGGGTGGCTGGTCGACGGCGCCGCCATCATGAACCAGGTGCCGCTGTGCCGGTGCTCCTACGGTCCCTACGCGCGAGCGATGATCCGGGTCTGCAAGGAGGAGTCGTTCCACCAGCGCCAGGGGTTCGAGATCCTCTGGAACCTCATGCGTGGCACCGCGGAGCAGCAGGCGATGGCGCAGGACGCCGCGAACCGCTGGTGGTGGCCGGCGCTGATGATGTTCGGTCCGCCCGACACCGGCGAGGCCGCGAGCACCGGCGGGCACACCGAGCAGTCGATGGCCTGGGGCATCAAGCGGTTCAGCAACGACGACCTGCGCCAGCGCTTCGTCGACATGATGGTGCTGCAGGCCGACAAGCTCGGCCTGACGCTGCCCGACCCCGACCTGCGCTGGAACGAGGAGCGCGGGCACTGGGACTTCGGACCGATCGACTGGGACGAGTTCTGGCGCGTGCTCCGCGGCGACGGGCCGTGCAACGCCGAGCGCATCGAGCACCGCCGCACCGCCCACGAGGAGGGCGCCTGGGTCCGCGAGGCGGCCAACGCGTACGCGGCGAAGCAGGCCGGTCGCGCGGCCGCCCAGGGCTCCGCCGCGTGAGCGACTGGCCCCTCTGGGAGGTGTTCGTACGCGCGAAGCGCGGCCTCTCGCACGCCCACGTCGGCTCCCTGCACGCGCCGGACGCGACGATGGCGCTGCGCAACGCCCGCGACGTCTACACGCGGCGCCAGGAGGGCGTGTCGATCTGGGTCGTCGAGGCGGGGTCGATCACCGCGAGCAGCCCGGACGAGAAGGACTCGTTCTTCGAGCCGGCGGCCGACAAGGTCTACCGCCACCCGACGTTCTACGACGTCCCCGAGGATGTCGAGTACCTGTAGCGGTCAGCAGCCCCGGTCGGTCGGGCAGGTCGCGGGGATCGGCATCGACGGGTTGTGGTCGTACCGGATGAGCAGCTTCCCAGCGGCGTCGTAGAACGAGATGAAGAGCGACGGGAAGCTCTGCATGTCGCGCGTCCCTGGGTCGAGGGGCCGCTCGACGCGCTTCTCCAGGTGGCGGGCGACGTAGTAGCCGTTGGTCACCGGGTAGTCGGAGGTGGTCTTGTCCGGCCACTCGATGCGCACGCGCGTCACGCCCTCGTAGGCAGGGGCGACGCCGTAGTAGAGCTCGTCGGGGCACACTTTCCCCTGGGGTTGCGTCTGGCAGATCTGGCTCCACCCGAGAAACATGTCGACGAGGTGAGCCTTCGCCGGTTCGGTCCAGGACGACGGGATCGGGCTGTTCGTCGCTGGTGGTCGCATCTCGTAGAGGTCGTTCCTGTCAGTGCTCACGTCGTGGACGAGGTTGCAGGCGGCATACCGCGTGCCGTCCGCCGAGACCAGCCCCGCTGACGTCCCGAACTGGTCGTCCGCCCGCACCAGGACTCGCCATCCGCTGAGGTCGCTGGTGGTCGGCTGCGGCGTCGGGAAGGACTTGGCGTCAGTGGCGACCGTCTGCGGGGCGTAGACGACGGTCGTGCCGCACTCGGCGATGAGCTTCGCATCGGCCTCCGAGATCGCCGGCGCGGCGGGCGTCGTCGACGAGGTGCGCGGTGGGGTCGAGGTGCCGGCCGCGGATGTTGTCGCTGGGGCAGGCGCGGGGAAAGGTGGGCGCTCCGAACGTGTCATCAGCTGGCTCAGCACGACGATCATGGCGACCGCTGCCGCTGCCCACAGCGAGGTCCAGCCCCAGGCGCGGCGGCGGGCGCGGCCGCGGGCTCGGCGAACGACGTCCTCTGGGGTGAAGGGGATCGGCCGGTCATGGTCGTCGGCCGCCGCTCGTCAAGAGGTCCGACAGGTCACGGCTCATGACGGTCCCCCTCGGTCACGGTGGGCCGGTCGGTCGGGCGTCAGCAGGTCGGCCAGTTCGGTGGACGACTGCAGAGTGCGGCCAGTGCGCGTGACGTCTGGCTCTTGACTGTGCCGGTCGAGACGTCGAGAACGGCGGCGGTCTCCTCGACCGACAGGTCGGCGTAGTAGCGAAGCACCACGCACGCCCGTTGTCGCTCGGGCAAACGGCCCAGCGCCCCGAGGACCGCCGCCCGGTCCTCGACCCGTTGGCTGGCGTCCGGGACCGGGACCTCTGGCAGCTCCTCGACGGCCCACTCCCGGCGCCATGGGCGCTTTTTGCCCTGGTCCAGCACCGCGCTGATGACGGACATGCGGGCGTAGCGCCGCAGCCCGTTGCCGCGTTCGAGCCGTGGCCAGGCGACGTACAGACGCATCAGGGCCTCCTGGGTGGCGTCCTCGGCCCGGTGCCAGTCGCCGCACATGAGGAGGGCAGTGCCGCGGAGCTCGCGGGCCACCGCACCCGCGAACTCCGCGAACTCCCCCTGATCGGCCTCTCGCACCGCGGGTTCCCCTCCGTCCCCTACCAAACGAGAATCGAGGGGACCCAGGTTGCCTGTTCAGCCGAACTTTTTTCCTGGCGTCAGAGCTGCCGGTCTCACCGGCCGGGCGTCGGTTGCCGCCCCGGCGATTCCGCGCCCGGCGAGGGCGGGTCGTAAGGTCGGAGGGTGAGCCAGCCGACGGCACCGGTGCCGTCCCCCGGGCGGGCGGTCGACGCCGCCGTGCCGACGGGGGACCGGCTCACCGCCGCATACCTGCTCGGCGTCGCCGACGACGCCATGGTCTACGCGCAGCGGCTGGCGGAGTGGCTGACCAACGCCCCGCAGATCGAGGAGGACATGGCGCTCGCCAACGTCAGCCTCGACCTGCTCGGCCAGGCGCGCGGGCTCTACCCGCACATCGGTGCGCTCGACGGCACCGGCCGCTCGGAGGACGACCTCGCGATGCTCCGCGACGAGCGGGAGTGGCGCAACGTCCACCTCGTCGAGCAGGAGCGCGAGGACTTCGCGCACGAGATGGCCCGGCTGCTGTGGTTCTCGGCGTACCAGGTGGAGCTGTATGCGGCCGCCGCCGCCTCGACGGACGACACCTTCCGCGCGGTGGCGGAGAAGGCCGCCAAGGAGGTCGCCTACCACCACGACCACGCCCACCAGTGGGTCGTGCGGCTCGGCGACGGGACCGACGAGTCGCACCGTCGGATGCAGGCGGCCCTCGAAGCCGTACTCCCTTATCTCGCAGAGCTGTTCGACGACGACCCGGTGTCCGTCGCCGCGGTCGCAGGCGGGCGATCGGCGTGCTGCCGTCGTCGCTCCACGACGCGGTGGTCGCCCGCGTGACCGCGGTCGTCGAGGAGGCCACGCTGGCCCTGCCGAACGACTCGCGCTGGCGTTCGCGCGGTGGCCGGCAGGGCGTGCACTCGGCGCCGATGGGCTACCTGCTGGCCGAGATGCAGCACCTCGCCCGCTCCCACCCGGGGGCGACGTGGTGACCACGACGCGTACCGCTCCCGCGGCCGTCGAGGCGGCGGTGGGCGCCGTGCCCGACCCCGAGGTGCCGGTGGTGACCATCGCCGACCTCGGGATCCTCCGCTCGGTGACCGCGGACGAGGCGACCGGCGTCGTCGACGTCCTCATCACGCCGACCTACTCCGGCTGCCCGGCCATGGAGGCCATCACCGCGCACGTCTCGTACGTCATCCGGGCCGCCGGTTGGGAGCCCCGGGTCACCTCCCGGCTGAGCCCCGCCTGGACCACCGACTGGATGTCGGAGGAGGGCAAGGAGAAGCTGCGCCGGTTCGGCATCGCGCCGCCGACGCATACCCCTGCCGGTGGGCCGGTGCCGGTCTCGCTGGGCCGCCGCACGGTGGCCTGCCCTCGCTGCGGGTCCGAGGACACCACCGAGCTGGCGCGGTTCGGCTCGACGGCGTGCAAGGCGCTGCGCCGGTGCGAGGCGTGCCGCGAGACCTTCGACGAGTTCAAGACCCTCTGATGGCGCTCCTCACTCCCGCCGCGCCTGTGCAGGCGGCCGCGGTTCCACCCGCTGCGGGTCGGCTCGGTCGAGCGGCTCACCGACGAGGCGGTGGCGGTGTCGTTCGAGGTACCGCCCGAGCTGCGTGACGAGTACACCTTCCTGCCCGGGCAGCACCTGACGCTTGCGGGCCACCATCGACGGCGAGGACGTGCGCCAGTCGTACTCGATCTGCCAGCCGCGCTCGGGTCGCCCCGGTTCGCTGCGGGTCGCGTCGGCGGTGGTCGAGGGCGGCCGGATGTCCACCTGGCTCAACACCGCGGTCGGGGCCGGCGACGAGATCGAGGTGATGACCCCGATGGGGTCGTTCACCTGTCCCGACCCAGCCGTCGGCGGCGCGCCACCACGTCGCCGTCGCCGCCGGCTCCGGCATCACCCCGGTTCTGTCGCTCATCGCGACAGCGCTCGAGGAGGAGCCGGACTCACGGGTGACGCTGCTGTTCGGCAACCGCCGGACCAGCACGGTGATGTTCCTCGAGGAGCTCGAGGACCTCAAGAACCGCTACCCGGGCCGGTTCCACCTGATCCACGTCCTGTCGCGCGAGCCGCAGGACGTCGAGCTGTTCCACGGCCGGCTGGACCCCGAGCGGCTGGCCCGGATCCTCGACCTCCTCGTGCCGGTGGACTCGGTCGACGAGTGGTACCTCTGCGGTCCGTTCGGCATGGTGACCGGGGCCGAGGCCCTGCTCAAGGACCGCGGCGTGGACCCGCACCACGTCCACCACGAGATCTTCCACGTCGTCGAACCGGGGGACGCCGTCCGCCGCCCCCGGCCCACGGTCGACACCTCCGCGCCCCCGGCGGCCACCGTCACCGTGACGCTCGACGGGCGGACCACCCAGGTGCCGATGCCGTCCTTCGACGAGTCGATCCTCGACGCGACGCTGCGGGTCCGCCCCGACGCGCCGTTCTCGTGCACCAACGGGGTATGCGGCACGTGTCGGGCCCATCTCGTCTCCGGTGAGGTGCGGATGGACCGCAACTACGCGCTGGAGCCCGACGAGGTCGCCGCCGGCGTGGTCCTGGCCTGCCAGGCGCACCCGGTCACCGACGCCGTCACCCTCGACTACGACGTCTAGCGGTCAGGAGGTCATCGCACCGCACACCCGGCGGGAAGGGGTGTCGGCGCGATATAGCCCGCCGGTCCAGGCCGTCGAACGCACGCGCGTGGCGGGCCGGTGGGGTTCGCCACTCGGTGGGCGGCCCGGCGCCAGAGTGGTTACCGTTCGGTACGTGAGCGCAGTGTCCTCGGACGACGCTGCAGGAGACTCCGGGTCAGCGGGGGAGATCTCGGCTCTGCTGCCGATGGTGCGTCGAATCGTCCGGTCGCGGGTGGGCAACCACCCGGCGGCCGACGACCTGGTGCAGGAGACGCTGGTCCGCGTGCTCGCGGCCCGCTCCCGGATCGACCCCGGCATGCTCGAGTCCTACACGATCGTCACCGCCCGCAACGTCGTCGCCTCGATGTGGCGCGACCTCGACCGACGCGCAGCGCAACCAGCACAGGGTGGTCGAGCTGCGCCCGCCGGTGGAGGCCCACGAGCCGGTGCTCGCGGCGGAGGAGCAGGCCGCGGTCGCCGAGGCCCTCGGGCCGGCTCGGAGACCCGGGAGCGCGAGACCCTGCTGGCCCACGAGGTCGCCGGGCAGGACACGCGGACGCTCGCCTCCAGGACCGGCACGACCTCGGGCGCGGTGGCCGCGCAGCTGAACCGGACGCGGGCCCGGCTGCGGGTGGAGTACCTGCTCGCCCTGGAGCAGGCCGAACCGCCCACCGACCGGTGCCGTCCGGTGCTCCTGGCGCTCTCCGGCGGTGACCGGCGCCGCCAGCGCGAGGTGGACGCCGCCGGACACGTCCTCCAGTGCGACCTGTGCAGCCGCCTCAGCGAGCCCCTCATGGCCCGCGGCCAGACCCGGGAGAACGAGGTGCGCATCCCCATCAGTCGCGACGCCGACATCGTCGCCGCCCGGCAGACGGCCCGGGAGCTGGCCACGACCGCCGGGCTCACCGGCACGGACCTCACCCTGGTGGCCACCGCGGTGTCCGAGGTGGCCCGCAACATCGTCCGGTTCACCGAGGGCGGCGAGCTGACCATCGAGGTGGTCGAGGAGGACGGCCGGAAGGGCGTGCAGGTGGTGGCCCGCGACACCGGGCCCGGCATACCGGATGTCGAGCAGGCGCTCGCCGACGGCTTCAGCACGTATGCGGGCCTGGGCCTCGGGCTTCCCGGGGCGCGCCGGCTGATGGACGAGTTCGCGGTCGTGTCCGAACGCGACCAGGGCACCACTGTGACCATGACCAAATGGGGCAAGGAAGGACGATCATGAGCGACACCGACCAGCACGACACGGAGGGCGACGCGCCAGCCGCGGGCCACCTCGGCGACCAGGACCAGCTGCTGCCGCAGCTGGTGGCCCACCTGCGGGAGCACCGGGCCAAGCTGCGCGAGGAGTGGGTCCAGCCGGATCCACGAGGCCCATCTGCTCGAGGCGATGACGCAGCAGGAGATGGCGGCCGAGACGACCTCGGTCTACGACAACTACGTCGAGGTGCTCGAGACCGGCAGCGTCGAGGCCCTGCAGCACTACGCCCGCGACCTCTCCGAGCGGATCATCCCGCGAGGGGTGGAGACGCACGAGGTGGTCGGGCATCGTGCTGCTGCTGCGCGACGTGCTCGCCCGGTCGCTGTTCGAGAAGTACCAGCGCGACTTCGCGCTGCTGAACCGGGTGCTCGACGCCTACGAGCCGGCCGCCAACCGGATCGCCAACACCGTCGCGGTCAGCTTCGTCGAGGAGCGGGAGCGGGTCATCCGCCAGCAGCAGGACGCCATCCGCGAGCTGTCCACCCCGGTGCTGCCGGTGCGCGAGCGGCTGCTCATCCTGCCGATCATCGGCGTCCTCGACAGCGAGCGCGCCCGGCAGCTCACCGAGCAGCTGCTCGGCGGCATCCGTACGCACCGGGCCAAGGTCGTCGTCATCGACATCACGGGTGCTCCCGACGTCGACGCGACGGTCGCCAACCACCTGGTGCAGACGGTCGACGCGTCACGTCTGATGGGCGCGAGCGTCATCATCACCGGACTGTCGCCCGACGATCGCCCAGACGCTGGTCACCCTCGGCGTGGATCTGAGCAAGATGCACACCATCGGCGACCTGCAGGGCGGTCTCGAAGAGGCCGAGCGGCTGCTCGGCTACACGGTGACCAGGAAGGACGGTGCCAGCACCCTGTGAGCACGGGACCGGCGCTCGTCTCGATCCTGCGACAAGGGTCGTACCTCGTCGCGTCGGTCCACACTGCCCTCGACGACACGGAGATGATCCGGTTCCGCAACGACCTCGTCGAGCAGATCGGCCGCTACCGGTCCACCGGGGTCATCATCGACGTCGCCGCGCTGGACGTGCTCGACTCGTTCGGCTTCACCACGCTGCGCAGCATCGCCGAGATGGCCCGGCTGCGGGGGGCCGAGACGGTCATCGTCGGCATCCAGCCGGACGTCGCGCTCGCCATGGTGCAGCTCGGGATGGGGACCGGTTCGGTGGCGACCTCGCTGGACCTCGAGGAGGGCCTGGAGTACCTCGACCGCAGCGCCACCCAGGCCCGCCTGGGCGGCGGCCTCCAGCGGGACCACAGCGTCCCGTGAGCGACGTCGACCGGCTCCCGGCGCTCACCCGGGACTACCGCATCCCCCTGCTGCGCTACCTGCCCCGCGGGGACGAGGCCGCGCTCACCGCGGGGTACGAGTGGGGCCGGGCGGCCGTGGGCTCGTCGGTCAGCCTGCTGGACGTCGTGCGCGTCCACCACGAGGTGCTTGCGCGAGATCCTCGAGAACACGCCCCCGGGGGAGCTCGCCGCGGTCGTGGACGCGGCGTCGGCGTTCCTCACCGAGGTCGTCGCGCCGTACGACCTGGCCCGTCAGGCCCTGCTCGAGGAGCACCTCACCCGCCCGCAGACGTCCGCCGGACGCCGCACCGTGGAGTAGGGACGCGTACGGGGCCGGCGCATGACGCGGGCGCTGAGCGAGCCGGACCCCGGCCCTGCGCTGCGGCTCATCCGGCCGGTTGCGCCCCGCCGCGTCATGCCGGGAGGGAACGGGGGTCTTCACCGGTGAACGGCAGTCGTCCGATCGACGACGCCTCGACCCCCGAAGGAGCCCACAGGTATGAGGTCACCCACACGCCCCACCATCGCCGCCGGCGAGGACGCCGCGCGCCGCCGACCGGTCGTCGCGTGGTGAGCGCCCTGATGACGGTTCCGGAGCTCGACGACGACACGGTGCTGGCCGAGCTGCGCGCGGAGTGCGCGCGCTGGGAGCAGCGCGACGAGCTCGAGGGCGGGTTCGCCCGGCTGTTCGAGCTGCGCGACGAGGCGTTGCGGCGGGGGTTGCCGCTGCCGATGTCGTGCCCCCTGGACACGCCCGCGTCCTGACGGCGCCCGCTATGCCCCAGAAGCGAGCCCGACCGACCCGGAAGCGAGCCAGCGTGCAGACCATGACCGACCCGACACCCGCCCCCCAGCATCTCGACATGCACCACCTGGACTCCCTCCAGACCAGCCACCTTCGGCCGGACGGGACCGTCTTCCCGCCGGTCACGCCCGACCCGCCGGCCCCGCCCGGATACGTCTCACCGCTGGACGAGTCCCCGGTCCTCGACCAGCCGTCCGACGGGTCCTGACCCAACCACCAATGACCTTGCCGAGCACATCGCGAACACCGGCGATGCCCTGAGCGCCGTGGCGTTCTCCGACCCCCCGAGCGGAGGGCGTCACGGCCTCGTCGGTATGCGGGTCGTGCTCGCACGGTGGCTCCCGGCCGTCGCCGTTATCCTCAGCGCCATGCGCACACGGCCCAGGCGGCGAGGCGGCCGTCCGCGTCCGCTCGTGCGCTCGGCCGGCGTGCTCGGTCTGGTCCTCCTCGTGGTGGCCGCCACCCTCGGTGGCACCCGGATGCGGGCCACGGCCGCCTCCGCGGAGGCGTCGACCGCCCCGGCCGCGGTGGCGCTCGCGACCGCGACGTCGACGTGGTCCCCGCGCTGCGGCCTCGACCACCCGACCCCGCGGCCGGCGGCGACGACCCGGTGCACCGTGCAGGTGGCCGGCATCCGCCGCGCCTTCGTGCTGTCGACGCCGTCGGCCACCGGACGAGCGGCCCTGGTCGTGGCGTTCCACGGCCTTCGGCAGACCGCCGCCACCTTCGCCGGCCTCACCGGGCTGGTCGCCTCGGCCCGCGCGGCCGGGCTGGTGCTGGCCCTTCCCGAGAGCGACGGTCCCGCGTTCAACGACGGCCGCCTCGGCGCGGCCGGTCCCGATGACGACGCGTTCTTCGTCGCCCTGGTCCGCCAGCTGGTCACGGCCGGGCTGGTGGACCCCCGCCGCGTCGTGGTGACCGGCTTCTCCAACGGCGCGGGGATGGCCATGCGGGTCGCCGGCGCCCACCCCGGCACGGTCGCTGCGCTGGTCTCCATCGACGGCTCCCTCATCGACGCCCCCGGAGCCCCCCGGCCGACCGGGGCCGTCCGCACGGTCCTCGTGCACGGCACGGCCGACACCGTGCAGCCCTGGCGGGGTCGGCCCGCCGCTGGGCCCGCTGCTGCCGGCGTACATCCCGGTGCCCGCGACGCAGGCCGCCTGGGTGGCGGCGGCCGGTGCCGGCCCGAAGACGGTGCGGCACCTGGGGGGCACCCCCGGACGCCCGTCGGTCACCGTCACCACCTGGGCGCCGGGCCGGGCCGAGGTGCCGGTGACCGCGTACACCGTCGCCGGGATGGGCCACGTGTGGCCGGTCGCGACGGCCGACACCGTCGACGCGACCCAGCTGGTGACCCGCGTGGCGGTCTCGTTGGACGCCTCGCGCGCGGCGGTCGCGGCGACCGTCGCCGTGGAGCGGGCGGCGCTGCTAGGCCGGTGACGGCACCCGTCGGTGCGGCTTGATGGTGAAGGTCACCGCGACGCCGACGAGGAGCAGGCCGATCGACACCAGCAGCGGGACCCGCCAGTCGCCGGTGGCGCCGAGCAGGACCCCGAACACCAACGGGCTCAGGGTGCCGGCGATGCCGTAGCCGGTGTTCATGTAGCCGCTCGCCGCCCCGGCGTGCTCGGGGACCATGTCCATGGGCAGGGCCCAGAGGGTCGAGTTGGTGAGCTCGAGCAGGAAGTACGCGACGGCCAGGCTCACGGTGACCGGGACCAGCTCGTGCACGAAGAGCGCGGGCACCAGGGCCACGCCGGAACCACCGAGACCGATGAGCAGGGGGAGCCGCCGGGCGGTGCGCAGGTTGCGGCAGCGCCGGAGCAGGCCGTCGGCGAAGCGGCCGCCGACGAGGTCGCCGAGGGCGCCGGCGACCAGTACCAGCGAGGTGTAGAGCGCGTAGGTGCTGACGTTGAGGCCGAACGAGGTCGAGAAGACGGTCGGCAGCCAGGTGATGTAGACCCAGAGCAGCCAGCCGTAGCAGAAGTCGACGACCAGGACCGGCAGGAGCGCGGGGATGACGGTGCGCCACGGCGTCCCGGCCGTCCGGTCCTGGGCCGCGTCGCCGCGCCGCAGCTCCTCGAGCTCCTCGTGGGTGACGCGGGCGTGGTCGCTGGGACGGTCGCGGAAGTAGACCGCCCAGACGACGGCCCACACCAGCGACAGCGCGCCGAGCACGACGAAGCTGGTGCGCCACGAGCTCACCGCGATGACCCCGGCGACCAGCAGCGGCGTGAGCGCGCTGCCGAGGCGGGAGGCCGCGTGGACGATGCCCTGCCCCGTCCCGCGCAGCTGCGCCGGCAGCCAGCGCGACATCGCGGTGGTGGCGGTCGGGAAGCCGGCGCTCTCACCGGCGCCGAGGACCGCCCGCGCGGCGACGAGCGAGCCGAGCCCGGTCGCCGCCCCGGTGGCCACCGTGGCGGCGGTCCACACCCCGGCGAGCCAGGCCAGCGTCCGCCGGGCCCCGAACCGGTCGCCGAACCAGCCGCCCGGCATCTGGAGGAACGCGTAGGGCAGGGCGAACGCGGAGAACACCAGGCCCATCTGCGCGTCGCTGAGGTGCAGATCGGCCTGGATCGACGGCGCGGCCGTGGAGATGTTGCCGCGGTCGATGTAGGCGAGGGCGTAGAACACGCAGAGCAGCAGCAGGACGCTGCCGCGCACCCGTCGCCGCAGCCGGGGGCGTGGGGCCGTCGCGGCCTCTCTGGTCGCTTGCGCGCTAGACATGACGAGCTCTCCTCCTGAGAGTGGTCCGCAACCGGGGGCGCCCGGTCAGCGGCAGCGCCAGGGGCGTCCGGATGGCGACGACGGCGAAGGCGAAGGCGAGGACGAGGGTCCCGGTCCAGGCGAGCAGGCCGGAGAGCGTGGGGTCCAGCGTCGAGCTGCCCCAGGCGAACCAGCGGCCCAGCACCGTGTTGAGGAACAGCGGGTGCACGAGGAAGACGCCGAACGACGCCAGCGACGCCTGCCCGACGAACCGGGCCAGCCGGCTGTCGGAGCGGCGCCGGTCGGCGTAGGCGCAGCCCCACGCATACAGGCCGAGGGTCACCGCGACGGTCCAGGGCACGACCGACGGCTGCAGGGGGTCGTACGCGCGTTGCACCGAGTCACCGCCCGCGAGCTGGAGCAGGTAGACCCCGATGTGCAGGGCGCCGGTGGCGACGAGGGCGCCGACCACGACCCACCCGTGCCCGCGTACCCAGGCCCGGAGGCGTTCGTGGTGCACGGCGGCGAGCGCGCCGAGCGACGAAGTAGAACTGGTAGACCGGCGAGAGGACCAGGACGTTCGCCTGCAGCGTCGTCCAGCCGGCCGGCCACGCCGGGTAGTGCGTGAGCGCGAGGAGCGCCAGCTCGACGAGCCCGCTGACGGCGAGCAGCACGCCGTGGTGGCCGCGGGTGCGGCGGACGACCCAGAGCAGCAGCGGGACCAGCAGGTACAGCTGGAGCGACACGAGCAGGAAGTAGAGGTGGTAGTTCGCGGTACCGGTGAGCACCTCGATGCCCAGCTGGCGGACGTCGTCGAGCCGGGGGACGCCGTCCACCGCGATCCACCAGTAGACGACGCTCCAGACGAGGTACGGCACGCCGACGTAGAGGAAGCGCCGGGGCCAGAACCGCCGGACGTCCAGCCGCCGGTCGGCCTGGGCGTAGGTGAGGACGAAGGCCGAGAGGATGAAGAACGCCCCGCGGGTGAAGTGCAGCAGCGAGACGGCGGCGCCGGTCGTGACGTCCTCCGGGTTCATCGCCATCGAGACGGCGTGGACGCCGACGACGCAGACGAACGTGATGAGGCGGACCACGTCGACGGCGTGGACGTAGGGCCGGCGCGGTGTCGTTCCGCTGTCGGCGGTGGTCGAGGTCGACCGGGACGTCGTGCTCACGCCGGTTCCTCGACCGGTAGCAGGCGGCGCAGTGGCTTGCCGGTCGGGCCCCGCTGCAGGGCTTCGACGATGCGGATCTCGGTCGGGCGGTGGGCGCGGGGGAGTGCGGCGGCGCAGCGGGCGGTCAGCTGCTCCTCGAGGTCGTCCGGGGCGTCGTCGGTCGGCACGACGTACGCCACCGGCACCTCGCCGAGGACCGGCTCCGGTCGGGCGACCACGACGGTCTCGCGGACCCCGGGGTGTGCGCTGAGGACCTCCTCCACCTCGCGGGGGAAGATCTTCTCGCCGCTGCGGTTGATGACGTCGGCGTCGCGACCGGCCAGGGTGAGGTAGCCCTCGGCGTCGAGGGCGCCGAGGTCCCCGGTGTCGAGCCACCCCTGCGCGTCGAACCGGTCCGACCCCACCCCGCCCTCGTAGCCGCGGACCACGCCACCACCGCGGATGCGCACGTGCCCGACAGCGCCCGGGTCGCACCGTCGTCCGTCGTCGTCCACCACCGTGAGCTCGACGTCGACGGGCCGCCCGACGGTGCCGGGACGGCGGTCGGCCAACGGGTTCACGGTGATCTGGCTGGCCGCCTCGGTCATGCCGTAGGACTCCACGACGGGCACGCCGTAGCGCGCCTCGAACCGGTGCAGCGACGGCGACCGGCAGTGGGGCGGAGGCCGACCGGACGAACCGCAGCCGCGGCGGCGCGGGGTCGGATCCGGGCTCCTGCGCGAGGATGGCGACGATGGCCGGCACGGCGTTGACCCACGTCACCGTCCGGCGGTCGACGAGCGGCCAGAACCCGGTCCGGTGGAACCGGTCGGCGAGGACGACGGTGCCTCCGGAGAGCAGCGGGGCCAGCAGCCCGACCACCTCGCCGTTGACGTGGAACAGCGGGAGCGGGTTGTACGCCCGGTCGGCGTCGGTCAGCTCGTGGCTGCGGACGACCGCGCGGGCGACGTGCAGCAGCTGCGCCTCGGCCAGCCGGATGGCCTTGCGCGGTCCGGTCGAACCGGAGCTGAGGAGCAGGCAGCCGCCCGAGGCCGTCGGGTCGGCGGAAGGACCGGGCGGCAGCCCGCCGACCGGACGCAGACTCTCCGGAGAGGCGAGGACGCTCGGAGCGGAGCCCGGGGGCACGCGGTCGGCGTCGGTGGTGACGACCGCCTCGGCCCGTCCCGTCGCGAGGTGCGCCCGCACGGCGTCCGGCGGAGCCTGGGCGTCGACGGGGACCACGGTGGCGCCCGCGGCGACGAGCGCGACGAAGAGGGCGCCGAAGGCCACGGGGTCGGTGGCGAGCAGTCCCAGCCGCCGGCCGCGGACGCCCTGGTGACCCCAGTCCTCGACGAGGGTGGCCAGCTCGGCGCGGTCGACCGCGCGGTCGCCGGTCGCCGACTCCAGCCACGGCTGCCCGGGGTGCGGTCGTGGCCTGGGCCGACAGGACGTCGGCAAGGGTGGCGTGGTGGTCCCGCAAAACGCTCCTCGAGTGGTTTCGGAGGTCAACTTTCCGGCCTCCGCTCCACCGGACCTGGCAGGTTCCTGTGCGTCAGCCATGGACGACAGTTGTCCGCCACCGCGCATACCCCGTCGGGGGGCGCGCAACCTGCCACCGTTCAGGTCCGGTCAGGTCAGCCGGGCCCGCGCCGCTCGTAGGTGACCCACGCCAGCCGGTCGCGCTCGTCGCGCTGGGTCTGCGCCCAGGCGTCGGTCTCGATCGGCGGGAAGACGATGTCGCCCTCCGGCTCGAGGAACACCTCGGTGACCAGCAGCCGGTGCGCCCACGGCATCGCCTCGGCGTAGACCTGGCCGCCGCCGCAGACGAACACCTCGTCGGCCGGCCCGGCGAGGGCGAGGGCCTCCGGGAACGAGTGCGCCACCTCGACGTCCGGCGTGCCGCCAGGTCCGGTCGCGGCTGATGACGATCGTGCGCCTTCCCGGCAGGGCGCGGCCGATGGACTCGAAGGTCAGCCGGCCCATGACGAGGACGTGGCCCATCGTCGTCCGCTTGAAGAACGCGAAGTCCTCGGGCAGGTGCCAGGGGATGTCCGGCCCGTTGCCGATCACGCCGTTGCGGGCGACGGCGGCGATGAGCGTGACCTGGGTCAAGGCGCCTCAGACCGCGATCGGGGCCTTGATGGTCGGGTATGGCGTCGTACCCCACCAGCTCGAAGTCCTCGAGCTCGAACTCGTCCAGGGCGGCTCGCGGCGTGATGCGCATCTGCGGCAGCGGGCGGGGTGACCGGGTCAGCTGGAGCCGGGCCTGGTCGAGGTGGTTGAGGTAGAGGTGCGCGTCGCCCAGGGTGTGGACGAACTCGCCGGGGGCCAGGTCGCACACCTGCGCCACCATCATCGTCAGCAGCGCGTAGGAGGCGATGTTGAACGGCACGCCGAGGAACACGTCGGCCGACCGTTGGTAGAGCTGGCAGGACAGCCGGGCGCGGTCCCGGGCCGCTGCGGCGGGGCGACGTAGAACTGGAACAGCGCGTGGCACGGCGGCAGCGCCATCGAGTCGACGTCGGCGACGTTCCAGGCCGAGACGATGTGCCGCCGCGAGTCCGGGTTGGTGCGGATCGCCGAGACGACGCGGGCGATCTGGTCGATGTGCTCGCCGCTCGGCGTCGGCCAGGACCGCCACTGGTAGCCGTAGACCGGGCCGAGATCACCCTCGGGGTCGGCCCACTCGTCCCAGATCGAGATGCCGCGCTCCTGCAGCCACCGCACGTTGGTGTCGCCGCGCAGGAACCACAGCAGCTCGCCGGTGATCGAGCGCAGGTGCAGCTTCTTGGTCGTGAGGACGGGGAAGCCGTCGGCCAGGTCGAACCGCATCTGGTGGCCGAAGACGCTGAGCGTGCCCGTGCCGGTGCGGTCGGACTTCTCCACCCCCGTCGTGAGCACCCGGTCGAGGAGGTCGAGGTACTGCTGCACGGGCCGCACGCTACACCGGAGCACCCACCGCCTCCTCGGTGTGACCCACGTCACAGGTTGGAACGAGAGCCGTTGTAACGGATCCCGTCCGGGCCCGATGTACCAGGTGTCGAGGCGCTACCCGGACCCCCGAGCGGGTAGCGCCTCGACATTCATGTTCTCCGGGGTGGCGCGGGTCGCCTGGACCGGGAACCCCTCGCCGCGGGCGATAGATTGGCCGCCATGACCGCATGGACCGAGCGCACCTCGTCCCCGTTCGGACGCGCACTCACCGCGGTCGTCTCGCCGATGCACGACGACGGCGCGCTCGACCTCGCCGGCCTGCAGAAGGTGGTCTCCCACCTGCTCGACACCGGTCACGACGGGGTCGTCGTCAACGGGACCACCGGCGAGTCGGCCACGACCACCGACGACGAGCAGGACGCGATCCTGCGCGCGGCGCTCGAGGTCGTCGGTGAGCGCGGGCGGGTGGTGGCCGGCGTCGGGACCAACGACACCGCGCATACCGTCCGGCTCGCGAAGCAGGCCGAGGCCACCGGCGCGCACGGCCTCCTGGTCGTCACGCCCTACTACAACCGGCCGACCCAGCCCGGCCTGGCCGCCCACTTCACCGCCGTCGCCGACGCCACCGGGCTGCCGGTGATGCTCTACGACATCCCCGCCCGCACGGGCACCCCCATCGCCACCGAGACCCTGCTGCGGCTCGCGGAGCACCCGCGGATCGTCGCCGTCAAGGACGCCAAGGGCGACCTGTGGTCGGCGACCACCGTGCTCGACCGCACCGACCTGCTGTGGTTCTCCGGCGACGACATCGCCACGCTGGCGCACCTGACGCAGGGCGCCACGGGCTACGTCGGGGTCGCCACCCACGTCGCCGGAGCGGAGTATGCGTCGATGCTCGCCGCCGTCGACGCCGGCGACCTCGCGACCGCGGTCGCGACCCACCGGCGGCTGGTCCCGGTCGTCGACGCGATCATGCACACCAGCCAGGGTGCGATCATGGCCAAGGCCGCGCTCAAGGAGCTCGGCGTCATCGACTCGGCCGCCGTCCGGCTGCCGCTCGTCGAGTCGCCGCCGGAGCACCTGGAGAAGCTGCGCGCCGCACTGGCGTCACTGAACGCCGTCCCGACGACCTGACGTCGTCCCCCGAACAGAGGACCCGAACCTCCCCGTGACCATCGCCCTGCCCGAACTCACCGAACCCCCGGCGCTCGCCGACAACGCCCTGCGGGTCGTCGCCCTCGGCGGCCTGGGGGAGGTCGGTCGCAACATGACCGTCCTCGAGACCCAGGGTCGCCTGCTGATCATCGACTGCGGCGTCCTGTTCCCCGAGGACCACCACCCGGGGATCGACCTGATCCTGCCCGACTTCGCCTACCTCGACGGGCGGCTCGACCAGGTCGAGGCCATCGTCCTCACGCACGGGCACGAGGACCACATCGGTGCCGTCCCGTTCCTGCTCAAGCGCAAGCCCGACATCCCGATCATCGGCTCGCAGCTGACCCTCGCGCTCATCGAGGCCAAGCTCAAGGAGCACCGGATCACGCCCTACGCGCTGACGGTCAAGGAGGGCACGCGCGAGCGGCTCGGGGTCTTCGACCTCGAGTTCGTCGCCGTGAACCACTCGATCCCGGACGCGCTCGCGGTCATGGTCCGCACCAAGGCCGGCACCGTCCTGCACACCGGCGACTTCAAGATGGACCAGCTGCCGCTCGACGGCCGGCTGACCGACCTGCGGGCGTTCGCCCGGCTGGGCGAGGAGGGCGTCGACCTCTTCCTCACCGACTCGACCAACGCCGAGGTCCCCGGCTTCACCACCCCCGAGCGCGAGATCGCGCCGGCCATCGACCGGGTGTTCCGGCACGCGAAGCGGCGGATCATCGTCGCCTGCTTCTCGTCGCCACGTGCACCGGGTCCAGCAGGTGCTGGACGCCGCCCAGAAGTCGCGGCCGCAAGGTGGCCATGGTGGGCCGGTCGATGGTGCGCAACATGGGCATCGCCGCCGAGCTCGGCTACCTGCACGTGCCCGACGGCGTCCTCGTCGACGTCAAGCGGCTCGACAACCTGCCCGACGACAAGGTCGTGCTCATCTGCACCGGTTCCCAGGGTGAGCCGATGGCGGCGCTCTCGCGGATGGCCAACCGCGACCACCGGATCGAGGTCGGCGTCGGCGACACCGTGCTGCTCGCGAGCTCGCTCATCCCGGGCAACGAGAACGCGGTCTACCGCGTCATCAACGGGCTGATGATGCTCGGTGCCGACGTCGTCCACCGCGGCAACGCCAAGGTCCACGTCTCCGGGCACGCCAGCGCCGGCGAGCTGCTCTACGTCTACAACATCGTCAAGCCCAAGAACGTCATGCCGGTGCACGGCGAGTGGCGGCACCTCGTCGCCAACGCCGAGCTCGCCGTGGCCACCGGGGTGCCGCGCAAGCGGGTGCTCGTCTCACCGGACGGCGGCGTCATCGACCTCGCCGAGGGCCGCGCCCGGCTCGTCGGGGCGGTGCCGTGCGGCTACATCTACGTCGACGGCCAGTCGGTCGGCGGGACGACCGAGACGCTGCTCAAGGACCGTCGCATCCTGCGCGACGAGGGCTTCATCACCTGCATCGTCGTCATCGACGCGGCCACCGGGAAGATCGCGGCCGGCCCGGAGATCACGGCGCGCGGCTTCGTCGAGGACGAGGACGTGTTCAAGGAGATCATCCCCAAGGTCGAGCGGGCCCTCGCCGAGGCCACCGGCAACGGCGTGCGCGACGAGTACCAGCTCCAGCAGGTCATCCGGCGCACCATCGGCAGCTGGGTCGGCGGCACCATCCGCCGCCGGCCGATGATCATTCCCGTGGTGATCGAGGCCTGATCGGCGGCTGAGTGCGCACGTTCCGCCGCGGGGTCGCGGTCGTCCTCGTCCCCGCCCTCCTGCTGCTGACGGTCGGCTTCGCCCTGCGCTGGGTCGACGTGGCGACCCGCGAGATCGCCGCCGTCCAGGCCGTCGTACCCATCACCGGGGCCGGCATCGTCGTGGTCACGCTGCTCGCGCTGGTATGCGGGTTGCGCCGGCTGGCGCTCGTCGGTGCGGTGCCGAGTGTCGTCGCCGTCGTGCTCGCGGTGGCGTCGTTCGGCCTGAGCGCGACACCGACCGCCGGCGGTGCCGAGACGGTGACCCTGCTGTCCTCGAACCTCGAGTTCGGCGGCGGCAACGCGGAGGACATCGTCCAGGGCGTGCGCGACCGCAAGGCCGACGTCGTCGTCCTCGTCGAGCTGACCCCGCAGGCGGTGACGCGGCTCGAGGCGGCCGGGCTGGACGAGGCGCTGCCCTACGTCGTCGGGACCCCGGAGGCCGGGACCACCGGCGCCGCGATCCGCAGCCGGTGGCCGCTCACCCTCATCGACGCCGGCAAGGGCGTCGGCGGCTCGCTGTTCTGGGAGCCCTACGTCCTGGTCCAGCGACCGGGCGGGGCGTTCCGGGTCAAGGCCATCCACACCCGTCAGCCGATCGTCTCGGCGCGAGGATGGCACCAGGACCTCGACCGGATCCACGAGTGGCAGCTGGCCCAGCCGGCCGACCAGCCCCTCCTGCTCGCGGGTGACTTCAACGCCTCCCAGAGCCACCCGGCGTTCCGGACGATGCTCGACGGCCTGACCGACGCGCACCGCGCCACCGGTGGGGGGTGGGTGCGCACCTGGCCGCAGGGGCGACGCATACCCCCGTTCGTGCAGCTCGACCACGTGCTCGGGCGGGGAGTCACGGCGGTCGACGCGGGCGTGACCGCCGTGCGCGGGACGGACCATGCCGCCGTTTGGGCGACGATGACCCTGGATCTGCCGTAACTTCCGAGGGAGCAGGTGTCGCAGGGAAGGAGCCGGTCATGGCGACGGGAACCAAGGACGACCCCTGGGAGCTGACGACGGCCCCCGGCACGTCCGCGTACTCGATGTGGAAGGACGAGGCCGCCGACCCGCCCACCCTGGTGTGCCAGGTGGGCTCGACCCAGCTGAAGTACCAGCTGCGGGCGATCGACGACCTGCACGCCTGGCTGGTCGAGCAGGGCGACTGGGTCGACGTCGGCGCCGCGGACGAGCAGAAGCCCGCCGCCGACGGCACGGTCGAGGCCTGGGGTCGATCCGAGGACAACCCGGTCGGCGGCTGGTACGGGCTGCGCAAGGGCTACCGCGGCCGGTTCGGCATGTACCTGCCCCCGCTCCTCGAGGCACTGGGCAAGGCCGAGCTGACCCACGAGAAGCGCAACAACAAGATCCGCGCCCTCCCCTGACCCCGGGCTTTCCCGCGGTTCGCTGCACACCAACGGGCGTTGGTGGCGAGCAGGGCCAATGCGGGCCCCTTCAGCGGACCAATGCCCGCTGGTGTGTCGGATGCGGGAGGCCCGGACGTCAGCCGGCGCTGATGAGGACGTTCTTGGCGGTGAGGTCGGGTGACTTGACGCCGCCGACGAGGACGGTCTGGCCGGTCTTGACGTCGGCGATGGTCGGCGTCGCCGGTGCCGTGGCGCCCTTGACGCGGCGCTGGTGGACCTTGGTGTCCGCGGTGACGGCGAAGGTCATCGAGGTGCCGTCGGCGGACTTGACGCTGACCGAGGTCGCGGACACCGCCGTGACCTGACCGAGGATCGCCTCGTGGGTCACGTAGGCGTTGGCGTCACCCTTGGTGACCCACTCGGCGTGCTGGAAGTCCTTGACGTTGCCGAGGATCCGCTTGCCGACGTCGCCGCCGAACTTGCCGCCCTTGGCCGCCTTGGCCGCCTTCGCCGGTGCGCCGGGGGAGCCGGTGGACGTGGTGGCTCCGCCGGTGGGTGACGCGGTCGCGGCGGCCGGGCTGTCGGTTCCCTGGGCGTGGGCGATCGCCATACCGGCGCCGCCGGCGACGAGCGCGAGGGCGGCGACGCCGCCGGCGAGGGTGACCTTGGTGGTGCGCATACGGGACTCCTGGAGGCGTGTGGCGTTCGAGCCGGCGTTCAGCCGCCGGTGCCCACCACGATGCCGCCCGAGTGTTCGAGCAACGTCAGCGCGACGTCAGCCCTTTCCCCTTCCAGACACACGTTGTTGTCGATTCCGGCGCGGCGCAAGCCGCCGAAATCGACAACAACGCGTGTCTGGAAGCGGGTCACCAGGGGAGGGGGAGCGAGAGGTCGCGCTCGTCGCCGTCGGCGACCCAGCCGTCCTCGGTCCGGGTGTAGCGGCGGGCCGGACCGTGCGCGGCCAGCTCGGCCACCGCGTCGACCAGCCGGTCGACGTGCTCCGGGGTGTTGGCCAGGCCGAGGCTGACGCGGACCGCCGTGGCGGGAGTGTCGCCCCACGGGTCCTCGAGCAGCTCGTCGACGAGGATGTGCGCGCAGAACTTCCCGTCGCGCACCCCGATGCCGTACTCGGCCGACAGGATCGCCGAGACCAGCGAGGAGTCGAACCGCTCGATCGTGAACGCCAGCACGGCAACCCGGTCGTGGTCCTCGCCGAAGATCGACCAGGTGTCGACCCCCGGGATGACGTCGAGCCCGGCGCGGAGGCGTGCCGCCAGCTCGCTCTCGTGGGCCTCGATCGCCTCCCGGTGCGCCGAGATCGCCGCACACGCCGCGGCCACCGCGATGGCGCCGATGACGTTGGGGCTGCCCCCTTCGTGGCGCGCCGCACCGGTGGCCCAGGCCGCGCCGTCGGTCGTGACCCGCGCCGTCGCGCCACCGCCCCGCAGGTACGGCGCCGCGGCGTCGAGCCAGTCGTGCCGGCCGGCGAGCACCCCGGCGCCGAACGGCGCGTACAGCTTGTGGCCGGAGAAGGCGACGTAGTCGATGCCGGAGGCGGCGATGTCGACGGCCCGGTGCGGCGCGAGCTGTGCGGCGTCGACGAAGACCCGGGCGTGGTGTCGCCGGGCGACGGCCACGACGTCGTCGAGCGGCCACAGCTCGCCGGTGACGTTGGAGGCACCGGCCACGGCGACGAGCCGGTGCGCGGCGACCGAGGCCGACAGCGCCGTCTCGAGGTCCTCGAGCGCGTGCTCGATGCTCGACGGCACCGGCAGGCTCGTCACCTGGACGCCGCGGGCCTGCTGCCACGGCAGCAGCGTCGAGTGGTGCTCGGTCTCGAAGACGAACACCTCGGTGCCGCGGGGCAGGCTGCGGGCCAGCAGGTTCGTCGAGTCGGTGGTGTTGCGGGTGAAGACGACGAGGTCGTCGCTACGGGCGCCGACGAACTGGGCGACCTCGACCCGCGCCTGCTCGTACCACGCGGAGGTGACCCGGCTCGCATACCCGTTGCCGCGGTGCACCGACGAGTAGGTCTGCAGCGCCGTGTCGACGGCGGCCTTGACGCTGACCAGCGACGGGGTGGACGCGGCGTGGTCGAGGTTGGCGTAGTCGACCTCGCCGGTCAGGGTCGGTACGCGCAGCCCGGCACCGACCACGGCCGGCAGCTCACCCGGGGCGGCGCTGCGCGCGCCCTCCCCGTCGCGGACGACGTGCAGCTTGGCCTGGTGGGTGGGCGCGGCGTACGCGTACTCGCTGCGAGCGATGGACATGATCGGCTCCGTAGGTCCTGGGACCTGCCGGTGAGCAAGGCCCGCGCTTGCCAACGGCGTATGCCGGTGGCCGGGTCGTCATCCGGAGCACCCCACCGCGGAGGAGGGTTGCTGGCCAGCAAGCCGGAGCTGTGCGCTGGCACTCATGACCGTGGTCCGAGGGTAGCGAGGCGGTCCGGACGATGTCCAACACCAGGACGGTCCTCTCGCGATCTGAGACCGGCGGTGGTCGAGCCGGGCTGAGGCGGCGGGTCCTGGGGCGCGTGTGACGCGTGAGTCTGAGGTGACTTTCGCGTACCGTTCCGACCATGGCCCCGCGTGCATCCTCGACGTCGTCGCGCCCGTCCACGGGGCGGGTGCCGACGTCGCGCCAGGGCACCGGCCGCGGCGGTCGCTCCGCCCCCCGCAAGCCCGCGGCCCGCCGCACCTCCACCGCCCGGTCCGGCGGCCTGCCGCTGCCGCTGCGCGCGATCCGCGGCACCTGGATGGGCGTCTCGCACCTGGCCGGCGGCGCCGTGCGCCGGGTCGGCAGCTCGGCCCGGGACCTCGAGCCCGAGCACCGCCGCGACGGCATCGGGTTCACCCTCATCGGCCTGGCCGTCGTCGTCGCCGCACGTGAGTGGTGGGGCGTGACCGGCGTCGCCGGCGACGTCATCCACGCGGTCGTCGCCGGGACCCTCGGCCGGGTCGGGTACGCGGTGCCGCTCGTCCTGCTCGCCCTCGGCGTCTACTTCCTCCGGGCCCCCAAGGACGAGGCCGTCACGAACCGGCTCGTCATCGGCACGCTGGCCCTGACCTTCGCCGCCTGCGGCCTCGCCCACATCGCCGACGGCATCCCGAACCCGCCCGACGGCGCCGACCCGATGCGGGCGGCCGGCGGCATCATCGGGTTCCTCGCGTCCAGCCCGCTGGCCTCCGCGGTGTCCCGCCCCGGGGCCGTCGTCCTGCTCGTCCTCCTCGCCCTGTTCGGCGCGCTGGTCGTCACCGGCACTCCCGTCCGCCAGATCCCGCAGCGGGTCCGCGACCTGCGCGACCGGGTGATCCACGGCGCGGGCGACGACGACGACCGCCGAGACCACCGCCGAGACGCCCACGCCCCGGACCCGCCGCCGCGCCGTCGACCTGCTCGAGAAGCGCGAAGGCGACGAAGCGTTCGAGCAGGCCGCCGTGGTCGCCCCGTCCGGCCGGGGTGGCCGGCTGCGGCCGGGGGAGAAGCGACCCGGCCCGGAGGCCGCAGACGCCCACACCGCGCCGACGGAGACCGTGACGCCTCCGACAGCCCTCGGCCCCAAGGAGGCGCTGGTCCCGCCGCCGACCGCGACCCTGCCGGCGCGGGTAGAGCAGCTGTCGCTCACCGGCGACGTCACCTACACGCTGCCGGACCAGGCCCTCCTGCTTCCCGGCGCACCGCACCGCACCCGCAGCGCCGCCAACGACCGCGTCGTCGAGGCGCTGTCGGTGGTGTTCGAGCAGTTCGAGATCGACGCGCAGGTCACGGGGTTCACCCGTGGGCCGACGGTCACGCGCTACGAGGTCGAGCTCGGGCCGGCGACCAAGGTGGAGCGGGTCACCGCCCTCTCCAAGAACATCGCGTATGCGGTCGCCTCCGCCGACGTCCGCATCCTCAGCCCGATCCCGGGCAAGTCCGCCATCGGGATCGAGATCCCCAACACCGACCGCGAGACCGTCTCGCTCGGTGACGTCATGCGCAGCCAGGTGGCGCGCACCAACCAGCACCCCATGGTCATGGGCGTCGGCAAGGACGTCGAGGGCGGCTACGTCGTGGCGAACCTCGCTCGTATGCCGCACCTGCTGGTCGCCGGCGCGACCGGTGCCGGCAAGTCGTCGTTCGTCAACTCGATGATCACGTCCATCCTCATGCGCGCGACGCCCGACGAGGTCCGCATGGTCCTGGTCGACCCGAAGCGCGTGGAGCTGACCGCGTACGAGGGGATCCCGCACCTCATCACGCCGATCATCACCAACGCCAAGAAGGCCGCCGAGGCGCTGGCGTGGGTGGTCCGCGAGATGGACACGCGCTACGACGACCTGGCGGCGTTCGGCTTCAAGCACGTCGACGACTTCAACAAGGCGGTGCGGTCCGGCAAGGTCAAGCCGCTCCCGGGCTCGGAGCGCGTCATCAAGCCCTACCCCTACCTCCTCGTGATCGTCGACGAGCTGGCCGACCTGATGATGGTCGCGCCCCGCGACGTGGAGGAGTCCATCGTCCGGATCACCCAGCTCGCCCGCGCCGCCGGGATCCACCTCGTGCTCGCGACGCAGCGGCCCTCGGTCGACGTCGTCACCGGGCTCATCAAGGCCAACATCCCGTCGCGGATGGCGTTCGCGACGTCGTCGCTCGCCGACTCGCGTGTGGTCCTCGACCAGCCGGGCGCCGAGAAGCTCGTCGGCCAGGGTGATGCGCTCTTCCTGCCGATGGGCACCAGCAAGCCGATCCGCGTGCAGGGTGCCTGGGTCACCGAGAGCGAGGTCAACGCCGTCGTCAAGAGCGTGACCGCGCAGATGCAGCCCACCTACCGCGACGACGTCATCGTCACGGCCCCGAAGAAGCAGGTGGACGACGACATCGGCGACGACCTCGAGCTGCTGCTCCAGGCCACCGAGCTGGTCGTCACCACCCAGTTCGGGTCGACGTCGATGCTGCAGCGCAAGCTGCGGGTCGGGTTCGCCAAGGCCGGCCGGCTCATGGACCTGCTCGAGTCCCGCGGCATCGTCGGCCCGTCCGAGGGGTCCAAGGCCCGCGACGTGCTGGTCAAGGCCGACGACCTCCCGACCACGCTGGCGCTGCTCCGCGGCGACGACATCCCGCTCGACGGGCCGTCCGCCGAACCGGGCGACGACGACGGCGGGGTCTGGGTGGACACCGACGACGATCCCGGTGAGTCCGAGGACGCCTGGGACCTCACCGGTCGCGACCGCTGACCGATCACGCCGAGGGCGAACAGCGGCGCCGGCCGGAAGTCTGACGGCGCCGCTGGACGTTGAGCGGTCATGTCCGACGACCGTGAGGCGCTCGACGCCTACTCACGAACCATCGTGCGGGTGGCCGAGACCGTCCTGCCGTCGGTCGCCAGCCTCGAGGTCCGTACCGACCGGGGACGGGCCGGCGCCGGGAGCGCGAGTGTCATCACCGCCGACGGCTACCTGCTGACCAGCGCCCACGTCGTCGCCGGGGCCACCACCGCCGAGGCGACGTTCACCGACGGGACGACGTCGACCGCCGACGTCGTCGGCCGCGACACCCTGTCGGACCTGGCCGTCCTCCTCGCGCGGGGCGACACCCCGCCCCCGGTCGAGCACGGTGACGCGGCGACCCTGCGCGTCGGCCAGCTCGTCGTCGCCCTCGGCAACCCGCTCGGCCTGGCCGGCAGCGTGACCGCCGGCATCGTGTCGGCGCTGGGCCGCTCCCTGCCGACGGCGTCCGGCCGGGTGGTGGACGAGGTCATCCAGACCGACGCCGCGCTCAACCCCGGCAACAGCGGGGGAGTGCTCGCCGACAGCAGCGGACGGATGGTGGGCGTCAACACCGCCGTGGCGGGGGTCGGCCTCGGGCTGGCCGTGCCCATCAACGCGACCACGCGGGAGATCGTCTCGACCCTGATGACCCGGGGTCGGGTACGGCGGGCCTGGCTGGGCATCGCCGGCAAGACCACGGCGCTGCCACCCCAGGTCGCCGCGAAGGTCGGGTCGCCGACGGGTATGCAGGTGGCCTCGGTCGTCGAGGGCAGCCCGGCCGAGCGGGCCGGCATCCACCGCGGCGACATCATGGTCGAGCTCGACGGCACCACCGTGGTCACGGCGACCGCGGTGCAGAAGCTCATGGTCGAGGACGCCATCGACCGCCGGATCGAGATCACCGTCTGGCGGAACGGCGCCCTCGTCGACGTCATCCTGAGTCCCCGCGAGCTGACCGGCTAGCGCGGCGCTCCGGGGATGGCCGCGAGCAGCTCGCGGGTGTAGGCGTCCTGCGGCGCGTCGAAGATCTGCTCGGGCGGCCCGGACTCGACGATCCGGCCGGCGCGCATGACGTGGACCTGGTCCGAGACCAGGCGGACCACGGCCAGGTCGTGGCTGATGAACAGGTAGGTCAGGCCCAGCCGGTTCTGGAGCTCGGCGAGCAGGTCGAGGATCTGCGCCTGCACGATGACGTCCAGCGCGGACACCGCCTCGTCGAGGACGACGATGTCGGGCTCGAGGGCGAGGGCCCGGGCGATGGCGACGCGCTGACGCTGGCCGCCGGACAGCTCGTGGGGCAGCCGGGTGGCGAGGTCGGCGTCCAGGGCGACCTGGTCGAGCAGCGTCCGCACCCGCTCGCGACGGGAGTCGGGCGTCCCGACCCGGTGGACCGCGAGGGGCTCGGCCACCGACCGCTCGACCGTGTAGCGCGGGTCGAGCGACGCGTACGGGTTCTGGAACACCGGCTGCACCCGGCGCCGCAGCGCGAACGTCTCCCGTCGCGACATGCTCGCGAGGTCCTGGTCCCCGACGAGGATGCGGCCGCTCGTGGGCGTCTCCAGCCCGAGCAGCAGGTTCGCGGTGGTCGACTTGCCCGAGCCCGGACTCGCCGACGATCGCGACGGTCCGCCCGCGCGGGATGTCGAACGACACGTCGTCGACGGCGAGGATGTCGTCGGCCGGTCCGCGGCCACGGCGTCGCAGGGCGAAGCGCTTGCTGACGCCCTCGAACCGCACGAGGGACTCGACCGCGGAGTCCGGCGACCCACGCCGGACCTCGCGAACGGTGTTGAGGCTGGGGGCGGCCGCGAGCAGCCTTCTCGTGTATGCGTGTTCGGGCTCGGCGAGGATCCGCGCGGCGGGTCCGGCCTCGACGACCTCCCCCTGGTACATCACGGTGACGGTGTCAGCGCGCTCGGCCGCCAACCCGAGGTCGTGGGTGATGAGCAGGACGCTGGTCCCCAGCTCCTCGGTGAGCGCGTCGACGGTGTCGAGGATGCGGCGCTGCACCGTGACGTCGAGCGCGGAGGTCGGCTCGTCGGCGACGAGCAGCCGCGGACGGCAGGCCAGGCCGACCGCGATGAGCGCGCGTTGCCGCATCCCGCCGGAGAACTCGTGCGGGTACTGCGCGGCGCGCGACGCGGGGTCCGGGATCCCGACCAGGTCCAGCAGCTCGAGCGCCCGGGCCCAGGCCGCCTTGCCGTGCGCGACGTCGTGCACCTCGAGGGCCTCGGCCACCTGGTCGCCGATCCGCATGAGCGGGTTGAGGTTCGACATCGGGTCCTGGGGGACCAGTCCGATCCCCGCCCCCCGGATGCGCCGCATCTCGCGCTCGCTGACTGTCAGCAGGTCCCGGCCGTCGAGCAGGACGCGGCCGGCGGTCACCCGGCCGTTGGCCGGCAGTAGCCGGTTCACCGCGGCCGCCGTGGTCGACTTGCCCGACCCGGACTCGCCGACGAGCGCCACCGTCGAGCCGGCCGGCACGGTCAGCGACACGTCGCGGACGGCGGCCTGGTCGCCGCGGGTCGTCCCGAAGACGACGGTGAGGTTCTCGATCGCGAGGATCGGGGTTTCGGTGGTCATGTCGGCACCGCCAACGCGCGCGACAGCCGGATCTCGTTCTCCCCGAACGCTTCCTCGACCCGCTGCGCGCCGTCCGGAGCCCAGCCGTGGCGCGCGTAGAAGGCGATCGACGGGGAGTTGTCGGCGAACACCCAGAGGTGGGCGCGGTGGCAGCCGGCCTCGAGGAGCCGGTCGTAGGCGTGGCCCAGCAACGTCGACCCGATGCCGTGACCCTGGGCCGAGGGCGAGACGTAGAGCGATTGCACCCACCCGTCCTCACCCGAGGCCTCGAACCCGACCACGCCGCATACCTGTTCGTCGACCTCGGCCAGCGCCACCCGACGGCCTGTCGTCGTCAACGCCCTCGACCACAGTGAGCGCGCCGCCTCGTCGGTCATCGACGCGACGAGCGCGTCAGGGAGCCGCCCCGCGTAGGTCGAGCGCCAGCAGCCGAGGAACACCTCGACCACGCGGGTCGAGGTCCGCGATGCCCGCGGGGCGCAGCGCGATGACGGTCACCGGACGCCTCGTCCCCGGGGGTCGAGGACGTCGCGCAGCCCGTCGCCGAGCAGGTTGAGGCCGACGACCAGCAGCACGATCACCGCACCCGGCGCCAGCATGGTCCACGGCGCCACCTGCACGAGTGTCCGCGCGTCGTAGACCATCGAGCCGAGCGACGGGGCGGGCGGCGGTGTGCCGAGGCCGAGGAAGCTCAGCGACGCCTCGGTGAGGACCGCCCAGGACAGCGACAGCGTGACCTGCACGATGATGATCGCGCCGATGTTGGGCAGCACGTGCCGGAACATCGTGGCCGTCCGGGACTGGCCGGTCGTCGTCGCCGCCTTGACGAACTCCACCTCGCGCAGCGTGAGGACCGGGCCGCGCGTGACGCGCACGAAGATCGGCACGTAGACGACCGCGATCGCCACGGCCACGGTGAACCAGTTCCGGGTGAAGACCGACGCGAGCGACAGCGCCAGCAGCAGCGGCGGGAAGGCGAAGAGCACGTTGGTGACCGCGCCGATGGCGACGTCGGGTATCCCGCGGATGAACCCGGCCACGAGCCCACCCAGCGTCCCGATCACCGTCGCGAACGTCACCGCGACGACCGCGACGAGCGCCGAGTTGGCCACGCCGGCGGCGACGCGGGAGAACACGTCCCGCCCGAACTGGTCCGTCCCGAACCAGTGCTCGCCGCTCGGCGGCCGCAACCGGGCCGGCGCGTCCTGGGCGATGGGGTCGTACGGCAGCAACCCGAGCAGCGACACGACCGACAGGACGAGGAGCAGCGCGACGATGACGAGCCCGGTCATCCCGCTAGGGCTGCGCAGCAGCGCGCGCCACCGGTTCGGCGGACGGCCGCTGACCGCGACGAGGGACGGGACCTGCGCGAGGTCGCTCATGACGCACGCACCCGCGGGTCGATGGCGCGGTACAGCAGGTCGGTCAGCAGGTTGACGATGACGAAGGCCAGGGCGATGACCAGCACCGTGCTCTGGACCAGCGCGTACTCCTTCTGCTGGATGCCGAGCAGGACCTGTCGGCCGATGCCGGGGACGGAGAAGATCTGCTCGACGACGACGGCGCCGCCGAGGAGGTAGCCGAACTGCAGGCCGGTCATCGTGACGATCGGGACGAGCGCGTTGCGCAGCACGTGGCGCACCTGCAGCCGACGCGGCGGGACGCCCTTGGCCCGGGCGGTGCGGACGAAGTCCTCCGACCGCACCTCGAGGACCGCTGTGCGCGTCGTCCGCATGATCGGCGCGGCGATCCCGAAGGCCAGGACGAACGACGGCATGAGCATCTGCTGGAGGTTCAGCGCCGGGTTGGTGAGCAGCGGCGCATACGCGCGGCCGTTGGGGTTGTAGCCGAAGCGCGACGCGAAGATCGACAGCAGCAGCGAGCCGAGGAGGAACGCGGGGATCGAGAGCCCGGCGAGACCGACCACCTGGCCGGCCCCGTCGCGGACCGAGTTGGGCTTCGACGCCGACAGCATGCCCAGCGGTACGCCGATCACGAGCGCCAGCACGATCGACAGCACGGCGAGCTCCATCGTCACCGGCAGCGAGCGGGCGGTCAGCTCGAGCACGCTGGCCTGGTTGCGCGCCGAGAACCCGAGGTTGCCGGTGAAGAGGTTGCCGAGCCAGGTGAAGAACTGGACGACGAGGGGCTGGTCCAGCCCGTAGTACGAGCGCAGGGCCTCCTGCTGGGCGGGCGTCAGCGCCGCGGCCTCGGTGCCGAGGTTGGCGGTGATCTGGTCGCCGGGGATGGCGCGGAGCATGACGAACACGACCACCGCGACGCCGAGCAGCGTCAGCAGCGCTCCGCCGACCTTCCGCACCACCCCGTTGCCGAGGAGGGTGCGGGTCACGAGGTCGAGACGGTCGTCGTGCGCAGGTACTGCAGCGAGCCGTTCACCATCGGCACGAAGCCCTGAACGCCGGGCGTCGTGACGGTGTAGGTGTAGCTGGTGAACATCCAGATCCACGCGGCGTTGGCCTCGAGCGCGTCGGACATCTGTGTGTAGATCTGCTTCCGCGCGGCCGGGTCGCTCGTCGTCTTGCCCTTGGCGAAGAGTGCGTCGAGCTCCGGCGAGCTGTAGCCGGCGACCTTGTTGAGGTTGCCGGTGCTCGTGAAGTAGCGGCCGTACATGCCGTCCGGGTCGGGGCGACCGCCGTTGAGCGCGACCGCCGCGTCGAAGTCGGCGGCGACCCAGCGGTCGACGTAGGCGCCGGACTCGAGCACCTGCAGGTCGAGGGTGATCTTGGCCTCGGCCAGCTGGGCCTTGAGGTTCTGGGCCTCGTTGACCGACGTGGCGTACTCGCCCTGCGACACGATGGTCTTGATCGTCACCGACGACTTGCCCGCCTTGGCGAGGTAGTCGGCGGCCTTGGCCAGGTCGCGGTTGGGGCACGGACGCGAGTTCGGGTCGGACTTGTATGCCGGTGACGTCACCGGTCCGGTGACCTCGCCCTCGCCGAGCGCCGCGGTGTCGAGGACCTGCTTGCGGTCGATCGCGCACTGGATCGCCAGCCGCACGTTGACGTCGGTGAGGTCGCCCTTGCGGGCGTTCAGCTGCAGCGCGTGGTAGCTCAGCTGCGGCGTCTTGGCGACCTTGAGCGTGCCGCCCTCGGCGGTCTTCGCGACGAGCGCGTCGTCGATGACCGCCATCTGCACGCTGCCGGACTGCAGGGCCGAGACGATCGACGTCTCGTCGGGGATCACCCGGAACTCGACGCTGTCGAGGGTCGCCTTGGTGCCCCAGTAGGACGCGTTCTTCTGGAGCGTCAGGGACTGGCTCGGCGTCCGGGCCTTGAACGCATACGGGCCGGTGCCGTTGGGCGTGGTCCCGAGCTTGTCGTCGGTGTCGGTCGACGAGAGCATCGCCATGTTGACCGACGCGAGGTTCGCGGGCAGCGAGGCGTCGGCGCTCTTCATCGTCAGCACCACGGTGCTGGGGTCGGGGGCGGCGACGGACGCGACCGACGCCAGGGAGGTTCGCGCGACCGCGGCGGTCTTCTCGTCCATGATCCGGTCCATCGACGCCTTCACGTCGGCGGAGTCGAACGCGCTGCCGTCGGCGAAGGTCACGCCGGTGCGGAGCTTGAGGGTGACCGTCTTGCCGTCGGCCGAGGGGTCCCAGGACTGGGCCAGGCCGGGGACGACGTTGAGGTCCTTGTCGAACTCCGTGAGCGTGCCGTAGACGTTCTGGAGGATGTTGACCGCCTGGAACTGGGTGGCCTTCCAGGGCAGCAGGGTGTTGGGGTCGGAGGTCATCCCGATGACGAGGTTGCCGCCCGGAGCCCCGGGCGCGCCGGAGGTCTCGGTCGACGTCGGCGTACCGGTGCACCCGGCGGCCAGGACGAGGGCCGCGGCGCCCGCGGTCACCCCCGCCAGGGTGCGGGCACGGCGGGGCAGGGAGAGGCGGGGCGGCATGGGGGCACTCCTCGGGGGCGGGGGCGTTGCCACAAAAGTACCCAGTACGCGGCCGGAATGTAACTTCCTCCCGCTGGCGACTGCGTTCGAGAGGTGGCCCGTCGGGGCCTCGCGCTAGGTTCCGACGATGGACACCCTCGACTTCGGACCTGCCGCCCGGACCCTCGCCGACCTCGTCGGCGGCGTGCGCGACGACCAGCTGGACGACCCGACGCCGTGCCCCGACTGGAGCGTCGCCCACCTGCTGCGCCACGTGGGCGGGCTGACGCTCGAGTTCACGGCCTCGGCCCAGAAGGTCCCCACGGCGGCCCGCGGCCGGTGACGGCCTGACCGGCGACTGGCGAGGCCGGATCCGGGACGACCTGGCCGCGCTGGCCGACGCGTGGACCGACCCCGCCGCCTACGAGGGCGACACCCACGCCGGGCCGGTCACTCTCTCGGGCGCCGAGACCGCCCGCGTCGCCCTCAACGAGGTCACCGTCCATGGCTGGGACCTGGCGCGGGCGACCGGCCAGCCCTACGCCGCGGACCCGGGCGCCGTCGCCGAGTGCGCACGGTTCGTCGCGGCGTTCGACGCACCGGCCAACGACGACGGCGGCCTGTTCGGCCCCCCGGTCGCGACGGCGGACGACGCGGCCGGCATCGACCGGCTGGTCGGGCTGACCGGGCGCGACCCGGCCTGGGAGCGGTCGGCCGCTCAGACCACGAACCGGTAGCCGATGCCCGGCTCGGTGAGCAGGTAGCGCGGCGCCGCGGGGTCCGGCTCGAGCTTGCGGCGCAGCTGGTTGGCGTACACCCGCAGGTAGTTCAGCTCCCGGCCGTACGCGGGTCCCCAGGCGGCCCGCAGCAGCTCGGTATGCGTGACGAGATGGCCCGGCCCGCCGGGCCAGCGCGTCCAGCAGCCGCCACTCGGTGGGCGTCAGCCGGATCTCGTACCGTCCGGCCCGGTGGCGCGGCGCTCCCCGATGTCGAGGGTGAAGTCGTCGGTGCGGACGACCAGCGGCTCGGGGTCGTCGGGCGAGCCCCGGCGCACGGCGGCGCGGATCCGGGCGAGGAGCTCGTCCATCCCGAACGGCTTGGTGACGTAGTCGTCGGCGCCGGCGTCGAGCGCCTCGACCTTGTCGTCGGAGTCGTGGCGAGCCGAGAGCACCACGACCGGCACCTGTGACACGTCGCGCAGCCGGCGCAGTACCTCCACGCCGTCGAGGTCGGGCAGGCCGAGGTCGAGGACGACGACGTCGGGCGTGCGCTCGGCGAGGATCTGCAGCGCGGACCGCCCGTCGGCGGCCGCCTCCACCTCGTAGTCCCGCGCGCGCAGGTTGATGGTCAGGGTCCGCCGGATGTGCGGCTCGTCGTCGACGACGAGGACGAAGGTCACGACCCGGATCCTCGCACCGGCGCCGCGGCTGGAGCCTCGACGGCCGTGCTGGCCGTGGCGGGGACCATCGGCAGGTCGACGACGATGGTGAGGCCACCGCCGGGCGTGTCCTCGGCCCACATCGTCCCGTCCATGGCCTCGGTCAGGCCACGGGCGACGGCCAGGCCCAGCCCGACGCCCTCGCCGCGCGGGGCGTCGCCGCCGCGCTGGAACGGCGCGAAGATCTGGTCCTTGGCCTCGTCGACGACCCCGGGTCCCCGGTCGACCACCCGGATCTGGACGCGGTCCTTGAGCCGTCCCGCCTGGACGACGACCTCGCGGCGGCCGGGGGAGTGGCGCAGGGCGTTCTCGAGGATGTTGGCCAGCACCCGGTCCAGGAGGCCGGCGTCGGCGTAGACCGGCGGGCAGTCCTCGTCGAACCGCGTGCGCACCCGTTCCGCCCCGACCAGCGGCGTGCGGGCTGACTCCACGACGTCGCCGAGGGCCAGCTCGCCGGCGTGCGGGGTGATGCTGCCGGTCTGGATGCGGGACATGTCGAGCAGGTTGCCGATGAGGACGCCGAGGCGGTCGGCCGACTCCTCGACCGACTCCAGCAGCTGCGCCTCGTCCTCGGGGGAGAACGTCACGTCCGTCTGGCGCAGGCTGGAGACGGCGGCCTTGATGCCCGCCAGCGGGGTGCGCAGGTCATGGGAGACCGCGGCCAGCAACGCCGTTCGCGCGCGGTTGTCCCGCGCGAGCCCGCGGGCCCGGCCGGCCTCGGCCATCAGCCGCTCCCGGGTGAGGACGACGGCGGCGTGCGAGGTGAACGCGCCGACGAGCCGCTGGTCGTCGGCCGGGAGCACCGGTCCGACGAGGACCAGCTCGGTCTGGTCGTCGACCGTCTGGCGCACCGTGGCGTCGGCGATGTCCTCGAGCCGGAACTCACCGGAGGACGCCACCACCGTCCAGGGGTCGCGGACCGTGGCGCGGGAGACGAGGGCGGCTCCGCGCATGGCGAACGTCGTCCGCGCGCGGTCCAGCAGGGCGGGCAGCGGGTCGGCCTCGGCCAGCAGGGACTGGGCGAGCGCGGCCAGCACCCGCGACTCGCGCTGGGCCCGCAGCGCGATGTCGCGCCGCCGGGCCGCACCGTGGACGACCGAGGCCACGGACGCCGCCACGACGACGAAGACGACGAGGGCGAGCGCGTTCTGCGGGCTCTGGATCGTCAGCGTGCCCTTGGGGTCGGTGAAGAACCAGTTGATGGCCAGCGACGACACGACCGCGCAGACGATCGCCGGCAGCAGCCCGCCGACCAGGGCGGTGGCCACGGTGAGGGCGAGGAACAGCAGGACCTCGAGCGGCAGCTCGTGGCGGCTCGACGTCGCCTCCAGGGCGAGCGTGACGAGGGCGACGCCGACGGTCGCCAGCAGCCAGCCGGCCCACCGCCGGCGCGGGCCCAGGCCGTCGTCCCGGATCCGCAGCGGGTCGACCCGGCCGGCAGTGTGGCTGACCAGGTGGACGTCGATGTCACCCGACGCCGCCGCGACCTGCTCGCCGACGCCTCGCCGGGTGAGCCGGGACAACGCGGTCCGGCGGCTGGTGCCGAGGACGATCTGCGACGCGTTGACGCCGCGGGCGAAGTCGAGGATCGACTCGGCGACGTCGCTGCCGGCGACCTCGTGCATGACGCCGCCCAGCTCCTTGACCAGCTTGCGGTGGGCGGCGAGGGTCTCCGGGTCGGCGTCCACGAGGCCGTCGGGCCGGGACACGTGGCAGGCGAGCAGCTCGCCGCCGGCGCCGCGGCTGGCGATCTGGGCGGCGCGGCGCAGCACGGTCTCGCTCTCGGGACCACCGGTGAGGGCGACGACGATGCGCTCGCGGGCAGGCCACGTCGCCGAGATGCCGTGCGACGTGCGGTAGCGCTCGAGCGTCTCGTCGACGCGGTCGGCCAGCCACAGCAGCGCCAGCTCGCGCAGGGCCGACAGGTTGCCGGGCCGGAAGTAGTTGGAGAGGGCGGCGTCGATGCGGTCGGCGGGGTAGATGTTCCCGTGCGACATCCGGCGGCGCAGCGACTCCGGCGACATGTCGACCAGCTCGATCTGGTCGGCCGAGCGCACGACGTCGTCGGGGACGGTCTCGCGCTGCACGACTCCGGTGATCGCCTCGACGACGTCGTTGAGCGACTCCAGGTGCTGGATGTTCACCGTCGAGACGACGTCGATCCCGGCGTCGAGCAGGACGTCGATGTCCTCCCACCGCTTGGTGCGGGCGGACCCTGGGGCGTTGCTGTGCGCGAGCTCGTCGACGAGGGCGATGGCCGGGCGGCGGGCCAGCACGGCGTCCACGTCGAGCTCGGTCAGCCGTGTGCCCCGGTGCTCGACCTCCCGCCGGGGGACGGTCTCGAGTCCGTCGGCCTGGCTCGCGGTGAAGGCGCGGCCGTGGGTCTCGAGGATGCCGATGACGACGTCGGTGCCGCGCTCCTGGCGCCGCCGGCCCTCGGCGAGCATGGCCACGGTCTTGCCGACGCCGGGGGCGGCGCCGAGGTAGATGCGAAGTCGTCCGCGGGCCACGGGTCGATTGTGTCCCAGTCCGGTTCCGGTGCCGTTCCTGCGCCGTCAGCGCGCGAGCCCGGCGAGGGCGAGGTCGAGCTCGGTGACGTTGACCCGCGGCTCGCCGAGGAAGCCGAGCAGCCGGCCCTCGGTATGCGCGTCGACCAGCGCCTGCACCTGCGCGGTGGCCAGGCCGCGGGCCGCGGCCACCCGCGGGACCTGCCACGTCGCATACGCCGGGGAGATGTCGGGGTCGAGCCCACTGGCCGACGCGGTGAGCGCGTCGTCCGGCGGTGGACCGGACGCCTGCGGGTTGGCCTTGACGAGGTCGTCCTTCGCGGTGGCCAGCGCCTGGGCCTGCTTGGGGTCGTTGGTGCCGAGGTTGGAACCGCCGCTGGTGTTGCCGGCGTACTCGCTGGCCGACCGTCGGCCCTGGAACCACTGGGGATCGGTGACCTGCTGGCCGAGGCTCGACGATGCGACGACGGTGCCGTCGCGCTCGAGGAGCGAGCCGTTGGCGGCGCCGTGGGCGACGACCTGGCCGACACCGAGGACGACGAGTGGGTACCCGACGCCGCAGACGACGGTGAGGACGAGGAGCATCCGCAGCGCGGCGGACAGCTGACGGGTGAGGGTGGACACGGAGATCACTTCATTCCGGGGAGGAGCGAGACGACGAGGTCGATGAGCTTGATGCCGATGAACGGCGTGATGACGCCACCGAGCCCGTAGACCAACAGGTTGCGACGCAACATCGCGGCGGCGCCCGACGGCCGGTAGCGAACTCCCCTGAGCGCCAACGGGATCAGCGCCACGATGACCAGCGCGTTGAAGATGACCGCGGACAGCATCGCGGAGTCCGGGGTCGAGAGCCGCATGATGTTGAGGGTCGCGAGGCCGGGGAAGATGCCGGTGAACATCGCGGGGATGATGGCGAAGTACTTCGCCACGTCGTTGGCGATCGAGAACGTGGTCAGCGCCCCGCGGGTGATGAGCAGCTGCTTGCCGATCTCGACGATCTCGATGAGCTTGGTCGGGTCGGAGTCGAGGTCGACCATGTTGCCGGCCTCCTTGGCCGCCGACGTGCCGGTGTTCATCGCGACGCCGACGTCGGCCTGGGCCAGGGCCGGTGCGTCGTTGGTGCCGTCGCCGGTCATCGCGACGAGGCGACCGCCCTCCTGCTCCTTGCGGATCAGGGCCATCTTGTCCTCGGGGGTGGCCTCGGCGAGGAAGTCGTCGACGCCCGCCTCCTTCGCGATGGCGGCGGCGGTCAGCGGGTTGTCCCCGGTGATCATCACCGTGCGGATCCCCATGGCCCGCAACCGGTCGAAGCGTTCGGTCATCCCCGGCTTGACGACGTCCTTGAGGTGGATGACGCCGAGCACCCGCGCCGGCGCGCCGTCCGCGGAGCGCGCGACGACGAGGGGGGTGCCTCCGGAACGGGCGATCCCGTCGACGACGCCGGCGAGGTCGTCGGGCACCGACCCGCCGAGCGACTCGACCCAGGCGACGACCTGGCTGCCGGCGCCCTTGCGCACCATGGCACCGTCGGCGTCCACCCCCGACATGCGCGTCTGGGCGGTGAACTCGACGAACGTCGCACCCGCCTGCGTCAGCTGGAGCGGGGTCCGGGTCTCGGTGGCGTCGAGCCCGTGTGCGGCGAGCTCGACGACCGAGCGCCCCTCGGGGGTCTCGTCGGCCAGGCTGGACAGGTATGCGGCCCGGCCCAGCTCCGCCGGCGTCGGCGCCCCCGACGGGGATGAGCTCGACGGCGCGGCGGTTGCCGAGCGTGATGGTGCCGGTCTTGTCGAGGAGCAGGGTCGACACGTCACCCGCGGCCTCGACCGCCCGGCCGGACATCGCCAGCACGTTGCGCTGGACCAGGCGGTCCATGCCGGCGATGCCGATGGCCGAGAGCAGCGCCCCGATGGTGGTCGGGATGAGGCAGACGAGCAGGGCGACGAGGACGACGACCTGCTGGAGCCCGCCGGAGTAGGCGGCCATCGGCTGCAGCGCCATGACGACGAGCAGGAAGATGATGGTGAGGGTGGCCAGGAGGATGTTGAGGGCGATCTCGTTGGGCGTCTTCTGACGCGAGGCGCCCTCGACGAGCGCGATCATCCGGTCGATGAACGTCTCGCCGGGCTTCGTCGTGATCTTGACGACGATGCGGTCGGACAGCACGGTCGTGCCACCGGTGACGGCGCACCGGTCGCCGCCGGACTCCCGGATCACCGGGGCCGACTCGCCGGTGATGGCCGACTCGTCCACGGTCGCCAGCCCGTCGACGACGTCGCCGTCGCCCGGGATGACCTGTCCGGCCTCGACGACGACGAGGTCGCCGATCCGCAGGTGGGCGCCGGCGACCTCCTCCTCGGTGGTGCCGCTCGGGTCGGTGCCGGTGAGCCGGCGGGCCATGGTCTCGGTCCGTGCGGCGCGCAGGGTCGCGGCCTGGGCCTTGCCCCGGCCCTCGGCGACGGCCTCGGCCATGTTGGCGAAGACCACGGTCACCCAGAGCCAGACCGCCACGCCGACGGCGAAGACCGTGGGGTGCACGACGGCGAGCACGGTGGTCAGCAGCGAGCCGACCCAGACGACGAAGATGACGGGGGACCGGAACACGTGCCGGGGGTCGAGCTTGACGAGGGCCTGCGGGAGCGCCGCAGTGAGGGCCCGGGGGTTCATGACAGTGCCTCCGCGAGGGGACCGAGAGCCAGGATCGGGAAGTAGGTGAGGCCGGTGACGATGACCGCCACGCTGACCAGGAGGGTGACGAACAGCGGGGTGTGCGTCGGCATGGTCCCCGCGGTGGCGGGCCGCCGTCGCTGCACGACCAGCCGGCCGGCGAGGGCGCAGCACCAGGAGCATCGGCACGAACCGCCCGAGCACCATCGCGAGGGCCAGGGTGAGGTTGAGGTAGGGCTGGTCGGCGGTGAGGCCGGCGAACGCGCTGCCGTTGTTGTTCGCGGCGGAGGTGAACGCGTACACCATCTCGGTGAGGCCGTGTGGCCCGCCGGCGAGCAGGGCGCCCTGGCTCACGGGCAGCACGATGGCCAGCCCGCCCAGGACCAGCACCAGCGCCGGGGTGATCAGCGTGTAGAGCGCGCTGAGGGTGATCTCCTGCCGGCCGATGGTCTTGCCGAGGAGCTCCGGCGTGCGGCCGACCATGAGTCCCGCGATGAACACCGCGATGATGGCGACGACCAGCGCGCCGTAGAGGCCCGAACCGGTGCCGCCCGGCGACACCTCGCCGAGCATCATGTTGAGCAGGACGACGCCGCCGCCGAGCGGGCTGTAGCTCTCGTGCATCGAGTTGACCGCGCCGGTGGAGGTGGCGGTGGTCGACGCGGCGAAGAGCGTGGACGACCAGATCCCGAAGCGGGTCTCCTTGCCCTCCATGGTTCCGGCGGCGACCTCGGCCCACGTGGTCAGGGCGACGGACGCTCCCCAGAGGAGGGCCATGAACCCGAGGATCGCGTGTCCCTGTCGGCGGTCGCCGACCACGATCCCGTAGGCCCGGGGCAGGGCGAACGGGATGACGAGGAGCAGGAAGATCTGGAACAGGTTGGTGAGCGCGTTGGGGTTCTCGAACGGGTGCGCCGAGTTGGCGTTGAAGAAGCCGCCGCCGTTGGTGCCGAGCTCCTTGATGGCCTCCTGCGAGGCGACCAGGCCGCCCGGGATGGACTGTGCCGCACCGGTGACGCCGGTGACGTCGGCGGGCGCGGCGAGGTTCTGGATGACGCCGCCGACGACGAGGACGACCGCGGCGACCGCGGCCAGGGGCAGCAGGACCCGGACGACGATGCGGGTCAGGTCGACCCAGAAGTTGCCGATGAACCGGCCCTGGTGCCGCGCGATGCCGCGGATGAGGGCGGCCACGACGGCGATCCCGACCGCCGCCGAGGCGAAGTTCTGCACCGTCAGGCCCACCGCCTGGACGAAGAGCGACGTCCCGGCCTCACCGGCGTACGACTGCCAGTTGGTGTTGGTGACGAAGGAGATCGCGGTGTTGACGGCGGTGTCGAGGTGCATCGACTCGCCGTGGTGGAACGGCAGCCAGGCCTGGGCGACGATGACGACGAACAGCAGCAGGACGCTCAGCACCGAGAAGGCGCCGACGGACGCGGCGTAGACGGTCCACGGCTGCTCCTGGTCGGGGTTGACCCCGGTGAGCGCGGTACGCGAGCCGTTCGACGCGCCAGTGCCTGTCGGTCGTGAACACGGTGGCGAGGTACGCCCCGAGCGGGGCGTGGGTCACCGCCAGCAGCAGGACCAGGACTCCGATGGTGAGGAGCCCGGCGAGGGTGTCGCTCATCAGAACCGGTCCGGTTTGACGAGCGCGTAGACGAGGTAGGCGACCAGGGCCAGGGCGACCAGGCCGGCGACGATGTTGTCGATCACCCGCCCAGTGAATGGCGCTGAGGCGGCGGGATCGGCGGTGTTGACGCCCGGCTGACGGCTCTTGACGCGTTCTTGACGGCGCCGCGTCAGCGGTGCGCCGGCGCGACCACCGACCCGGCGGCCGCGGCCGCCGCCCTGCTCCGGGCGGCCCTCCCACACCGCCGCGCACCGGCTGCGTCCGCACTCGCACGCGAACGGGAACCGCGGCGTGACCAGGCCGTGCCCACCTCCTCGTGCCGTCGCCGGAGGCGCGCGCCAGGGCCGAGCTGCCACCGGTCGGGCGAAGTGAAGCGCACGCGCTGCCCCAGCTCAGCCGGAGCGCGGCCCGGCTGGCGAGCCGGCGGGTCCCTGCTTACGTCGCGCAGTCCCGGTCGGGTTCAGCCTCGGCGAGGGTCGTGATCACGACCGGACCGTCGCATGAGTCCGACCTGACCAGCGGGACCTCGACGGCCGGCCGGCCCAGCTCCCCGGCCCGTCGCCGGAGGCGTTGCGCCAGTGCCGGGTCCGCGTCGGCCGGGTCCTGCGGCTCGGCGCCTCGCGCTCGCCGGACGTGACGGCTGCGCTCCGGCGTGGCCACCAGCCAGGCGGCATGACCGGCCGGAAGGGGGGTCGCGAGGTCCGGGTCGAGCTGCGGGCCCTCGACCACGGTGGTGACGTCACCGACGCCGCGGGCGCGGACCTCCTCGACGACCAGCGACACCAGGCTCGCGGCCGTCGTCTCGTCGGTGCTCCGCCCGTACGCGTCCGCCGACGTCAGCGGCAGGTCGTGGTCGTGCGCCAGCCGCCAGGACAGCCGGGACTTCCCGGCTCCGCTGGTGCCGCCGACCCAGAGCATCGGCGGCCACGTCGAGGACGACCCGTCGGCCATGCCGCCAGCCTGCCACCGGTCCGGCGAGCTACCGGTATGCGGGGGCCCACCTCATGTCGCGGTTCATGTCGCGCCGAGGGTCGTGATCACGAACCCTGGCCGCGACATGACGTGCGCGACGTGACCTGCGCAGGCCCATGACGGCGCCGGTATGGTCCGACGCGTGGAGGTGGGGGCGGCACGCCGCGAGGACGGCGCCGCGAAGCGGTTGGGTCCGGTCGCGCGGGTCCGGCGGACGGTCGACTTCTTCCGCAACACCCCGTGCGCCACGCTCCTCGCCGTCCAGCTGCTGGGGGTGGTGCTCTACCCCGCGCTCGAGGACCAGACCGGCCGGGTCGGCGGCCTGGGCCGGTCGGTGCTCAGCGTCTTCGCGCTGCTCGTGCTGTTCCTCGCGGTCCTGGCCGTGCGGCGGACGCCGGCGCTGACGTGGATCTCCGCGGTGCTCGGCCTGCCGCTGATCGCGCTGACCATCGCCGAGGGCTTCCAGCCCGACAACCAGACGATCACCCTGTGGTCCGGGCTGGTCCACGCGGTCTTCTACTTCTACACGGCCTACGGGCTCGTGCGGTACATGTTCAACGACGACGAGGTGACGACCGACGAGCTCTACGCGACGGGGGCCGCGTTCACCGTGCTGGCGTGGGGGTTCGCCTACCTGTTCGACGCCATCCAGATCGTCTGGCCGATGTCGTTCACCGCCTACCACGACCCCGACGCGCCGCGGACGTGGTTCGAGCTGCTGTTCCTCTCCTTCACGACGCTGACCTCGACCGGCCTGTCCGACGTCGTACCGGTCGAGGCGCACGCGCGGTCCGCCGTGATGATCGAGCAGGTCCTCGGCCTGATGTACGTCGCGTTCATCGTGGCCCGGCTGGTGGGGCTCCAGATCCGCTCGGTCAAGCGCCGCTCGTCGTGACCGCCGGGCCGTCCAGCTCCGCGATGGTGGCCGTCGACGGGGGTCGGCGCCCCTGGAGGTCCCGCGCGACGGCCTCGGCCTCCCGCAGCGCCCGGATCGCGTTGCGGTGCGCCAGCCGGGCCAGGTCGTCGTCGCTCCAGCCCCGCTCCGCGAGGGCGGCCAGCACCTTCGGGTAGCCGGTGACGTCCTCGAGGCCGACCGGCATGACGTCGGTGCCGTCGTAGTCGCCGCCCAGCCCGACGTGGTCCACGCCGGCGACCTCGCGGACGTGCTCGACGTGCCGGACCACGTCCGCGACGGTGGCGGGCGGCTTCGGGTGCGCCCGGGTGTACTGAGCGGCCCACGCCATGAACGCCGGGTAGTCGGTGCCGTCGACACCGTCGCCGCGCCGCCGCCTCGAAGGCGGCGACCCGCCAGGCGGCGGCCGCCTCGGTGAGGAACTCCGGCACGAACGCCACCATGCACACCCCACCGCCGGCGGCCATCGTCGCGAGCACGTCGTCGGGGACGTTGCGCGGGGAGTCGGTCACGGCGCGGGCGCAGGAGTGGCTGAAGATCGTCGGCGCCTCGGCCGCGGCCAGTGCGTCGCGCATGGTGTCGGTGGAGACGTGCGACAGGTCGACGAGGACGCCGAGACGGTTCATCTCCCGGACCACCTCGACGCCGAACCGCGTGAGGCCGCCGGCCGTCGGGACGTCCGTCGCCGAGTCGGCCCAGGGGACGTTGTCGTTGTGCGTGAGCGTCACGTAGCGGACCCCCAGGCGGTGCAGGGTGCGCAGGGCGCCCATCGAGGAGCCGATCGACTGGCCGCCCTCCGCGCCCATCAGCGAGGCGATCCGCCCCGACGCCATCACCGCCTCGATCTCGTCGGCGGTCGTCGCGAGGGCGAGGTCGTCGGCATACCGCTGCACGAGCCGGTGGACGAGGTCGACCTGCTCGAGGGTCTGGGTGACGGCGAGGTCGCCCGGGAGGTTGCTCGGCGCGTACACCGACCAGAACTGGGCGCCGACGCCGCCGGCCCGCAGCCGCGGGAGGTCGGTGGCCGTGGTCGTGAGGCGCCGCGACACGTCGAGCCGGTCGAGGTCGCCCCCGGCCTGGAGGCGCAGCTCCCACGGGAGGTCGTTGTGCCCGTCGAGCACGAGCGGCATGACCGGGGGCAGGGTGCTCACCCCCGTAGACTCCCAGCGTGACGGTGACAGCGAGGTACGGGGCGGGCCGCCGGTCGGCGCGTCGCCCTCGTCACGCTCGGCTGCACCCGCAACGACGTCGACTCCGAGGAGCTCGCCGGGCGGCTCCGGGCCGAGGGCTGGGACCTCGTCGACGACGCCGCGGACGCCGACGTCGCGGTCGTCAACACCTGCGGCTTCGTCGAGCAGGCCAAGAAGGACTCCATCGACGCGCTCCTGGAGGCCGCCGACCTCAAGGACCCGGAGTCGGGCGCCCGCACCCAGGCGGTCGTCGCCGTCGGGTGCCTGGCCGAGCGGTACGGCGAGCAGCTGGCCTCGCAGCTGCCCGAGGCCGACGCGGTGCTGGGGTTCGACTCGTACGCGTCGATGTCCGACCACCTCACGACCATCCTGGGTGGCGGGCGGGTCGCCTCGCACGCCCCGGCCGACCGCCGCAAGCGGCTGCCGCTGTCACCGGCGGCGCGCCCCCGGGCGGCGGTGGGCTTGGCCACCCCGGGACACGGGGCGCCCGGAGCGGGAGCCCGGGCCACGCCTACGGCCCGCCGGTCGTGCGCGCCCGCCTCGACCACCGGCCGTGGGCGCCCCTGAAGATCGCGAGCGGCTGCGACCGCCGGTGCTCGTTCTGCGCGATCCCGATGTTCCGCGGCGCCTACCTCTCGCGCCGGCCGGCCGAGGTCGTCACCGAGGCCCGCTGGCTCGCCGGCGAGGGCGTGCGCGAGGTCTTCCTCGTCAGCGAGAACTCCACCTCCTACGGCAAGGACCTCGGCGACCTGACCCTGCTCGAGGCGCTGCTGCCGGAGCTGGCCGCGGTCGAGGGGATCGACCGGGTCCGGGTCTCCTACCTCCAGCCCGCGGAGATCCGGCCCAGCCTGCTGACCGCCATGGCGGCCACCCCCGGCGTGGTGCCCTACTACGACATCTCCTTCCAGCACGCCTCGGAGCCGCTGCTGCGGCGGATGCGACGGTTCGGCGGCCGGGAGGCGTTCCTCGACCTGCTCGGGCGGGTCCGCGCCACCGACCCGACCGCCGGCGTGCGGACCAACGTCATCGTCGGGTTCCCCGGGGAGACCGAGGCCGACCTGGCCGAGCTGACGGCGTTCCTCGAGGCGGCCCGGCTCGACGTCGTCGGCGTGTTCGGCTACTCCGACGAGGACGGCACCGAGGCCGAGGGCCTGGACGGCCACCTGCCGGACCAGGTCGTCGCCGACCGGGTGGAGCTGGTGACCTCGCTGGTCGAGGAGCTGACCGCCCGGCGGGCCGAGGAGCGCATCGGGGAGACCGTCGAGGTGCTCGTGGAGTCCGTCGACCTCGCGGCCGACGGCGAGGGCGTCACCGGGCGCACCGCATACCAGGGGCCTGACGTCGACGGGTCCACGACGCTGGTGCTCGCCGCCGGCGACGCCACGCCCGCAGTCGGCGACCTCGTGCCCGCCACCATCGTCGCCAGCGAGGGCGTGGACCTCCTCGCGCGTCCGCGATGAGCTCCCCCGCGGGGCCCCCGGACCAGCGGGCCGCCGGGCCGCGGGCGCCCAGCGCGTGGAACCTGCCGAACTACCTCACCGTCTTCCGGTTCGTCCTCGTGCCGGTGTTCGGCTGGCTGCTGCTGGCCGAGGGCGGCCACGTCTGGGGGTACCGGCTCGCGGCCCTGGTGGTGTTCGGCATCGCGATGCTGACCGACAGCATCGACGGCGACCTGGCCCGGCGCCGCAAGCAGGTGACCAACTTCGGCAAGGTGGCCGACCCGATCGCCGACAAGGCGATGCTGGGGATGGCGCTCATCGGGCTGTCGGTCATCGGGATCGTGCCCTGGTGGGTGACCCTGGTGATCCTCGTGCGCGAGGTGGGCGTGACGGTGATGCGGTTCGTCGTCATCCGGCACGGCGTCATGCCGGCCGGCCGCGGCGGGAAGCTGAAGACCGCGCTCCAGACCGTCGCCGTGGGGATCCTCATCTTCCCGCTCGAGTCGCTGCCCGGTGACACCGTCTGGCTCACCGCCGCCTACGTCGTCCTGGCCGCCGCCCTCGTCATCACCGTCGTGACCGGCATCGACTACCTCGTCAAGGCCCGGCGCCTGCGGGCGACCAGCGCGCGCACGGCCGCGCGGAAGGCGGCCCGCCGGGCGGCTCGCGACCAGTGACCGCCTCGTCGGCCGAGGTCGTCGCGCGGCTGGTGGAGCTGGGGCAGACCGTGGGGTCCGCGGAGTCGCTCACCGGCGGACTGGTGGTCGCGCGGCTCGTCGACACCCCGGGCGCCTCCGCGGTCGTGCGCGGCGGGGTCGTCGCGTACGCGACGCCGCTCAAGGCCTCGGTGCTCGGCGTGGACGCGGCCCTCCTCGAGGAGCGCGGCGCCGTCGACGCCGACGTCGCGCAGCAGATGGCGGCCGGGGCGCGGCGGGTGCTGGGCGCCGACTGGGGGGTGGCCACCACCGGCGTGGCCGGTCCGGACCCGCAGGACGGGATGCCGGTCGGCTGCGTCTTCGTGGCGGTGGCCGGACCCGACGGTTCGGTGGTGGTGGAGCGGCACGACCTGACCGGCGGACGCGCCGCGATCCGCTCCAGGGCCGTGGACGCGGCGTTGACGCTGCTCGCGGGTCGCCTCGCCTGACCGGTCGCGGGCGCCGGAAGGATGTCGGGGGCTCGCGCGTTGAGCCTGGTGAGATGCCTGATCCGCTGCTGTCGTCGCTCGTCACCCGCCGCGCCCACCCGTTCCGCCTTGGGCGGAACCCCTCCGTGGCCGCTGGCGGGCACGGGCTATGGTGGAGAGGATTTGACTCACCGATCGGACACTGCGGAGGAGGGGTTCCATGGTCCTGTTGCGACGCGAGCTGGGTGACGTCCTCCGCGAGGAGCGACAGCACCAGGGCCGCACTCTGCGCGAGGTCTCGTCCTCGGCGTCGGTGTCGCTCGGCTACCTGAGCGAGGTCGAGCGCGGCGAGAAGGAGGCCTCCTCCGAGCTGCTGGGGTCGATCTGCGGGGCCCTGGGCCTGCCGCTCTCCCACGTGCTGCGCGAGGTGTCCACCCGCGTGGCCCACACCGAGGCCATGAGCGCACCGGTCACCTTCCCGGTCGGCGCCGCCGCCCCGGTGGGTATGCGCTCGGTCGTCGCCTCCGCCGCCTGACGGTCCGCCCGGGATGACGTCGCGGTTCGCGACGGTCTCCTGCGCCCGCCTCTCGGTCCCGCTGCACACGCCGTTCGTGACGGCGCTGCGCCGGACCACCACCACGGACACCGTCGTCGTCCGGGTGACCGACTCCGAGGGCACCACCGGCTGGGGCGAGGCGCCCCAGGTGTGGCAGGTGACCGGCGAGTCGCTCGCCGGCGCCACCGCGTGCGTCGAGCAGATGCTCGCGCCGTGCGTCGTCAGGCACGACGTCGACGACTGGGAGCACGTCCTCGCCGGCGTCCAGCGCGCGGTCGCCCGCAACTACGGGGCCAAGGCCGCCGTCGACACCGCGATCCGGGACCTCGTCGCCCGCCGGGCCGGGCAGACGCTCGCCGAGCACCTGCGCACCACCGCTCCCGGTGGCGCGCTCGGGGCCGGCGACGTCGCATACCCGTCGGTCCTCCGCACCGACGTCACGTTGTCGGCGGGCGACCCGGCCGACCTCGCGGCCGCCGCGGTGCAGCGGGTGTCCGACGGCTTCACGACGCTGAAGATGAAGGTCGGGACCGACGCCGCCACCGACGTCGCGCGGGTCCGCGCGGTGCGCGAGGCGGTGGGACCTCAGGTGACCATCCGGCTCGACGCCAACCAGGGCTGGACGCCGGACGACGCGGTCGCGGTCATCCGCGCGCTGGAGGACGCCGACCTCGGCGTCGAGCTCGTCGAGCAGCCGGTGGCGGGGGAGGACGTCGAAGGTCTGGCCTCGGTACGGGCCCGCGTCGGGCTGCCGGTCATGGCCGACGAGTCGCTCTACAGCCTGGTCGACCTCGACCGGATCATCCGCGCTCGGGGCCGCCGACCTCGTCAACGTCAAGCTGGCCAAGTGCGGCTCCCTGGGGGTGGCGGTGGAGCAGCTGCGCCGGGCGGCGGACGCGGGCCTCGGGACCATGGTCGGCTCGATGATGGAGACCGCGGTCGGCGTGGGCGCCGTCGCGGCGGTGGCGGCCGCCTGCCCCACGACCGTCGTCAACGACCTGGACGCCGCGTGGTGGGCCGCGTCGTCGCCGGTCGTCGGCGGCATCGAGTACGAGGGTGACCGCGTCGTGCTGCCGACGACGCCGGGATCAGGGGTCGCGGAGGTCGCTGTAACCGTCTAAGGTGGTTACATGACCCTGTGGACCGAGCCGGCCGTCGGCCAGTGGTTCGTGTCCAACGACGGCGTGCGCTGGTGGTTCGACTCGGGCGACATCGCCCTGGACTTCGCCTACACCGGGTCGATGGGCGACGGCCGCCCCGAGTGGGAGTTCTGGCACGAACCGGGCGACCTCGAGCGCTGGGTCGAGGAGCGGTTCGGCGTGGTGGTCACGGCGACCGAGGCCGACCTGCGCCGCGCCAAGCGCCTGCGCGACGCCATCGCGGGCCTCGTCACCGACGTGTCGCAGGGGCGCGGGCAGCGACCCGAGCAGCAGCAGGTCGTGAACCGGTATGCGGCTCGCCCCGACGTCGCCCCGCGGCTCGGCGGCGACGACCCACGGCCCACCGTCGACCAGGTGCTCGCCAGCCTCGCCCGGGAGGCGGTCCACCTGCTGCGCGAGCACGCCGACCGTATTCGCGAGTGCGGCGGCGACCGCTGCGCCCTGGTCTACCTCGACACCTCGCGCTCGGCCAACCGCCGCTGGTGCTCGATGAGCCGGTGCGGCAACCGCCACAAGGTGCGCCAGCAGCGCGCCCGGCAGGCGTCCCGCCGGGCGGAGAACGCCCCCACTGATGTGTTCGACCCGAGCCAACCGACAGGAGCGTCATGACCCTCACCCACGTGAACCCCACGTCGATGCACCACAACCCGGCCTTCGCCCAGGGCGTCCTCATCGAGGGTCCCGGCACCCTCCTCGTCGTCGGCGGCCAGAACGGGGTCGACGAGACCGGGCAGGTGGTCAGCGACGATGCCGAGGAGCAGACCAAGCAGGCCCTCCGCAACGTCATCACCGTCCTCGAGAGCGCGGGCTGCACGCAGGCCGACGTCGCGAAGCTGACGATCTACCTGGCGCAGGGCGTCGACGTCACTGCCGGCTACGCCGCCGCGCAGGAGGTGTGGGGACGGCACGCCACAGCGATCTCGGTGCTGTTCGTCGCCGCGCTGGGGCGGCCGGAGTGCCTCGTCGAGATCGAGGCCCTCGCCCAGGTGCCGGCCCGATGAGCCCGCTGGTCCGTCCCGAGCAGCCGATGCCCGACGACGTCGCCCAGGCCCTCCGAGCGCACGGGGTCCTCGACGCCTACCGGGCGCGACCGGCATACCAGCGCAACGACTACCTCGCGTGGATCGGTCGGGCCCAGCAGCCGGCCACCCGCGCCAAGCGTCTGGGCCAGATGCTCGAGGAGCTGCGCGAGGGCGGCGTCTACATGGGGATGGCGCACGAGCCGTCCCGCCGCGGGGCCAGGGCCTAGCCGGTCGGCTCCCGGTCAGCGTTGGGTCGGGTTGCCCAGCGCGTCACACGGGATCGGCGTCACGTTGCCCTGGTACTCCGTCTCCATGGCGATCTGCGTCGCCTGCATCCGCGTCGGCGGCAGCTGCGCGCCCCGGTCGGCGAAGGGCGCGTCGAGCACGTAGACCACGACGATGCCGGCGAGCATCGTGGCCGCCACCGCGCTCACGCCGAGCACCTGGGGGATGAGCGGGGTCTTCGGGCTCGCGAAGAGCACCTGGTAGCCCACGACGACGACGAACAGCAGCACGAGCATCGCCCAGACGAAGGGCGGCACGTAGGGCGCCGACTCGGCCAGCCGGCCCCGGCGCCCCTCCTGGCGCTCGGCCGCGCGGGAGAACCAGGTGTTGAACACCTCGATCTCCTTGTTGGTCGCCACCGGCAACGCGACCATGTCGTCGTCCAGCTTGTCCACCCAGCGGTCGACGAGGGGGCTGCTCTGGCCGGTGGCCATCGCCGGCCACTCGTCGTTGACCACGGCCCGCGCGTAGCAGATGAGGCCGCCCTCGAGCGTGTCGCGCGGCTGCTCCGGGAAGAACCGGGCCAAGGAGTACATCTGCCGGGTGGCCACCGACTCGACGCCGGCGTCGTCCCGAGCCGTGGAGTAGCTCCCGAACGCCGTGAAGATGACGAAGGCGAGGATGACCGCGAAGCCGGTACCGATGACCCCGAACACGTCGCCCGCGATCGGGGACTTGTGGTACCGCCTCGGCCGCTCCTGGCGCCACCGGCGCGTGAGGATCAGGGCCAGCGCGCAGATCTCGGTGCCGACGACGATGATCGCCATCGAGACCCACATCGCATCTGCCTCCGTCCGACTAGGTCTCCACCGTCCGTGGGGAGCGTAGCGCCGCGTTCCGGGAGACCGGGCCCGACACCGGGGTTCCCGGCCTCCGGTCTCGGTGGCGGAGAGCGGTCAGCGGCGGCGGACCCGGTCCCCGGCGGCCGGGCCGCTGCGCTTGTCGGTGCCGAGCGGCCGCTGCGGCCGTCCGTCGTCGGTGGGCCCCAAGCCGCCCTGGCACCGCGGGCAGTAGAACATCGTGCGCTCGCGCGGTGCCTCGCCGACCATGGCGACCCGCAGCGTCTCGCCGCAGCGCCGGCAAGGCCGGCCGGAGCGCCCGTGGACCCAGGCCGTCTCGCCCCAGCGCTGGCTCCCGGTCGTGGTCTGGATGGCGTGCCGACGACCGACGTCGAGGAGGGTATGCGCGCGCTCGACGACGGCGGTCAGGGCCGGTTCGGTGAGGTCGGCCGCGGGGGTCCACGGGTTCAGCCGTTCGAGGAACAGCGTCTCGGCGGCGTAGAGCGTGCCGACCCCGGCCAGGTTGCGCTGGTCGAGCAGGGCCGCCCCGATGGTGGTCGGGCTGGCGTGGAGCCGGCGGGCGGCCTCGGCGGGGTCCCAGTCGGGACCCAGCACGTCGGGTCCGAGGTGGCCCACCAGCCGGTCCTCGTCGGCGGTCTCCACCGCGTGCAGGTCACCGAGGCGCCGGCCGACGGCGGTCCAGGCCGCCGTGCCGACGACCGCGCGGATCTGCGGGTTCGTGAGGGCGCGGGCGGTCAGCCGGTCGGTGGGGTCGACGCGCCACTGGCCCTCCATCCGCAGGTGCGAGTGGATGGTGACGCCGTTGTCGAGGCGCTGGAGGATGTTCTTGCCGCGCGCGACCACCTCGAGCGTGGTGGCGCCCCGGAAGTCGAGCGTCGAGAGGTCGGGCCAGCGCAGGTCGCTGGTGGTGAGCGGCTCTCCGGCCAGTGCCAGGTGGAGACGCGACGCCGTCCGGAAGACGGTGTCGCCCTCAGGCATCGCTCGTCGCCGGTGGTCCGCCGGGGGCGCCGCTCGTCATCATCGCCACCGTTCCGTGGGTCATGACTCCAGTGGCCGCCTTCATCGGCGGAGCCGGAGCCCGCGGGGCGTCGCGTGGAAGCCGGCCTTGGCCAGGGCGTCCGCGACGGGGTGACCCGAGCCGAGCACCTGGCTGCCGTCGGTGCGCTCGACGGTCAGCCGCCCGAGCGCGCCTTCGCGGACGGCGAGGGCCAGCGCGTCCGCCGCCCGCTGCAGCGCGTCGACCGACCCGGTCCAGGTGAGCAGCGACTTGCCGCCCCGCTCGACGTAGAGGACCAGCTCGCCGTCGACGAGGACCACGAGCGCCCCGGCCTTGCGCCCCGGCTGGTGTCCGCGCCCCGCGGGCTTCGCCTTCTCGCCGGGCTCGGTGGGGGCGTCGCCGTCGGCGGGCTCGAGCGCGCGGTCCGGCCACGTGAGCGCGGCACCGAACGGGTTGGCCGGGTCACACGCGCCGAGGACCACCGCCCGCGGCGCGTCGTCGGACCGGCGCACCGCGTCGAGCGGCCGGCTCTGGGCGCGGAGCCGGTCCACGGCCCCGCTGGTGGCGAACTGGGCGGCCCCCAGCCCCTCGACGAAGTAGCCGCGGCGCACGCGCCCGGACTCCTCGGCCGCCGCCAGCACGCGGTAGGCGGCGGCGAACCCACCCGGCACCGACTCCGCCATCGCGCTGCCGCGGGTCACGACGCCGTAGCGCTCCAGCAGGACCTCGGCAGTGGCGTAGGCGACGACCGTCGCGTCGGTCTCGGTCGGCGGCAGCAGTGACCATCGGCCGGCGGCCGACGGCGGCCCGGACCGGGCCGGGAGCGACGGCCGGCCGGGGCCGACCGGCGAACGGCCGGGCCCGCCGGCCAGCCCGCCGAGCGCACCGGGACGGGAGGCATACCGGCCTCGTCGAGGCCCCTGCTGGAGTCGCTTGTGGGCGGTGCGGCCTCCGGAAAGAAGTGCTCGGAGCGGGGCCAGGGTGTCGTTGGTGAGGTAGCCGGCCCAGGTGAGGTCCCACAGCGCACCGAGCAGGGTCTCGTCGTCGATCGCGCCGGCCTGCTGGTAGATCGCGTCGGACAGCGTGCGGAAGAAGTAGGCCCCGCCGCCGGCGAGCGCGTCGAGGATCGCCTGGTGGGTCGCGGTGAGGTCGAGGGTCGGGTCCGGCGGCGGGGAGGTGAGGTGGGCGAGGTCGGCGACGTGCAGCGACACCCAGCCGTCGTCACCGGGCAGCGAGCCGTGACCGCGCCAGACGACGTCACCGCTCGACATCAGCTCGTCGAGCATGGACGGCGTGTAGGCCGCGACGCGGGCGGGCAGGACCAAGGTCTCCAGCGAGCTCGCGGGGACGACCGCACCGGCCAGCTGCTCGACGGCCCGGACCAGCCCCTCGATGCCGCGCAGGGTGCCGCCGACGCCCTGCCAGCTGGGCAGGAAGCGGGCGAAGTCGGTGGCCGTGACCGGCTCGACCTCGGCCCGCAGTGCGGCGAGCGAGCGCCGGCGCAGCGTCCGCAGGACGCCCGCGTCGCAGAAGTCGAGCCCCCCGGCCGCCGAACCGGACGGGTCCGGCCGCAGCTCGCCCTCGACCAGGCGTCCCGCGCCGACCAGGCGGCGCAGCGCGTCCATGACCACGGCGTGGCCGAGGCCGTACCAGACGGCGACCTCCGCGGCCCGGAACGGACCGTGGGTGCGGGCGTAGCGGGCGACGAGGTCACCGAGCGGGTCGCGGACCGGTTCGAGGAACGTGTCGGGCACGCCGACCGGCAGCGAGACCCCGAGGGCGTCGCGCAGCCGGGACGCGTCCTCGACCGCGGCCCAGCGCTCCTCGCCGGCCACCCGGACGCGGATGACCTGCCGCGACCCCTCGAGCTCGACGAGCCAGCCGCCGACGACGCGCTGGTCCGCCACCTCCTCCGACCGGGCGACGACGGCGTCGAGCGGCAGCGGTCCGAGGGCCCGCAGCAGGTCGACGGCGTCCTCGGCGTCGCGGCACCGGCGGGAGTCGTCGAGCCGCTGCAGCTCGGCGTCGGTCCGCGCGACCGCCTCCGGGTCGAGCAGGTCGCGCAGGCTGAGCCCGTCGCCGCGGCCGAGCAGCTCGGCGAGCAGGGTGGGGTCGAGCGAGAGGGCGGCGGCCCGGCGCTCGGCCAGGGGCGAGTCGCCCTCGTAGATGTACTGGGCGACGTAGCCGAAGGTCAGCGACCGCGCGAAGGGCGACGGCTGGGCGGTCTCGACGTCGACCGTCGTGACCTCGCGCGAGCGGATCCGGGTCATCAGGTCGACGAGACCCGGGACGTCGAAGACGTCCTGGACGCACTCGCGCACCGCCTCGAGGACGATGGGGAACGAGGGGTACTGGCTGGCCACCTCCAGCAGCTGGGCCGACCGCTGCCGCTGCTGCCAGAGCGCCTGCCGCCGGTCGGGCCGTCGCCGCGGGAGCAGCAGTGCCCGGGCCGCGCACTCGCGGAACCGTGCGGCGAACAGCGCCGAGCCGCCGATCTGCTCGGTGACCAGGTCGTGCACCTCGTCGGGGTCCAGCAGCACCAGGGACATCAGCTCGGCCATGCCGCCGCCACCGCCGCTGCTCGAACTGCCGCCGCTCGCACTGCCGCCGCCCTGACCGCCGGGCCCACCGCGGCCGAGGTCGTCGTCGAGCCCGTCGAACTCGAGGTCGGGGAGCCGGAACACGATGCCGTCGTCGCCGTGCATCGCCTGGACGTCGACGCCGAACCGCTCGCGCATCCGCGCCGAGACGCACAGGGCCCACGGGGCGTGCACCGGCGCCCCGAACGGCGACAGCACGGCGACCCGCCAGTCGCCCAGCTCGTCGCGGAAGCGCTCCACGACGATGGTCCGGTCGCTGGGCAGGTGGCGGGTCGCCTGCTTCTGCTCCTCGAGGTAGGCGAGCAGGTTGTCGGTCGCCCACTCGTCGAGGCCGGCGAGGGCCACGCGCTCGCGGGCCTTGGCGGGGGCGAGCGCGGCCACCTCGCGGACGAACTTGCCGACCGCCTGGCCCAGCTCGGAGGGCCGCCCGAGGGTGTCGCCCTTCCAGAACGGCAGCTTGCCGGGCAGCCCGGGCGCCGGCGTGACCAGCACCTTGTCGTGGGTGATGTCCTCGATGCGCCAGCTGCTGGTGCCGAGCGTGAAGACGTCGCCGACGCGGGACTCGTAGACCATCTCCTCGTCGAGCTCGCCCACCCGGCGCCCGGCACCCTCGGACCCGGCGAGGAACACGCCGTAGAGCCCGCGGTCGGGGATCGTCCCGCCCGAGGTCACCGCGAGCCGCTGCGCCCCCCGGCGGCCGGTGAGCATCCCGGTCACCCGGTCCCACACCAGCCGAGGACGCAGCTCCGCGAACTCGTCGCTGGGGTAGCGACCGGCCAGCATGTCGAGCACCGACTCCAGCACCGAGCGCGGCAGCGCACCGAACGGCGCCGACCGGCGTACGAGCGCCTCGAGGTCGTCGACCGCCCAGTCGTCGAGCGCGCACATCGCGACGATCTGCTGGGCGAGGACGTCGAGGGGGTTGGCGGGGATGCGCATCGACTCGATGGCACCGGCACGCATCCGCTCGACGACCACCGCGGTCTGGACCAGGTCGCCACGGAACTTCGGGAACAGCACCCCGCGGGACACCGCCCCCACCTGGTGACCGGCGCGGCCGACCCGCTGCAGCCCGCTGGCGACGCTGGGCGGCGACTCGACCTGCACGACGAGGTCGACCGCCCCCATGTCGATGCCGAGCTCGAGGCTGCTCGTGGCGACCACCGCCGGGAGCAGCCCGCCCTTGAGCGCGTTCTCGATCTCGGCGCGCTGCTCCTTGCTCACCGAGCCGTGGTGGGCCCGCGCGAGGACGGCCGGGGCGCCGCCGGACGCGCCGGACTGCGCCATGATCTCGGCCGGCGAGCGGGTATGCCGGTCGGCGCCGACGCCGGTCGCGACCTTCGCCGGCCCCGCCGCCCCGGGTGGCGACATCGGTCTCGTCGGACGCCTCCGCCTCGTCGGCCGCGGCCAGGCGCTCCTCCCAGATCTCGTTGAGCCGGGCGGTCAGCCGCTCGGCGAGCCGGCGGGAGTTGGCGAACACCAGGGTCGAGCGGTGCGCCGAGACGAGGTCGACGATGCGCTCCTCGACGTGGGGCCAGATCGAGGCCCGGCGCTGCTCCCCGGCGGCCGGACCGCTGAGGTCCTCGGTGACCTCGCCGAGCGCCGACATGTCGGCGAGCGGGACGACGACCTCGAGGTCCCACTCCTTGGTGGACGGCGGCTGCACGACCTCGACGGGACGGCCGCCCGCGAGGAACCGGGCCACCTCCTCCACCGGGCGCACCGTGGCCGAGAGCCCGACGCGCTGCGCCGGCTTCGGCAGCAGCTGGTCGAGCCGCTCCAGGGAGAGGGCCAGGTGCGCACCGCGCTTGGTGCCGGCCACCGCGTGCACCTCGTCGAGGATGACCGTCTCCACGCCGGTGAGGGCCTCGCGGGCGCTCGAGGTGAGCATGAGGAACAGCGACTCGGGCGTCGTGATGAGGATGTCGGACGGCGCCTTGATGAACGCCCGCCGGTCGGCGGCCGGGGTGTCACCCGAACGCACCGCGACGGTGATGTCGAGCGCCGGCTGACCCAGCCGGGCGGCGGCGTGGCCGATCCCCACGAGCGGCGAGCGCAGGTTGCGCTCGACGTCGACGGCCAGCGCCTTGAGCGGCGAGACGTAGAGCACCCGGCAGCGCTGCTGGGGCGTGGCGGGCGGCTCGCCCGTGGCCAGCCGGTCCAGCGCCCAGAGGAACGCCGACAGCGTCTTGCCCGACCCGGTCGGCGCGACGACGAGGGCGTGGTGACCGGAGCTGATGGCCCCCCAGGCGCCCTCCTGCGCGGCGGTGGGCGCGCTGAACGACCCCCGGAACCACGCCGCGGTGGCCGGGGAGAACCGCTCGAGCACGTCATCAGCCATGAGGGGATCAGCCTGCCACCGCCCACCGACACCCACCTCCCGCGCCGGCCCGCCGCATACCGGCCGGCGGACCGGACGACAGGCACGAACCGCCGCAACCCCGGCTAGCGGCCGGCATACCCGGCTCGTGCCTGTCCGTCGGGCCGCCCCAGTCCGTGTGCCACACTCGACGGCCGTGCGGTTGAGCCAGTTCTGGGTCCTCATGGAGGACGAGTTCGGCCCGACGTATGCCGCGTCCCTCGCCCGCGACCTGGCCCTCGACGCGCTCGGTGGCCGGACCGGCGAGGAGGCCCTCGACGCCGGCGTCCCGCCGCGCGAGGTGTGGCTCGCGCTGTGCGACGCGCAGGACGTGCCCCAGGACCGCCGGCACGGCAAGGACCGGCACCCGCGGAAAACCGGTTGAGCGATGGTCGGGCCCCGCGGTTAGCGTGAGGGCGTGACCGACGCCACCCGCCTGGACCGCCCCGGGGCCCAGGCCCCGACGCTCGGTCCCGACGGCGACGTGCTGCTGCGCGCCCGCGGGCTCACCAAGCGGTTCGGCGACTTCGTGGCCGTCGACGGGATCGACGTCGAGGTCCGGCGCGGCGAGGCGTTCGGGTTCCTCGGGCCCAACGGCGCCGGCAAGTCCTCCACCATGCGGATGGTCGGCTGCGTCTCGCCGGTCACCGCCGGCGAGCTGACCATCTTCGGCCTCGACCCCGGCGCGAGACGGCCCCCAGATCCGGGCCCAGCTCGGCGTCGTCCCGCAGAAGGACACCCTCGACGAGGAGCTGACGGTCGAGGAGAACCTCTGGGTCTACGGGCGCTACTTCGGCCTGTCCCGCGCCGAGGTCAAGCGCCGGGCCGTGGAGCTGCTGGAGTTCGCCCAGCTCTCCGACCGCGCCACCGACCGGGTCGAACCGCTGTCCGGCGGCATGAAGCGGCGCCTGACCATCGCGCGCTCCCTCATCAACGAGCCGCGCATCCTGCTGCTCGACGAGCCGACCACCGGGCTGGACCCGCAGGCGCGACACATCCTCTGGGACCGGCTGTTCCGCCTCAAGCGCCAGGGCGTCACCCTCATCGTCACCACCCACTACATGGACGAGGCCGAGCAGCTCTGCGACCGCCTCGTCGTCATGGACAAGGGCCGGATCGTCGCCGAGGGCTCGCCCCGCGCCCTCATCGACGCGCACTCGACCCGCGAGGTGCTCGAGCTGCGGTTCGACGTCGTCGAGCACGACAGGGCCCCCGCCGGAGGCGGGGAGGGCGTCGCCCAGCGGCTCGAGGGGATCGGCGAGCGGGTGGAGGTCCTCCCCGACCGCATCCTCGTGTACGCGTCGGACGGCGACGCCGCCCTGGCCGCGGTCACCGGTCGCGGGCTCCGGCCCATGGCGGCGCTCGTCCGGCGCTCCACGCTGGAGGACGTCTTCCTCCACCTCACCGGCCGCACGCTCGTCGACTGAGGGCCGGCAGCCATGGCCCAGGACGTCCTCACCCCCGCCGCCGCGACGGCGGCCGACCCGGCGCGCCACCGTGCCCCGGCGGCGCCCTGGCGGTTCGTCTACGAGTACCAGCTGCGGGTCTACCGCCGCACCTGGCGCGGCAGCCTCACCACCAAGGTGCTCACCCCGGTCCTGTTCCTGCTGTCCATGGGTGTCGGCCTCGGCTCGCTCGTCAACAGCTCCTCGGGAGGGATCCTGGTCGGCGACCGGACCGTTCCCTACCTGCTGTTCGTCGTCCCGGCGATCCTCGCCGTCACCTGCATGTCGACGGGGATGGGGGAGTCGTCGTGGCCCGTGCTGGGGGCGATCAAGTGGTTCGGCACCTACCACGCGATGCTGGCCACCCCCGCCCGCGTGCGCGACATCCTGCTGGGGCACTGCGCCTACGTCGTCACCATGGTCGGGCTGTCGTCGGCGATCTTCATGGTCGTCGCCGCCGCGTTCAGCGGGTTCGCGTCCTGGAACGCCCTCTGGTGCCTTCCGGTGTCGCTCCTCGTCGGGCTGGCCTTCGCGACCCCGGTCACCGCGCTGTCCAGCCGGCTGGAGAACGACACCGGGTTCAACGTGCTGTTCCGGCTCGGCCAGACCCCGCTCATGCTGTTCTCCGGCACCTTCTTCCCGATCAGCCAGCTGCCCGGCTGGCTCCAGCCGGTCGCGTGGGTGACGCCCCTCTGGCACGGCGTCGAGGCGGAGCGGGCCCTGGCCCTCGGCACCGGGAGCGTCGCGGGCGTGCTCGGACACCTCGCCGCCCTGGCGGCGTTCGCGGCGGTCGGCTGGGTCCTCGCGCTCCGGGGCCTCACGTCGAGGCTGCGCCCGTGAGCACCTCCGTCGCGTCCCGGCTGTCGCGGGCGGTGCCCATCCCGGCCGGGGCCGGGCTCGCCCGGATGCTCGTCGAGCGCAACCTCACCAGCTTCCGGCACGGCTGGATGACGTTGGTCACCGGCTTCGCCGAGCCGGTCTTCTACCTGTTCTCGCTGGGCATCGGCCTCGGGGCGCTCATCACCAGCGTCACCACCGACGGCGGGACGACCGTGCCGTATGCGGTCTTCGTCGCCCCCGCACTGCTCGCCTCGTCGGCCATGAACGGCGCGATCTTCGACTCGACGTTCAACGTGTTCTTCAAGCTGAAGTACAGCAAGCTCTACGACTCGGTCCTCGCCACCCGGATGGGGCCGCGGGACATCGCGATCGGCGAGCTGGCGTGGTCGCTGCTGCGCGGCACGTTCTACTCGGCGGCGTTCCTCGTGGTCGCGTGGCTGGCCGGCACGGTCCAGTCGTGGTGGGCGCTGCTCGCGCTGCCGGCGGCGACGATGATCGCGTTCGCCTTCTCGGCGGTCGGGATGTTCCTCACGACGTTCATGCGGTCGTGGGTCGACTTCGACTACGTCAACCTCGCGATCCTGCCGATGTTCCTGTTCTCGGCGACCTTCTTCCCGCTGTCGACCTACCCCGCGGGTGTCCGGTGGCTGGTCGAGATCACGCCGCTCTACCAGGGCGTGGCCCTGGAGCGAGGGCTGATGCTCGGCGAGGTCGACGCCGGCCTGCTGTGGCACGTGGCCTACTTCGTGGTGCTGGGGCTCGTCGGGCTGGTCGGCGCGGCGCGTCGGTTCGAGCGGTTGCTGCTGTCCTGAGCCGTCGCTCAGAGCCAGCCGTTGCGCTGCGCGAGGGCGTACGCCTCGGCCCGCGTGCGGGTCCCCGTCTTGCCGATCGCGGCCGACAGGTAGTTGCGGACGGTGTGCTCCGACAGGTGGAGCCGCGCCGCCAGGTCCTTCGTCGTCGCGCCGTCGGACGCCGCCGCGAGGACGTCGCGCTCGCGGTCGGTGAGCGGGCTCCGGCCCTCCGACAGCGCGGTCGCCGCCAGGCCGGGGTCGACCACCGTCCGGCCGGCGTGGACCAGCCGGATCGCCTCCGCGAGACCCTCGACCGGGCCGTCCTTGACGAGGAACCCGGTCGCTCCGCCGTCGAACGCGCGCCGAAGGTAGCCCGGCCGACCGAACGTCGTGAGGAAGACGATGGCGCAGTCCGGCGCCAGCTGCCGCAGCGTCGGGGCGACGTCGAGGGCGCTGCCGTCCTCGAACTCGATGTCGAGCAGGGCGACGTCGGGCCGCTCGGCCCGCACCGCCGGCACGATGTCCGCCGCCCGCGCCACCTGGGCGACCACCTCGAGGTCGTCCTCGAGGGCCAGGAGCGCGGCGAGGGCGCCGCGCATCATGCCCTGGTCCTCCGCGAGCAGGAGCCGGATCACCGCGCGGCGCGCCGCCCGCCGACGGGGGCGTCGACCGGTCGAACGCCGGTCGGCACCCGCGCGGTCACCCGGGTACCCCGGCCCGGCGTCGTGTCGACCGCGAGCGTGCCGTCCGCCGCCCGGACCCGTTCGGCGAGGCCTCGCATACCGGACGAGGGGGTATGCGTGCCGTCACCGGTCGGGTCGCTCTCCGCGCCGCCGATGCCGTCGTCGGCCACCGACAGCCGGGCGAAGCCGTCGACGGTGTCGACCGAGACGACGCACGAGTCGGCCTGTGCGTGGCGCAGGACGTTGGTCACCGACTCCCGCAGGACCCAGCCGAGGGTCGCGTCGGCGGCGACGTCCGGCGGCAGCGGGTCCGGAGCGGCGACCGTGAGCTGTACGCCGGCGGCCGCCAGTGCGGTCTCGGCGCGGGCCAGCTCCTCGGCCAGGCCGTTGCCGCGGTAGCCGGCCACCGCCTGCCGAACCTCGGTCAGGGCCTGGCGTCCGATCGACTCGATGTCCTGCGCGTGGGCGACGACGGTGGCGGGGTCTCGGGGACCGATGCGGCGGACCGCCTCGGCCTTGACGACGATGAGTGACAGTGAGTGGCCGAGCAGGTCGTGCAGGTCGCGGGACATCCGGAGCCGCTCCTCGCGGACGGCGGCCGCGGCCAGCTGGGACCGCGTGCGCTGCAGCTCCGCGACGACCTCGGTGAGGCGGTAGAACGCGTACGTCCCGAATCCCGACGCCAGGACGGTGAACGCGCCGCCGACGGCGCCACCCCAGCCCAGCGCGAACCCGAGCCACGAGGCCGCGGCGACGGCGGTGGCGATGATGGCCCAGGGACCCCACCAGGGATGCGCCGCCGCGCCGAGGGACAGGCCGAGGAGCACCCACAGCCACAACCCGACGTCGGTCGGGAGGGCGGTGAGGGTGACCACGGTGGCGACGGCCTGGACGACCAGCAGGGCGTCGGGCAGCCGGCCGCGCCGACCGCCGCGGGCGAAGGCGGCGAAGAGCGCGCCGACCGCGGTCGCGGCGACGACCACCAGGCCGACCCAGCCGAGCACGTCCGAGCCGATGGCGGCCACCGGCGCCGCCAGCATGAGCGGGACCCAGAACAGCGCCGCCCAGGGCCCCGGCGACACGCGACCCCACCAGAGCCCCGGCGTGCAGTCCGGTCCGGTGGCGGACGAGGGCGCGGACACGTCACTCACCGTAGCCACCGATCGGGGCTCCGGACGGGTCTCCGGTCGGGTCTCCGGTCGGGTCCCCGGTCGGGCGGAGGCCGACGAGCAGCGTCAGCCCGACGAGCAGGTGGAGCGCGACGAGGCCGACCGTGGCGGCCGTCGACGTCGCGCCGAGCGGGCCGAGGAGGGACACCACGAGCACCGCGCTCGCCAGGACGGTCCAGACGGTCCGGGAGCGCCGGGGTGCGACACGGTCGACCAGCCAGGCGGTCAGGGTGGCGGCCAGGCCGGCGCCGAGGACCGTGACGACGACGGCGACGCCGGTGACCTCCTGGGTGATGTCGCCGGTCCGGACGGTCAGGTCCACGCCGAGGAGGCGGGTCTCCACCGTCCAGAGGGCGAGGGCGCCGACGGCTGCGGCGGCCACGGTGATGGCATTGCGAGACAATGAGATCGGGGTGGTGCGTGCTGAGGTGGTGGTCATGTCGTCGACGCTAGGGAGGCGGGCGGGGCCGTGGTCAGAGCCGCGAGTCCTGGGTTCGGTGGGACATCCGTCCTGTCGGGTGACACCGGCGTCCTCGGGACGCGCGACGTGGGCGTGTCGCTGGTCCGATCTCGAACAGGTGTTCGGTAGGTTTGTCCACACGGAGTGACCATCCCGTCCCACGATCCACAGGACCTGCTGACCGAGTCCGGGGTGTCGGTGACCACTTCTAACGTCTGACCCAACACCACGTCCGACCGGCAGCACGGCGGGGCGGGGAGGCGGGTCGCCGGTGGACGGCAGAACTTCGAGACGAAAGCACGGTGGATGACATGGCTCCAGGAGCCCCGGATCGCGAGCGCGCGATCGAGACGGTTCTCGGCCAGATCGAGAAGCAGCACGGCAAGGGCGCGGTCATGCGCCTCGGTGACGACATCCGCCCGCCGATCGAGGTGATCCCCACGGGGTCCATCGCGCTCGACGTCGCGTTGGGCATCGGCGGCCTTCCGCGCGGCCGGGTCGTCGAGATCTACGGTCCGGAGTCGAGCGGCAAGACGACGGTGGCCCTCCACGCGGTCGCCAGCGCCCAGAAGGCGGGCGGCATCGCGGCGTTCATCGACGCGGAGCACGCCCTCGACCCGGAGTACGCCAAGGCGCTCGGCGTCGACACCGACGGCCTGCTCGTGTCGCAGCCCGACACGGGGGAGCAGGCCCTCGAGATCGCCGACATGCTCATCCGGTCCGGCGCGATCGACATCATCGTCATCGACTCGGTCGCGGCGCTCGTCCCGCGGGCGGAGATCGAGGGCGAGATGGGCGACAGCCACGTCGGCCTCCAGGCCCGGCTGATGTCGCAGGCGCTGCGCAAGATCACCGGTGCCCTCAACAACACCGGCACGACGGCGATCTTCATCAACCAGCTCCGCGAGAAGATCGGCGTGATGTTCGGCTCGCCCGAGACGACCACGGGTGGCAAGGCGCTGAAGTTCTACGCGTCGGTCCGCCTCGACGTCCGCCGCATCGAGACCCTCAAGGACGGCTCCGACGCGGTCGGCAACCGGACCCGCGTCAAGGTGGTCAAGAACAAGGTCTCGCCGCCGTTCAAGCAGGCGGAGTTCGACATCATCTACGGGCTCGGCATCTCCCGCGAGGGTGGCCTCATCGACATGGGCGTGGAGCAGGGCTTCGTCCGCAAGGCGGGCGCCTGGTACACCTACGAGGGCGACCAGCTCGGCCAGGGCAAGGAGAACGCCCGGACCTTCCTGCGCGACAACCCCGACCTCGCCGACGAGCTCGAGAAGCGCATCAAGGAGAAGCTGGGCATCGGTCCGCGGGTCGACCAGCCGGCCGTGGCCGACGTGCCGGTGGACTTCTGACCGGTGCCGCCGGCACCTGACCACGTGGGCACTGATGTGGTCGACGACCACCAGGCTCGACGACGGGCCGCCGCCGCCGCGGTACTCGCGGCGGCGGAGGCCCGGGCGGCGGCGGGGGAGTCGCCCGAGTCCCCGGGTCACCAGAATCAGCGGGCGACGTCGACAACCCCCCGTCCATCGGGGCCTGGGGCCGAGTCGCGACCGGTGACCGGACCAGTGACCGGACGGCGACCGGACCGGCGACCGGACCAGCGACCGACCAGTGACGGATCACGATCAGAACGGCACGGCTCGACCGGGTCGCGGCCGGCGGGGGAAGCCTGGCCGTCGCGGTCGAGGCCGGGAGTCCACGGCGCCGAACCCGCCGCCGCCCGACCCGGCCGTCGAGGGGGCCGAGCCGGTGCCGGAGGACGTCGCTCGCGCCATCGTGCTGAAGCAGCTCTCGATGGCGCCGCGCAGCCGCCAGCAGCTGGCCGACAAGCTGCGCCAGCGCGGCTGCGCCGACGACGTCGGCGCTCGGGTGCTGGACCGGATGGAGGCCGTCGGCCTCGTCGACGACGAGGCATACGCGCAGATGGTGGTCCGCTCGAAGCAGGCCACCCGTGGCCTGGCGAAGCGGGCACTGGCCCAGGAGCTGCGCGGCAAGGGCATCGCCGACGACACCATCCAGGACGCGTTGGGGTCCATCGACGCCGAGTCCGAGCGGGCCCTCGCCGAGGCCGTCGCCCACAAGACGATGCGCCGGCTGGCCGGGCTCGACTCGCAGGTGCAGGCCCGTCGGCTGGCCGGCGTACTGGGCCGCAAGGGCTACCCGCCGTCGGTGGTCTACGCCGTCGTCCGCGACGCCGTCAACGAGGCGCCGGAGCACCAGCGCGACTGACCCGCGCCGGCGATCAGCGAGGAGCGGTGGCCACACCGGGCTGTGGTCGGCACTCCTCGCGGCCGAACCGGGAAACCGTTGCGCAACATTCCGGAAACCGGATGGTCCTACGATCGGCCCGTGGCCGACCTGTTCGAGGACTACCGACTCGGGAACGCCTGGGACGAGATGCTCGGCGGGCCGAACGAGGCCCGCGGCCCCTACCGCGCCGTCCACCACACGCTGCGCTCGATGGAGCCGCAGGCCCTGCGCGAGCGCGCGGAGTACCTCGCCCGGAGCTTCCTCGACCAGGGCGTCACCTTCGACCACGCCGGCGAGGAGCGGCCGTTCCCCCTCGACGCCGTGCCGCGGGTCATCTCGGCCGAGGAGTGGTCGGTCGTCGAGGCGGGCGTCGAGCAGCGGGTCCGCGCGCTGGAGGCGTTCCTCGCCGACGTCTACAACCACCCCGACGACATGCCCACGGCGGTCAAGCAGGGGATCATCCCGTGGGAGCTGATCACCAGCTCCCCGCACTACCACCGCGCCGTCCACGGCATCCGTCCCGCGAACGACGTCCGGGCCCACGTCTCGGGCATCGACCTCATCCGCGACGAGGCCGGCACCTTCCGGGTGCTCGAGGACAACGTCCGGGTGCCGTCCGGGGTCAGCTACGTCATGGCCAACCGGCGGGCGATGACCAACGTCTTCCCGGAGGCGTTCGCCACGCTGCGGATCCGGCCGGTCCACGACTACCCGCGCATGCTGCTCTCGGCGCTGCGGGCCGCCGCCCCCGACGGCGCGTCCGACCCCACGGTGGTCGTCCTCACGCCCGGCGTCTTCAACAGCGCCTACTTCGAGCACACCCTGCTGGCCCGCACCATGGGCGTCGAGCTCGTCGAGGGCCGTGACCTCATCTGCTCCGGCGGCATCGTCAAGATGCGGACCACCCAGGGCGAGCAGCCGATCGACGTCATCTACCGGCGGATCGACGACGAGTACCTCGACCCGGTGCACTTCCGCCCCGACTCGATCCTCGGCGTCACCGGGCTGGTCGCCGCCATGCGCTCCGGTCGGGTGAGCGTCGCCAACGCGATCGGCAACGGCGTCGCCGACGACAAGCTCATCTACAGCTACGTCCCCGACCTGACTCGCCACTACCTCGACGAGGACCCGATCCTGCCCAACGTCGACACCTACCGGTGCAACGAGCCGGAGGCCCTGGCCTTCGTCCTCGAGCGCCTCGACGAGATGGTCATCAAGCCGGTGGACGGCTCCGGCGGCAAGGGCCTGGTCATCGGCCCGACCGCCGACAGCGCCACCCTCGACGCGGTGCGGGCCCGCCTCATCGACGACCCGCGCGGCTGGATCGCCCAGCCGGTGGTCCAGCTGTCGACGGTGCCGACCCTCATCGACGGCCGGCTGGCCCCCCGGCACGTGGACCTGCGCCCGTTCGCCGTCAACGACGGCACCACGGTGCGTGTGCTGCCCGGTGGGCTGACCCGCGTCGCCCTGCCCGAGGGGCAGCTGGTCGTGAACTCCAGCCAGGGCGGCGGCTCCAAGGACACCTGGGTGCTCGCCCACGCCCGGGCCAGCGTCAGCCGTCAGCGCAGCCAGCACGACGCCCGCGAGATCGTCGTCATGTCGGCCCCCGACACCTCACAGCAGGACGACGCCGAGCACCAGCAGCAGCAACAGCAGCAACAGACGTCGGTATGCGGTGACGAGCCGGTGCGGGTGCCGCAACAACCGACGACATCGTCAGTTGTTGCGGCCGAACCGCTCGGGACGCCGCAACGACTGACCGCTCGTCAGTTGTGCGGCCGGCCGGCCGAGACCTCCCCACCACCGACCCTCGGAGGCCGACCGTGCTGAGCCGGATCGCGGAGTCCCTGTTCTGGATCGGCCGCTACGTCGAGCGCGCCGACGGCACCGCCCGCATCGTCGACGCCGCGCGGCTGCAGATGCTCGAGGAGTCCGGCCAGTCGGAGGAGACCACGGCCCGCGTCATCCTCCAGGTGATCATGGGCCTCGACCCCGGTCCGGGACGCGTCGACTACGCGACGGTGTGCGACCGGCTGGTCTTCGACGCCGAGCACTCCAGCTCGATCGCCGGCGCCTGGCGCGCCGCCCGCGAGAACGCCCGCCGCGCCCGTGAGACCGTCTCCACCGAGCTGTGGGAGGCCATCAACACCGCGTGGAACACCTGGGGCCGCTTCGAGCCGGACCAGGTCACCGCCCGGCAGCTCGCCTGGGTCCGCGAGCGGGCCGCCCTGGTGTCCGGCATCGCCGACTCGACGATGAGCCACGACCAGGCCTGGGGGTTCATGGCCCTCGGCCGCTCCCTCGAACGCGCCGACATGACCGCGCGCCTCGTGGCCACCGGCGCGCTGCCGCAGGCCGGCCCGCCGTGGTCGACGGTGCTGCAGAGCTGCGGCGCGCAGCAGGCGTACCTCCGGACCAACCGCGGGCTGATCCGCGACGACCGGGTGGCCGCGTTCCTGGTGCTCGACCGGCAGTTCCCGCGCTCCGTGCTGTTCTCGCTGTCCGCCGCCGAGCGGCGCCTCGAGGCCATCGACCCCGCGACACAGCGGATGGGCATCCCCGACGAGGCCCGCCGCCGCCTCGGCCGGATCCGCACCAGCCTCGAGTACCGGCCGGTCCAGGACGTCATGGCCGACCTGCCCGCGCAGATGCGACGCGTCCAGGCCGCGGTCACCGGCGCCTCGGACGCCGTCGCCCGCCGCTACTTCCCGACCGGCACCGTCACGACGTGGGTCGAGGAGTACGCGTGAGCGACCGGGTCGGCGAGGTGCGGCGGCACCGCATCGTCCACAAGACGTCGATCGGCTACGACTCCCGCGCGACCGCCTCCTACAACGAGCTGCGGATGACCCCGCTCACCGAGCCCGGCCAGACGACCCTGGAGAACCGGCTCCGCGTCCGGCCGATGACGTGGAGCCACGTCTACCGCGACTACTGGGGCGCGCACGTCACGGCGATGGAGGCCATCGGCGACCACTCCTCGCTCGAGGTCGACGCGACGAGCACCGTCGAGCGCAGCACCTCCGTCACGCTGCCGCCGGGCGGCACCTGGATGGACCTCACCGACCGCGCCCTGCTCGACCACCTCGTCGAGTACGTCACGCCGACCGAGCGGACCGACCCCGGCGAGGAGCTCGTCGAGCTGGCCCAGGAGGCCCGGGGTCCCCGTTCGCCGCGGGACACGGCATACCGCGTCGTCGAGATCATCCGCGAGCGGATGACCTACCAGCCCGGCGCGACGCACGTGCACTCCAGCGCCAAGGACGCGTGGGCCGAGCGGCGGGGCGTCTGCCAGGACTTCGCGCACGTCACCGTCGGGACGCTGCGCAGCCTCGGTATGCCGGCCCGCTACGCCTCCGGCTACCTCGCCCCCAAGCGCGAGGCCGAGGTCGGCGAGACGTCGACCGGCGAGAGCCACGCGTGGGTCGAGTTCTGGGACGGCGGGTGGGTGCCCTTCGACCCGACCAACGGCGTGTTCGTCGGCCTCGACCACGTCGTCGTCGTCCGCGGCCGCGACTACAGCGACGTCCAGCCGTTCAAGGGGGTCTACTCCGGCGCCGCCGAGTCGACGATGACCGTCGAGGTGAGTTTCACCCGGCTGCGGTGACCCGCATACCCTGAGGTCGCCATGAAGACCTACGACGTCCGCACCCACGGGTGCCAGATGAACGTCCACGACAGCGAGCGGCTCGCGGGCCTGCTCGAGACCGCGGGCTACGTCGACGTCAACAGCCTCGGCGCGGACCGCCCGGAGACGGCCGACGTCGTGGTCCTCAACACCTGCGCGGTCCGCGAGAACGCCGACAACAAGCTCTACGGCAACCTCGGCCAGCTCCGGCCGGCCAAGCAGCGCAACCCCGACATGCAGATCGCCGTCGGCGGGTGCCTCGCCCAGAAGGACCGCGGCACCATCGTCGAGCGCGCGCCGTGGGTCGACGTCGTCTTCGGGACCCACAACATCGGCTCGCTGCCGGTCCTCCTCGAGCGCGCCCGGCACAACCAGCGCGCCGAGATCGAGATCCGCGAGTCGTTGGAGACCTTCCCCTCCACCCTGCCGACCCGCCGGGACAGCGCGTACGCCGGCTGGGTCTCGATCTCGGTGGGGTGCAACAACACCTGCACGTTCTGCATCGTCCCGAGCCTGCGCGGCAAGGAGACCGACCGGCGGCCCGGCGACGTCCTCGCCGAGATCCGCGCGCTCGTCGAGCAGGGCGTGGTCGAGGTGACGCTGCTCGGCCAGAACGTCAACACCTACGGCGTCGAGTTCGGCGACCGGCTGGCGTTCGGCAAGCTGCTGCGCGCCTGCGGCGACATCGACGGGCTCGAGCGGGTCCGCTTCACCAGCCCGCACCCGGCCGCGTTCACCGAGGACGTCATCCTCGCGATGGCCGAGACGCCGAACGTCATGCCGAGCCTGCACATGCCGCTGCAGTCGGGCTCGGACCGGGTGCTCAAGGCGATGCGACGGTCCTACCGCAGCGCGAAGTTCCTCGGCATCATCGACCGGGTCCGCGAGCTGATCCCCGACGCCGCGATCACCACCGACATCATCGTCGGCTTCCCGGGCGAGACCGAGGCGGACTTCCAGGGCACCCTCGACGTCGTCCGGGCGGCGCGGTTCTCCAGCGCGTTCACCTTCCAGTACTCGATCCGCGCGGGTACGCCGGCGGCCACGTTCCCCGACCAGCAGCCCAAGGCGGTGGTCCAGGACCGGTACGACCGGCTCATCGCCGTGCAGGAGGAGGTGTCCTGGGCGGGCAACCGCGCCGTCGAGGGCACCGAGGTGGAGGTCCTGGTCGCCACCGGCGAGGGCCGCAAGGACGCCGCGACCCACCGGCTCTCGGGCCGCGCCCGCGACAACCGGCTGGTCCACTTCGCCGTGCCCGACGGGGCGGAGGCGCCACGGCCCGGCGACCTGGTCACCGTGGGCGTCACCTACGGCGCACCCCACCACCTCGTCGCCGACAGCGGCGTCACCGGCGGCGCATACCGCGTTCGCCGGACCGCGGGTGGTGACGCGTGGGCGGCCCTGCAGGAGCAGGGTCACGCCAAGCCGGCCGTGTCGCTCGGTATGCCGGGTGGTCGGACGTCCGGCTCCCGTCGCGGTATGGCGACGGCCTGCGCCACGTAGCGCGAGTCGAGACTCGGATCGGAGCCCTCGTCCTGGCCGGTGACGTAGCCGTCCGACGTCTCGCCGCTGAGGTCGGCGGCCTCCCCGTATTCGCTGCCCTTCTCGTCCGGCGTCTCCGGACCGCGCTCGCTGCCGTCCATGAGGGCGCCGAGGTCGATGTGCTCGTGGGACTTGTCGGAGAGGGGGTCGGCGCCGGGCTGGGTCATGGGCTCACGGTAGGGCGAGGGGGCGGTGCGCTCAAGCCGGGCCGAGTGGCCCGCCGTCAGGTCCGGCTGGAAGACTTCGGCCATGGCTGTGCGTCCGATCGTCATCACCGGTGAGCCGGTGCTGCACCGGCCGGCCGGCCGGGTCGAGGCCTTCGACGACGACCTGCGCCAGCTGGTCGCCGACATGTTCGACACCATGGACGCCGCGCACGGTGTCGGCCTCGCCGGCCCGCAGATCGGGGTGCCGCTGCGGCTGTTCGTCTACGAGATGACCAACGACGACGACGTGCCGGCCCGCGGCGTGATCATCAACCCGATGCTGTCGCTGCCCAAGATCTCGACCGACCGCGCCGACCCCGACACCGAGAGCGAGGGCTGCCTGTCGGTGCCGGGGGAGAGCTACCCCCTCAAGCGCGCCGACCGGGTCGGCGTCACGGGGTTCGACGCCGACGGCGAGGACGTCTCGTTCCAGGCCACCGGGTGGTTCGCCCGGGTCATGCAGCACGAGTTCGACCACCTCAACGGGCTCCTCTACGTCGACCGCCTGGACGCCAAGCAGTCCAAGCGCGCCCGCAAGGCGATCCGCAGCAACGGGTGGGGCAAGCCGGGCCACTCCTGGCTGCCCGGCGTCGACCGCGACCCGTTCGGCCACGACGACGACTTCGAGGGCGAGGACGCCTTCCTCGACGCCGCGGGACACGACGAACGCGTTGTCTGAGCCGTCCCGGCATCCGGTCGTCGCCGTCGTCGGGGCGACCGCGACGGGCAAGTCGGACCTCGGTGTCGCGCTGGCCGAACGGCTCGACGGCGAGGTGGTCAACGCCGACGCGATGCAGCTCTACCGCGGCATGGACATCGGCACCGCCAAGCTGCCGCCCGACGAACGGCGTGGCGTGCCGCACCACCAGCTCGACGTCCTCACGGTCCGCGACGAAGCGAGCGTCGCTGCGTACCAACGGTATTCGCGGGTCGACATCGCCGCGATCCGCGACCGCGGTCGGGTCCCGGTGGTCGTCGGCGGCTCGGGCCTCTACGTGCGGGCGGCTCTCGACCGCCTGGAGATCCCGCCCACCGACCGCGGCGTCCGCGCGGGGCTCGAGGCGGAGCTCGCCGAGCGGGGCCTCGACGCCCTCCGCGAGCGGCTGGTGCGGCTCGACCCGGTGGCGGCCGCGGCGATCGAGCCCAACAACGGCCGCCGCATCGTCCGCGCCCTCGAGGTCGTCGAGCTCACCGGCCGGCCGTTCTCCGCGACGATGCCCACCCGCGACCACCTCGAGCCGACGGTGCTCCTCGGCCTGGCCGCCGACCGCCCGGTCCTCGACGAACGGATCGACCGGCGGGTCGCCCGGATGTGGCGCGAGGGACTGGTGGACGAGGCCGGCCGCCTCCTCGCCGAAGGGTTGCGCGACGGGCGGACGTCGAGCAAGGCGCTCGGCTACCGCCAGGCGCTCGCCCAGATCGACGGCACGATGACGGCGCAGGAGGCGCAGCTCGAGACCGCGACGGCCACCCGCCGGTATGCGCGCCGCCAGGAGTCGTGGTTCCGGGCCGACCCGCGCGTGGTGTGGCTGCCGCACGACGCGGCCGACCTCGTGGACCGGGCGCTCGCCGCGGTCGCGGCGGCTGGGAGGATGCCCGCATGACCACCGTGCCGTTCACCAAGGGCCACGGCACGCAGAACGACTTCGTGCTGGTGCCCGACCTCGACGGCACCCGGCCGTTGACCGCCGACGAGGTGCGCCTCCTCGCCGACCGGCACGCCGGGCTCGGGGGCGACGGCGTCATCCGCGTCGTCCCGACGCTGCGCGCCGACGAGCCGGCCGTGCGCGAGCAGGCCGGCGACGCCGCGTGGTTCATGGACTACCACAACGCCGACGGCTCCCCGGCCGAGATGTGCGGCAACGGCTCTCGAGTGTTCGCCGCCTACCTCAAGCGCGAAGGGCTGGTCGAGGAGGACGAGTTCCGGATCGCCACCCGCGGCGGCACCAAGGCGGTGACCGTCACCGGCGAGCAGTACGCCGTCGACCTCGGACCCTGGCGGGTCGTGGACCCCGAGGGCGCCCGCGAGCGCGGCTTCGACTCGACGGTCCGGTCGCGCGGCGGCGTCGAGCTGCCGGCCCTGCGCCTCGACCTCGGCAACCCGCATACCGTCGTCATCCTGCCGCCCGACTTCGACCTCGCCGAGCTCGACCTCACCGAACCACCGGCGGTCTCACCGCACCCCGAGCACGGCACCAACGTGGAGTTCGTCCGGGCGATCGGCCAGGGCCACATCGCCATGCGGGTCCACGAACGCGGCGTGGGGGAGACGCGGTCGTGCGGCACCGGCGCCGCCGCCGCGGCCCTCGCCACCCGCTGGTGGGAGGGCGAGACCGACGACAACACCGACTGGACCGTCGACGTGCCCGGGCGGCCGGGTCTCGGTGCGCGCCCTGCCCGGCGGTCACGTCGAGCTGGCCGGGCCCGCGGTCCTCGTCGCCGACGGCACCGTCAGCCTCCCCGACTGACCCGCAGCACCCGGAAGCCCTTGGCCACGGCGACCCGGTCGCACGGCAGCGCGAGCGACTCGCGCAGCCAGCGCTGGAGCGAGTCGGCGCCGAGGTTCTTCTGCACGACGAGGTAGGCCTCGCCGTCGTCGGTCAGCCGCGGCAGCCAGGTGCCGAGGAGGTCGTGCAGCGCCTCCTTGCCGACGCGGATCGGCGGGTTCGACCAGATGAGGTCGAAGCGGAGGTCGGACGGCACCTCGTCGGGCCGGCCGGCCCGGACGTTGCCCAGCCCGGCCTTCTCCGCGTTCGCCTGCACCAGCTCCAGCGCCCGCTCGTTGACGTCCACCGCATACACCGTGGCGGCCGGGGCGAGCAGGCCGAGGCTGAGGGCGATGGGCCCCCAGCCGCAGCCGAGGTCGAGGAACGTGCCCGTCGACCGGCGGCGGCGGCGCCTCGCGCAACAACACCTGCGTCCCCGTGTCGACGCGGTCCGGGGAGAACACCCCGCCGGCGGTGACGAGCGAGAGGCGCCGGCCGGCCAGCTCGACCTCGACGGTGCGGCGCTCCGAGGGGGCGGCCGGCTGCGCGGTGAAGTAGTGCTCGCCGGCCACCCGGAGGACGCTACCGGGCGTCGGGGGCCGGCTGCAGCACGGCGTCCACGACGACCTGGACCTCGGAGCCGATGAGCCACCGAGGCGCCTTGCGCAGCGCCGAGCCCATCCGGTCGAAGGTGCCCGTGGCGTGCACCGCGAGGCGGCCGTCGGCCTGGGGGGTGAGCGTCGTTGCCAGGCTGAGCGGGGACTCCTCCCCGCGGATGGTGAGCAGGCCGTCGACGACGACACCCTCACCGGTGCGCCGGGTGCTGACCGACCGGAAGTCGACCTGCGGCGAGGTGGCCGCGTCGAAGAAGCGCGCGCCCCGGACGTCCTTGTCGCGGCGCGGGTGACCGGTGGCGAACCGGGTCACGTCGAGCACCGCCGTGCCCCGCGGAAGGCCGTCGGCATCCACCGTCACCGTGGCGGCGACGACGGGGATCGCCCCGGTGACGGTCACCAGCCCGAACCGCTCCTTGACGGTGAAGGTGGCGGTGGCGGTCGTCTCGTCCGCGCGGAAGGTCGTCGTCGTGGTGGTGCCGGTCATCGCGGCCGCGAGCTGGGTGGCGAGCTGGTCGTCCATGGTGTCCTCCGGAGGTCGGTGGGGGTGAGGACTCCAGGTTCGGCGGCGGGCCGCGGCGACGCCTCAGTGCCGGTACTGATCCTCGGTACCGAATGCCGGCGCGACCCACCCGAGCACGGTGGAACCATGGGGGTATGCCAGAGGTCGGGTCGACGCCGGGGGATCCGTCCCCCTTCGTCGGCCGCCGGGCGGAGCTCGGGGCGCTGGTCTCGGTGCTGACGCGGCTCGGTGACGGCCGGGGCGGTGTCGCGGTGGTGACCGGCGGGGCCGGGATCGGCAAGAGCCGCCTGGTGGCCGCGGCGCTGACGCACGGGGTCGGGACGGCTGGGTCTGGCGCCGGCGCGGGCCTTCCCGACGCGGCACGGGTCGGCTACGGCGAGTGCCTGCCGGACCTCATGATGCCGCCGCTGTGGCCGGTCCTGCGGGCGGTGTCGTCAGCGGCGAGCCGGCCGTACGACGCCACCGGCGACGACCCGCTCGACCGGGTCGTCGACCTGCTGCGGCCCACCACGAGCGGCGGTGGGTCGGAGCCGTCGACCACCGCCCCGGGCTGGGACCGGCTGGCGGTGCTCGGCGACGTCGCCGACCGGCTCGTGGCCGCCGCGCACCTCGCCCCGCTGGTCCTCGTCGTCGAGGACGTCCACTGGGCGGACCTCGAGACCCTGGCCCTGCTGCGGCTGTTGGCGCCGGAGCTGGTGCGCACGCCGCTGGTGGTCGTCGTCACCGCGCGCCCGGCTCCGGACGACGAGCGGGCCATGGCCCTCGCCGGGTTGGCCGGCTCCCCGTCGAGCGAGGTCGTGGCGCTGGGTCCGCTGACCGTCGGCGACGTCGAGGACTACCTGGCCGCGGGCCGCCACGACGGCGACGCGACGGCGGTCCTCGCGCTGAGCGGCGGCCTACCCCTGCTCCTGCCGGTCGCGGTGGGGGCGGGGAGCGAGTCCGACGGCGCGGCCGCCGGACGCAGCCAGGTCGACGTGCCGACCCTCGTCCGCCGGCTCACGGTGTCCTTGCTCGACGAGCACGTGCGGGTGCTGGAGAGCGCCAGCCTGGTCGCCTCGCACCTCGACGCCGAGATCGCCGCCGCCGCGGCCGACGTCTCCGTGGCGGTCGCGGGCGACGCCACGGCGGCGGCCCTCCGCGCCGGCCTGCTCGTCCGCGCTCCTGACGGCCGGAGCCTCGCCTTCGCCCACGAGCTGGTGCGCGACGCGCTCGTCGCCCGGCTGACTCCCGACCGGGCCAGCGCCGCGCACCGCCGGATCGCGCAGCTCGGCGCCACCCGACCCGGTGTGCCCGCGGTCCGGGTCGCCCTGCACTGGGAGGCGGCCGGCCCCGAGGCCGCTGCGCACGCCGCGCTCTGGTGGTCCCGGGCGGCCGACGACGCGTCGGCGCTCAAGGCCCATGCCGACGCGGCCGGTCACCAGGCCCGGGCCGCCCAGGCGGCGGCGCTCGCCGGGCTGCCCGATGCCGAGGTCGCCGAGTTCCACCTCGGGGCGGCGAGGGCCTGGCACCGCGCCGGTCGCTACGCCGACGCCGTCACCGCCGCCGAGCGGGCGGCCGCGCTGGCCTCGGCCGCCGGGCGGGTCGACCTCGTGGCGGAGGCCGCCCTCGCGGTGGGCTGGGTCAGCTACCCGGAGGCGCAGGCCGCGATCGGCCGGCTGACCAGCACGGCGTTGGCCGGCGGGGCCGAGCTCCCGGACCGGACGCGCGCTCGCCTCGTCGCGCAGCAGGTCGCCGCGCTCGGCAGCTACGCCGAGAGCCGCGGGGCCGACCTCAGCGCGGAGGCGATGCGGCTGGCCCGGCGCAGCGGTGACCCGGCCGCCCTGCTCGAGGCCATCGGCGCCTGGATGTCGGCGAAGCCGGAGGTCGACGGCGCCGCGGAACAACGGGCGCTGGCCGAGGAGGCCGTGGCCCTCGCCGCCCGGCTCGGGCAGCCGGTGCCCGAGCTGATGGCGCACACCTGGCGGCTCAACGCCGTGGTCCAGCTGGGGATGATGGACGCCGTCGCCGAGGAGCTCGAGGCGCTCCGGCTGATCGCGGAGGAGACCCGGCTGCCGCTCGCGACGTGGCACTGGCTGCGCGCCTCGGTCGCGGTTGCGGTCCTGCGCGGCGACTTCGGCCTGGTCGAGGAGCGCCACCAGCGGGCCACCGCCATCGCCAAGGACTCCGGTGACGTCGTGGCGGCGAACGTCGGCGGCGCGGCGGTGTTCGAGGTGGCGAAGCGGCGCGGCGTGCCGCTACCCGACCCCGCCGAGACCCTGCGAGGCCTGGACCAGGCGCCCGCCTCGGCCCTGCTCCAGGCGCCACGGGCCCTCGTCCTCGACGAGGTCGGCCGGTCGGACGAGGCCCGCACCATCTACCGGCGGCTCGTGCCGCTCCTGGGGGCGCCGCCGGAGCACCGGCCGTGGTGGCCGCTGATGTACATGCTGCTCGAGCTCGCCGAGCGGTTCGACGACGCGGCCGCCGGACGGCAGCTCGTCGCCGAGCTGGAGCCGTATGCGCGGGGTGCCGTCGGCGGTCTCGGCACCAGCACGGTGTGGTTCATCGGCAACCCGAACCGGCAGCTCGGCCGGGCACTGGTCCTCGCCGGCCGGCTCGAGGACGCCGCCGACGCCTTCCGGACCGCCATGAGCCACGACGACCGGATCGGGGCCCGACCGGACGTCGCGCTCGGCCGCCTGGCCCTCGCGCATACCCTCGCGCACGACGGCTGGCCCACCGCCGACCGGTCGGGTGCCCGGCGGACCGCCCTCGGCGAGGCGCGGCTGGCCGCGCAGGAGTGCCACGGTCTCGACATGCCCGGACACGCCGTCCGGGCCGACCGGCTCGTCGCGGAGCTGACCCGGTCGCTGGCCGCCGACGACCCGCTCAGCCCCCGCGAGCGGGAGGTGGTCGACCTCGTCGTCGAAGGCCTCACCAACCAGGCCGTCGCCGCCCGGCTCTATCTGAGCGAGCGCACCGTGGAGAGCCATGTGCGCGCGGCCCTGATGAAGCTGGGCTGCCGCAACCGCGCCGAGCTGGTGCGTCACGAGACCGCCGCGGGGCGTGGTCCGCAGCCGGTGTCGAAGGCATAAACGTTTCGCGCCAGGCGTTTACCTCGTGTCACCCTGGAGGAGTCGTCCCCCGGGTCGACGCGATACCGACCCCCATCGCAAGGACATCATGCAGCGACGTTCCGAACTGCTCGCCGAACGGGCCGAGGCCCTGGCCGACGAGCCCGACGCCAGTACCCCTCCCTCGAGGACGACCGGCTGGGACACGACGGAGAGCAGCTGGACCGTGACGAGCGGGCCGCGCTGCGCCGGGTGTCCGGGCTGTCCACCGAGCTCGAGGACGTCACCGAGGTCGAGTACCGGCAGCTGCGCCTCGAGCGCGTGGTCCTCGCCGGCGTCTGGACCGAGGGCACTCCCGAGGACGCGGAGAACTCCATCCGCGAGCTCGCCGCCCTGGCCGAGACGGCCGGTTCCGAGGTGCTCGACGGCGTGCTCCAGCGACGCCAGCGTCCCGACGCGGCCACCTACCTCGGCAAGGGCAAGGCGCAGGAGCTGCGCGACATCGTCATCGCCGAGGGCGCCGACACCGTCGTCGTCGACGGCGAGCTGACCCCGGGTCAGCGGCGCGCCCTCGAGGACGTCGTCAAGGTCAAGGTCATCGACCGGACCGCCCTGATCCTCGACATCTTCGCGCAGCACGCCAAGAGCCGGGAGGGCAAGGCCCAGGTCGAGCTGGCCCAGCTGCAGTACCTCCTGCCGCGCCTGCGTGGCTGGGGTGAGTCGATGTCGCGCCAGGCCGGTGGCCAGGCCGCCGGCGGGCAGGGCATGGGCTCCCGCGGACCGGGTGAGACGAAGATCGAGCTCGACCGCCGTCGGATCAACAGCCGGATCGCCAAGCTCAAGCGCGAGATCGGCCACATGAAGACCACCCGCGACACCAAGCGGCACAGCCGCAAGGCCGGGCACGTCCCGAGCGTCGCGATCGTCGGCTACACCAACGCCGGCAAGTCGTCGCTGCTCAACCGGCTGACCGACGCCGGCGTCCTCGTCGAGAACGCCCTCTTCGCCACGCTGGACCCGACCGTCCGCCGGGCCGAGACCGAGGACGGGATGCCCTACACGCTCGCCGACACCGTCGGCTTCGTGCGGTCGCTGCCCACGCAGCTGGTCGAGGCGTTCCGGTCGACGCTCGAGGAGGTCGCCGACGCCGACCTGCTCCTGCACGTCGTCGACGGCAGCCACCCCGACCCCGAGGGTCAGATCTCGGCCGTGCGCGGAGTCCTCAGCGACCTCGCCGTCGGTGACGTCAAGGAGGTCGTCGTCGTCAACAAGGCCGACGCGGCCGACCCCGAGGTCATCGACCGGCTGACCCGCCACGAGCGGCACTCCCTCGTCGTCTCGGCGCGCACGGGGCAGGGCATCGACGCGCTGCGCGACCTCATCGCGGCCGAGATCCCGCGCCCGGACATCGAGGTCAAGGCGGTCATCCCCTACGACCGCGGCGACCTCGTCAGCCGGCTCCACCAGGAGTCGGAGGTGCTCACCACCGAGCACCGGGAGGACGGCACCTTCGTCCACGCCAAGGTGCACCCGCCGGTGCTGAGCGAGCTCACCGCATACCTCGTCTGACCCCGTCTGACCCCGTCCCTCCGGCCGCGTTCGTGCGGCTGGGGTACGGATTTCGCGTCGGTTCAGAGCACGAACCGGGGGGTGGGGCAGAGTATGCGCCGTGACGCCCCGCCCGCCCGGCCCCGCCTCCGCCGTCAGCGTCGAGCACGCCCGGCTGGCGGAGTCGCCGGACGACTCCGACCCGTGGCGGCTCTGGGGGCCCTACGTCGCCGGCCGGCAGTGGGGCACCGTCCGGGAGGACTACTCCGCCGACGGTGACGCGTGGGCGTCGTTCCCGTTCGACCAGGCGCACCGCCGCGCATACCGGTGGGGTGAGGACGGCATCGCCGGCCTCTGCGACCGCTACGGCTTCCTCAACCTCGCCGTCGCGATGTGGAACGGCCAGGACGACCGCCTCAAGGAGCGGCTCTTCGGGCTGACCAACCCGGAGGGCAACCACGGCGAGGACGCCAAGGAGTACTGGTGGCACCTCGACGCCACGCCGACGCACTCGTATGCGCAGTACCTCTACCGCTACCCGCAGCAGGCGTTCCCCTACGACGAGCTGGTCGCCCAGAACGCCGAACGCTCCCGTGACCAGAGCGAGTTCGAGCTGAGCGACACCGGCATCCTCGCCGACGACCGGTTCTTCGACGTCGTCGTGACCCACGCCAAGGCCGCGCCCACCGACGTCGTCATGACCGTCACCGCGACGAACCACGGCCCGGACCCGGCGCCGCTGCACCTGGTGCCGCAGCTGTGGTTCCGCAACACGTGGGCGTGGGGACGCGACGACCGACGTCCCTCACTCACGGTGCTGCACCGGCCGCAGGTCGACGAGCAGACCCACGTGGCGGTGCAGGCGGACCACGAGCAGCTGGGGCGCTACGTCGTGACCGCGGACGGCGTCGTGGGTCCGGACGGTGCCATCCGGCTGCCGGAGATGTTGTTCTGCGACAACGAGTCCGACTCCCAGGCGCTCTGGGGCGTCCCGAACCGGTCGGCCCACCCCAAGGACGCCGTCGACCGGGCCGTCGTCCACGGCGACCGCTCGGCGCTCGCGACCGACGGCACCGGCACCAAGGCCGCGTTCCACTACCGGTTCGACGCCGTGGCGCCCGGCGAGTCGGTCACGGTGCAGCTCCGGCTGACCGCCGCGCCGATCGTCGACCGCCCCTTCGCCACCGCCCCGGCGGTGCTCGCCGACCGTAAGGCAGAGGCCGACGCGTTCTACGCCGTGGTGATCCCCGCGGGCGTCCCGGACGAGGACCGGCACATCGCGCGCCGCGCGTTCGCCGGCCTGCTGTGGACCCGGCAGCTCTACCGGTACGACGTCGAGGAGTGGCTCGAGGGCGACCCCGCCTCGCCGCCACCGCCGAGCGAGCGGCTCGCTCCCGAGCCGGACGGGCGCAACACCGCGTGGCGCAACGTCTCCCTCGCCGACGTCATCTCGATGCCCGACGAGTGGGAGTACCCGTGGTTCGCCACCTGGGACCTCGCCTTCCACGCCGTCGCGCTGTCGCACGTCGACCCGGCGTTCGCCAAGTCCCAGCTGCTGCTGCTCTGCCGCGAGTGGGCGCAGCACCCCAACGGCCAGCTGCCGGCCTACGAGTGGGCGTTCTCCGACGTCAACCCTCCGGTGCACGCCTGGGCGGCCTGGCAGGTCTACCTGCGCGACGGGGCGTGGGACACCGACTTCCTCATCCGCATCCTCACCAAGCTGCTGCTCAACGTCTCGTGGTGGGTGAACCGCAAGGACTCCGAGGGCTCCGACCTGTTCGAGGGCGGCTTCCTCGGGATGGACAACATCGGCGTCTTCGACCGCTCGAAGCAGGTCCCGAAGGGCTGGCGGCTCGAGCAGTCCGACGCCACGGCCTGGATCGCGTTCCAGTGCCTGCAGATGATGCGGATCGCCCAGGAGCTCGGCCGCTACAACCACGCGTTCGACGACCTCGCGACGACGTTCCTCGAGCGGTTCCTCGCGATCGTCCGGGCCATGCGCTCGTTCGGCTCACAGGGCGTCTCGCTGTGGGACGACGCCGACGGCTTCTTCTACGACGTCCTCGTCGGGCCGGGCGGGGAGACCGAGACGATGCGGGTGCGCTCGCTCGTCGGGCTGCTGCCCCTGCTGGCCGTGGCCAACTGCCCGCCGTGGGTCCGGGCGGAGCTGACCGACTTCGACGGGGCGCTGCGCTGGCTCGAACGGCACCGCCCCGACGAGGTCGCGTCGCTGACGACGACGCATCCCGCCGACGGCGACGCGCTGACCTTCGCGGTCGTCGACCCGACCCGGATGACCCGCCTGCTCGAGCGGCTCCTCGACGAGGGCGGAGTTCCTGTCAGCGCACGGGATCCGCTCGCTGTCGGCCGCGCACCGCGACGGCGTCACCATCGACGTGGCCGGCGTGGACATGTCGATGCGCTACACGCCGGGGGAGTCGGACACCGGCCTGTTCGGCGGCAACTCGAACTGGCGCGGCCCGATCTGGTTCCCGCCCAACGTGTTGCTCATCGACGCACTCCGCACGTATGCCGACGGTTCCGCCGCCGGGGTGAAGGTCGAGTTCCCGACGGGGTCGGGGGAGCGGCTCGGGCTGCACGAGGTCGCCCAGCGGCTCGAGGACCGGCTCGTGGGGCTGTTCCGCGCCGGTTCGGACGACCGGCGGCCGAGCGACCCGCGCGACCTCCTCGAGGGTCCGCTGTGGACGCAGCACCCGACGTTCTCCGAGTACTTCCACGGCGACACGGGCATCGGGCTCGGGGCCAGTCACCAGACCGGCTGGACCGCCATGGTCGCCCACCTCATCTGCACGTCGCCCGCCGCTGGGCGACCCGGACCCGATGTAGTCAGTCCGTGCGGGTCGGCGACGCGGCGGTCGCCGCACGCGGCTGGTGACGCCACGCGTACGAGCAGAACGTCGTCACCGCGCAGAGGAACAGCACCCCGACGAACAGGTGCAGCCCCACGACGCGGACCTCGCCGAGGACCATCTGCAGGACGGCGGCGAGGACCAGGCAGACGGCGAAGACCAGCGGCCATCTCGGTCCACCGCGGCGACGGTAGACGGCCGCGACCACCGCGCATACCGCGGCGACGACGATGACGAGGATCGCGTTGCGGGCGTGGAGGGTCTCGAGCAGCTCGCTCTTGTCGCGCGCGATGAGGGAGGCGCCGAAGCCGGAGCCGAGACCGGCCTGGCCGATGGCGACGCCGAGGAGCACCGTGGACCAGATCTGCAGCTGTCGCACCACGACCGCGAGTCTAGATCTGCGGGGGACCCCCGCCGGGGAACGGCGCGACGAGCAGGCATAGCGTCGACAGACGTGAGCATCCGCCTCGGTTACCAGATCCCCAACTTCTCCTACGGCACGCCCGTGTCCGAGCTGTTCCCGACCGTCATCGCGCAGGCGCGAGAGGCCGAGGAGTCCGGCTTCGACGCCGTGTTCGTGATGGACCACTTCTACCAGCTGCCCGGCATCGGCTCGCCGGACCAGCCCATGCTCGAGTCGTACGCGGCCCTGTCGGCACTGGCGACGGCCACGTCACGCATCCAGCTGTCGGCGCTGGTCACCGGCAACACCTACCGGCACCCCACCCTGCTGGCCAAGGCCGTCACGACCCTCGACGTCGTCAGCGGCGGCCGGGCGGTGCTCGGCATCGGCGCCGGGTGGTACGAGCTGGAGCACCAGCAGCTCGGCTTCGAGTTCGGCACCTTCACCGACCGGTTCGAGCGGCTGGAGGAGTCCCTGTCCATCATCGCGCCGATGCTGCGCGGGGAGCGGCCCACGGTGAACGGCCGCTGGTACCAGACCGACTCGGCGATGAACGAGCCGCGGATCCGCGACGACCTGCCGATCCTCATCGGCGGCAGCGGCGAGAAGAAGACCTTCGGGCTGACGGCCCGCTACGCCGACCACCTCAACATCATCTGCGACCCCACCGAGCTGCCGCGCAAGCTCGCGGCGCTCGACGCCCGCTGTGCCGAGGTGGGCCGCGACCGGTCCGAGATCGAGACCAGCTTCCTCGCGTCGGCGGTGGTCGGTGCCGACCGCGAGTCGGCGATGAACGACCTGCTCACGGCCATGAGCCGCCGCGGCATGGACATCGACTCCATCGACCCGGCCCGCCGGGCCGCCCTCGAGTCGCGCAGCTTCGCCGGGACGCCGGAGGAGATCGCCGCCGACATCAAGGCGCGCGTCCTCGACCAGGGCGTCGACGGGGTCGTCGTCAACATCATGGGCAACGGCCATGTGCCGGGGATCGTCGGCAGCGTCGGCGAGGCGCTGGGCGCCCTCCGCTCCTAGCCGGTCACCCGCTGGTGGCCACGACGACGTGGCCGCCGGCGCGGGGCAGCTCGTCGGCGGACCGCCCGAACCAGCGCACGCCGATCTCGCTCGGGCCGAGGTCCTCGGTCACGGCGAGACCGAGATGGGCGCAGTGCGCGGACAGCTCGTCGGTGTCGAAGTAGGTGAGCCACGGCTCGCCGATCTGACGCATCCGGGCGGCTCGGGCCTCGTGCGCGACCTGGGCCGGTTCGGAGAGCCGGTCGACGGGGTTGGGGTAGTCGAAGGCGACGCCGGCGTGGGGGACCGCGGCCACGACCCGCAGGGTGGCGTCGACCGCGTCGCGGGTCAGGTAGGGGACGACGCCCAGCCACAGGAAGTACGCCGGCGCAGCGAGGTCGACGCCGCCGGCCGCCAACCGGGTCGCGAGGTCGTCGTGCTCGAAGTCCACGGGGACGTAGGTGACCGCCTCCGTGGCGGGTTCGGGAAGCGGTATGCCGGTGCGGGCCAACGCGTCCCGCTTCCATTCCTGCGTGGCGGGGTGGTCGACCTCGAACACGCGAACCCCGAGGCGCGTGAACGGGTTCCGGTAGGCGAACGTGTCGAGCCCGGCACCCAGGACCACGACCTGCCGGGTCCCTCGTTCGACGTGCCGGGCGAGCGCGTCCTCGGCGACGCGGTGCCGGACGGCGATGAAGATCCGCATCGGCGCCCGGTGCGGGGCGTCGCGGGCGGTCGCCACCACCTGGTCCGCGTCGTCGCCGAGGATGGCGAGGGCCAGCGGGTCGCGGAAGATCCGCCCCTCCTCCAGCACCTGATGGGCCGCCCGGTGCCCGGCGGCGCCCCACGCCGTGCGGCTCGGACCTCCGTGCTCCATGCCGCTCAGTGTGGCGCCGCCACCTGAGGGCCGGCCGAAAGGTGTCGTCTGCGGGTTTACGCCAGATACCCCCCGGGGGTATAGTGGACGACGTGAGCACGCACGACCACCACGCGCATACCCCGTCCGCTCATCAGCCGGCCCCCGCGAGCTGGTCCATGGCCGCCCAGGCGACCCTGCACTGCCTCACCGGCTGCGCCATCGGCGAGGTCCTGGGGATGATCATCGGGACGGCCCTGAACTGGTCCAACCTCGCGACCGTCGTCCTCGCCATCGCCCTCGCGTTCGTCTTCGGCTACGCCCTCACGGTGCGCGGGGTGCTGCGGTCGGGACTCGACCTGAGGTCGGCGCTCAAGGTGGCACTGGCCGCCGACACCGCCTCGATCGCCGTCATGGAGGTCATCGACAACACCGTCGTCCTCCTGGTGCCGGGAGCGATGGACGCCGGGCTCGGCTCCTGGCTGTTCTGGGCCGCGCTGGCCCTCTCGCTGGCGGTCGCCTTCGTCGTGACGACCCCGTTCAACAAGTGGATGATCGGCCGCGGCCGGGGCCACGCGGTGGTGCACGCATACCACTGAGGACCCGCCCCTCGAGCCCTGTGGAGGGGTCGCCGGGGTGACGGCGCGGGGTCATACGCTGACCCGGTGCCCGTCAACCTGGACGCCCTGCTCGAGGCGGCCGTCGCCGGGGTGGGAGGTACGGAGCGCCCGGGTCAGGTCGAGATGGCGCACGCCGTCGCCGACGCCGTCGAGAGCGGCGAGCACCTGCTGGTGCAGGCGGGGACCGGGACCGGCAAGTCCCTCGCCTACCTCGTGCCGGCGGTCCGCCACGCGATGGAGTCCGGGAAGCCGGCCGTGGTGGCCACGGCGACGCTCGCCCTGCAGGCCCAGATCGTCGACCGCGACATGCCGCGGGTCGCGGCCGCGCTGGAGCCGCTCCTCGGGCGTCGGCCGACCTATGCGCTGGTCAAGGGCCGCCGCAACTACCTGTGTGCGCACAAGCTTGAGGGCGGGTTCCCCGACGAGGAGGACGCGCTGCTCGCCGTCGACCAGGTGAGCGCGACCGCCTCGCGGCTCGGCGCCGAGGTCGTACGCCTCCGCGAGTGGGCGGGCGGCACCGCGTCGGGCGACCGCGACGAGCTGGTTCCCGGGAGTGAGCGACCGCGCGTGGCGGCAGGTGTCGGTCTCGGCGCACGAGTGCCTGGGCGGGAAGTGCCCGGTGATCGCCGAGTGCTTCGTCGAGCAGTCGCGCGAGGCGGCCAAGGACGTCGACGTCGTCGTGACCAACCACTCGTTCATGGCCATCGACGCGTTCGAGGGCCGGCAGATGCTGCCGGAGCACGACGTGCTCGTCATCGACGAGGCGCACGAGCTGGTCGACCGGGTGACGGCCACCATCACCGACGAGATCAGCAGCGGGATGGTGACCAACGCCGCCCGCAAGGCGGCGAAGCTCGCCGACGGCACCGACGAGGTGACCGATGCCGCCGACCTGTTGGAGGGCGTGCTGGCCGAGGTCGAGGAGGGCCGGATCGACACGCTGACCGACGGCGTCGTGCTCGCCCTCACCCGCATCCGCGACACGACCCGGGCGGTCCAGTCGGAGCTCAAGCCCGGCCCCGGCGAGTCGGCCGACGGGGCGCGGCAGGTGGCGCGGGCGGCCATCGACGAGGTCAACGAGAACGCGGCGCGGATCCTCGAACGCCGGGAGCTCGACGTCCTCTGGCTGCGGCGTGACCCGCGACGGGGCCCGGTGTTGAACGTGGCGCCGATGAGCGTGGCGATGCTGGTCCGCGACCGGGTGTTCGCCGAACGCACCTGCGTGCTGACCTCCGCGACCCTGGAGCTCGGCGGCTCGTTCGACGCGGTCGCGGGGACGATCGGGCTGCGCGGCGACGGCGCGCCGGCCTGGAAGGGCCTGGACGTCGGCAGCCCGTTCGACTACCAGCGGCAGGCGATCGTCTACGTCGCCCGCGACCTGCCGGCCCCCGGGCGTGACGGCACGTCGCCGAAGGTGCTCGACGAGATCGAGGCGCTGGTCCGGGCGGCCGGCGGGCGCACGCTCGGGCTGTTCTCGTCGACGCGCGCGGCGCAGAGCACGGCCGAGCAGCTGCGCGCCCGGTTCTCCTCCGACGGCACCGCGATCCCGATCCTCTGCCAGGGCGAGGACCAGATCTCGACGCTGGTGCGCCAGTTCGCGCGGGATCCGGCCACCTGCCTGTTCGGGACGTTGACGCTGTGGCAGGGCGTCGACGTGCCGGGTTCGTCGTGCCAGCTCGTGGTCATCGACCGGATCCCGTTCCCGCGTCCCGACGACCCCCTCGCCTCGGCGCGGTCGGAGGCGATCGCGCGGATGGGCGGCAACGGGTTCATGGCGGTGTCGGCGACGCACGCGGCGCTGCGGCTGGCCCAGGGTTCGGGGCGGCTCGTACGCCGGTCGGACGACCGCGGGGTGGTCGCCATCCTCGACTCGCGGATGGTCAACGCCCGGTATGCGAGCTTCCTGCAGCGCTCGCTGCCCCCCTTCTGGCCGACGACCGACCGCAACCTCGTGCTGTCGGCCCTGAAGCGCCTGGACGAGGTGGCCCCGCCGCCGCTGCCGGTGAGCGACCCGGCGCTGCGCGGGCTGGTCGGCGCCCTCGACGGTCCGGCGGTCCCCGGTGACGCGTTGGAGGCCGGGGTCGACCACCGACCGGTCGCCGGGCCGCCCCCGGTCCCGGCGTCGCCGCGTACCGCCGTCACCATGGGCCACGCCTGGACCACGACGCAGGACGACGAGCTCCGCGACGCGGCGGAGGCCGGGATCGAGATCGACGACGTCGTCGACCAGCTCGAGCTCCCGGTCGACACCATCCGGGCGCGACTGCTCCAGCTCGGGCTGACGTTGGCGGAGCCCGACGAGCGCCGCCTCCGACGCCGAGCTCCCCACGCTCTTCCCCTGACGCGTCCCCGCCCTCGCCAAGCCCGTCCGTCACGCCCGCGCGTTTCCGCCGAGAGGTCAACTTCGGCCGCTCTGGATGGCCCCAGAGCGGCCGAAACTGACCTCTCGGCGATGAGGAAGTCATGTCGCGGGTCATGTCGCCGCCAGTGCTGTGATCACGACCCCAGGCGCGACATGACCTGCGACATGACCTGCGGCCTCACCTGCGACATGAGGCGGCGTGTGGGGGACGGCGTGGCGTGTCGCTGAGGCGTGGCAGGGTGAGCACGTGAGCCCGATCCCGAGCGCCGTCCTGGTCCGCGGACCGGAGGAGCTGCTCGCCGAGCGCGCCGTGTCAGCCACCATCACCGAGCTCCGGGAGACCACGCCGGACCTCGAGGTCATCCGGATCCTGGCCGCCGGGTACCAGCCGGGCGAGCTGTCGACGCATACCAGCCCGTCGCTGTTCGGCGGCGACAAGGCGGTCGTCGTCGAGCGCCTCGACGAGGGCAGCGACGAGCTGCTCGACGACGTCGTGCAGTACCTCACGATGCCCGCGCCCGAGGTGACCCTCGTCGTCACCCACTCGGGCGCGCAGCGTGGCAAGCGCGCGCTCGACGCCCTCACGAAGAGCAAGGCGCGGGTCGTCGAGTGCCCCGCCATCAAGACCGACCGCGACAAGACCGACTTCGTCGCCAACGAGTTCCGGCGGCAGGGCCGCAAGGCGACCCCCGAGGCGGTCCGCGCCCTCGTCGAGGCGCTCGGCCGTGACATCCGCGAGCTCGCCTCGGCCGTGGCCCAGCTGGTCGAGGACAGCGACGGCGTCGTGGACGACCGGCTGGTCGAGATCTACCACGGCGGCAAGGTCGAGGCCACGGGCTTCCGCGTCGCCGACGCCGCCGTCGCCGGTCAGACGGGGGAGGCGCTCCGGCTGCTGCGGCACGCCATCGCCACCGGCGTCGACCCCGTCCCGATCGTCGCGGTGCTGGCCTCCCAGCTGCGCCAGCTGGTCAAGGTCGGCTCGGCCGGCCGCGGAGGCTCTCAGCAGCTGGCCAAGCAGCTCGGGATGGCTCCCTGGCAGGTCGACAAGGCTCGGCGCCAGCTCGGCCACTGGACCGCCGACGGCCTCGGCCGGGCGATCCAGGCGGTCGCCGCCGCCGACGTCGAGGTCAAGGGCGGGGGCCGCGACCCGGTCTTCGCCGTCGAGCGCGCAGTCCTCACCATCACGACCGCCCGTCACGACGGCTGACGTTTTGGGGGGACCGCCCTCCGCTGGTAGATTCATGAGTTGCGTGCGCGCCTGGCGGTGTGCTTGTCGTCGTGCGCACGAAACGTGTCTCGGCGCTCCGCGCCTGCCGCCCTCTAACCGGCAACACACTTCCGACCAAGAAAGCACTCACGTACGTGGCGAACATCAAGCAGCAGCTCAAGCGCATCAAGACCAACGAGAAGCGCACCGAGCGCAACAAGGCGGTCAAGAGCGAGCTCCGCACCTGGATCCGCAGGTTCCGCGAGGCCGCCGAGTCCGGCGACAAGAACGCCGCTCAGGACGCGCTGAAGACGGCGTCGACCAAGCTCGACAAGGCCGTCTCCAAGGGCGTCATCCACGAGAACCAGGCCGCCAACAAGAAGTCGGCCATGGCCAAGAAGGCCGCGGCCCTCTGACCGCTCGGCGTCAGAACGACGACGACAAGGCCCGTCCACCTCTCCGGAGGTGACGGGCCTTTCGTATGCCTGCCGTATGCCTCGCTGTGGCTAGTGGAGCTGCCGGATCGCCGCCGCGACCTCCTCGAACCGCTCCTGCGAGAGCACCGCGCCCTCGCGCCGGATCGAGTTGGCGTCGACCCGGATGATCCGGTTCACCCGGACCTCGCTCGGCCGGCCGCTGTGATCCCAGCCGCCCGCGCCGATGTCGACCCACTCCCGACCGGCTGCGTGCTGGCGGCGGGCGTCGTGGTCGTGGTCCTTGCTGGTCAGCATCACCGCGAGGAGCCAGTCACCGTCGCTCCCGACGAGCAGCACCGGCCGGTCCTTGCCGACCGAGTGGTCCTCCTCGAACGGCACCCACGTCCACACGACCTCGCCGGGGTCGGGCTGGCCGTCCGGCTTCGGTGCGTACGCGATCGCGGGCACGCCGCGGAAGTCGCCCGGGTAGCCCCGGTGCCCGTCCGGCGGGGGAGACCCGCCGTCCGACCCGGTCCTGCGGGGGGCCGCCGGAGACGTCGGCCGGGAGCGGGGCGGTGACGAGCTGCCGCCGCCGAGGAGCCGGCTCACGGCCGCGCGGAACCGGTCCATCGCTCGCTGTGCCACGGCCCGACACTATCCGCCGGGGGGCTCACCCCCGCCAGCCGCGCCGCCCGCGCAGGTGCTCCAGGAACAGGTGCGCCATGAGCAGCTGGTGCCGCCGTAGTGCCGGCGTGCACCCGGGCGGCGGGTCGTCGCGGTACCCGCCCAGCATGTATGCGGCGATCGTCGCCAGGTAGGCGTCCACGGCCTCGGGGTCCGCGTCCCGGGTGAGTGGCGACGACGCCTCGAGCGCGGCGGTGTCGACGCCCTGCGCGGCCATCATCGGCAGCAGCCCGACCCAGTCGACCCACGGCGCCGCCGCGCCGACCCAGTTCCAGTCGACGACGGTGGCGACGCCCGGCCCGCCCGCCGTTCCGCGCGACGAGCAGGTTGTCCGGCCGCAGGTCGCCGTGGCACAGCGTGACGCCGTCGAAGCAGCCCTCCGCGCCCAGCACCAGGTCCGCCACCCGGGACTGCGCCGACGGCAGCCAGTCGGGAAGCTCCGGACCGCCGGCGAACGAGCCGTCGGCCAGCGACCGGGCCACCGCGAGGATCTCCGGGTCCGTCGACAGGGCGCGGCCGAGCCCCGGGTCGCCCACGCGCACGGGGTACCCACCTCCGCCATGGTCAGGCACGCGCGATGCACGGCCTCGACATCCTCCGGCGTCCACGGCTGGCCCGGCATCCGGCCGGCCACGACGTCGAGGACCAGGACGCTCCAGCCCTCGACCGCCTCGAACCCGACCAGTCCGGGAGCGGGTATGCCGGGGGGCAGCGCCGACAGGACGGCGGCCTCCTGCGCCAGCGCCCCGACGACGTGCGGCTGGCTGGGTGCGCCCGCCTTGACGAAGACCCGCGCGACCGTCACCGAGGCCGACGATGCCCGCATACGCACCGGTGAAGCCGCTGCCGACCGGCCGCTCCGGACGCGTCACCGGGCCGCCGGCGATGCGCGCGACCGCCTCCCGTACCTCGGCCGGGAGCTCCGACCAGGCCGGGCGCCGCGACGTGCTCGCGTAGTCCACCGCCGGGGCCGAGAGCGACGTCACCGACGAAGTCTCGGGGTCCGGGACTGTCCGGGGCACCCGCTTTGTTGGTCCTAGCATTGCCCCTGGGTCAGCGTGGACCGGTTGACGCCCCCGAACGCGACGAAAGAACCATGACCGACACGCTGACCCCCGCCCCGACCGCTCTCGCGCCGACGACCCGGAGCCGCGCCAACCTGGCGCTGCTCGCCCTGGCCGTCGGCGGCTTCGCGATCGGGACCACCGAGTTCGTCACGATGGGCCTGCTGCCCGAGGTGGCCGCCGGCACCGGCACCGACATCCCGACCGCCGGGCACTACGTCTCCGCGTACGCGCTGGGCGTCGTCGTCGGCGCCCCGCTCATCGCCGTGCTCGCCGCGCGGCTGCGCCGCAAGACGGTGCTCCTCGCGCTCATGGTCTGGTTCGCGGTCGCCAACGCCGCGTCCGGCTTCGTCTCGGAGTACGGCTGGCTGATGCTGGCCCGGTTCCTCTCCGGTCTGCCGCACGGGGCGTTCTTCGGCATCGGCTCCCTCGTCGCCGCGTCCCTGGTGGCCAAGGAGCGCCGGACGTGGGCGGTGGCCATGATGCTGATCGGCCTCGGCGCCGCCAACATCGTGGGGGTCCCGCTGACCACGCTGCTGGGGCAGAACGTCGGGTGGCAGGCGCCCTACTGGGTGGTCGGCGCCATCGGCGTGGCCACCGTGCTCGCCCTGTGGGCGTGGGTGCCGTGGCAGCCGCTGGACGGCGCGACGTCCATGCGCGGCGAGCTGTCGGCGCTCACCCGCCTCCAGGTGTGGCTGGCCCTGCTCATCGGCGTCGTCGGGTTCGGCGGCATGTTCGCGACGTACTCCTACATCGCGCCGACCATGACCGAGCTGTCGCGGTTCCCCGCGGCGTTCGTGCCCGTGGTCCTCGCCATCTACGGCGTCGGGATGGTCAGCGGCATGGTCGTCTCCGGGCGGGTCGCCCAGCTCGGGGTGCTGCGCGGCATCATCGTGTCGCTCGGCGCCATCGCGGTGATGCTGGCGATCTTCGGGCCGCTGGCCCACATCCAGGGGCTCGCGCTGGCCATGGTCTTCGCGCTGGGGTTCCTGCCGTCGATCCTCGTGCCGTTGCTGCAGACCCGGCTCATGGACGTCGCGCAGGACGGGCAGTCCCTCGCCGCCGCCCTCAACCACTCGACGCTCAACGTCGCCAACGCGCTCGGCGCGTGGCTCGGCAGCGTGGTGCTGTCCGCGGGTCTCGGCTACGAGTGGCCGAGCCGGGTGGGCGCGTTCCTCGCCGTCGCCGGCGTCGGGATCGCCATCCTCTCGGCCGTCCTCGGTCGGCGGTCGGCCCGCCGGGCCTGAGCCCGCCACCCGCATACTCGGGGTATGCGTGTCCCGCCGGCCTCGTGCTGGCTCCACCCCGCGGTCGAGGTGCGGCCGTCGCCGATCGCGGGACGCGGCCTCTTCGCCGGCGTCGACCTGCCGGCCGGCACCGTGGTCTCGCGCCTCGGCGGCCGGCTGGTCGACACCGCCGAGCTGCGTCGCCGGCTCGCGGACGCCGACGCCGGGCTGGCGCCCTACGTCGACACCATCGTCGTCGGGCCGGACCGGCACCTGCTCGTCGAGTCGGGGGAGAACCGGTTCGGCAACCACGGCTGCGACCCCAACCTCGGCTGGGTCGACGAGTACACGCTGGCCACGATGGCCGACGTGCCCGCCGGCGAGGAGCTGCTCAGCGACTACGCGATGTCGACCGCCGACCCCGACTACGTGCTGCGCTGCCACTGCCCGAGCTACCGCTGCCGTCAGATGGTCGCCGGGGACGACTGGCGGATCCCGCAGCTGCACGAGCGCTACCGCGGCTGGTGGGTCCCCTACGTGCAGTCCCTGGTCGACGGCCTCACCGCGAGCCCCAGTGCCACGCCGGCACCGAGAGCAGACCCTGCCCCGCCACCGTCGTCTCGCCGAGGTCCTTGACCAGCTCGACCCCGTGGGCCGTCGACAGGGCGCTGAGCAGGGTGTGCGAGTGCGACACGACCACGACCTGGGTCTCCCGGGCGGTCCGCTCGACCAGCCGCGCCAGGGGCGGCAGCAGGTCGGGGTGCAGGCTGGTCTCGGGCTCGTTGAGCACCATCAGCGCCGGCGGCCGCGGAGTCAGCAGCGCCACGACCAGCAGCAGGTAGCGCAGCGTGCCGTCCGACAGCTCCGCCGACGCCAGCGGTCGCAGCATGCCGGGCTGTCGCAGCGCCAGGTCGAACCGGCCCGCCGCGACGGCGACCTCGACGGTCGCGCCGTCGAAGGCGTCGGCCACCGCGTGGTCGAGCGCCTGGACGTCGCCGATCTCGCGGATGGTCTGCAGAGCCGCGGCGAGCCCGGCGCCGTCGTGGTCGAGGACCGGGGTGCGGGTGCCGACCTGGGTGCGCCGGGACGGTGCGTCGGCGTCGACCCGGAAGCCGTCGTAGAACCGCCACGCCCGGATCTGGTCGCGCAGCGCGAGCAGCTCGGGGGCGCGGCTGGGGTCGGCCAGCTCGGTCAACATGCTGGCCCACGGGCGCCAGGCCCGGGTGAGCTCGACCCACTCCCGTCCCTGCCGGGCCCGGACCAGCGGTCCCTTGCGGTCGACGAGGACCGCACTGGGCCGGGCCATCGGACCGCTGAACACGACCTCCCGCTTGACCTCGGGGTCGAGCGAGAAGGCCGTCGGCGTCGGCACCGGCAGGCCGAGGTCGACGAGGTAGCCGAAGCCGTCGTCGCTGGCGAACCCCAGCCGCAGGCTGACCGGCCCCTGACGGCGGGTGCCCTGCACCGCATACCCCTCTCGGCGGGCACCCGTGAGCGTCTCGGGACCGGCCCAGCAGCGCCGAGGGCAGCCCGCCCTCCTGGGCCAGCGAGCCGATCACCCGACCGGAGCCGCAGTCGGCCAGCAGCCGCAGCGCCCGGTAGAGGCTGGACTTGCCCGAGCCGTTGGCGCCGGTGACGACGTCGAGGCCGTGCAGCGGGACGACCACGTCGCGCAGCGAGCGGTACCCCGCGACGGCCACGGTCGTGATCACGGCGCGAGCGTAGGGCCGCCCGCCGACGGCCTCCGTCGCGTTGGCCGGCCAAGCGGCCTCAGCGGGCGCCCACCGTCGCGTAGGCCGGCGCCGCAACTACCGACGAGGACGTCGCTTGTTGCGGCGAGCTGCGCCGGATCGGCCACCACTACTGATGTCGTCGTCAGTTGTGGTGTGCCGGGCGCGGGCCGCTGAACACTCTTGTTCACCGGCGAACGCCGGCGTATGTTGCCGAACATGACGGCTCTGGCCACGCATACCCAGCACGCCGAGCTGCTCGACGCCGCGGTCACCTACCTCGTGGGCAACCCGCGGGCGTCGCTCGCCGACATCGCCGCGGCCGCCGGCATCGGCCGCACGACGCTGTTCAAGCGCTACGCGACCCGCGACGAGCTGGAGCACGCCGTCGCCATGCGCGCCGTCGACGTCTGCGTCGAGGCGGTCCGCAGCGCGGACCCCGACGGCCGCCGACGGCGGGCTCCGGTCGCTGGTGACCGCGCTCGTGCCGGTCGGTCCGCAGCTGAACTTCCTCTGGCGCACGCCGAGCCTGGAGGTCGACGAGGACTTCCGCGCGGCGTACCAGAGTGTCGACGCCGAGATCCTCGCCGTGCTGGCCCGGGCCCGGGCGGGTGGCGTGCTCGCGGCGGGGCAGCCGGACTGGTGGCTGCACCAGACCCTCGTGGCCCTGGTCTACGTCGCGTGGGAGTGCGTCGCGAGCGGCCGGCTGGCCCGGCTCGACGCGGCCGATCGGGTGGTCGACACGATGCTGAGGGGGGTCGGGGCGTGAGCACCGTGACGCAGCTGCGGTCGGCGGCGACGTTCGCGGCCGGGCTCTACCGGGAGCGCTGGGACCGCTGGTACGCGGTCCGGTTCCGCGGGGACCAGCTGGCCCGCCTCAGCCTGCGGGACGGGCGCCGTGACCCGTACGCGGTCTACGAGGACATGCGAGCCATCGGGCCGATGGTCCCCACCCGGCTCGGGAACTGGGCCACGACCAGCTACGCCGTCTGCAACCAGGTGCTGCGCAGCCGGCAGTTCGGCGTGCGCGAGGAGGACGGGACGGCGGGGCTCAGCTCCGGGCCGGAGGACTTCGACCTGTCGTTCCTCAGCCTCAACCCGCCGGACCACGAGCGCCTCCGCCGGGTGGCCGCCCCGGCGTTCAGCCCCAAGATGATGGCGGGGTATGCGACGACGATCGACCGGACGGTCCACGACCTCCTCGACGCCGCCGAGGCCAAGGGCCGGTTCGACCTGGTGGCCGACTTCGCCGCGCCCGCTGCCCATCGCGGTGATCACCCAGATGATGGGCGTCGAGGGGGGCGACGTGGCGGCGTTCCAGCGCTACGGCGCGGCCCTCGGGAGTGCGCTGGACGGCGTCACGTCGATCGGCCAGGCCCGGCGGGTCATCGAGGCGAACCGGGAGCTGGACCTCCTCTTCGGGCGGCTGTTCGAGGAGCGGGAGCGGGAGCCGCGGGACGACCTCGTCAGCGTCATCGTGGCCGAGAAGGGCGACCGGATCCGCCCGGAGGAGCTGCGGCCGATGTGCTCGCTGCTGCTCATCGCCGGGTTCGAGACGACGGTCAACCTCATCGGCAACGCGACGCGCGCCCTGCTCGCCCACCCCGAGCAGTGGGAGATGCTCCGGGACGACCCCTCCCTCGTGGCCGGCGCCGTCGAGGAGGTGCTGCGCTGGGACCCGCCGGTGCAGGAGACCGCGCGGCTGTCCTTCCGGGAGACCGAGATCGCCGGCGCGCCGGTGCACGTCAACCAGGCGCTCGTGCTCCTGCTGGCGGGGGCCAACCGCGACCCGGAGGTCTTCGACGACCCCGCCCGGTTCGACATCACCCGGACCTCGGGCTCGGACCACCTGTCGTTCTCCAGCGGCATCCACTACTGCCTCGGGGCACCGCTGGCCCGGCTGGAGGCGACGGTGGCGGTCACCGCGCTGACCCAGCGCCTGCCGCGGCTGCACCAGGCCGGCCGGGTCGTCATGCGGCCGTCGCGGCTGATCCGCGGGCCGCTGCACCTGCCGGTCGCCGCCTGACCGGGCGACTGCGGCGACGGGTGTCGGGCGGCGTCGCTACGGTCGGCTCATGACCGAGCCGTCGGGCGTCGTGCCGCCCCAGAACTACAGCCAGCCGCTCGCGGGCGAGCGGCCCGAGCTGCCGCAGACCGGCGACGAGCGCACCATGCTCACCGCCTACCTCGACCACCACCGGGCCACCTTCGAGCTGAAGTGCCGCGGCGTGGAGCCCGCCCGGCTCAACGAGCGGACCATGCCGCCGTCCACGCTCACCCTGCACGGGCTGCTGCGCCACCTCACCGGCGTCGAGCGCTGGTGGTTCCAGATCAACTTCGCCGGCGACGAGGTGCCGTTGCTCTACTACTCCGACGACGACCCCGACCAGGACTTCGAGCGCCTCGACGGAGACATCGACGAGGCGTTCGCCCAGTGGCGGCGGGAGTGCGAGCGCTCCCGGGAGATCGTCGCGGCCCACGACCTCGACGACGAGCGCGCCCGGGTGCGCGACGGTGCGCCGATCTCCCTGCGGGGCGTGCTGCTGAAGATGACCGCCGAGTACGCCCGCCACAACGGCCACGCCGACCTGCTGCGCGAGGGCATCGACGGGGCGACGGGGTTCTGACGGCCGTGGACTACCGAGAGACGAACCGCCAGGTCATCGCCGGGTTCCGGGCGGGTGACGAGCCTGCCCGGGTATGCACCGGGAGCGGCTGCTCCTGCTGACCACCACCGGGCGGCGCAGCGGCGACCGGCATACGACGCCGATGATGTTCCACCGTGAGGACGGCCGGACGTTCGTCATCGCGTCCAACGTCGGCGCCGTCGAGCGACCCCGAGTGGTGCCTCAACCTGCGCGCCGATCCGGCGGTGACCGTCGAGGTCGGTGACGAGCCGGGCAGCCCGGCGTATGCGGCGACCGCGTCGGTCCTCGAGGGCGACGACCGCGCCGCGGTGTGGTCGCGCATCGTCGCGCTCTACCCGTTCTTCGCCGACCACCAGGAGCAGGCCGCGCCCCGCGAGATCCCGGTGGTGGAGCTGACCCGCGTCGGCTGAGGGATCAGCTGAGGATCAGCTGATGATCAGCGAGAGGAACGTCGCGATCACCACGGTGTTGAGCAGCCACGACAGCGCACTCTGGAAGGTCACGAACCGTCGCATCGACGCGCTGGTGATGGTCGTGTCGGTGGTGCCGAACGTCACGGAGCAGCCGGCGGCGAGGTAGACGTAGTCCGAGAACACCGACTCCTCGGGTCCGGCGAACTCCAGCCCGCCCTCCTCGACGTCCTTGCGGGCGTAGTAGAGGGCGAAGCTGAAGGTGATGATGGCGATGCAGCTGAGCACCGTGAGACCGGCCATGACGACGACGAGGGCCGGCAGGTCGTTGCGGTTCGCCACGGCGGTCACGACGGTCGAGAACGCCCAGATCGAGATGACGAGCGGCCAGACGATCCCGCCGCCGCCGGCGAACAGCCAGCGCTTCCAGGCCGGTTTCGGCAGCGGCGACCCGACGATGCGCCGGACCAGCTCGGCGTGGTCGACGTCGCGGAACGCGCGGACCCCAGCCAGAGGTACGACGATGGCGAAGGTCACCCAGCCGATGAGGTTGGCCCCGTAGTCCTCCTCGAGCGCCTGCTGCGCCGGGGTGAGCTGCGTGCGGTAGCCCATCTCCTGGTAGATGTCCTGGACCAGGTAGAACAGCAGGCTGAGGACGATGCCCGAGGCCGAGGGCCGCCCAGAGCCGGAACACGTCCGAGCACGACCGCGGGATCGGCTTCGGTGCCGGGCCCGCCGGGAAGGTGATCGTGTCCTTCTCGGTCATCCACCCCTGTCGTCGGTCGGACCCCGCCATTGTCGTGGACGACCAGCCGCCAGAGGCGGAGAAACCGCCCGGAGGCCTTCTCCGGGCGGTGCCGCTCGGCTCGGCTGCCAGCCGAGCGACTCGGCTGCCCGCATACCGGCAGTCAAGTCGCTCGACTGGCAGCCGAGCCCAGCGGCGGGGAGCCGCCTGAGGCGCTCCACGCATACCGGAGTGGTCGGGACCGCCGCGGCCCCGTGAAAGACTTCACGGACGTGTCACCCAGGGCCCGAACCGCGTTGCCGCCCCACGCGACGCCACCGGACCTGCTCCGGAACTTCGGCATCATCGCCCACATCGACCACGGCAAGTCGACGCTGGCCGACCGGATGCTCCAGCTGACCGGGGTGGTCGAGGACCGGGACATGCGGGCGCAGTACCTGGACCGGATGGACATCGAGCGCGAGCGCGGCATCACCATCAAGAGCCAGGCCGTCCGGATGCCGTGGGAGCTCGACGGGACGACCTACGCGCTGAACATGATCGACACCCCCGGGCACGTCGACTTCACCTACGAGGTGTCGCGCAGCCTGGCCGCCTGCGAGGGCGCCGTCCTGCTCGTCGACGCCGCGCAGGGGATCGAGGCGCAGACCCTGGCGAACCTCTACCTCGCCATGGAGAACGACCTCACGATCATCCCGGTGCTCAACAAGATCGACCTGCCGGCGGCCCAGCCGGAGAAGTACGCCGAGGAGCTGGCCGGTCTCATCGGCCTGGAGCCCGAGGACTGCCTGCGCGTCTCCGGCAAGACGGGGGAGGGCGTCCAGGTCCTCCTCGACGAGATCGTCCGCCAGATCCCGGGCCCGACCGGCGACCCGAACGCCCCGGCCCGCGCGATGATCTTCGACTCGGTCTACGACACCTACCGCGGCGTCGTCACCTACGTCCGGGTCATCGACGGCGACCTCAACCCGCGCGAGCGGATCGTCATGATGTCGACGCGGGCCACCCACGACCTGCTCGAGATCGGCGTCATCTCGCCGGAACCGGTCCCGTCCAAGGGTCTCGGCGTCGGCGAGGTCGGCTACCTCATCACCGGCGTCAAGGACGTCCGCCAGAGCCGGGTCGGCGACACCGTCACCAACGCGGCCAAGCCCGCCGACGGCGGCGCTCGCCGGCTACCGCGACCCCAAGCCCATGGTCTTCTCCGGGCTGTACCCGATCGACGGCTCCGACTACCCCGACCTGCGCGACGCGCTCGACCGGCTCAAGCTCAACGACGCCGCCCTGGTCTACGAGCCGGAGACCTCGGCCGCCCTGGGCTTCGGGTTCCGGGTCGGCTTCCTCGGGATGCTGCACCTCGAGATCGTCCGCGAGCGGCTGGAGCGCGAGTTCGACCTCGACCTCATCTCGACCCTGCCCAACGTCGAGTACGACGTCACGCTCGACGGCGGCGTCCACGTCGACGTCACCAACCCGAGCGAGTTCCCCGACGGCAAGATCTCCGAGATCCGCGAGCCGGTCGTGCGGGCGACGATGCTGGCGCCCAGCGAGTTCATCGGCGCGATCATGGAGCTCTGCCAGCAGCGCCGCGGCAGCCTGCGCGGGATGGACTACCTCTCGCCCGAGCGGGTCGAGCTGCGCTACACGCTGCCCCTGGCCGAGATCGTCTTCGACTTCTTCGACCAGCTGAAGTCCCGCACCCGCGGGTACGCCTCGCTCGACTACGAGCCCGACGGCGAGCAGGTGGCCGACCTCGTCCGCGTCGACATCCTCCTGCAGGGCGAGCAGGTCGACGCGTTCTCCTCGATCGTCCACAAGGACAAGGCCTACGGCTACGGCGTCGCCATGGCCTCCAAGCTGCGCGAGCTCATCCCGCGCCAGCAGTTCGAGGTACCGATCCAGGCGGCCATCGGGTCGCGCGTGATCGCCCGCGAGAACATCCGCGCCATGCGCAAGGACGTCCTCGCCAAGTGCTACGGCGGTGACATCACCCGCAAGCGCAAGCTGCTGGAGAAGCAGAAGGAGGGCAAGAAGCGGATGAAGATGGTCGGCCGGGTCGAGGTGCCCCAGGAGGCCTTCATCGCCGCGCTCTCCAACGACGCCGAGACGGCCAAGAAGTAACGGCTGTCGCCGCCGCGCCCTAGCCTGGCGAGGTGCGCGAGCACTACACGCATACCTTCGACCCACCGCTGCGCCGGTTCGTCACCCTGGCGGTGGGCTACCGGTATGCCGGCGCCCCGCCGGCGTCCACGTCGGGCTCCCGTCCGGTGCGCTGACCCTCGTCGTGCCGTTCGACGAGCCGCTGGTCCTCAGCGGTGCCGGGCTCGCGGGGCCGACCGCCGTTCGACGCGGTGCTCGCCGGGCTCGCCACCGGGCCGACGCTGATCCACCACGACGGCCGTCAGCACGGGCTGCAGCTCGGCCTGACGCCCAGCGGTGCGCGCGCCGTGTTCGGCATGCCCGCCGCGGCAGCTCGCGGAGTCGCTCGGTCGAGCTGGCCGACGTCGTCGGGCGCGTCGCCCGGTCCCTGCGCGACGAGCTGCAGGGGTATGCGACGTGGCCGGCGCGGTTCGCGGCCGTCGAGCGCGTGGTCCTCGGGCTGATGGGCCGGCACGAACGGCGCGGCGGCTCGGCCCCGGAGGTCGACGCAGGCGTGGCGGCTGATCCGGCGTGGGGGCGGCCGGCACCCCCGTGGTGGGCGTCGCGGCCGACGTCGGCTGGTCGGTCCGCCACCTCGAGCACCGGTTCCGGTCGGAGTTCGGCGTCACCCCGAAGGCGGCCACCCGGATCACCCGCTTCGAGCGCTCGGTCGACGCCGCCCGTGACCCGCGTCGACGGCTCGCCGACGTCGCCGTCGCCTGCGGGTATGCGGACCAGGCGCACCTGGCCCGCGACTGGCGCGACCTCGCCGGGCGCCCGCCGTCCCGGTGGCGCGTCGAGGACGACCTCGCATTCGTCCAAGACGAGGCGCCGCCGGTGTTGGCAGCATCGGGGTCATGAGCACACGGACTGACCACAACCTCTGGCCCGGGATCAGCTACGACGACGCGCACGCCGCCCGAGCGTGGCTGGCCGCCCTCGGTTTCGACGAGGGCATCTGCGTGGACGGCGAGCGGCCCGGCGAGATCCAGCACAGCGAGATGATCTGGCCGGAGGGCGGCCGGGTCATGGTCCACAGCCGGGGCAAGGCCGACGACACCTTCGCCACCGCGCCCGGCACGGGCAACATCTACGTCGTCTGTGACGACCCGGACGTGGTCTGGGCGAAGGCCGAGGCGCTCGGGGCGCGGGTCCTGCGCCCGATGGAGGACACCGACTACGGGTCGCACGGCTTCTCCATCGCCGACGCCGAGGGCAACGCCTGGTCCTTCGGCACCTACGCGGGCGACTGATCGCCACGACGGAAGAAGCTCCGACGAGCCCACTCCGACTGCCCCCCGCTCAACCCGCTCGCTTGACTGGCAGTCGAGCATCTTGGCTGCCCGTCTACCGCCAGCCGAGCGGCTCTACTGGCAGTCGAGCGGCTCGGCTCAGGGGTCGAGCAGCTTGGCGCGCAGGCGCCGGGTGTCCTCGGCGGTCCATCCCTGCCGGAGCAGCCACGCCTCCGCGCCGCCCTCGCGCTCGAGCGCGTCGACCAGCAGCCGCATCGTCTCGGCGCGGGGAGCCTGCTGCGCCACGGTCTTGCCCTCGAGGTTCGCCGCGTAGGCCGGGTGCCGGGCGAGCCGCTCGAGGATGCGGGGGACGCGCTCGGCGGACGCCGCGAAGTCGGCGACCACGGCCTCCGGGGTGACCCCGACGACGAGCAGCGCGAGCCCGACGATGGTGCCGGTGCGGTCCTTGCCGGCGGCGCAGTGGACGAGGACGGCACCGTCGGCCTCGCCGATGGCCCGCAGCGCCGCGACGACCGAGTCGGGGCGGCGGTCGAGGTAGCCGAGGTAGTGCTTCGACCAGTACGCGTCGTGCCGCTCTTCGCGGCGGTCCTCACGACGGGCGGGCGGGCCTTCGCCGCCGTCCCCACCGTGCGGTCGCTCTCCCAGGGCAGCTTCCGCTCACCCGCCGGGATGCCGGTCTCCGCGGTGTCCTCGGTGTAGAGGGTGTGGTGGTGGATCCGCACGCCGGGCTCGGTGACCATCGGTCCGTCGCCCTCCTTGGCGACCTCGACCACCGTGCGCAGGTCGACGACGTCGGTCACGCCGAGGTCGTCGACGAGGTGGCGGACGGAGGCCGGCGGCAGCTCCTGGAGGTTGTCGGAGCGGATCAGCCGCCCGGGCACCACGGCGCCGCCGCCGGAGGTGGGGAGCCCGCCGACGTCCCGCATGTTGTCGACGCCGTCGAGCTCGATCCAGCCGGGCTGGTGGGTCATCGTCACGCCCACGACCCTAACCGGGGCATAGATGAGGGCCCCGGGAAGTATGAGTTCTCGGGGCCCTCTGCGACGTGCCGAAGCCCGCCGCTCACGAGCCGAGGTTTGACCCTCGCTCATGCCCGAAGTCCTGCGAATTTCCTTCTCCCGAAAGAGAACTCAACTCCTCAGGTCTTCGGTCCGCCTCCGGCGAACCGGTGGCGTGGGGATATTTCTAGGCCTTCGCGACGCCCTCCCGCAAGGCTTTCGCCGCAATTGTCGGCGCGACTTTCGGCGGCTCGGCGTGTCGGGCTCGACACGCCGTCGGAGATCCGGCGCACCGGAAACTATCTTGACATCGAGATATATTCTCGGGCCGTGACGACGCCGGACCGGACCGACCGCCTCACCCGGCGGGGCGTCCCGACCGACCCCACGCTCCGGGTCCTCGCCGTCGCCACCCTCGTCAACACCATGGGCAACGGCGCCCTGCTGACCACCTCGGCCCTCTACTTCACCCACGTCATCGGCCTCGCCCCCACGCAGGTCGGGACCGCCCTCGCCGTGGCCGCCGCGGTCGCCCTCTTCTGCCAGGTCCCGCTCGGCCATCTCGGCGACGCCCGCGGTCCGCGCGAGGTGCTGGTGGGACTCACCGCTCTCGCGGGGCGTGGCCACGTTCGGACTGCTCGTCACCCGGTCCTTCGCCGGCCTGGTCCTCGTCCTCGCCGTCGAGGCGTTCTTCGACCGGGGCGCGAGCGCGATCCGCTCCGGCTACATCGCCCGCGTCGCCACCGGTGGCCGGGGCGTCGGGTTCAAGGCCTACCTGCGTTCGGTCACCAACGTCGGCATCTCGGTCGGCGCGCTCCTCGGCGGCCTCGCGCTGGCGGTCAACCAGCCCTGGGCCTACCTCGCCGTCTTCGCCCTCAACGGCGCGTCCTTCCTCGTCTCCGCCGTGGTCCTCACCCGCCTGCCCCACCTGCCTCCGGCGCCACCGCGGGCCGAGGGCGAGTCGCGCCTCGGTGCCCTGCGCGACGGGCCGTTCGTCCTCGTCTGCGTCCTGACCGGCGTCTACGCGATGCACTTCTTCGTCATCGAGCTCGCGGTGCCGCTGTGGATCGCCGGGCACACCACCGCGCCGACCTGGCTGGTCGCCGGCACCATGCTCGTCAACACCGTCGCCGTCGCGATCTTCCAGGTCCGGCTCTCGCGCGGGTCCGAGACCGTGCCGAAGGCCGCTCGGCGGATGGCGGTCTCCGGCTTCTGGGTGCTGGCCGGCTTCGCCCTCATCGCCCTCGCGGCGGGCCTGCCGACGTGGCTGGCGGCCGTCCTCCTGCTCGCCGGGGCGGCCGACGCACACCGTCGGCGAGATGGTCGGCTCCGGAGGCCAGTGGGGCGTCCAGATGGGCCTCGCCCCCCAGGAGCGGCAGGGGCAGTACCAGGGGCTCGCGGGCATGAGCTTCTCGCTGGCCTCGATCCTCGCCCCGCCCCTCGTCGCGTTCCTCTGCATCGACTGGGGCCAGCCGGGCTGGCTGGTGATGGGCGGGATCGTCCTGCTGGCCGCCGTCGCCAACGTCCCGGCCAGCCGCTGGGCGCTCGCGAGCCGGGCCCGCTACGGGGTCACGACGCATACCGGCTGAGCGCTGAGAGACTGGTCCCGTGCCGAGTGCCCTCCCGGACGGCGAGCCCGCCCCCAGCTCCGGCGAGCTGCCGGCGACGGCGCTCGGCCGGCTCGGGCAGTGCGACCGTTCGGCGTCTACGTCCACGTGCCGTTCTGCACCGTGCGCTGCGGCTACTGCGACTTCAACACCTACACGCTGACGGAGCTGGGCGACGGCTCCGTGCCGGGGGCCAGCCTCGGCACGTATGCGTCGGCCGCCCTCCGCGAGCTCGACCTGGCCCGCCGCGTGCTCGGCGACGCGGCGCCGTCGGTGGACACCGTGTTCGTCGGCGGCGGCACGCCCACGCTGCTGGCGGTCGACGACCTCGCGGCGGTGCTGCGGGGCGTCGAGGACCGGTTCGGGCTGTGCCAGGGCGCCGAGGTGACGACCGAGGCCAACCCCGACTCGGTCTCGGCGGCGTCGCTGGCTCGGGCTGGCGGCGGCCGGCTTCACCCGCGTGAGCCTCGGCATGCAGAGCGCCGTCCCGCACGTGCTGCGCACGCTCGACCGCACCCACGACCCGGCCAACGTCGCCCGCGCGGTCGGCGTGGGCCCGGGCCGCCGGGCTCGACGTCAGCCTCGACCTCATCTACGGCACGCCGGGGGAGTCGCTGGACGACTGGCGGCGCAGCCTCGACGCCGCGGTCGCGCTCGAGCCCGACCACGTCTCCGCCTACGCCCTGGTCGTCGAGGACGGCACCCGCCTCGCCGCCCGGGTCCGCCGCGGGGAGGTACCGGCCCCGGAGGACGACGACGAGGCCGACAAGTACGAGCTGGCCGACGAGCGGCTCACCGCCGCGGGCTACGACTGGTACGAGGTGAGCAACTGGGCCCGGTCGCCGCGGTTCCGGTGCCGGCACAACGAGGGGTACTGGGCGGGCGGCGACTGGTGGGGCATCGGGCCGGGTGCGCACAGCCACGTCGGCGGCGTGCGGTGGTGGAACGTCAAGCACCCCGCGGCGTATGCGTCGCGCCTCGCCGCGGGCGAGTCGCCGGCCGCCGCGCGCGAGGTGCTCACCGACGAGCAGCGGCTCGACGAGTGGGTGCTCCTCGGCACCCGCCTGGTCGACGGGATCCCGGTCTCGGGCCTGCCGTCCGTGGGCCGTCAGGCGGTCGCCGGGCTGGTGGCCGACGGCCTGGTCGACGGGCCGGCCGCGGTACGGGACCGGCAGGTGCGGCTCACCCGGCGGGGGCGGCTGCTGGCCGACACGGTCGTGCGCCGGCTCCTCGGCTGAGACGGCCGAGGGAGCCGGCGCACGACGAGCGTCAGTGCAGGATGCGGATCTGGAACGGGTAGTTGTAGACCTCGCCCTTGCTCGCCTTGACCGCCGCGATGATGTGGAAGACGAACAGCAGGATGTTGGCGATGAAGAACAGCACGAGCGCCACGGGGATGAGGATCGACGGTGAAGACGCAGATCCACGCGACGATGTTCATCACCCACAGGCCGACGTTGAAGTTGAAGGCGCCGGCTGCGGCCTGACGCACCAGTGGGCTGCGGTCCTTGTACATCGCCCAGATGATCAGCGGGCCGACGAAGCTGAGCCAGCCGGCGGTGATGATCGCGGCGATGACCGCGGACAGGTGGGCGAGGATGCTGGCGGTCCGCTCGCCACCGGTCGCCGGCGTCTGGCCGTAGGTGGGGCCGTGAGGCTGGTTGGTGGACATGCTCTCCTGGTTTCCTTGGGTGTCGCGTGGGGACGTGCGAGATGTCGTCAGTCTGGTGACGACACCAGTGTGGACGTCGCGGGCCCCTCCGGCGTTCCGTTCCGCCCCCATCTCAGGGTCGGGACGCGCGGAAGCAGGGTCGGGTCAGGGTCGTCCCGGACCGCCCGCGCGGCTCGGTGACGAAGTCGATGAGCTCCTCGACGCTGGCCAGCAGCGTCGGCTCCAGGTCGGCGTAGCTGCGCACCCGGCCGAGGATCCGCTTCCAGGCGAGCGCCATGTCCGCCTGGCTGTCGTGCGGCCAGCCCAGGGCGGCGCAGATGCCGTGCTTCCAGTCCTGGCCGCGCGGGACCACGGGCCACGCCTCGAGGCCGAGCCGCCCGGGGCGGACCGACTGCCACACGTCGACGTAGGGGTGGCCGAGGACCTTGACGTGGCCCCGGAGCCCCGGGCAGCGCCCGGACGGTGTCGACGATGCCCGACTCCTTGGTCCCCGGCACGAGGTGGTCGACGAGGACGCCCATCCGGCGTCCCGGACCGGGGCCGAAGCTCGGCGATCGCCGCCGGCAGGTCGTCGACGCCGTCGAGCATCTCGACGACGACGCCCTCGACGCGCAGGTCGTCACCCCACACCTTCTCGACGAGCTCGGCGTCGTGCCGCCCCTCGACGAACAGCCGCGACGCCGCGGCGACGGTCGCCCGCTGCCCGCGCACAGCCGTCGACCCGCTCGCGGTCCGCGACTCCGCCCGCCGCGCGTCGGCCAGCGCCGTGGCCGCCGCCCGCCGGGGCGGGGTGAGCACGACCGGCTGCCCGTCGACGAGGAACCCGGGACCGAGCGGGAAGCCGCGGGTGCGCCCGCGCCGGTCCTCGAGGTGCACCACGCTGCATACCGCCGGCCTTCTCGACCCGCACCACGGCGCCGCACCAGCCGGTGTCGGCGTCCTCGACCACGAGGCCCGGCTCGGCGGGCACCTCGGCCGCGCGCCGGTCGGCCCCGACGGCGCCAGTCGCCGTTCAGCACGTCCGCTCCGTACCGGTCACGCTGGGAGGGTAGGCACCGGCGTACCGGCGCCGGTAGTGCGACGCGCCGCCGACGGGGCACGTCGGCGCCGACGACGTAGACTTGGCGGGTACTGGCACTCTGGCACGCCGAGTGCCAGCCAGGCGTTGAGGAGCCTGGTGGACCCGTGGACCGGAGCAGGGAGGTGGCGCCGTGAGCGAGGAACGTCGGCTCGCCGTACTGCGCGCCATCGTCCAGGACTACGTCCACACCTCCGAGCCGGTCGGGTCCAAGCGCCCTCGTCGAACGCCACCACCTGGGCGTCTCCGCCGCGACCGTCCGCAACGACATGGCCATCCTCGAGGAGGAGGGCCTGATCCACGCGCCGCACACCTCGGCGGGCCGGGTCCCGACCGACGCCGGCTACCGGCTCTTCGTCGACCGGCTGAGCTCGATCAAGCCGATGTCCGCCGCCGAGAAGTCGGCCATCCGCACCTTCCTGTCCGGCGCGGTCGACCTCGACGACGTCGTCGACCGGACCGTGCGGCTGCTCTCGAGCTCACCCGCCAGGTCGCCGTCATGCAGTACCCCAGCCTGACCCGCTCCACCGTGCGCCACATCGAGCTGGTCCCGCTCGGGTCCGACCGGCTGATGGTCGTGCTCATCGTCAACACCGGCCGGGTCGAGCAGCGGATCGTCGGCACCGACGAGCGACCTGACCAGCCGAGCGCGGCGAGTCGTTCGTCGCGCGGCTGCGGTCGGAGCTCAACGCCGAGGTCGCCTCCCGGCCGTTCCTCGAGGCGTCGGCCCGGCTGTAGGCGCTCGCCGACCGGTTCGAGCCGGTCGACCGCGACACCGTGCGCGCCGTCGCCCGGGCGCTCGACGAGGCCCTGCTCGAGGAGCGCGAGGAGCGCGTGGTGCTGGCCGGCACCTCCAACCTCGCCCGGTTCGGCACCCGACTTCCCGCTGACCATCGGCCCGGTGCTCGAGGCGCTGGAGGAGCACGTCGTCCTGCTCAAGCTGCTGGGTACGCTGGGCAGTGAGACCGGGACGGGGCTCGGACACGACGCGGTGGCCGTGCGCATCGGGCACGAGAACCCGCACCAGGGCCTCACCTCGACGTCGGTGGTCTCCACCGGGTATGCGGCGGGCTCGGAGGTCGTCGCCGGGCTCGGGGTGCTCGGTCCGACCCGCATGGACTACCCCACGGCGATGGCGACGGTGCGGGCGGTCGCGCGCTACGTCTCGGAGATCCTCGGACCCTGAGGTCCGATTTTGTTGTCAGACAAGGATATTCGTTGAACGACTACTACCAGGACCTCGGCGTCCCGCGAACGGCGACCGAGGAGGAGATCAAGCGCGCCTACCGCAAGCTGGCGCGCAGGCTCCACCCCGACGTCAACCCCAGCGCGGAGGCCGAGGAGGAGTTCAAGAAGATCTCCCAGGCCTACGACGTCCTCTCCGACCCGGAGAAGAAGCGGGCGTTCGACATGGGCGCCGACCCCTACGCGATGGCCGGTGACGGCGGGTTCGGGCAGGGGTTCACGTTCAGCGACGTCATGGACGCGTTCTTCGGTGGCACCGGGGCGGCCGCCACGCGCGGTCCGCGGTCCCGCCAGCAACGCGGGCAGGACGCCCTGGTGCGGCTCGACATCGACCTCAACGCCGCGGTGTTCGGCTCCGACGAGGAGCTCGTCGTCGACACGGCGGCGGCGTGCGGCACCTGTGGCGGCTCGGGCGCGCAGCCGGGCACCGGTACCTCGACCTGCAACATCTGCAACGGCCGCGGCGAGGTGCAGTCCGTGCAGCGCTCGTTCCTCGGCCAGGTGATGACCAGCCGTCCGTGCAACGCCTGCCAGGGCTTCGGCACCGTCATCCAGCACCCGTGCTTCGAGTGCTCGGGCCAGGGCCGGGTCCGGACGCGGCGGACCCTCAAGCTGCGGGTCCCCGCCGGTGTCGACTCGGGCACCCGCATCCAGCTCACCGGCGAGGGCGAGGTCGGTCCCGGCGCCGGCCCGGCCGGCGACCTCTACGTCGAGGTGGCGGTCCGTCCCCACTCGATCTACACCCGCCGCGGCGACGACCTGCACTGCCAGGTCGAGCTGCCGATGACCGCCGCCGCGCTCGGCACGACGGTGCAGCTGTGGACCTTCGACGGCGAGCGCGAGCTCACCGTCGTGCCGGGCACCCAGCCCGCCGAGACCGTGACCATGCGCGCGCTCGGCGTCACCCACCTGCGCGGCAGCGGTCGCGGCGACCTCATCGTCCACACCAACATCCAGACGCCGACCCACCTGACCCCGGAGCAGGAGGACGTGCTCCGCCAGCTGGCGACGCTGCGCGGCGAGGAGCGGCCGGCCGGCAAGCTCGCGCCGATGGAGAAGGGCTTCATGGGCAAGCTCCGCGACGCCTTCAAGGCCCGCTGACCGCGTGCTCGCTGAGGTCATGACCGACCGGATGTTCCTCGTCGACGCGGCGGGTGGCTGACCGCGGCCGTCGGGGACGAGGTCGAGGTCGCCGGTCCTGAGGGCCGGCACGCCGTCGCCGTGGTCAGAGCTCCAGCGCGGGGGAGACGGTGCTGCTCGGAGGCCGCGGCCGGCGGGCGGAGGCGACGGTCACGCATACCGGGCAGGACGCCTTCTCCGCGCGGCTCGACGCGGTCGACGACGAGCCGGCGCCGAGCCCGCGGCTCGTCCTCGTGCAGGCCCTGGCCAAGGGCGGCCGCGACGAGCAGGCGGTCGAGACCGCGACCGAGCTCGGCGTCGACGAGGTCGTGCCGTGGCAGGCCGCGCGCGGCGTCGTCGTCTGGCGGGGGCCGAGCGCGAGGAGAAGGGCCGGCACCGCTGGGAGGCGGTATGCGTCGCCGCCACCAAGCAGTCGCGCCGCGCCCGGGTCCCCGTGGTCGCCCAGCCGGTCGGGCACCGCCGAGGCTCGCGGAGCGCCTCTCCCGCGCCGCGCTCGGCCTGGTGCTGCACGAGGAGGCGACCGACGTCGCTCGCCGCCGTGGCACCTCCCCGACCGACGGCGACGTCGTCGTCGTCGTCGGGCCGGAGGGCGGCATCACCGACACCGAGCTGGCCGCGCTTCACCGCCGCCGGTGGCCCGGACCCGTCCGCCTCGGCGCCGAGGTGCTGCGCTCGTCGACCGCCGGCCCCGCCGCGCTGGCGGTCCTCGCGTCGGCCGCTCGCTGGCGCTGACCGGTCAGCCGACGGTGAACGGCACGATGTTCTGGAAGGTGACGCTGCCGTCCTTGGCGCTGACGTCGATGGCGCGGAACTCGTAGCTGACCGGCGGCGAGGGTGCCGAGGTCGACCGTCCACGAACCCTGCTGCGGGCAGCCGGAGCCGGCCATGGTGTTGCCCCTTGCGTCACCACCGCACCGCCCTTGCGCAGCTCCCAGGTGACGTTGGCCTCGAAGACGCACGCCTGGCCGGTCACGACCACCGGCCGGCCGGCCGGGCAGCGCCTGGCCCGCATACGGGCTGTCCACCCAGAGCGGTGGCGATCTCGCTCGAAGGCCCGCTCGTCGCCGGGTCGCTTGAAGACGTTGGTGCCCACCGACTCGAAGATCGGCCCGCCGCTGGCGACGGTCACCGGGACCGGCGCGCTCGCCTGCTGGACCGCCGCGGTCACGGTCCAGACCAGCGCCTGGACGGCGAGGCGCTGCACCTCGGCGTGGCAGGCCGGTCACGCCGGGACCGCTGAGCGACACGCCGACCTCCGGGGCCGGGAGCGCGACGTAGCGGGCGGTCGTGCCCGCCGGCCAGGCGGCGACGAACCGGTTCGGGTTGGTCGCGGGCACCGTCACGGCGGCGGCGAGGGCGGCGTCGGCCTTCTGCGCGGCGGTGGCGCCCTCGGGGAGCTGACCGGGGACGAACACCCGCACCAGGCCGTAGTGGCCGCCGGCCGACCCGGGCGGCGCCACGTAGTAGACCGGCAGGGCGACGGCGACCGTGGGCACCGGCGTGCCCGTCGCCGTCGTGGGGGTCGCGGTGCCGGAGGCCGTCGGCGGGTGCTGGGCGCCGGGGTGACCGGCACGGTCACCGACGGCGTCGCCGGGACCGGAGGCGGCGCGGCGGTGGGCCGCAGCGCGGCCCAGGCGCCGGCGGCGATGACGGCGACCGCGGCCGCCGCGGCGATGGGCGGCAGCCACGACCGGCGGCCGGCCGAGGTGGGGGAGACCGCGGCGCGGATGTCGGCGAGCCGGTCGTCCGGCTGGACGCCGTCAGCCGGCGCGGCCCAGCGCGCCGCGCAGCCGGTCCTCGATCCTCCTGCCGTCGGCGCTGTCGAGCTCCTGGCGGTCGGTCATGACGCACCTCCCAAGGTGCCTCGAAGGGTCGTGAGCGCGCGGTGGGCGTGGGCCTTGACCGAGCCGGGCGAGATGTCGAGGGCGTCGGCGATCTGCCGTTCGCTGAGGTCGGCGTAGTAGCGCAGCACCAGCACCTCCCGCTGCCGCGGCGGCAGTCGGTACACCGCGCTCGAGCATGGCGGCGTCCTCGTCGTGCCTCAGGGCGGCGGTCTCGGCGCTCTCGGCGGCGGCCCGGCCCAGGGCGTCGGCCGACCCGGCCACGCGCGGTGAGGTAGCGCCCCTCGACGGCGTGGTGCCGGTACCCGGAGCGGCAGCCGTTCACCACCGACCGGCGCAGGTACGCCAGGGCCGTCCCCTCCTCGCGCAGCCGCGGCAGTCGCGGGTATGCGGCGACGAACGCCTCCTGGACGACCTCCTGGGCGCGGTCCCGGTCCCGCAGCAGCAGCGCACCCAGCCGGACGAGGCCCACCCAGTGCATGGCGTAGAGCTCGGTGAGCGCGTCGTCGGCAGCGGACGCGACCTCCCCGTCCCGCTGGCGAACTGCCATACCCAACCGTCCCATGTCGACTAGACGCGCACCGGCCGGCTTTCGTTGACACGGCGTGGCCCGGGTCAGCAGGATCGTGGCCATGTGCCTCTTCTGCGACATGCTCGAGGGCACCGTGCCCATGGACGTCGTCCGCGAGACCGGCCAGTCGGTGGCCTTCCGCGACATCAACCCGCAGGCGCCGACGCACGTCCTCGTCATCCCGCGACGGCACGTGGAGAACCTCGGGGCGCTCGCGGAGTACCCCGAGGAGCTGGCCGACCTGGTCTCGCTGGGCGCGTCGGTGGCCGAGGAGGAGGGGCTGGAGGCCGGCTACCGCATGGTCGCCAACACCGGCGAGCAGGCGGGGCAGACGGTCTTCCACGCCCACCTGCACGTGCTCGGGGGCCGGCGGCTGTCCTGGCCGCCCGGCTGAGCACCTGACCGGGCCACTTCTGAGTTCGGCAGGCTGCCCGGACGCACGTAAACTGGCGGGAAGATGACAGACGCCGACCATCCATCCGCGCTCGAGCGACCGCGACGACCTCGACCTCACCACCTCGAGCCCGCCCGTCCCGACGCACATCATCACCATCCCGACCAGCATCGCGATGGTCACGCTCCTCGGTCCCCGCGACGAGCTGCTGCGGACCATCGAGCGGGCGTTTCCCGCAGCTCGACGTGCACGTGCGCGGCAACGAGATCTCGCTGCGCGGGGCCAGCCCGGAGGTGGCCCTCGTCGAGCGGCTCATCGACGAGCTGCTGGTCATCATCGGTGCCGGACAGCCGCTGAACCGCGACGCCGTCGAGCGCTCGATCGCCATGCTGCGCAACCAGACCCTGGAGCGCCCGGCCGACGTCCTGACGATGAACATCGTCAGCAACCGCGGCCGCACCATCCGGCCGAAGACGCTGAACCAGAAGCGCTACGTCGACGCCATCGACCAGCACACCATCGTCTTCGGCATCGGCCCGGCCGGCACCGGCAAGACCTACCTCGCGATGGCCAAGGCCGTCGCCGCCCTGCAGGCCAAGCAGGTCACCCGGATCATCCTCACCCGGCCCGCGGTCGAGGCGGGGGAGCGGCTCGGGTTCCTGCCGGGCACCCTCAACGACAAGATCGACCCCTACCTGCGGCCGCTCTACGACGCGCTGCACGACATGGTCGACCCCGACTCCATCCCCCGGCTGATGGCCGCCGGCACCATCGAGGTCGCCCCGCTGGCCTACATGCGCGGCCGCTCGCTCAACGACTCGTTCATCATCCTCGACGAGGCCCAGAACACCTCGGCCGAGCAGATGAAGATGTTCCTCACCCGGCTCGGCTTCGGCTCCAAGATGGTCGTCACCGGCGACGTCACCCAGGTCGACCTGCCCGACGGCACGACGTCCGGGCTGCGCCAGGTGCGCGGCATCCTCGACGGCGTCGACGACATCCACTTCTCCGAGCTGACCTCCGTCGACGTGGTGCGCCACCGCCTGGTGACGGCCATCGTGGACGCCTACGACCGGTCCGACGCCCACGGCCGCGAGCGGCGGGAGGTATGGCGTGACCGTCGCGGCGACCACCGGCGGCCCGGTTCGTGACGAGCCGCGAACGGCCACCCCGTGAGCGTCGAGATCCTCAACGAGACCGAGTACCCCGCCGACGCCATCCGAGCTGGTCGCCCTCTCCCGCTACGTCATGGGCGAGCTGCAGGTCCACCCGCAGGCCGACCTCTGCATCACCCTCGTCGACGAGCCGGCGATGGAGACCCTCCACGTGCAGTGGATGGACCTTCCCGGGCCGACCGACGTCATGAGCTTCCCGATGGACGAGCTGCGTCCGGGGCGTGACGACCAGGACCCGCAGGAGGGCGTGCTCGGCGACATCGTGCTGTGCCCCAGCGTCGCGGCCAAGCAGGCCCAGGACGCCGGGCACGCCACCGACGAGGAGCTGCTGCTGCTGACGACGCACGGCATCCTCCACCTGCTCGGCTTCGACCACGCGGAGCCGGACGAGGAACGCGAGATGTTCGAGCTGCAGCGCCAGCTGCTGCTGACCTTCCTCGCCGGCCGCGGCCGTCCGCTCCGTCGGCTCGCGCTAGGACCCGCCGTGTTCACCCAGATGCTGCTGTTCGCGCTGGTCAGCGTGGTCGTGGCCTTCAGCCTCGTCGGCCGCCGAGTCGGCCATCTTCCGGATGTCGCGGGTCCGCGCCGCCGAGCTGGCCGAGGAGGGCCGGATCGGGCTCGCGGTCGCTGACCACCGTCGTCGCCGACTCCTCCGCATACCTCGCCGTGCTCGCCTTCCTGCGCGTCGTCGCCGAGGCGACCTGCGCGGTGTTCATCACCGTCGCGGTGCTCAGCCTGCTCGACAGCATCGGCTGGGCGCTCACCGTCTCCATCGTCATCATGGCCGTCGTCTCGTTCGTCGTCGTCGGCGTCTCCCCGCGGACCCTGGGCCGCCAGAACTACGACACCGTCGCGCTCTGGGCCGCACCGGTCGCCGTCGGCCTGCGCAAGGTGCTCGGCCCGGTCTCGCGGGTCCTCGTCGCGCTCGGCAACGCCGTCACGCCCGGGAAGGGCTACCGCGACGGCCCGTTCCAGAGCGAGGCCGAGCTGCGCGACCTGCTCGACATGGCCGGCGACACCGACGTCATCGAGGAGGGCGAGCGGGAGATGATCCACTCGGTCTTCGAGCTCGGCGACACCGTCGTGCGCGAGGTGATGGTCCCGCGCACCGACATGGTGACCATCAGCCAGGACCGGACGCTGCGACAGGCCATGTCGCTGTTCATCCGCTCCGGCTTCTCCCGCATCCCCGTCGTCGGCGAGGACAGCGACGACGCGCGCGGCCTGCTCTACCTCAAGGACGTCGTGCGGCGGACGTATGCGGACCCCGAGGCGTCCCACCTGCCGGTCGACCAGGTCATGCGCCCGCTGCACTTCGTGCCGGAGAGCAAGCCGGCCGACGACCTGCTCCGGGAGATGCAGCTCGAGCAGAACCACTTCGCGATCATCGTCGACGAGTACGGCGGGACGGCCGGGCTGGTCACCATCGAGGACATCCTCGAGGAGATCGTCGGGGAGATCGACGACGAGTACGACAAGGAGTCGCCGTCGGTCGAGGAGCTGGACGACGGCGCCTTCCGGGTGCCGGCCGGCATGAGCATCGACGACCTGGGTGACCTCTTCGACGTCGACATCGAGGAGGAGGAGGTCGACACCGTCGGCGGCCTGCTGGCCAAGGCCATCGGCCGGGTGCCGATCCCCGGGTCGCACGCGCCCGTCGCCGGGCTGTCCCTCACCGCGGAGAAGATGGCCGGCCGACGGCACCGGATCGCCACGGTCATCGTCCGCCGGCTGGAGCCCCTGGACGCCGACGACGCCGAGCCGCTCGCCCGGCGGGTCCTCGAGAAGGAGCAGGCCCATGACGGATGAGTCCGCCGGCGACAGCCCCTCGGAGCGGTGACGGCAACCGGCATACCGGGCCGGGTTCGCCTGCCTGGTGGGCCGCCCGAACGCCGGCAAGTCGACCCTGACCAACGCGCTGGTCGGCCAGAAGGTCGCCATCACGTCCTCGAAGCCGCAGACCACCCGGCACACCATCCGCGGCATCGCGATGAGCCCCGGCGCGCAGCTGGTCCTCGTCGACACCCCCGGGCTGCACAAGCCGCGCACGCTGCTGGGCCAGCGGCTCAACGACCTGGTCCGCGAGACGCTGCTCGAGGTCGACGTCATCGGGTTCTGCCTGCCGGCCGACCAGCGGCCCGGACCCGGTGACAGCTACATCGCCCGCGAGCTGACCGAGCTGCAGCGGGTCAAGCGCAAGCCGGTCGTGGCCATCGCGACGAAGAGCGACCGCGTGGACCGCGGCCGGCTCGCCGAGCACCTCATCGCCATCGACCAGCTCGGGCTCGTGGGACGACATCATCCCGTGCTCCGCGACCCGCGGCGACCAGGTCGCGGAGGTGCGCGACGTCCTGTCGAGCCCACCTGCCGGAGTCGCCGCAGCTCTACCCCGACGGCGTCCTCACCGACGAGCCGGAGGCGGTGATGATCGCCGAGCTGGTCCGCGAGGCGGCGCTGGAGGGCGTCCGCGACGAGCTGCCCCACTCGCTGGCCGTCGTCGTCGAGGAGATGGTCCCCCGCGAGGGGCGGCCGGCCGGCAAGCCGCTGCTCGACCTGCGGGTGAACGTCTACGTCGAGCGGTCCAGCCAGAAGGCCATCATCATCGGCCGGGGCGGGTCCCGGCTGCGCGAGGTCGGGCACGACCGCGCGCAGGCGATCGAGGCGCTGCTCGGCCAGCCGGTCTACCTCGACCTGCACGTCAAGATCGCCAAGGACTGGCAGCGCGACCCGAAACAGCTGCAGCGCCTGGGGTTCTAGCCCTTCGCGTGCTCGGGCTTGGCCTGTCTTCGCGGCGGCCTTCTTCGACTGTCTTCTTGGCCTTCTTCTTCGCCGGCCGCCGTGGTGACCTTCACCGTCGCCCAGGCGTCCCGGACGGCCTTCGCCTGGCTGCTGCCGGCCCCGAACCGGGCCTCGGCCGCCTCGATGGTCAGCGCCGCGAACCCGGCGAAGTCGATGTCCTTGGTGATCGTCCCGCCGGTCAGCGACGTCGTACCAGACCAGCCCGGCACCCTCCCAGCTGCGACCGCCGATGCCGGTCGCCGCGAGGTAGAACGCGCGGTTGGGGATGCCGGAGTTGGTGTGGACCCCGCCGTTGTCGTGCTGCGCGTCGGCGGGGAGCTTGACGTAGCCGTCCATGTCGGCCGGCTGCGGGTCCTTGCCCAGCACCGGGTCGTCGTAGGCCGTGCCCGGCGCCTTCATCGACCGCAGCGCCACGCCGTTGACCTTCGCGGTGAACAGCCCCTCGCCGATGAGCCAGTCGGCGTCGGCGGCGTCCTGCCCGAGCACCTGCTGCTTGACCATGGACCCGAAGCAGTCGGACAGCGACTCGTTGAGGGCGCCGGACTGGGTGACGTAGGTGAGGCCCGCGGTGTACTGGGTCACGCCGTGGGTCAGCTCGTGCCCGATGACGTCGACGCTCGACGTGAAGTCGTTGAAGTAGGTGCCGTCGCCGTCCCCGAAGACCATCTGCTGGCCGTCCCAGAACGCGTTGTCGTACTGCTCCTCGTAGTGGACGGACGCGATCAGCTTCGAGCCCCTTGGCGTCGAGCGAGTCGCGCTGGAACGCGGACCAGTAGAGCTGCCACGTCGCGCCGAGGCCGTCGTAGGCCCGGTTGACCGAGTCGTCGGACGTCGCCGGCTTGTCCCTCGCCGCGGACCAGCGTGCCCGGCAGCTTGGACGTCGTGCTGGGCGTCGTAGACGGCCCGCTGGACGACCGGCGCGGCCTGGCCCGGGGCTTCGGATCTCGGGGGAGCGCTGCTCGCGGAGGTTGGGCAGCCCGGGATCGGGACCGCGCAGGTCGCCCCGCCCGCGCTCGGCCACGACCTCGCGCAGCTGCCGGAGCTGGGCGTCCGCGTCCAGCGTGCGCTGCGCCGCGGCGGCCGCATCGTCGGGGACCTCGGGGTGGTCCGGGCCGGCCCCCTCGGCGATCCGCCGCAGCAGGTCGGGCGGCACGATCCCGCAGCCGACGGTGGGTCGGTGCGCGGACGTGCGGCATCGACGTCATGCCCTCACCCTGTCGTCGCGCCACCGACAACGGCAACGCCGCGGCCCGCCCGGCCCGTCGGGCGCGACTCACAGCCGCCTAGGGTGGAACACCGATGAGCGAGACGACGACGACCTGCGACCCGACTGCTCCGCGCCCGCCCCCGCCGACGTCGGGGTCCCGGCGGCAGCCGTCCACGCGGTGCTCGACCGACCTCGCAGGACCTCGGCCTGGAGATGCACAGCCTGATGGTGGTGCGCCACGGCCACGTGGCGGCCGAGGGGTGGTGGGCGCCCTACTCCGCCGACCGCGTCCACCTGCTCTACTCGCTCAGCAAGTCGTTCACCTCGACCGCGGTCGGCGTTCGCCGTCGCGGAGGGCCGGTTCCGGCTCGACGACCGGGTCGTCGACCTGCTGCCCGACCACGTCCCCGGACGACGTCGACCCCGCGGTGCGCGGAGCTGACCGTCCACCACCTGCTGTCGATGTCGACCGGGCACCGGGAGGACACCCTCGACCGGGCCTACCGGCTCGACGCCGACGACCCGTCGCGCGGCTTCCTGCGGATCCCGCCGGAGGAGCCGGTCGGGTCCCGGCACGCCTACAACAACCCGACGACGCTAGCGCTCGCCGACCATCGTCGAGGAGCACACCGGGCAGCCGCTGCTCGACTACCTCCGCCCGCGGCTGCTCGACCCGCTCGGCATCGGCGCCGCGCGCTGGGACACCGACGAGCACGGGGTCGGCGCTCGGGCTTCACCGGGCTGCACCTGCAGACCGAGTCCATGGCCGCGTTCGGCCAGCTGCTGCTCCAGGACGGGGTCTGGCGGGAGCAGCGCGTCCTGCCGGAGGGCTGGGTCGCGCTGGCGACGCGCAAGCACATCGACAACGACAACGACCCCGCCGGGCCGGTCGACTGGCGGCAGGGCTACGGCTACCAGTACTGGATCGCCCGGCACGGGTTCCGGGGCGACGGCGCGCACGGCCAGTTCTGCGTCGTCGTCCCCGAGGCCGACCTCGTCGTCGTCACGACCGCCCGCGTCGACGACATGCAGCAGGTCCTCGACGTGCTCTGGACCCGGCTGCTCCCGGCGCTCGACACCGATGACTGCGGTCCGGCGAGGACGGCGACGAAGCCCGGCTGGTGGACCGTCTGGACGGGCCTCGCCCTACCGGTCGTCACGCCGACCGAGCACGGGCCCGAGGCCGCGGTCCGCTTCGTGGTCGAGGACGCGGCGCGCGGACCGCCGTTGCCCCGGGGCAGCGCGCTGACCGTCGCCCGCGACGGCGCGGACCACCTGCTCACCCTGAGCCTGCCGGCCGTCGGAGCTGGCCTTCCCCTGCGGCCGGGACCGCTGGGCGGAGGGGCTGCTCGGCGCAGGGGTCCGGGGTCTCCCGCGGTGCCCGCGGTGCCGCGCCCGCCGGGCCGACGCCGGTCGTCTGCCGCGGCGGCTGGACCGGTCCCGACACCTTCGAGGCCGACCTCGCGCTGATCGAGACACCGCACCGGATCCGCCTGCGCGGCAACGGTTCCCGGCTGGAGACGCGGTGGAACTCGCCGCCGCTCTCCAGTCCGGCGCTCCAGGCGCACCTGCCGACCTGACCGGAGCCGGCGTCAGTTGCGGCGGTCCGACACGCCCCACGTCGGCGCGTCCTGGGGCGCGGCCGTCGTCGAACCACCCTGCGCCGGACCCATGGCCGTCTCGACCCGCGAGGTCGACGAGCTGCCGGCCTTGAGCCGCTTGATGTTCCGGCGCATCAGGTAGCGGTCCTGCCGGTTCGGGTAGCGCACCCGGACGGCGCCGGCCACCGAGCTGCCGTGCACCACGAGCAGCGGGTGGCCCGGCTCCGGGATGGTGTCGACCTTGTTGGACACCGACCCGATCCCCTTGCCGATCTGGTCGGTGTTGACCCCCCACCCCTGCGGCACCACGAGGACGACGGCCCCGACGCCGGCGGAGACCGAGATGTCGACCACCTCGTGGGGGCAGACCGCCTGCTGGAAGTCCAGCTTCACCGTCGCCATGCCGGCGTTGAGGTTCAGGTATGCGGGGACCGTCCACACCCCGCGGCGCACGTAGCTCGACATCCCGCCGGTCATCGTCTGCCGGTGCTCCGGGTCGGTGCCCAACCGGGCCAGGTTGGCGGTCGTCGCCGTCAGCCGCGCTGCGGTGGAGGGCGGCGGCACCGGCAGGTCCGCCACCAACCGGTCGAGGTCGGAGTAGGTGCGGGCCTGGCGAGCCCGGCCGGTCAGGTCGTCGAGCTCCGACGCGGTGAGCCGGCCCTCCGCATACTGCTGCATCAGCACGTGGACGAGCCGCTCCCGCTCCTCATGGCCTACGCGCAGGCTCCCCGCGTCCGTCACGTCCTCATCGTACGAGAGGGACGGCGCCCGCCGCCGGGACGTCGGTCTCACGATCCGGGCGCGCGGACGGGCGGGCTGGACGGGCCGCGAGCGACGGGCATACCCTCGCCCTGTGCGTTCGGCGCTCCTCCTCCTTCGCTGCCGCGACGAGGCCTAGACACTCGGCCTCCCTCGTCGCGGAGTTCGTCCTGCCTGGCTGAGATCCGGCTAGACCAGCTCCAGCGAACACGAGGACGTGAGAGAAGTGCTCCACCCGCAGACCCCTTCAGGGATGCCGTTCGGCAAGTACGTACCGTTCCACGACCAGATCGCCGTCGACCTGCCCGACCGCACCTGGCCCACCAAGCGGATCACCGAGGCGCCCCGCGGTGGTGCGCCGTCGACCTCCGCGACGGCAACCAGGCGCTCATCGACCCGATGAACTCCGAGCGCAAGAAGCGGATGTTCGACCTGCTCGTCCGCATGGGCTACAAGGAGATCGAGGTCGGCTTCCCGTCGGCGAGCCAGACCGACTTCGACTTCGTGCGCGAGCTGATCGAGGGCCACCACATCCCCGACGACGTGACCATCCAGGTGCTCACCCAGTGCCGCGACCACCTCGTGCACCGCACCTTCGACGCGATCCGCGGCGCGAAGCAGGCCATCGTCCACTTCTACAACTCGACCTCGGTGCTCCAGCGGCGCGTGGTGTTCGGCCTCGACCAGGACGGGCATCATCGACATCGCGGTGCAGGCCGCGCGCCTGTGCCGCAAGCTCGAGGAGACGGTCCCCGACACCGACGTCTACTACGAGTACTCGCCGGAGTCCTACACCGGCACCGAGCTCGACTTCGCCGTCCGGATCTGCAACGCGGTCATCGACGTCATCGACCCCACGCCGGACCACAAGCTGATCGTGAACCTGCCGGCCACCGTCGAGATGGCCACGCCCAACGTGTACGCCGACTCGATCGAGTACATGGTGCGCCACCTCGACCGGCGCGAGTCGGTCGTCGTGTCGCTGCACCCGCACAACGACCGCGGCACCGGCGTCGCCGCCGCCGAGCTGGGCTACCTCGCCGGTGCCGACCGCATCGAGGGCTGCCTGTTCGGCAACGGCGAGCGGACGGGGAACGTCTGCCTGGTGACCCTGGGCATGAACCTCTTCACGCAGGGCATCGACCCGCAGATCGACTTCTCGTCCATCGACGAGATCCGTCGCACCGTGGAGTACTGCAACCAGCTGCCGGTCGGCGAGCGCCACCCCTGGGGCGGCGACCTCGTCTACACCGCCTTCTCCGGCTCCCACCAGGACGCCATCAAGAAGGGGTTCGAGTGGCTGGAGAAGGACGCGGCCGCGGCCGGCAGTCGGTCTCGACGAGTTCCCCTGGGCGGTGCCGTACCTGCCGGTCGACCCCCACGACATCGGCCGCAGCTACGAGGCCGTCGTCCGGGTGAACAGCCAGTCCGGCAAGGGCGGCGTCGCCTACATCATGAAGTCGGAGCACCACCTGGACCTGCCGCGCCGGCTCCAGATCGAGTTCTCGGGAGTCGTCCAGCGCGGCGTCGACCAGGACGGCGGCGAGGTGTCGCCGGCGGCCCTGTGGGAGCGGTTCGAGCACGAGTACCTCCCGTCGCCGCCCGACGCCTGGGGCCGGTTCGGCGCTCATGTCGGTGCACTCCGACTCGACGGTCGACGGCGGCAGCCGGCTCTCGGTCACGTTGACCGACAAGGGGAACGACGTCGTCGCGCAGGGCACCGGCAACGGCCCGATCGCGGCGTTCACCGACGCCCTCGCCGGGTCTCGGTGTCGACGTGCGCGTCCTCGACTACCAGGAGCACGCCCTGTCCGCCGGTGGCGACGCCCGGGCGGCGGCCTACGTCGAGTGCGCCGTCGGTGACCGGGTGCTGTGGGGCGTCGGGCTCGACTCGTCCATCGTCACGGCCTCGCTCAAGGCCGTCGTGTCGGCGGTCAACCGGGCCGAGCGGGACGCGCTCGTCGAGTCGTGACGCGGCTCGTCCTCGGCGGGTACGGTCCGGCGCTCGGGCTCGTCGACCTCGGGCCGGAGGGCTTCGGCCCTCCGGTCGAGGTGGCGCCGGCCGCCAACCCGTCGTTCGTCATCGCGTCCCCGGACGGCCGGTTCGTGTATGCGGCGCTCGAGGGCGACGAGGGCCGGGTCGGCGCCTGGGCGGTCACCGACGACGCGCCGTGGCCGGCGCTGGGGCGAGCAGTCGACCGGCGGCGCCGCGCCCGTGCCACCTGGCGCTCAGCCCGGACGGCCGCTGGCTGGTCACGGCGAACTACACGTCCGGTTCGGTCAGCGTCCACCCGGTTCGGACGACGGATCGCTCGGGGCGAGAACGGATCTCGTGCAGCACTCGCGGTACGCCCGGCCCGCAGGCCGACCGGCAGGACGGCCCGCACGCCCACCAGGTGGTGTTCGTCGACGGCGGGCTGCTGGTCTGTGACCTCGGGCTGGACGCCGTCATCGGGTACCACCTCGACGACGGCCGGCTCACCGAGGTGGCGCGGTCGGCGATGCCGGCCGGCTCGGGGCCGCAGGCACCTGGTCGTCGACGGCCCCGTCGCCTACGTGCTCGGCGAGCTCGCCTCGACGGTGACGGTATGCGACGTGGCCGGGCTGGTCCTCACGCCGGGGGAGTCGGTGTCGCTGCGCCGCGCCGGACGCCACGGGCGAGAACACCGCGGCCGAGGTCGTCGCTCGTCGGCGACCAGGTCCTCGGCGTCGAACCGCGGCGACGACACCGTGGCCGTGTTGACGCGCGACGGCCCGGTCCTGCGGTCGAGGACTCGGTGTCGTGCGGCGGGTCGGGGCCACGCTGGATGGGTGGTCGACGGCGACGCGGTGCTCGTCGCGAACGAGCGCTCGGAGGGCCTGGTGCAGCTCGCTGCGGCGACGGTGCGGCGCTGGACCGCGGCCGACCGTCGCTCGCCTGGCCGCGCCGACCTGCGGCGCCGCCTGCCGGCTGAGGTCCGCTCTCCTCCGGCGCGGGCCGGCTACGAACGCCTCGGACGCGGAACTGGATCGAGATGCGCGGGCCCGACCTCCTTCGCGGTCTTCGGGATCGCGTGGTCCCAGGTGCGCTGGCAGGAGCCGCCCATGACGACGAGGTCGCCGTGCCCGAGCGGCAGCCGCAGTCGTGGCGGCGCCGCCGTCGCGCGGCCGCAGCATCAGCGGCCGCGGGCTGCCCACCGAGAGGATCGCCACCATGGTGTCCTCGCTCGTCGACCGGCCGATGCGGTCGCCGTGCCAGGCGACGCTGTCGCGCCCGTCGCGGTAGAGGCACAGCCCGGCGGTGACGAAGCGCTCGCCGAGCTCGGGCTCGTAGTGGTCGCTCAGCGCCTCGCGGACGGTCACGAGCATCGGGTGCGGGAGCGCCTCGTCGGCGTCGTAGAACTTCGTGAGGCGAGGCACGTCGACGACGTTGTCGTACATCTGCCGCCGTTCCGCCCGCCACGGCACCTCGTGGTGGAGCACGTCGAACAGCGCGTCCCCGCCGGTCAGCCACGCCGGGCCGCAGGTCCACCCAGGCGCCGGCGCCCGAGCTCGGTGCGGGTCAGACCGGCGGCGAGGGCGTGGAGGGTCGGGCCGTCATCGAGGTCGAGCAGCGACCCCTGCATCGCGAACGACATCACCCCAGTATAGCCGAGGAGTCGAACAGATGTTCGGACGGTCAGGGTGTCGTCAGGAGTCGCGCGATGGTCGACAGCGTCTCGGGGACGAGGCGGTAGTAGGCCCAGCGACCCCGTTGCTCGCGGGTGAGGATGCCGGCGTCCACGAGGACCTTGAGGTGGTGCGACACCGTCGGCTGCGAGAGCCCGACCGGATCGGTCAGGTCGCAGACGCAGGCCTCGGCGTCCGCGTGCGCCGCGACGAGGGAGATGAGCCGCAGCCGGACCGGGTCGGCAACCGCCTTGAGCGACGTCGCCAGGGTCTCGGCCTCGGCGGCCGTCATGCACCTGCCCGACGACCGGGGAGCAGCACTCCTCGAGGAGGGGCAGGGTCAGGGAGGCCATGTCGCCGAGTATCGCATACCCATTGACAGCCATCGATGCGACGAGGCAGGATTATCTCATCGACAGATATCGATGTAGTAGCGAAGGACGAGGTCGACGATGAGCGAGCTGCGCGACCAGGTGCGGGACAAGTACGCCGCGGCGGCGCTGAGGGTGACCTCGGGCGCCGGGAGCGACGGCTGCGGCTGTGGCGAACGGTGGGCTGCTGTGGCTCGGACACCGCGGCGTCCGGCCCGGTGACCCTGGAGATCGACGAGACCTTCGGGTCAGCGCTCTACTCCGCCCAGCGAGCGCGACGAGCTGCCGGTCGAGGCGGTCGCCGCGAGCCTCGGCTGCGGCAACCCGACCGCCGTCGCCGACCTCCACCCCGGCGAGCGGGTCCTCGATCTCGGCTCGGGTGGCGGGATCGACGTCCTGCTCTCGGCGCGCCGGGTCGGGCCGACCGGCTACGCCTACGGGGTCGACATGACCGACGAGATGCTCGACCTGGCGCGGGCCAACGCCGCGAAGGCGGGAGCGACCAACGTCGAGTTCGTCAAGGGCACCATCGAGGACGTGCCCGCTGCCCGACGGCGCGGTCGACGTGGTCATCTCGAACTGCGTCGTGAACCTGTCGGTCGACAAGCCGGCGGTGCTCGCCGAGATGTACCGGGTCCTGACGCCCGGTGGCCGCGATCGGCGATCAGTGACGTGGTCGCCGAGGACCACCTGACCGTCGCCGAACGGGCGGAACGCGGTTCCTACGTCGGGTGCATCGCGGGTGCGCTCTCGCGGCGTGAGTACCTCGAGGGCCTGACGGCGGCGGGGTTCCAGGACGCCAGCGTCGAGTTCACGCACGAGGCGGCCCCGGGGATGCACGGAGCGATCGTCCGCGCGACGAAGCCGAGCGACTCCATCTCGTGACGACGGTCGTCGCGGCGAGTGGGCGCGCCGTCAGCGAGGTCCCGCTGCTGCGGCGGATGACCGCCGAAGCCCTCGGCAGCGCGGTTCCTCGTGGCCGCCGTCGTCGGCTCCGGCGTCGCCGCGAGCCGGCTGTCGCCGGGGCAGGCGGGACTGCAGCTGCTCGAGAACGCCGTGGCCACCGGCGCAGTGCTGACGGCCCTGATCCTTGCGCTCCACCCGGTGTCCGCGGCCTTCAACCCCGTCGTCGTGCTCGTCGAGCGGGCGGACCGGCTGGCTGTCCAACCGGTATGCGGCGGGGCTCCTTGCGGCCCAAGTCGCCGGCGCGGCGCTGGGCGCCGTCGTGGCGAACCTCATGTTCGACCTGCCGGCGGTGTCGCTGTCCACCACCACACGTGGGGGCGCCGGTCAGCTGCTCGCCGAGGTGGTGGCCACCGCAGGGCTGGTCCTCGTCGTCGACGCGGCTGCCCGCTCGGGGTCCCCAGACGCAGCCCGCCTGCGGGTGGCCCTCGCCGTCGGTGCCTACATCACCGCGGCCTACTGGTTCACCAGCTCCACCAGCTTCGCCAACCCGGCGGTCACCCTCGCCCGAACGCTCTCCGACACCTTCGCGGGCATCGCTCCCTCCTCGGTGCCGGCGTTCGTGGTGATGCAGGGTGTGGGCGGCGCCCTCGGCTACGCGCTCGTCCGCCTCCTCCAGGGCCGGCCGACCAGCTGAGAGGGGTGTTCCTTCGGTCGGGTCACGGGACGAGAACCACCCGCTGGTCCGGGTACGCGTCGGCCCGCCAGGCCTGCTCGACATCGGCCAGAGGGACGGGCTGGGCGTCGATGGCGAAGCGGCCGGCCGAGATCTCCCGCGCGAGCGCCGGCAGCTCGGACAGGATCTCGGCGGTGCTCACCGAGCCCTGCCCGCTCCCGACGATGTCGAGTGCGGCCGCCCGCAGCGCCGCTGAAGGGATGGCCGCCGACGGCCGGCCACGGACCCGATCTGCACCCATGCCAAGCGGCTTCTGGCGCGGCTCGCGCGCGGTCACCAGGGCGGTCATCGACCGCTGACGGCCGGCTCACCCCAGAGGTAGTCCAGCACGACGTCGACGTCCCCCGCGGCCTCGCCGAGTCTTCGGGCCATGGCGTCATGGCCGGCCACGGACCCGGAGTCGAGCGCCACGGTGGCCGTCGCGCCCAGAGGCGCCGAGAGTCGGCCAGCCGCCGGCGGTCACGCCCGGCAGCCACGACGGCGCTCGCGCCCAGATGCCGGGCCACCTGCACCGCCAACCGGCCGGCGTTGCCCGTGGCGCCCAGCACCAGGACCCGCTGCCCGGACCGGAAGTCGATGCGGCGGCGGAGAGCGACCCAGGAGGACATCGCTGGGTTCATCGCGGCGGCGACGGCGATCTCGTCCGCGTCGTGCGGGAGGAGGACGCTGCGGCGTTCGTCGATGACCGCCCGCTCCGCCATGGATCCGCGGGTCGTGTCCGGCAGCACGAAGTACCGCAGCCGCCCGTCGGGGCCTCGACCCACACCGTCGATGCCGGGGACGATCGGCAGCTCGTCGGTGCTCGTGTAGTGCGACCCGTCGGCCTGCGACCGAACGCGCGGGTGGAGCCCCGCGGCCACGACGTCGACGACGAGGTCGCCGGGACCGGAGGGCTCGGGCGCGTCGATGTCCTCGTAGCGCGGTGGGGTGGTGAACGAGGTGACCACGGCGGCCTTCATGACGGCTCCTTTGATTCGTAATACGAACTAAAATATGTTGTATCACGAATCGAACCAACTAGGATCCGGAGCATGACGAGTCCAACCGGGACTGAGCAGGATGGGCTGGTCGACGCCTTGGCGCAGGCGGGGTTCGCGACGATGGCCGTGTTGACCCGCCTCGCGCGGAGCACGACCTCTCCTTGACCCAGCTGCGGGTCCTCGCGATCCTGCGGGACCGACGGGTCCGCATGTCGACGCTCGCCGACCACCTCGGTCTCGAGCGGTCCACGCTCTCGGGTCTCGTCGACCGCGCCGAGCGCCGGAACCTGCTCCAGCGCGCACCGAACCGCACCGACGGCCGCGCCGTCGACGTCCTGCTCACCGCCGAGGGCGCCCGCCTCGCGAGACGGCTCAGTCCGAGGTGCGGCGCTCCTTGACGCCGATGACCGGCTCGCTGACGCCCGCGGAGCAGCGCCGCCTCCGGACTCGCTCCTGGAACGGCTCCTGCCCACCGCAGCGCCCTCACCGTGACCGGTTCCACCGGAGGGCCGGCCCGCCGAGGGCGCCCACGTCCACCATCGGTCGCAACGCCCTTCCTAGACTGCTGCCATGGGCGCCACCACGGCACACCGATCCACCCCGGAGCTGCTGCCCTGCACGCCGTGCGGCTGAAGGGGATGGCCGACGAGGCGGAGGTGGCCGACCGGTTCGGCCTCGACCGCTCGGAGTCCGACGAGCTGCTGCTCGACTTCGAGGCGTTCGGCTGGGTCACCCGGGTCGACTTCGGCGGGACCGGCGGCTGGACGCTGACCGCCGCCGGCCGCGTCGGAGGGCGAGCGACGCCTCGCCGACGAGCTGGGGGCGAGCGGAGCCGAGGGGCCGGTGCGCGACGCATACCGCAGCTTCCTGCCGTTCAACGCCCGGCTGCTGCAGGCCTGCACCGAGTGGCAGCTGCGGCCGACCCGCGACGACGCGCTCGCGTCGAACGACCACTCCGACATCGTCTGGGACCAGCGGGTCCTCGGCGAGCTGGCCACGCTCGGTGACGAGCTCGAGACGGTCGCCGCCCCGCTGGGCGCTCGGCTGGAGCCGGTTCGACGGCTACGACGAGCGCTACCGAGCGGCGCTGACCCGCGCGGTGAACGGCGAACCGGCCTGGGTGACCCGCCCCCGTGTCGACTCGTGCCACACGGTCTGGATGGAGCTGCACGAGGACCTGCTGGCCACCCTCGGCATCGACCGGGGGGCGGAGTGGCAGGAGATGCCGCCGCTCGGCCGCCGAGTCTGAGGTCGGCTCGCCGCGCGCCGGGGGAGCGGCGTACGGCACCTGGGAGAGAATGGCCGACGTGCCCCTCTACCGTGACGAGGCCGTCGTGCTGCGCACCCACCCGTTGGGCGAGGCCGACCGCATCATCACCCTCCTCACCAAGGAGCGTGGCCGGGTCCGGGCGGTGGCCAAGGGCGTGCGCCGCACGAAGTCCCGGTTCGGGGCGCGGCTGGAGCCGTTCATGGTCGTCGACGTCCAGTGCTACGAGGGCCGCAACCTCGACACGGTGACCCAGGCCGAGAGCATCGCCACCTACGGGCAGACCATCGCCCGCGACTACACGGTCTACACCGCCGCCACCGTCATGGTCGAGACCGCCGAGCGGCTCACCGAGGAGCACGAGCCGTCGACGCAGCAGTACCTGCTCCTCGCCGGCGCCCTCCGCTCGCTCGGCGGCGGCGAGCACGACCCGGGCCTGGTCCTCGACGCCTACCTGCTGCGCTCGCTCGCGGTCGCGGGCTGGGCGCCGAGCTTCCACGACTGCGCGAAGTGCGGTGGCCCCGGCCCGCACTCGGCCTTCAACATCCCGGCGGGCGGTGCGGTATGCCCGGTATGCCGACCGCCCGGGTCCGCGGCCCCCGCGCCGGAGACGCTGCGGCTGCTCGCGTCGCTGCTCAGCGGGGACTGGGCGCTCGCCGACGCCTCCGACCTGCGGTCGCGCCGTGAGGGCAGCGGCCTGGTCACGGCGTTCCTCCAGTGGCACCTCGAGCGCGGGGTCCGCTCGCTGCGGCACGTCGAGCGCATCGCCCAGGTCTGACCGGCGATGACCAGCAGCCCGTATGCGGCGCCGTTCGCCGCACCCGAGCGGGGCGCGCCCACCGTCGATCCCCGCCGAGGTGCTGCCGAAGCACGTGGCCATCGTCATGGACGGCAACGGCCGCTGGGCCAACGCCCGCGGCCTGCCCCGGACCAAGGGCCACGAGGCGGGCGAGGCCTCGCTGCTCGACGTCGTCGCCGGGGCGATCGAGGTCGGCGTGACCCACCTGTCGGCCTACGCGTTCTCGACCGAGAACTGGCGGCGCTCGCCCGACGAGGTGCGGTTCCTCATGGGGTTCAACCGCGACGTGATCCGGCGGCGTCGCGACCAGCTGCACGAGTGGGGCGTCCGGATGCGATGGGTCGGCCGACGACCCCGCCTGTGGCGCTCGGTCATCCACGAGCTCGAGGTCGCCCAGGAGCTCACCCGCGACAACACCGGCCTCACCCTCTACTTCTGCGTCAACTACGGCGGCCGGGCCGAGGTCGCCGACGCCGTCGTCCGCATCGCCGAGGACGTGCGCCTGGGCCGGCTGAAGCCGAGCGGCATCGACGAGAAGACCATCGGGCGCTACCTCGACGAGCCGGACATGCCCGACGTCGACCTGTTCGTGCGCTCCTCCGGCGAGCAGCGGACCTCGAACTTCCTGCTGTGGCAGTCCGCCTACGCCGAGATGGTCTTCCTCAACACGCTCTGGCCGGACTTCGACCGCCGCAACCTCTGGGAGGCGATCGAGATCTACGCCGGCCGCGACCGTCGCTACGGAGGCGCCGTCGACCGGGCGTGAACATCGCGCTTGACACCTGGCCGCGTGCCGCCCCCGGCCCCCAAGGAGCCAGCCGGGCGCGGCATACTGTGCCGACATGCCCCCTGCCTCACCTGACCCGCGCGCGGCTCGTGAGACCCGCAGCACGCGCGACACCTGGGACGTCATCGTCATCGGCGGCGGACCCGCCGGCGAGAACGCCGCCGACTACGCGATCCGCGGGAGCGACCGCACCGCGGTCATCGTCGAGAACGAGCTGCTCGGCGGCGAGTGCTCCTACTGGGCCTGCATGCCGAGCAAGGCGCTGCTGCGCTCGGTGGAGCTGTTCACCGAGGCGGAGAGCCTGCAGGGGACGGCAACTCGGTTGAGCACCAAGGGAATCGACGTCAAGGCGGTCCTCGGACGGCGCGACGACTTCACCTCGCACCTCGACGACGCGGGCCAGGTCAAGTGGGCCAAGGGCGCCGGCATCGACGTGCTGCGCGGCCACGGGCGCCTCACCGGGACCCGCACCGTCCAGGTCGCCGACTCCGAGGGCCCGGCCCGCGACATCACCGCCCGCCACGCGGTGATCGTGGCCACCGGCACCACGGCGACGCATCCCCGACATCCCCGGCCTGCGTCAGGCGCTGCCCTGGACCTCGCGGGACGTCACCAACCTGCACCAGATCCCGCGCCGGGTCGCGATCCTCGGCGGCGGGCGTCGTGGCCTGCGAGGCCGCGACCTGGCTCCTCGGCCTCGGGGTGCGAGGAGCTGACCCTCATCGACGTGGGCGACCGGATCCTCGCCCGCGTCCGAGCCGTTCGCCAGCGAGCTGGTCCAGCGGTCCCTGGTCGCCAGCGGCGCCAAGGTCCTCACCGAGACCAAGGTCATCGAGGTGTCGCCGAAAGTCGCCCAAGGACAACGGGATCGGCCACATCAGCGGCGGTCCCGTGACGCTGCACATCGGCCGGCGACGGTCGATCGTCGTCGACGAGGTCGTCGTCGCCGACCGGCCGCACCCCGGCCACCCAGGACCTCGGGCTGGAGGCGGTCGGGATCGCCGAGGCGGTCGCGCCAGGCCCACGGGTACATCCGGACCAACGACCAGCTGCAGGTCGACGGCGTCAGCGGCCGCTGGCTGTATGCGGTCGGCGACGTCAACGGTCGCGCCCTGCTCACCCACATGGGCAAGTACCAGGGCCGGATCGCCGGGGCCGTCATCGCCGCGCGGGCGGGGGCCGGGGAACGAGCCGCGGGCAAGGACTTCCGCGACCGCGCCAGCGAGCGCGTCGTCCCGTCGGTCACCTTCACCTCGCCCGAGGTGGCCAACGTCGGGCTGACCGAGCAGGCCGCCCGCGAGGCGGGGATCGACGTCGAGACCGTCGAGTACGACACCGTCGCACGTCGTCCGGGGCCGCACTGCTGCTGGACGGCTACGTCGGCCGGGCCAAGCTGGTGATCGACCGGGCGCGGGACGTGCTCGTCGGCGCGACGTTCGTCGGCACCGGCTCGGCGGAGCTCGTCCACTCGGCGACCGTCGCGATCATCGGCAGCGTCACCCTCGCGGACCTCTGGCACGCCGTCCCCTCGTACCCGACGGTCAGCGAGGTCTGGCTGCGGCTCCTCGAGGCCCGCCGCTCCGAGGGCTCCTGACCTCGATCGCGCACCGGCCGTGCGGTTGACTCGTGTCCATGACCTCGCCCGAGCCCGCCGGCTGCTGCGCGCCCGCGCGGGCCGACGACGCGGCGCCAGCGCCGGCACCGGTGCCCGTGCCCAGCCCGGGCGGGGACGACCCCGCCGGCGTCCCGGCATACCGTCGCGCAGTGCGCGGTGCCCGCTCAGGTGTTCGCCATGGGCGACGCGCTCGGCGACGGCAAGTGGGCCGACGGTGAGGGGCCGGTGCACGAGGTCGCCGTCGCCGCGTACTCGATCGACGCGACCTCGGTGACGAACGCCGACTTCGCGCGGTTCGTGGCCGACACGGGGTACCGCACCGAGGCCGAGACCTTCGGGTTCTCGGCCGTGTTCCACCTCGTCGTCGCCGCACCACCCGAGGCGGTGATGGGCCCGGCCGAGGGTGCGCCGTGGTGGTGGGGCGTCCACGGCGCCGACTGGCGGCACCCCGGCGGCCCGGGCTCCGACCTCGAGGGGCTCGACGACCACCCGGTGGTGCACGTCAGCTGGAACGACGCCCAGGCCTACTGCGGCTGGGCCGGGCGGGCCCTGCCCACGGAGGCGCAGTGGGAGTGCGCGTCCCGCGGGGGTCGGGCCGGGCAGCGGTACCCCTGGGGCGACGCCCTGGAGAGCCCGGAGCACTGCAACATCTGGCAGGGACGCTTCCCCGTGGACAACACCCTCGACGACGGCTACCTCACCACCGCGCCGGTGCACACGTTCCAGCCCAACGACTACGGCCTCTGGCAGACCATCGGCAACGTCTGGGAGTGGTGCGCCGACTGGTGGGACCCGCAGTACTACGCGAACGGCCCGGCCCAGGACCCGACCGGACCGGTGAGGGGAGAGCAGCGCGCCATGCGCGGCGGCTCCTACCTGTGCCACGACTCCTACTGCAACCGCTACCGCAACGCCGCGCGGTCCTCCAACACCCCCGACTCCTCGATGGGCAACGCCGGGTTCCGCACCGTCGCCCTCGCCACCTGACGCCCGACCCGACCGCCGAGAGCAGGAGACCCACCCGTGACCACGACCCGTCCGCGCGACACGTCCACCGTCGTCGCCGCCCTGACGCTGGAGCAGAAGGCGTCACTGACCAGCGGCGCGGGCTTCTGGCACACCAAGGCCGCTCCCGGCGTGCCGTCGATCCTGCTCACCGACGGGCCGCACGGGGTGCGCAAGCAGGCGGGCGCCGGTGACCACGTCGGTCTGCACGACAGCGTGCCGGCGACCTGCTTCCCGCCGGCGGTCACCCTCGGGTCCACCTGGGACCCGGCGCTCCTCGAGCGCGTCGGCGTCGCCCTCGGCGAGGAGGCCCAGGCCGAGGGCGTGGGCGTGCTCCTCGGTCCGGGCATCAACATCAAGCGGTCACCGTTGGGCGGGCGGAACTTCGAGTACCTGTCCGAGGACCCGCTGGTCAGCGGGGTCCTCGGGGCGGCGCTGGTCCGCGGACTGCAGAGCCAGGGGGTCGGCGCGGCCGCTCAAGCACTTCGCCGCCAACAACCAGGAGACCGACCGGCTGCGGGTGAGCGCCGACGTCGACGAGCGACCGCTGCGGGAGATCTACCTGCGCGGCTTCCAGCGGGTCGTCCAGGCCGCGCACCCGTGGACGGTCATGTGCTCCTACAACCGCGTCAACGGCGTGTACGCCTCGGAGAACCCGTGGCTGCTGACGACGGTGCTGCGCGACGAGTGGGGCTTCGACGGGCTCGTGATGTCCGACTGGGGCGCGGTCAACGACCGCGTGGTCGGGGTCGAGGCCGGGCTGGACCTGGAGATGCCGGCCAGCGGCGGCCGGACCGACGCGCAGCTCGTCGCCGCGGTCGAGGACGGCCGGCTCGAGGAGTCGGTGCTCGACACCGCCGCCGGACGGCTGGTCGACCTGGTGGACCGGGTGCTCGCGGCCGCCCGCCCCGACGCGACCTACGACGCGGACGCCCACCACGCCCTGGCCCGTGAGGCGGCGCGGCGGGAATCGTGTTGCTGCGCAACGAGAACGACCTGCTCCCACTCGCGCCCGAGACGCGCGTCGCGGTCATCGGCGAGTTCGCGCGGACGCCGCGCTACCAGGGCGGCGGCAGCTCGCACATCAACCCGACCCGCCTCGACAACGCGCTGGACGCGATCCGGGCGGCGGCCGGCGGGGAGGTCACCTTCGCCGCCGGCTTCGCGCTCGCCGGGGCGCCGTCGGACGCGGCTCCGACCTCGCCGCCGAGGCGGTCGCCGCGGCGGCCGCGGCCGACGTCGCCGTCGTGTTCCTCGGCCTGCCCGACGACGTACGAGTCGGAGGGCTTCGACCGCGACGGACATCGAGCTGCCCGCCGAGCAGGTCGCGCTGCTCGACGCCGTCCTCGAGGCCAACCCGCGTACCGTCGTCGTGCTCTCCAACGGCGGCGTGGTCCGGCTCTCGGCCTTCGCCGGCCGCGTTCCGGCGATCCTCGAGAGCTGGCTGCTCGGCCAGGCGGGCGGGTCGGCGCGTGGCCGACGTCCTCTACGGCGCGGTCAACCCCTCGGGACGGCTGGCCGAGACGGTGCCGGTGCGGCTGCAGGACACCCCCGCATACCTCGACTTCCCCGGCGAGCACGGGCACGTGCGCTACGGCGAGGGGCTGTTCGTCGGCTACCGCTGGTACGACGCCAGGGACATCGAGGTCGTCGTTCCCGTTCGGGCACGGCCTGTCCTACACGACGTTCGACTACGCCGACCTGGCCGTGACGCCCGACGACGGCGGGTTCGTCGCGCGGGTGACGGTCACCAACACCGGCGACCCGGGACGGCCACGAGGTGGTCCAGGCTGTACGCGTCGCTGCCGGGTTCGTCGGTGGTCCGGCCGGTCCGCGAGCTGGCGGCGTTCGAGCGGGTGTGGGTGCCGCGCCGGCGAGTCGGCCACCGTCGAGCTGCGCGTCGCCCGGGACGACCTGGCCTACTACGACACCCGCGTCGGCCGGTGGGTCGTCGAGAGCGGCGAGTACGTCGTCGAGGTCGGAGCGTCGAGCCGCGACCTGCGGGTCCGCGCGACCGTCACGGTCCAGGGCGACGACGTCCAGGTCCCCGTCACGGTCGACACCCCGATCGCCGAGGCGCTGGAGGACCCCGTCCGCGGGCCCGGCCTGCGGGAGGCGCTCGGGGCGTTCCTCGGCGCCGAGGGCGACGACCTGCTCAAGGTGGTCGGCTCCTTCCCGGTCGGCCGGATCGCCAGCTTCCCCGGTGTGGACGTGACGACCGAGGAGCTCGACCGGCTGCTGGCCGACCCGCAGTAGGCGCCCGCCGGGGTTCAGTCGAGGTCGTCCTCGGTGACCACCGCGACGTCGCGCACGCCCTCGATCGCGCCGAGCGACGCGATGACGTGCTCGGGTCCCGCCCGGCCGACCAGCTCCATCCGCACCGAGACGACGTCGACCCCGCGGTCGACGACGGTGCCCCGCCCGACCAGCCGCCCGATCCGCCAGCCCTCCTTGGTCAGCGCGTCGAGGAGGTGGCGGAGCACGCCCCGGCCGTCGAGGTAGGCCACCTCGACCTGCACCGCGGACTCGGTGAAACCGGCGAGGCGGCGGGACAGTCCGGTGAAGCCGAAGACGATGACGAAGTGCAGGCCGGTCACGAGCAGGGCCAGCAGCCAGAGCCCGGCCCCCGCGGCCATGCCGATCGCGGCGGTCTCCCAGACCGCGGCCGCCGTCGTCAGGCCGCGGACCGCGCCGCCCCGGGTGAGGATGAGGCCGGCGCCGAGGAATCCCACGCCGGAGACGATCTGGGCGGCCACCCGGGAGGGGTCGAGGGTCACCAGGCCGGGGTCGAGCACGTCGAAGAACCCGTACTTGCTGATGATGAGCATCAGCGCCGACGTGGTGCCGACGATGGTCTGGGTGCGCAGGCCGGCGCTCTTGCCGCGCAGCTGGCGCTCCAGCCCGATCGCCGCCGAGAGCACGAAGGCCAGGATGAGCTCGCCACCCTGCACCCAGCTCTGGCCGTAGAGCACCGGCAGGTCGGCGGTCGTCACGGGTGGCCTCCTCGGCGCCGACGCGGACGAGCGTCAGCCGGACGTGTCAGGTTGTCCTGTCAAACCATCCACTGTAGTCCTGCGGTCACCGGGCGCAGTCGGAGCAGGTGCCGAAGATCTCGAGCGTGTGCGTCACGTCGCGGAACCCGTGCTGCGCGCTGACCGCATCGGCCCAGCGCTCGACCGTCGGGCCCTCGACCTCGACGGTGCGACCGCAGGAGCGGCAGACCAGGTGGTGGTGGTGCGCGCCGGTGCTGCAGCGCCGGTAGACCGACTCGCCGTCGTCGGTGCGCAGGACGTCGACGTCGCCCTGGTCGGCGAGGGTCTGCAGGGCGCGGTAGACCGTCGCCAGGCCGACCTTGTGCCCCTCGGTCCGGAGCCGGGCGTGCAGGTCCTGCGCCGACGTGAAGTCGTCGGCGCCGCCGAGCGCGTCGGCGACGGCGGCCTGCTGCCGGGTCAGCCGGCGCGGCTGGTTCGTCACGCCGGTCACGGCTGCACCGCCTTCCTCGGTCGGGGCGTCCGCCTCGGCGAGCCGCCGGGTCGTGCTGCTCGTGCTCGTCGTAGTGCCCCTCGTGGGGCGCGTGGCGGTGTCCGTCGTGGAGGTAGTCGACGTGTCCGTGGTGCGGCACCGCGGGGTGGCCGCACTCCGGACCGTGCTCGTGGGCGTGGGTCTCCGCCGCGCTCGTGCCGCTTCGCACGGACCCGCGTCACCACCGACCGGCCGATCGACGCGAGGACGAACACGGCGATCGCGAGGACGACGATGGTGCCTCCGGACGGCGTGTCGGCCTCGTAGGAGACGCACGACGCCGCCGACCGCGCACACCAGCCCGATGACGACGGCCCAGCGCATCGTCGAGCGGAAGCGACGACCCGAGCAGCTGCGCGGCGGCGGTGGGGACGATCATCAGCGCGCTGATGAGCAGCAGCCCGACGATCCGCATCGACACGACGACGGTGACGGCGGTCAGCACCGCCAGGGCGATGTTGAGGGCGAGGACCGGCATCCCCATCGCCCGCGCATACTCCTCGTCGGTGGCCACCGCGAACAGCCGCGGACGCAGCAGCCAGGTGGTGAGGATGACCAGCACCGCCAGGACCCCGAACACCCAGAGGTCCGAGGCCTTCACGGTCGTGATGGCGCCGAAGAGGTATGCGGTGAGGTTGGCCGGGGTGCCCTGCGACGACTTGCTGATGATGACGACGCCGGCGGCGATGCCGCCGTAGAAGATGACGGCGAGGGCGACGTCGCCCTGCGTGCGTCCCGAGGCCCGGATGAGCTCGATCGCCACCGCCGCGAGGACCGCGCCGACGAGCGCGGTCCAGACGGGGGCGATGTTGGTGAGCAGCCCGACGGCGACGCCGGCGAGGGCCACGTGGCCCATCCCGTCGCCGATCAGCGACAGGCGCCGTTGCACGAGGAAGACGCCGACGAGCGGGGCGACCAGCCCGACCAGCACGGCCGCGAGCAGGGCCCGCTGCATGAAGTCGTAGGAGAGCAGCGTGGTCATCGCGCCCTCCCGGTCGGTCCGGCCTCGGCGTCGCCGGTGAGCGAGGGCCGCAGGTCGGTGAGCTCGTAGTCGTGGTGGTGGCTGTGGTGCTCGTGGAGGAGCTCGACCTCCCGCGCCAGGAACACGTCCCGGGGCCCGTCGAAGGTCACGCCGCCGCGGTCGATGACGACGACCCGGGTGACGACGTCGACGAAGGCGTCCATCTCGTGGGTGACGACGAGCATGGTGACGCCCTGGCGACGCCAGCCGGCCGAGCACCTCGGCCAGCACGTGCTGGTTGGCGGTGTCGACGCCGGCGGTCGGCTCGTCCATGAGCAGCACGTCGGGCTGCGCGGCCAGGGCCCGCGCGATGAGGACCCGGCGCTGCTGGCCGCCGGAGAGCGTGCTGACGTCGGTGGTCGCCGCGGTCCGCGAGCCCGACGACGTCGAGGGCCCGCGCGATGAGGCGGCGGTCGGTCGCCGAGGGCCGGCCGAACCACGACTGCCGCACCAGGCGTCCGGTGGCGACGATCTCCTCCGCGGTCGCGCGCACCGAACCGGAGAGGGTGTGCCGCTGCGGGACGTAGCCCAGCCGCGCGTGGTCCCCGGACCGGGCGAACCGGTCGAGCGGCGTACCGAAGAGGTCGACCTCGCCGCCGAGCCGGTCGCTCAGGCCGAGCAACCCCTTGACGACCGTGGACTTGCCGGCACCGTTGGGGCCGAGGATGGCCACGACCTCGCCGGGGTAGACGTCGAGGGTGACGTGCCGGACCACCGCGGTGTCCGCATACCCGAAGGTCGCCCCGCGGAGGGAGACGATCGGGGTGGCGGCGGCCGCGGTCGTCACGCCGGGCAGCTCTGGCCGGTCTTGAGGGCGGCGAGGTTGGACCGCATGACCTCAAGGTAGTCGCGGCCGGCGGACGCGCTGGTCAGACCCTCGATCGGGTCGAGGGTGGCCAGCTGCGCGCCGGTGCTCTTGGCGACGGTCTCGGCGAACGCCGGCTCGACGAGGGTCTCGGCGTAGATCGTCGTGACGCCGTTGGCCTTGACGAAGTCGGCGACCTCGGCCAGCTGCGCGGCGGAGGGTTCGACGTCGGGGGAGAGGCCGGCGATCGGCACCTGCGTGAGTCCGTAGCGCTCGCTGAGGTAGCCGAACGCGGCGTGGCTGGTGACCAGCTGCTGTGCGGGCGCAGGACGTGAGGGTGGTGCGGAACTCACCGTCCAGGGTCGTCAGCTTGGCGGTGAAGGCCTTGGCGTTCTCGGTGTAGGCGGCCGCGTTGGCCGGGTCGGCCTGCTCGAGGCGCTGGGCGATCGCCGTCGCGACCGCGGCGTAGCGCTGCGGGTCGAGCCAGAAGTGCGGGTCCTTGGCGGCGGTGGCCGACGGTGGTGGGGGCTGGCCCTCCTCCGGCGGCGCGGCGAGGTCGAGGTTCGCGGTGGGGGCGACGTCGAAGGCGTGGTCCGACGCCTCCTGGTCGACGGCGGTGTCGACCGCCGGCTGGAACCCCTTGGCGTAGACCACCAGCGTCGGCGTCGCCGACCCTGGCGACGTCCTGCGGGCTCAGCTCGAGGTCGTGGGGTTCGGCGCCGGGCTTGGTCAGGCTGGTGACGGTGACGTGCGTTCCGCCGACCTGCTGGACCGCGTACTCGATGGGGTAGAACGACGCGACGACCGAGACGGTGGCGCCGCCGTCGGTCGCGCCGCCGGCCGTCGCCCCGCTCGCCCCGGAGCCGCAGGCGGCGAGCGCCGCGACCGCCGCGAGGGCGGGCAGGGCGAGGAGGGGGGCTCGGCGCATACCCCGTTTGTACTCAGAATGAGAATGATTGTCAAAATCGCCAGCGGCTCAGCCGCGCGGAACCGCCTGCACGATCGTCACCGCGACGATGATCGCGAGCACCGCGACGCGCATCAGCCGCTCGGGCAGCGTCAGCCGCGGCCACGTGTAGTAGATGAGGAAGGCGACGGCCAGGGCGACCAGCCCCGTCGCGACGAAGCCCCAGCCGGGCACGAAGATCCCGACCACCAGCAACGCGAGCACGAGCAGGAACGGGACCAGCCGGGGGAGTCGCTCGAGGCGGTCGAGCACGGGGTATGCGGCGTGCTCCACGCGCGACCGGAAGGGCAGGCTCACCCGCGCAAGGGTATGCGAGGGCTGGTGCCAGGGTGTCGAGTCGACCTCCCGGGCGGCGGATAGCCTTGCCCACTATGGCCAGTCTGACCACACCCGGTACCACCGTCGACACCGTCGTGAGCCTCTGCAAGCGGCGCGGGTTCGTCTACCCCAGCGGTGAGATCTACGGAGGCACCCGGTCGGCGTGGGACTACGGCCCGCTCGGCGTCGAGCTGAAGGACAACATCAAGCGGCAGTGGTGGAAGGCCATGGTCATCCAGCGCGACGACGTCGTGGGCCTCGACTCCTCGATCATCCTGCCGCGCGAGACCTGGGTCGCCTCCGGCCACGTGGCGACGTTCAGCGACCCGCTGGTCGAGTGCCTGTCCTGCCACAAGCGGTTCCGGGCCGACCACCTCCAGGAGGCGGTGGCCGAGAAGCGTTCGAAGTCCGGCGACGTCGTGGACCCCGACAGCATCCCGCTCACCGAGATCGTCTGCACCAACTGCGGCACCCGCGGCCAGTGGACCGAGCCGCGCCAGTTCTCCGGCCTGCTCAAGACCTACCTCGGCGTCGTCGAGGACGAGTCCGGCCTGCACTACCTGCGGCCGGAGACGGCGCAGGGCATCTTCCTCAACTTCCTCAACGTCATGAACTCGTCGCGCCGCAAGCCGCCGTTCGGCATCGCCCAGATCGGCAAGTCGTTCCGCAACGAGATCACGCCCGGCAACTTCATCTTCCGCACGCGCGAGTTCGAGCAGATGGAGATGGAGTTCTTCGTCAAGCCCGGCGAGGACGAGGCGTGGCACCAGCGGTGGATCGACGACCGCACCGCCTGGTACGTCGGCCTCGGCATCAACCCCGACAACCTGCGCCACTTCGAGCACCCGAAGGAGAAGCTCTCCCACTACTCGAAGCGCACCGTCGACATCGAGTACCGGTTCAACTTCACCGGCTCGGAGTGGGGCGAGCTCGAGGGCATCGCCAACCGCACCGACTTCGACCTGACGACGCACTCGCAGCACTCGGGCACCGACCTCGTCTACTTCGACCAGACGACGGGGGAGCGCTACACGCCCTACGTCATCGAGCCCGCGGCCGGCCTGTCGCGCTCGCTGATGACGTTCCTCGTCGACGCCTACGCCGAGGACGAGGCGCCCAACACCAAGGGCGGCGTCGACAAGCGGGTCGTGCTGCGCCTCGACCCGCGGCTGGCGCCGGTCAAGGCCGCGGTCCTGCCGCTGTCGCGCAACGCCGACCTGTCACCCAAGGCGCGCGACCTCGCCGCGCAGCTGCGCCAGCACTGGAACATCGACTTCGACGACGCCGGCGCCATCGGCAAGCGCTACCGCCGGCACGACGAGATCGGTACGCCGTTCTGCGTGACGGTCGACTTCGACACCCTCGAGGACCAGGCGGTGACGATCCGCGAGCGCGACTCCATGGGTCAGCAGCGGATCGCCCTCGACCAGGTCGAGGGGTGGCTGGCTCAGCGCCTCGTCGGCTGCTGACGGGCGCTCGGCGCGCCGCAAGACACTGTTGTCAGTTGTGGTGGCGCATCCGCCCTGAGCCGCACCTGACGCGTCGTAGCGGCTCCGGCGGGCGCGTTCAGCAGCGCTGAGCGGTGTCGCCGGAGTCGTAGCGGCAGTCGTTCCGGCCGTGACCGCCGTCCAGGGTGTCGCCGCCGGTCCCGTCGGTCGAGTCGAGCACGTCGTTGCCGTTGCCACCGTCGAGGGCGTCGATCCCGGTGCCCGCGATCAGCCGGTCGTTCCCGTTGCCCCCGCGCAGGGTGTCGTCACCGCTGCCGCCGATCAGGGTGTCGTTGCCGTTCCCGCCGTCGATCACGTCGTCACCACCGAGACCACAGATGACGTCGGGGCCGTTGCCGCCGATGAGGACGTCGTCGCCCTCGGTGCCGGTGATCGTGCAGGTGACGGCGGCGGTCCAGGTGAGGACGACGTTGCCGCTCTCCCGCACGGTGTTGGTGCCGTAGATGGCGTCGGTGGCCGCGGGGGTCACGTAGGACGAACCGCCGCCGCCCCCGCCGCCGCCCTCGAGGCTGGCGAACGAGCTGCCGGCGTGGCCCCCGCCGCCACCGATGTGGCCACCGCCGCCACCACCGGCACCGCCACCCCCGGCCGCCGTCGAGCTGCCCTCGCCGTCGGCGCCGTCGATCGACGTGAAGTCGTGCGAGCAGGCGGCGCACCCGCCCTCGGGGCCGGTACCGCTGCCGATGGGACCGACGCCTCCCGGCCCGCCGGCCGTCGGGGCGATCCCGCCGTTGCCGCCGAAGCCGCCCTGACCGGCGACACCGCCGCCGGCGCTGTTGCCCCCGCCACCGCCACCGCCTCCGGCGACCACCAGCTGCTCCCCGCTCGACCGCCCGGACCACCGCGCTGCCCCCGCCGCCGTACCCACCGTCCTGCGCGTCGCTGGAGTCTCCCGTGCCGCGGTCGCCGCCCCGGCCGAAGCCGTTGCCGCCGTGGATGCCGCCGGCGCAACCCGCATACACGTCGAGCGCCTCGCCGGGGACGACCGGCACGGTGGCCGTGACCGTCCCGCCGAAGCCGCCGCCCTGGGCGCCGCTGCGGCCCTGCCCCGAGCCGCCGGCCGCCTCCATCGTCATGACGGTCACGCCGGCGGGGACCGTGAAGTGCTGGAGCCCGCCGTTGGCCGACGTGCACAGGAACGGCTGGCTCGCCGACACCGGCACCGTGGCGGCCGCGGCGTGTGGAGCCGGCCCCACCAGGAGGCCGGTCGCCACGGCCGTCGACGCCACGGCGAGGAGACCGTCGCTCGTCGTGACCGCCAGGTACGGCGTGCGGAAGTCGTCGGCATCCTTGCCCCTCACCCGAGAAGGTGGGACCACGGCGTATGCGCGCCGTGGTCCGGTTCGTGCGGCCATTATCGACAGCGCACCGTCCAGCGGCGCGGCGCTTTCGGCCGCGCGGCGCGTTGGGCCACGGAAAAGCGATGAGTTGTCGTCGGTGGGCTGGTCTACCGTGAAGGACGCAACGAGGAGGACGACATCATGGCCGCCCAGGGACCTCGGCTCGACTTCGGGGAGCCGGCGCAGCGGACGTTCCTGCACCTGCTGCTCAACACGCTGACCGTGTCGGTCATGAACTTCACGGTGTGGTTCGCCCTGACGTTCTGGGTCTACATCGAGACCCGGTCGGTGTTCGCGACCGGCATGATCGCCGGCATCTTCCTCATCGCCATCGCGGCGACGGGGATCTGGTTCGGCAGCCTCGTCGACCACCACCACAAGAAGCGCGTCATGCAGGTGTCGGCGGCGGTGTCGCTGGTCGTCTACGCCGCCAGCCTGGCGCTCTACCTGTTGACGCCCGAGGCCACGTTCCGCGACCCGGGCAGCCTGATGCTCTGGGTGTTCATCGTCCTGGTGATGCTCGGCGTCATCGCCGGCAACCTCTTCGGCATCGCGCTGCCGACGTGCGTCACCCTGCTCATCCCGGCCGACGTGCGCGACCGGGCCAACGGCCTCGTCGGCACCTCGACCGGCGTCTCGTTCCTCGTCACGTCGGTCATCAGCGGGGTCCTCGTGGCCGCCGGCGGGATGCGCTACGTGCTGATGCTGGCCATCGGCGTCCTGGCCCTCGTGCAGATCTACCTCGCGCTCATCACGGTGCCCGAGCGCCGGATCATCACCACCGCCGAGGCGCTCGGCGAGGCCGGCGACACCGAGGCGCCCGGCGACGCCGGTGGGAGCGGGTCGGACGGCGCGGCCGCCAACGACGGCGTCGACATCCGCGGCACCCTCCGCATCGTCCGCGGCGTCCCCGGCCTGCTGGCCCTGATCCTCTTCTCCTGCTTCAACAACTTCCTCGGCGGCGCCTTCATGGCCCTCATGGACGCCTACGGGCTGTCCATGGTGAGCGTCCAGGCGTGGGGCCTGCTCTGGGGCGCCCTCAGCGTCGGCATCATCATCGGCGGGCTGCTCGTGGCCCGAGTCGGCTTGTCCAGCAACCCGGTCCGGATCCTGCTGCTGGTCAACCTCGTGCTCTGGGCGGTGACGCTGCTGTTCCCGGCGCGGTCGTCCATCATCCTGCTGGCCATCGGCATGGCCATCTACATGCTCCTCGTCCCGTTCGCCGAGGCGGCCGAGCAGACCGTGCTCCAGCAGGTCGTCCCCTACGAGCGCCAGGGCCGGGTCTTCGGCTTCGCCCAGAGCGTGGAGCAGGCGGCGTCGCCGCTGACCGCGTTCCTCATCGGACCGATCACGCAGTTCGCCGTCATCCCGTTCATGACCGACGGCTGGGGCGCCCGCACCATCGGGCCCTGGTTCGGCACCGGCCCCGACCGCGGGATCGCCCTGGTGTTCGTCGTCATCGGCATCCTCGGCCTCATCGCCACCGTCCTCGCCATGAACAGCCGCTACTACCGCGACCTCAGCGCCGCGGTGGCCCGCCGACCCGTCGAGGACTCGCCCATGACAACGGTCATGGGCGAGTCATGACGAAGGGACGTCGTCCCTCGGCCGTGGCGCCCGCATCCTGGGGGACATGACCACTACGACCACCACGTCCACGCCGGGCGTGCTCGGGGGAACCAGCGATCTCGCGATCGCGGCGACGGGCCTGCGCAAGGACTTCGGCTCCGTGCACGCCGTCCGCGGCATCGACCTGGAGATCCGCCAGGGGGAGATCGTCGCCTTCCTCGGCCCGAACGGGGCCGGCAAGACCACGACGATCGACATGATCCTCGGCCTCTCCGAACCCACCGCCGGCTCCGTCACCGTCTACGGGCAGTCGCCGCGCAGCGCCATCGCGCACGGGCTCGTCGCCGCGGTGATGCAGACCGCCGGGCTGCTCAAGGACATCAGCGTCCGCGAGACCCTCGAGCTCACCGGCTCCCTCTTCGTCCACCACGTCTCCGTCGACGCGGTGATGAAGCGGGCCGGCATCGCCGACATCGGGGACCGCAAGGTCACCAAGTGCTCCGGCGGCCAGCAGCAGCGGCTGCGGTTCGCGATGGCCCTGCTGTCCGACCCCGAGCTGCTCATCCTCGACGAGCCGACCACCGGCATGGACGTCACCGGGCGCCGCGACTTCTGGGCGGCGATCCGCCAGGACGTGACCCGGGGGCGCACCATCCTCTTCGCGACGCACTACCTCGAGGAGGCCGACGAGTATGCGGACCGGATCATCCTCGTCCGCCAGGGCGAGATCGTCGCCGACGGCACCGCCGCCCAGATCAAGGCGATGGCCGCCGGCCGCACGGTGCGAGCGACCCTGCCCGGGGTCACCAGCCAGCAGCTGGAGGCGGTGCCCGCGGCCGACTCCGTCGAGCTGCGCGGCGAGACGGTCCTCATCCACTCCAAGGACTCCGACGCCGTCGCCCGCTACCTGCTCACCCACACCGACGCCCGCGACCTCGAGATCGAGTCGCGCGGCATCGAGGACGCCTTCATCGCCCTGACCGCCGACGCGCAGGACACCACGACCACCGGACAGGAACCGTCATGACCACCGTCGCCAGCAGCGCCGCGGAACCCGCATACGTCGCCCGCACCGAGCGGCGCGTCCCGCCGATGGGCGGGCTGAACCCCACCCTGCTGCGGATCGAGATGCTGCGGGTCCTCCGCAACCGCCGCACGATGATCTTCACCCTGCTGATGCCGGCGGTCTTCTACTTCATCTTCGGCGTCTCGCAGAACTACGCCGACCAGAACGCGGGCCGGGGCAACGTCGCCGCCTACATCATGATCTCGATGGCCGCGTACGGCGCCATGATCGCCTCGACCGGCGGCGGCGCGATGGTCGCCACCGAGCGTGCCGCAGGGCTGGAGCCGGCAGCTGCGGCTGACGCCGCTGTCGCCGGTGGTCTACGTCTTCGTCAAGCTGCTCACGGCGATGATGCTCGGCGCCCTGGCGGTCCTCGTCGTCTTCGTCTTCGGCGTGTTCACCAAGGCCCAGATGGACACCGTCGGGCTGTGGGTCGCCACCGCGCTGATCGCGTGGGCCGGCTCGCTGGTGTTCGCGGCGTTCGGCCTGTTCATGGGGTACCTGCTGCCGAGCGAGAACGTCATGCAGATCATCGGCCCCGGCCTCGCCATCCTCGCCTTCGCCGGTGGGCTGTTCGTGCCGCTCGACGACGGCTCCACGCTGCAGCGCATCGCCCAGTTCACGCCGATGTACGGCATCTCGTCGCTGGCCCACGCGCCGCTCACCGGCGACCCGGTCCAGTGGAGCTGGGTGCTCAACGTCATCGCGTGGCTGGTGATCTTCGCCGGAGGAGCGATCTGGCGGTTCCGCAAGGACACCGCGCGGGTCTGACCCGCCCGCCCGCCGGAGTAGTTTCGTGACCATGTCCGACCCCGTCGTCCAGTACGAGGCCAGGTTCAACTGGTACGCCGCACTGGGCGCCGGGGTCTGGCTGCTCTTCCTGGCCCCGGCCGTGGTGGCCGGCTGGGAGGCCCGCGAGACGATGGCCGGCTGGGTCGGGCTCTGCGCGCTGGCGGGGTTCGCGTTCCTCTACGTCTGGTCGTTCACCTGGGCCCGTCCGTACCGTCACGACGGCATCCTGTGGCGCGAGGTCCAGCCCCCGGCGCTGGCCATCGTCGGAGGGTTGTTCGCCCTCGCCGCGCTGGTCATCCTGACCCTCCACCAGGACGGGCTGGCCACCGCGGTCTACGTCGCCGTCGCCGGCATCACGATGCTGCCGCGCCGGATCGCCCTGCCGCTCGCCGCCCTCCTCGCGATCGGGGCGGAGACGCTCGCGCGCACCGTCCCCGGGTGGCAGGGCGCCGACGGGATCGCGCTGTCCGTGCTGCTCGCCAGCTTCGCGGTCTTCGGCATGTGGACCGCCATGCGCCGCAGCCGGGACCTCATGGCCGCCCGCGAGGAGAACGCGCTGCTCATGATCGACCAGGAGCGGGCCCGCATGGCCCGCGACCTGCACGACATCCTCGGCCACTCGCTCACGGTCATCGCGGTCAAGGCCGAGCTCGCCGACCGCCTCGTCGACGTCAGCCCCGAGCGCACCCGCGCCGAGATCGCCGACATCCAGCGCCTCTCCCGCGACGCGCTCGCCGACGTCCGCCGCACCGTCGACGGGGTCCGCGAGCTCAGCCTCCCGGCCGAGCTGGCCCGGGCCCGTTCCGCCCTGCGGGCCGCCGAGATCCAGGCCGACCTGCCCGGCTCCACCGACGACGTGCCCTCCGAGCTGCGCGAGCTGTTCGCCTGGACGCTGCGCGAAGGCGTCACCAACGTCGTGCGCCACAGCGCTGCGTCGCGGTGCACGGTCACCCTCGGCGGCGACCGGATCACCATCGCGGACGACGGACGGGGTATGCAGGCCGCCGACGCCTCCGCGCTGCGCGACGGCCACGGTCTCAGCGGCCTGCGCGAACGGGCGGCCGCCGAGGGCGCCCAGGTCGTCGTCGAGACGCCGTCGGCCGGTGGGTTCCGGCTCAGCGTCGTCGCGGCGAGGAACCTGGCCGCCCCGGCCGCCACGGCGCCGGTCCGGCCCACACCGGCGCCGCAGCCGGTCGAGACGCCCCGGTGACGATCCGGCTCCTGCTCGCGGACGACCAGGCCCTCGTCCGCGGGGCCCTGGCGACCCTGCTCGACCTCGAGCCCGACATGACCGTGGTGGCCGAGGTCGCCCGCGGCGACGAGGTGGTGGCCGCCGCGCGGGAGTCCACGCCGGACGTCGCGCTGCTCGACGTGGAGATGCCCGGGCTGGACGGCATCGAGGCCACCCGCGAGCTGCGGGCCGCCATGCCCGAGGTGAAGGTGGTCATCGTCACCACCTTCGGGCGCCCCGGGTTCCTGCGCCGCGCCCTCGTCGCCGGAGCCAACGGGTTCGTCGTCAAGGACACGCCCGCCCGCCAGCTCGCCGACGCGGTGCGCCGGGTCCACGCGGGACTGCGGGTCGTCGATCCCAACCTCGCGGCCGACAGCCTGGCGGTGGGGGAGTCGCCGCTGACCGTCCGCGAGACCGAGGTGCTGCGGGCGGCCCGGGACGGCGGCAGCGTCGAGCGACATCGCGGCCACGGTGTTCCTCTCCGAGGGGACGGTCCGCAACCACCTGTCCGCGGCGATCGGCAAGACCGGCGCCCGGAACCGCGCCGACGCCGTGCGCATCGCCGAGGAGAACGGCTGGCTGTGACCGCCCGGACCCGGCTCGTCCTCGTGCACGGGTCCCGGCTGTCCGCCGCCCAGTGGGCCCCCCAGGTCACCCGGCTGGCCGCCGAACCCGGCGTGGCGGACTGGCTCGAGGTCTGCGTCCCGGACCTCCCCGGACACGGGCTTCGGTCGGCGGAGCCGTTCACCCTCGACCGGGCGGTCGGCGCCGTCGCCGCCGCGGTCGAGGAGCGACCCGCCGGCGGGCCGGGTCGTCGTGGCCGGCCACTCGCTCGGCGGCTACGTGGCCGCGGGCTACGCCGCCACGTACCCACGCCGGCTGGACGGGCTGGTGCTCCTCGGGGCTGCCGCCACCCCTCGTGGTGCCGGCGCCGCCGCATACCGGGGCGTCGCCGCGCTCACCGAACGCGCGGGTCCCGACCGGATGACCCGCGTGAACAACGGGGTGCTCGGGCGGCTCTACGCCGCCGACCTCGTGGAACCCGTTGTGGCCGGCGGGTACTGGTTCACGCCGACCCGGGCCGCGTGGCGCGAGGTGATGTCGCGCTGCGGGCCGCACCAGCTGCGCGAGGTGACCTGCCCCGTGCTCGTCGCCGGCGGCGCGTACGACCAGCTCATGATCGACGCCCGCCGGTATGCCCGCGCCGCTCCGCGCGGACGGGTCGTCCGCGTCCCGGGGGCGGGGCACCTCGTGGGCTTCGACCGGCCGGACGAGGTCACGGCGCTGCTGCTCGGCTTCGTCCGCGGCGTGGCGGATGGGACACTGGACCCGCCATGACCAGCACTGCGACCCTCGCGCCCCCGCTGCGGATCGGCCGGCACACCATCGGGTCGCCGGTCGTCCTCGCGCCGATGGCGGGGATCACCAACCGGGCGTTCCGGCGGCTGTGCCGCGAGCTCGCGTCGGAGGGCGGTCGCGGCGACTCGGCGCTCTACGTCAGCGAGATGATCACCTCGCGGGCGCTCGTCGAGCGCAACCCGGAGACGATGCGGCTCATCGAGCACGACCCCGAGGAGCACCCGCGCTCGGTGCAGCTCTACAGCACCGACCCGGGCACGGCGCGGGCCGCCGCCCGGCTGCTGGTCAGCGAGGACCGGGCCGACCACATCGACCTCAACTTCGGCTGCCCCGTACCCAAGGTGACCCGGAAGGGCGGCGGCTCCGCGCTGCCGTGGAAGCGCGACCTCTTCCGCGCGGTCGTCGGTGCAGTGGTCGAGGAGGGCGCCCGGGGCGACGTCCCCGTGACCGTCAAGATGCGCAAGGGCATCGACGACGACCACCTCACCTACCTCGAGGCCGGCCTGGCCGCCCAGGACGAGGGCGCCGCCGCCGTCGCCCTGCACGCGCGGACGGCCGCCCAGGCCTACTCCGGCACCGCCGACTGGTCGGCGATCCGGCAGCTCAAGGAGACCGTCACGCAGGTTCCCGTCCTCGGCAACGGCGACATCTGGTCGGCCGAGGACGCCCTGCGGCTGGTCGACGAGACCGGCTGCGACGGCGTGGTCGTCGGGCGCGGCTGCCTCGGGCGGCCCTGGCTGTTCGCCGACCTCGCCGCGGGGTTCGCGGGGTCGCCGGTCCGGCTGCGGCCCGACCTCGGCGAGGTGACCGCGACGTTGCGCCGGCACGCGGCATACCTGGTGGAGTTCTACGGCGACGAGGGCCGGGGCTGCCGCGACATCCGCAAGCACATCGCGTGGTACCTCAAGGGGTTCCCGGCCGGGAGCACCGTGCGCAGCTCGCTCGCCCTCGTCGACTCGCTGGCGGCGCTGGACCGGCTGCTGGACGACCTGGACCCCGGCGCGCCCTGGCCCGGCGAGCCCGCGGAAGGGCCGCGGGGGAGGGCCGGAAGCCCCCGCCACGTGGTCCTGCCCGAGGGCTGGCTGACGTCGCGCGAGCTCTCGCCCGAGCACGCGGCCGAGGTCGCCGCCGCGGAGGAGCACCACTCCGGCGGGTGACGGTGGTCGCCGCTAGGGTCCCGACATGGGTTCACGGCACGGTGGCACGCCCGAGAAGCCCGCGCTGTTCTTCGACGGGCCGGAGGACTTCCGCGCCTGGCTCGTGGAGCACCACGAGTCCGAGACCGAGCTGTGGATGGGCCTCAACAAGCGGCACGTCGCCGACCGCGGGCTGACGTGGGAGCAGGCCGTCCCGGAGGCGCTGTGCTTCGGGTGGATCGACTCGCGGGCCGAGGGCATCGACGAGGACACACGGCGGCAGCGCTGGACGCCCCGCAAGAAGACCAGCAACTGGAGCCGGGTCAACCTCGACCTCGTCGACCGGCTCACCCGCGAGGGCCGGATGTACCCCGCGGGCATCGCGGCGTGGGAGGCCCGCCGTGAGGACCGGCAGGCGATCTACAGCTACGAGCAGGGCGGCGTGCCCGTGCTGCCCGAGGCGTATGCCGCGCAGCTCGCCGCCAACCCGGCGGCGGCGGCGTTCTGGGCCGAGACGACCCCGAGCTACCGCAAGATCTGCATCAGCTGGGTGCAGACCGCACGGCAGCAGGCGACCAACGACAAGCGGATGGCGCAGCTCGTCGAGGACTGCGCCGCGGGCCGGCTGATCCCCAGCCAGCGCTACGGCGCGACGCCGCGGTGGGTGGACGCGCGGCCGCGGCCGCAGCGGCGGCCACCCCGGCCTGACCACCGGCCACCGAGCCCGCCTGGCCACCCAGGCTCCCCGCCCCGTTCGCCGCGTCTCCTCTCGCGGAAGGTCACGTCGCGGGTCATGTCGCGTCTGGGGTCGTGTCGCAGCAGTGGGCGCGACATGAACCGCGACATGAACCGCGACATGAACCGCGACATGGTGCCAGCGCCCGCACCTGTGGCGCCCCTCGCTGCCGCGCGCCCCCCGCCGCCCGCCGAGAGGTCAGTTTCGGCCGCTCTGGGGGGTCTCAGAGCGGCCGAAGCTGACCGGTCGGCAGGGGTATGACGCCGTCGGCCGGAGCGGTCGGCGCCGCACTAGGGTGGATGCCGTGGCGTGGTTCTCGCGGAACAAGTCCGGCGACTCCTCGACGGGGTCCGACACCCCACGGCCGTCGATGGTGTCCGAGGCCGACCCGGAGGACGCCGAGCTGCCGCTCCGGCCGGCGATCGAGCGGCTCGGCGTCGAGGAGCAGCAGCGCCTCGCGGCCGGTCGAGCCGCGGTGGAGCGCGCCGGCCTCGACGTGACCGACCTGGCGGCGCTCGGAGCCGCGTACGACGAGGCCGCCGCCGCGTACCAGGGAGCCCGCAAGAGCCAGCGTGAGGACGAGCGGGACATCGTCGAGCGGTTCGCCATCGCGATCGGCGAGTACCTGCACCGCACCACCGACCTCAGCTGGTCACGGGTCACCGACGCGTTCGGGACCGACCTGGCCGTGGCGGGCGGGAAGGACGACTTCGTCGTCGTGCCCGGCAACCTCGTGGCGGCCCGCTGGATGAACGGCGAGACCGGGTGGGTGCCCGGCGTCGTCCGTCACCTGGTGCGGGTCCGCGCCGACCGCTGACGCCGGCGACCCGCCAGGCGCAGAGCTCAGGCGCGTCGGGCGATCTTGACGGCCGTGCCGTAGGCGACGACCTCCTGGTAGCCCTGGCCGACCTCGTTGGCGTCGAACCGCATCGCGAGGATCGCGTCGGCGCCGCGGGCCTGGGCCGCGTCGACGAGCCGCTCCATGGCCTCCTCGCGCGTCTGCATCAGCTGCTTGGTGAGCCCCTTGAGCTCACCGCCGACGATCGACTTGAAGCCGGCGCCGAGCTGGGCCCCGACGTTGCGGGAGCGGACGGTCAGGCCGGTCACCTCGCCGAGCACCTCGGTGACGTCGTGGCCGGGCAGGTCGTTCATCGTCGAGATCAGCATGGCTCGCAGCCTGCCACAACGAGGGGCCCCGCGAACCGCATACATTCAGACCCGTGAGCACGTCCGGCAGCTACGGCGCGCGCGACCGGGAGCGCTGGGTCGCCGAGGACCCGGCCCAGAAGCGCGCCGACCGCGACGACTTCGCGCGCGACCGGGCCCGGCTCATCCACTCCGCCGCGTTGCGCCGCCTCTCGGCCAAGACCCAGGTGGTGCAGCCGGGCAGCGACGACTTCGCCCGTACCCGCCTGACCCACTCGCTCGAGGTCGCGCAGATCGGCCGCGAGTTCGGCGCCGCACTGGGCTGCGACGCCGACGTCGTCGACACCGCCTGTCTCGCGCACGACCTCGGGCACCCGCCGTTCGGGCACAACGGGGAGGAGGCCCTCGACGCCATCGCGGCGGACATCGGTGGGTTCGAGGGCAACGCCCAGACGCTGCGGGTCCTCACCCGACTCGAGGCCAAGCGCTGGCACCCCGACGGCCGGCCCGCCGGCCTCAACCTCACCCGCGCCAGCCTGGACGCGGCCACGAAGTACCCCTGGGCCCGTGGCGAGTCGGTCTGGGACACCGCGAAGTTCGGGGTGTACGCCGCCGACCTGCCGGCCTACGAGTGGTTCCGCGAGGGGGTCGAACCGGGCGTCCGCTGCCTCGAGGCCGACGTCATGGACTGGTCCGACGACGTCGCCTACTCCGTCCACGACATCGAGGACGCCATCGCCTCGCGGACCATCGACCCGCGGCTGCTGCACTCGCCCCGCGACGTCGCGGTGGCCTACGGCGTCGCCCGGTCGGCGTATGCGCCGGACCTCGACGAGGACGACTTCGCCCGGCCCTGGAACGGCTGGTGGGCACCGGGGTGATCCCCACGACGTTCGACGGCACCCGGGCCGACCTGGCGTCCCTCAAGGACATGACCAGCCGGCTCATCGGCCGGTTCGTCCGCGCGGTGGAACGGGCCACCCGCGAGAAGCACGGCGACGGCCCGCTGACCCGCTACGACGCCCATCTCGTCGTCCCCGACGAGGTGCGGGCGGAGGCGTCGGTGCTCAAGGCGCTCGCCGCGCACTTCGTGATGTTCGCCGAGGAACGCGTGGGCATCATGTCGCGCCAGCGGGAGGTGGTGGCCGAGCTGGTCGGCTGGTTCGCCGCCGACCCCGACCGCCTCGACGCCGACCTGCGCGTGGACCACGACGCCGCCGTCGACGACGCCGAGCGGCTGCGGGTCGTCGTCGACCAGGTCGCCTCCCTCACCGACGGCCGAGCGCTCGCGCTGGTGCGCCCGGTCCTGAGCGCGGTCCTCGAGCCCCCGCCGCGTCGACCCCGTAGCGTGTGCCGGTGAGCGCAGCCAAGGCCCTCGGCGGTCTCGTCGTCCTCGGGGTGGTCGTGGTCGGCGGGCTCGTCGCCGGTGACCGCTACGCCGAGTCCCGCGCCGAGGAGTATGCGGTCGAGGTCGTCGGGCAGAGCGTGGCCACCACGCAGCCACCGGTGGTGGACATCAAGGGCTTCCCGTTCCTCACCCAGCTCATGGGCGGCACCCTCGGCGAGGTGACGGCCACCGCGGCCGGCGCGACCCTCGAGGGGATCCCCGTGACCGACGTCGCCGTCGACGCGACCCAGGTCACGGTGCGGCCCCCGGCCGGTCAGCAGCCGTCCGCCGGGCACGCGACGATCGCCGCGACCATCCCCTCCGCCTCCCTGGAGAAGGTGGTCAAGGACAAGACCGGCCTCACCGTGCAGCTGGCCGTGAGCGGGTCCGCGGTCAAGGCCACCGGCAACGTGCTCGGTCTCCCGCTCACCCTCGACCTCGTGCCGAAGGTGGAGGGCGGCAAGCTGCTCGTCGACGCCCAGGCGCTCACGCTCGGCGGGCGCGAGATCACCGCCCAGTCGCTGCCCTCCGCCCTGCGCGGCCAGATCAGCGGGATCGAGGTACCGGTCGAGGGGCTGCCGGCCGGTCTCGCGCTCAGCCGCGCCGACGTCGTGCCGACCGGCGTCCGCATCACCGCGGACGGGACCAACGTGGTGGTGCCGCAGACGACGACCGGCTGACCTGTGAGGCGGCCACGGACGTCGCCCGGGTGCCGACCTAGACTCGGGTCGTGGCGGGACGGATCGTGGCGGAGGACCTGGCCACGCTCAAGGAGCGGACCTCGATCGAGGAGATCGTCCGCGAGCACGTCACCCTGCGCCGTTCCGGCAGCAGCCTCGTCGGGCTGTGCCCGTTCCACGACGAGAAGAGCCCGTCGTTCAACGTCAACCCGACGACGAACCACTACTACTGCTTCGGCTGCGGCGAGGGCGGCGACGCCATCTCGTTCGTCCAGAAGGTGGAGCACCTGACCTTCACCGAGGCCGTCGAGCGGCTGGCCATCCGGATCGGCATGGAGGTCCGCCACGAGGACGGCGGCACCGGCCGGCGCGACGAGGTCGGCATCGGACGCCGGGCCCGGCTGGTCGAGGCCCACCGGGTCGCCCAGGAGTACTACGCCGACCTGCTCCTCGACACCGGCAACGCCGCCGCCCGCGCCGGTCGCGACTTCATGCGCACCCGCGGCTTCGACAGCGCGGCGGCCACGCTCTTCGGGGTCGGGTATGCGCCGCGCGGCGGCGAGGACCTCGTCCGGCACCTGCGCGACGAAGGGCTTCCAGGACGACGAGGTGGTCGCGGCCGGCCTCGCCGGGCGCGGATCGCGGGGCCTCTACGACCGGTTCCGCGGTCGACTCGTCTGGCCGATCCGCGACATCACCGGCGACTGCGTCGGCTTCGGCGCGCGCCGGCTCTACGACGACGACCGCATCGAGGCGAAGTACCTCAACACCTCGGAGACGGCGATCTACAAGAAGTCGACGGTCCTCTACGGCCTCGACGCGGCCAAGAAGGCCATCGCCCGCGACCGCACCGCGGTGGTCGTCGAGGGCTACACCGACGTCATGGCCTGCCACCTGTCCGGCGTCGAGACCGCCATCGCCACCTGCGGCACGTCGTTCGGGGTCGACCACATCAAGATGCTGCGCCGGATCATGCGCGACGAGGCCGACCTCACGCCGTCCAAGGTCATCTTCACCTTCGACGGCGACGCGGCCGGGCAGAAGGCCGCGATGCGGGCGTTCGGCGAGGACCAGCGCTGGGCGTCCCAGTCGTTCGTCGCCGTCGAGAAGTCCGGCATGGACCCCTGCGAGCTGCGGCAGGCCGAGGGCCCGGACGCCGTGCGGGCGCTGGTCGAGGACGCCGTGCCGATGTTCGAGTTCGCCGTGCGCACGACGATCGGCCGCTACGACCTCGACACCGCCGAGGGCCGGGTCCAGGCGATGCGCGCGGCCGCGCCGATCGTGGCCAGCATCCGCGACCAGTCGCTACGGCCGGAGTACGCCCGGGTCCTCGCCGGGCTGCTCGGCGTCGAGGTCGAGCCGGTCACCGCCGAGGTGGCCCGCGCCGGCAAGGCCGGCAGCAAGCCGGCATACGAGACCCGCCGCCACCCCGAGCCCACCGAGGCGCAGCTGGAGCCGACCGCCGGCGAGCTGCGCGACACGCTGCCGCGGCCGGACCTGCGAGACCCCGTCGTCATCGCCGAGCGGCAGCTGCTCCAGGTCGTGCTCCAGCAGCCGGCCCTGCTCGAACCCGGTGAGCTCGACCGCCTCGACGGCACGTCGTTCAGCGCCCCGGCGCACCGGTCGGTGTGGGACGCCGTGGTCACCGCCGGACGTCCCGGCGGGCACGACCGCCGCGTGGACCGACGCGGTGGTGGAGGCCGCCCCGGCCGCGGTGCAGCCGTTGGTGGCCGAGCTGGCGGTCGCGCCGCTACCGGTGACCCCCGACCGCGCCACCGGGCTGCCGAGCCGGCGGTATGCGTCGTCGCTGGTCACCCGGCTGCGTGAGGTCGGGCTGACCCGCCAGATCTCCGACGCGTTGAGCCACCTGCGCCGGCTCGACAGCACGCCGGAGCCGGACCCGACCGTCCAACGTGAGCTCGGGCTGCGCCTGCAGGGGCTGCAGCGCGAGCTCGCCGACCTGCGCGACCACGAGGAGAGCTGATGCGGCTGTCGATCAAGGGACGTCGTTCCGACGACCTGCCCGAGGACGTCGTCGCGGCGTTGCGCGGCAGCGACGGCGGCAAGGTGCTGTCCGCGGCCCCGGACGCCGACTCCCGGGCCTGGCTGGTGGCCGAGACCTACCACCTCGCGCTGGTGGACCCCGGCGCAGCCGGAGGCCCTCGTCTGGTCGCGGCCGTGGCACGAGGTCGACGCCGGCTCCTGGAGCCGCGAGGCGTCGACGCTTGACGGTGACGTGGGCCGACCGCCGCCGCCCGGGACAGTGGCGGCTCGGTGAGGGGATGCGGGAGCGGGTGTTCCTCCAGACGCTGCGCGAGCGGGTCCAGGCCTCCGTCGTGCTCGGGGAGGACCTGCCCCTGCGCGGCCGGCGGACCGGCCGGGCGGTGATCCGCCAGGACCTGCGGACCGGTGACCTCGTCGAGCAGGTGGTGCTCGGCCGGGGCGTCCACGTCGACGAGGAGGTCGCCGCCGTCTCCGCCAGCACGCTGGTGTGGCTTCGCGAGCAGGTGGGGATGCCACAGCCGTAGCCACGCCGCTCCGCCGGGCCGATTCACGGTTCCCGGCTCCGAGTTGCTAACGTTTCCCGCGCACGACCGCCACACCGTGCATGCGTCACGCAGTCCCCTGTAGCTCAATTGGCAGAGCAGCCGACTGTTAATCGGCAGGTTCTTGGTTCGAGTCCAAGTGGGGGAGCCCTAGTCCGACGGGGGCCAGCAGGGGCCGGCGGCCCCGCAGCTGCACCGACACCGCGTCGTTGCGCAGCCCGCGGGCGCCCGGCCCCGCGTACGAGTCGATCTCCTCGGGTCCCGGGACCTGCCCGCACGCCGGGCAGCGACCGCTCGGCTCGAGCACCGCGGCGCACGGCCGGTGCTCGAAGACCCGACGCCGGCCTCCGGGCGCCAGGTGCTCCTCGCCCCACTGGGTCATGGTGAACAGGACCGGCCACAGGCTGCGGCCGCGGTCGGTGAGGACGTAGTCGTGACGGGCGCCGCGGGGGAGGTCTCCAGCAGTCCCGGCGCCGACCAGCGTCGCGAGCCGATGGGTGAGCACCGCCTTGGAGATGTCGAGGTGGGCCGCGAAGTCGGCGAACCGGCGGACCCCGAGGAAGCAGTCGCGCAGGATCAGCAGCGTCCAGCGCTCGCCGACCACCTCGAGGGTGCGGGCGAGCGAGCAGTCCTGCCGCGCGTACTCGGTTCCGAGCGGCCATGGGAACAGACTACCCGATCGGTCTGTTCACCAGACCAATCTGGTAGCGTCCGCGTCACCGACCCCGAAGGCCGCCCCCATGCGCCCGACGCCTCGCTCCACCCTCACCGTCGCCGCGCTCGGCACCATGCTCGCGCTGGTCTCGTTCAGCGCGCCGGTCGCGGCGATCGGCCCGATCAGCCAGGCCCTCGGCGCCGACGTGGCGGGGCGGACGTGGATGGTCGAGCGCGATGAGCATCGGGCTCGGCGCGACCCTGCTGACCGCCGGGACCCTCGCCGACGACCGCGGCCGGCGCCGGGTCTTCGTCGTCGGCCTCGTCGTGCTGGCCCTGTCGTCGGTGGCCGGCGCCGTGGCCACCACGCCGCTGGTGTTCACGCTGGCCCGGGCCGCGCAGGGCGTCGGCAACGCCGCCGTCGTCGCCGCCAGCCTCGGCCTCATCGCGGCGACCTTCGCCCCTGGCCCGGCCCGGGCGCGGGCCAGCGGCGTCTGGGGCGCCAGCGTCGGCGCGGGGATCATGGTCGGCCCGCTGCTCACCTCCGAGCTGGACCGCTACGCGAGCTGGCGGTACGCCTACGGGCTCATCGCCGTCGCGGCGCTGGCCCTCGCCCTGGTCGCGCCGCCGTCGCGTCGCGGAGTCGACCCGCGGTGCGCCGCCGCGGCCTCGACCTGCCGGGTGCGCTGACCTTCGCCGGCGCGGTCTGCGCGTTCCTGGCCGGCCTGGTCGAGGGCCGGCTCGGGCTGGGGCCGTCCGGTCGTGCTCGTGCTCTTCGTCGCTCGCCGCGCGTGCTCGTCGCGGCGTTCGTCCTCGTCGAGCTGCGGTCGGCCCGGCCGATGCTGGACCTCCGGCTGTTCCGGCAGCGCGGGCTTCGTCGCCGCCACGGTCGCCGGGTTCGCCGCCGGGGCCGGGGTCATCGCGCTCGTGCAGAACCTCCCGGTCCTCCTCGGCCAGGCCTTCGGGGTGCCCGCCACGACCTCCGCCTACCTCGCCGTGGTCTGGTCGGCCACCAGCGTCCTCACGGCGCTCGCGGCCCGCTGGCTCCCGGCCCGGCTCCCGGGCGCGCCCAGCTCGGCATCGCGCTGCTCGGGGTCGCCGCCGGGCAGCTGACCATGGCCTTCGTCGGCCCGACGTGGACCTGGCTCGCGTTCGTCCCAGGGATGTTCGTCGCCGGCGTGTTCAGCGGCGTGCTCAACGCAGCCCTCGGGCCGCGAGGCGGTCGCGACGGTCCCGGAGGGCGAGGGCGGGCTGGGCAGCGGCGCCAACAACACCGCCCGCTACCTCGGCTCCGCGGTCGGCGTCACCGTCGTCGCGGTCATCGCCGCCGCCGGCCGGACCAGGGCGCGCCAGGCGCTCATCGACGGCTGGAACCACGCCGCCCTCGTCACCGTCGTGGTCTCCGCCGTCGGCGGCGCTGGTCGCCCTGCTGCTGCGCGAGCCCCGCCGCCCACCCCCGGCGCATACCGACGAACCGGCCGGTATGCGCGTCGCCCCCGCCGGCGACTGAGCCGACCCGTCACGGGCCGAGAGCCGCGGTCAGGAGACTTCGTCGGTCGTGCGTGGTGGTCTTCCGGAAGATCGCCTTGAGGTGGTCCTGGACGGTGTACTCACTGACGTGGAGACCTCGGGCCGCGGCGCGCGTGTCGTCACCGGCTCCCAGCCGCGCCAGGACCTGTGCCTCCCGTGGGGTCAGGCCGTGCACCCGACCGAACAGGTCGGCGCGGTCCAGCGGCGAGCAGCCCTCGATGGTGACGGCGATGTCACGGTCACCGATGAACGCGGCGGACAGCGTGAGCCAACGGCGCCCGGCGAGATGCACGCGGGCCCACGGCGGTCGGTCGTCGACGCCCGCCTGGTTGGCCAGCAGCTGGGCCGCCACGTTGTACGCGCCGGCGGGCACCGGGCGCGCGGGCGCTGTCGGGCGGGACGAGGAGGCGCAGGAGGCGGTCGGTCTCCGGAGTCTGGGCACGGACGGTCAGGTCCGGGCCGAGGAGGAGGACGACCGGGCCGGGCTCCGGGCGGGTCTCGGCGGGCGCGGTGAAGGTCGCGGCCAGGCAGCGGCGGATCGCCACGGTGGCCGGCCCGGCCAGCTCGACGAGGTGGTCCACCTCGGCCGGGCGGAAGGGGCCGGCGGTCGCGTCGCGCCAGAGGTCCAGGAACCCCCACGATGCCGAGCTGGTCCCGGAAGACGACCGACGCCACGTCGACGACCCCGAAGCGGGACTGCAGCTCCCGCCAGATGAGGCTGCGTTCGCGCTCGTCACCCAGGCAACCGACGGGCGTCGCCAGGTCGGTCCACCGGTTCACGGTGGTGAGGTACTTCAGCCGGATCAGCGTCGGCAGCTCGGGGAGGCACGGCACGTCCGCCAACGGCGCGCAGCCGACACCGGTCTGGGGGTCGGTCAACAGCCACGCGTACCAGGTGAACGGGACGACCCGCCGCAGCTCCTCGAGCAGCGCCAGGCGCAGCGTCCGGGCGTCCTCCGCGGTGGCGCCGATCTCCTGGAACCGGGTGGCGCGCACGTCTGAGGTTAGACCGCACGACCTCGGCGCAGGCACCCCCAGAGATCTGGGATACCCGAACCGCCGGTTGCCTCCTTAGCCTCGAGCATGGCCACCTTGCACATCGAGCACCCGATCACCGAGTTCGACACCTGGCGTACGGCCTTCGGGCGGTTCAGCGGGGCCCGGGCCGACGGCGGGGTGACCGCGGTCCGGGTGTACCGACCCGTCGACGACGACAAGTACGTGCTCATCGACCTCGACTTCGCCACGGTGGACAAGGCGCAGCGGTTCCAGCAGTTCCTTCGCACCCGCATCTGGTCGAGCCCGGACAACGCGCCGGGTCTCGCCGGCAGCCCCGTCACCCGGATCCTGCAGGCGGAGGCGGTACCGCCAGGGAACCTAGGAGACCCGGCTCAGCGCCGGGCGCCGGGCTCCACGAGGTCCTCGCCGGGGACCTCGGCCTCCGACAGCTCCACGCCGCCGGCGACGACCAGCGGGACCGCTCCGCCGCCACCGGCGCCGATCGTGGCCCGGCCCCGTCGACGCAGCCGGCCCTCGAGCCGCCCGGCGACCGTCGTGAGGGCGTAGTTGATGACGATGTACATCGCCGCGATGACGATCATCGCCGGCACGATGTTGCCCCAGGTGGAGCCGATGCGCTGGTAGTTCGTCAGCAGCTCGTTGTAGGTGATGATCTGGCCGAGGGCGGTGTCCTTGAGGACCACGACGAGCTGGCCGACCAGCGCCGGCAGCATCGCGGTGACCGCCTGCGGCAGCTGGATCGCCCGCAGCGTCTGGCCGCGGGTGAGCCCGATGGCCAGGCCGGCCTCCGACTGCCCCTTGGGCAGGCTCCCGACGCCGGAGCGCAGGAGCTCGGCGACGACCGACCCGTTGTAGAGCGTCAGGCCGGTGACGACGGCGGCCAGCGGGTTGACGTCGGCGACGAAGATGTTGTTGAACGAGTAGAAGTAGAAGGCGCCGAGCATCATGACCAGGACCGGCACGGAGCGGAAGAACTCGACGACCAGCCGAGCAGAACATCCGGATGGGCTTGACCTGCGACATCCGGCCGATGCCGAACACGAACCCGAAGATCCCGGCGCAGCACGATCGAGATGGCGGCGGCCTTGAGGGTGTTGAGCAGGCCCGGCAGCAGGTAGTCGACCCAGACGTTGGCGTCGATGTCGTTGACCGTGATGCCGACGAACATCGCCCCACTTGTCGGCGGTGAGGTTGCCCTTGCTGCCCAGCTGGAACAGCGCGAACGCCAGGAAGGCGAGCAGCAGGATGCCGCCGACGATGCCGGCGATGCGGTGCGGGCCCGGGACTTGGGGCCCGGAGCGTCGAAGAGGACCGACGTGCTCATCGCTTCACCGCCAGTCGGCTCGACAGATAGCTGGTCAACAGGCCCATCGGGAGCGTGATGATGACGAACCCGATGGCGACGACCGCGAGGATGAGCAGCGCGAGGTCGGAGCGGAACTCCGTCATCTCGCGCTGGAGGCCGGCGATCTCGGCGACGCCGATGGCCGTCGCGACGGTGGTGTTCTTGGTCAGCGCGATGAGGGTGTTGCCCAGCGGCGTGATCGCCCCGCGGAACGCCTGCGGCAGCATGACCTCGCGCAGGCTCTGGGTGAAGGTGAGCCCCACCGACCGGGCGGCCTCCGCCTGACCCGCCGGCACCGTGTTGACGCCGCTGCGCAGCGACTCGCACACGAACGCCGCGTGGTAGACCGACAGGCCGATGATCGCCCAGATGATGTTGTTGCGGGCCAGGTCGTCGCTGAAGCTGAACCCGAGGTTGACGATCATGACGATGTTGCAGGCGATGATGATCAGCGTCAGCGGCGTGTTGCGCACGATGTTGACGTAGAGGGCGCCGACCCGCTGGAACAGCGGCACCGGCGAGACGCGCAGGATCGCGACGACCGTGCCGATGACCAGGGCCCCGATGGCCGAGAAGAACGTCAGCAGCAACGTCATGCCGAACGCGGCGAAGACGTTGTACTGGGACAGCAGCTCACCCATGCGGCTCGTCGGCCTCTCGTCAGTGTGGTGTCCGGCGGTGCAGGTCACGCGTGGTCACGTGCTGCGGACAGGACCGCACCGAAGGGGTATGCCGCCCGCCCGGGTGAGCGGGCGGCATACCCCGGAGTTCGTGCTGCTGCTCAGCCGGTGGCGCCGCTCGACGCGCCGCAGGCGGCGGGCGTCGGCGGGTTGCCGGCGCCGGGCTTGAAGCCCGACGGGCCGAGGTTCTTCTCGACCGCCTTCTGCCAGTCACCGGAGCTGATCCACTTGTTGATCGCGTCGGTGACCTTCTGGCACAGCGCGGTGTCGCCCTTGGGGAGGCCGACGCCGTAGTTCTCCGTGGAGAACGTCTGGCCGACGACCTTGAGCTGGCCCTTGTTGGCGGCCTGGGCCGCGTAGCCGGCGAGGATCGTGTTGTCCGTCGTCAGCGCGTCCACGTTCTTCGCCTTGAGGGCGTCGACGCAGAGCGTGTAGGTGTTGTACTCCTGCAGGTTGACGCCCGGGACCTTCTTCTGGACGTTGACCGCCGACGTCGAGCCCTTGACCGAGCAGAGCTTCTTGCCGGCCAGCGAGTCGGGACCCGTGATCGACGTGTCGTCGGAGCGGATGAGCAGGTCCTGGCCGGCGATGAAGTAGGGACCGGCGAAGTCGACGTCCTTCTTGCGGGCGTCGGTGATGGAGTAGGTGCCGACGATGTACTTGACCTGGCCGGTCTTGAGGAGGGTCTCGCGCTGCGAGGAGACCGCCTCGACGAAGGTCGGCGTGTAGTTGAGCTCCTTGGCGATGTAGTTCGCGAGGTCCACGTCGAAGCCGGAGTAGGTCGAGCCTTCCTTCAGGCCCATGCCCGGCTGGTCGAACTTGATGCCGACCTTGACGGCTTCCCCGCCTCCGCCGCCACCGGTGGCGCCCCCGGCCCCACCGGAGCCTGCGGGCGTGCCGCTGCCACAGGCCGCGAGACCGATGGCGGCGAGCGCCGCCACCGTGGCGGCGCTGATCCGTCCGAGTTTCATCCTGGTTGTTCCTCCCTGTTGTGCCCTGGTGCGTAGGGCGTGAGCTGGGGTGGCGCGGTGGGCCACGGTCAGTGCGTGAGGATCTTCCCGAGGAAGTCCTTGGCGCGGTTGGACGTGGGGTTGGTGAAGAACGTCTCGGGTGTGGCGTCCTCGACGATCTCGCCGTCGGCCATGAAGACGACCCGGTCGGCGGCCCGTCGGGCGAAGCCCATCTCGTGGGTGACGACGATCATCGTCATGCCCGACTTGGCCAGCTGGGTCATGACGTCGAGGACCTCGTTGATCATCTCGGGGTCCAGCGCCGAGGTCGGCTCGTCGAAGAGCATGACCTTGGGGTCCATGGCCAGCGACCGGGCGATGGCCACGCGCTGCTGCTGGCCACCGGAGAGCTGGGCGGGGTACTTGTCGGCCTGGTGGGCGACGCCGACCCGGTCGAGCAGCTCCCTGGCCCGCTTCTCGGCCTCGGACTTGTTCTTCCTGCGGACCTTCATCGGCCCGAGCGTGACGTTCTGGAGGATCGTCTTGTGGGCGAAGAGGTTGAAGCTCTGGAACACCATGCCGACGTCGGCCCGCAGGTGCGCGAGCTCCTTGCCCTCCTGGGGCAGCGGCTGGCCGTCGATGGCGATGGACCCGGACTCGAACGTCTCCAGGCGGTTGATGGTGCGGCACAGGGTGGACTTGCCGGACCCCGACGGGCCGAGGACCACGACGACCTCACCCTTGCCGACGGTGAGGTCGATGTCCTTGAGGACGTGCAGGTCACCGAAGTGCTTGTTGACCGACGAGATCTGCGACCATGGGCTCGCCACCCTTGGGCGGCGGCGGCGTGTGGTCGCCGTTGGCGTCGGTGGCGGGAGAGGCGTCAGAGGCGTCCGAGTCTCGCCGCGAGTCCGCCGGTGCGTCGGTCATGGGCGCAACCTACCGGTCGGCGCGTTTCGCGGAGGTTACCGGCGCCTCATTAGTGCCGAATCGTGAGGTAGGCCTGTATGCCACCTGCCAACTCGCCCGTGGCCGTGCCGTCGGCGAGAGCCCGGAACAGCAGGGTTGGAGCGGCAGGGGAGCGGGTAGGGGACCTCCATGAGCACAGACCCGCATACCGGCACCGACCCGGACACCACGGACACCCTGGACACCGTTCGGTCGATCATGAAGGACGTCCGCACCTGCATGTTCGTCACCACCGCCGACGACGGCAGCCTGCACGCCGCCCCGATGACGACCCAGGAGGCCGAGTTCGACGGCGACGCCTGGTTCATCGCCGGCGACCGCTCCGAGACGGTGCGCAACCTCACCAGCCGGCCCGGCGTCAACGTCTCCTACTCCGGCACCAGCTCGTGGCTGTCGCTCGCCGGCACCGCCGCCGTCGTCGACGACCCGGCGAAGAAGCAGGAGCTGTGGAACACCTTCACCGAGGCGTGGTTCCCGGACGGCCAGGACGACCCGTCGGTCGTCGTCGTGAAGGTGTCGGGGCAGTCCGCGCAGTACTGGGACAGCCCGGGACGGGTCGCGATGACGCTCGACATGGTCAAGGCCCGCGTGACGGGCAACCCCCCGAAGTCCGGAGACACCGGAACCGTCGATCTGGAAGGAACGTCATGACGTCGGCAGCACTGCAGGGCAAGACCATCGCGTTCGCCGTGGCGAACGAGGGCATCGAGCAGGTGGAGCTCGAACAGCCGTGGGAGGCGGTCAAGGCCGCCGGCGGCTCGCCGGTCCTCATCTCCATGGAGCCGGGCAAGGCCCAGGCGTTCAACCACCTCGACAAGGGTGACGCGTTCGAGGTCGACACGACGTTCGCGCAGGCCCAGGTCGCGGACTACGACGGGCTGGTCCTGCCGGGTGGCGTGGCCAACCCCGACACGCTGCGCACCGACGAGGACGCCGTGCGGTTCGTCAAGGAGTTCGTCGCGGCCGGCAAGCCGGTCGCCGCCATCTGCCACGCCCCCTGGACGCTCGTCGAGGCCGGCCTGGTCGACGGCCTGCGGCTCACCTCGTGGCCGAGCCTCCAGACCGACATCCGCAACGCCGGCGGCGAGTGGGTCGACGAGGAGGTCGTCAAGGACGGCTGGCTCGTGACCAGCCGCAAGCCGGACGACCTGCCGGCCTTCAACCGCGAGCTGGTCAGCCACTTCTCCGGCAGCTGACAGGTACCACCGCCTGCACACGAACGGGCGTTGGTCGTCGACGGGGGCATTCCGCCCGTTCGAGGACCAACGCCCGTTCGTGTCGGGCGTGCATCAGCGGCGGCTCGCCTCCTCAGGTAGTCCGACGACCACGCTGGGGGTGCGCTACTGCCCCGAGTGCGGGATGCCCGCCTGGGTGGAGTGGCGGGACGCCGCGGCACGGCGGGTCCCTACGTCAAGGTGCGGTGCTTCGCCCGGCACTGGTTCCTGCTCGAGGAGCGGTTGACGGCGGCCTGAGGCTATGAGAGAGTTCTATCGATAGAACTCTCTCAAAGGACCGACATGGCGAACCGGTACGGCGACGTCGAGCTCGACGCGCAAGGGGATGCGGGCGCTCGCCCATCCCGTGCGGCTGGCGATCCTCACCCGGCTCCAGTCCGACGGCCCGTCGACCGCCACCCGGCTCTCGCAGAGCGTCGGAGCGAGCCCGTCGGTCACCAGCTGGCACCTGCGCCAGCTCGCGACCCACGGGCTGGTCCGGGACGCGACCGACGCGGAGGACCGGCGCGACCACGGCCGGGAGCGGTGGTGGGAGGCGGTCTCCCGCGGGTTCCGGTTCGCGCCGGAGGAGAGCGAGGACGCGATCGAGGCGGTCCGGCTGCTCGAGGGCGTCATGGAGAGCGTCGACGGCGACATCGTCGGTCGCTGGCGCGCCGAGGAGGAGCCGCACCTGGAGCCGCGGTGGCGCCGGCTGGCCGGGCGGGCCAACACCCGGGTCGTCCTCACGGCGGCCGAGCTGGAGGCGGTGGAGGAGGCGATCGAGCAGGTGCTCGCGCCCTACGTGCTCCGCAAGGACGAGCCGGCCGACACGCATCCGGCCGATGCCCGCTGGGTCCGGCTGCTGCGCTACACGCTGCCGGCCGCGGACCCGGAGCGGCCGGGGGAGACGTCGTGACCGACGCTCCGCGACACGCAGACCGCGCCGCTGTGGCGGGACCGCCGGTTCGCGACGTACTGGTCGGGCCAGACCGTCTCGCAGCTCGGCGACCGCGTCTCCGAGCTCGCGCTGCCCGCTCATCGCCGTGACCACCCTGCAGGCCAGCGCGGCCGAGGTCGGCGCGCTGACGGCGGCGATCTGGGCGCCCAACCTGCTCTCCCTCGTCGTCGGCGCCTGGGTCGACCAGCAGCGGCACAAGAAGCGCCTGCTCGTCGTGGCGAACCTCGTGCAGGCGGCCGCCGTCGCGGTCCTGCCCGTCGCGCACGTCGGACGGCTTCGTCTCGATGTGGCTCCTGTACGCGGTCGCGCTGGTCCTCGGGGCCGGCGGGCGTGCTCTACCAGACGTCGTACCCGCCGTTCTTCGCGCGGCTGGTGCGGCGTGACCAGTACGTCGAGGCCAACTCGCTGCTCAGCGCGACGCGCTCGGGGTCGTTCATCGCCGGGCCGGCCCTGGGCGGCCTGCTGATCCAGGCGGTCACCGCACCGGTCGCCATGGTCATCGACGCGGTCTCGTTCCTCGGCTCGGCCTTCGCGATCGGGTCGGTCCGGGTCGAGGAGCCGCCGGTCGACGGCGCCGGCGAGGGACCGGGGCTCTGGCGGCGGGCGGTCGAGGGGCTGCGGTTCCTGCGGCGGCATCCCTACCTGCGGGCGACGCTGGGCTGCTCGACGGTCATCAACCTGTTCTCGTTCATCAGCTTCGCCGTGGTCATCCTCTTCGCCAGCCGGACGCTGCAGCTCGACCCCGGCCAGATCGGGGTGGCCTTCGCCATCGGCGCCGTGGGCGGCCTGGTCGGGGCGGTCCTCGCCGCACCGGTGGCCCGCTGGGTGGGGCCCGGGTGTCGCCGGCACCATCGGGGCGCTGACCTTCGTCGCGCCCGCCGCGTTCATCCCCCTGGCCTCCGGCCCGGACTGGGTGAAGATGGCGGTCCTGGCGGCCACCGAGTTCGTCGCGTCGGTCGGGGTGATGCTCTACGACATCAACGTGAACTCGATCCAGACGGCGGTCACGCCGGACCGGATGCGGAGCCGCTCCGCCGGCGCCTACGCGACGGTCAACTACGGCATCCGGCCGCTCGGGGCGCTGCTCGGCGGGCTGCTGGCGGAGTGGGTCGGGGTCCCCGCGACCCTGGTCATCGCCGGCGTCGGCGGCTGCTTCGGCGTCATCTTCCTCTGGCGCTCGCCGGTCGTGCGGATCCGCCGGGTCGACGACCTGGAGGCCGTCGAGGTCTGACGTCAGCCCCTACTCGCGGACGACCTTCGCCGGGTCGTAGTCGTTGCGCAGCCCCTTGAACGACGGGTGCCGCATCCGGCCGTCGCGGGTCCACTCGGTGTAGTCGACCTCGGCGATGAGCGTCGGCCGCACCCAGACCGCGTCCTTGGCCTGCGCCCGCGGGACCGGCTGGTCCAGCGGTGAGGTCTCCACCGTCAACGGCTCCAGCAGCGCCTCGAGCTGGCCCAGCGTCGTGGCGGTGAACCCGGTGCCGACCTGGCCGGCGTACTCGAACCCGTTGTCCCCGTGCACGCCGAGGAGCAGCGAGCCGAGGTGGCCCTCACGGTTGCCCTCGCCCGGCCGCCAGCCGACGACGACCGCCGAGGTGCGCCGGATGTTCTTGACCTTGAGCCACGTCGTCACCCGCCGGCCGGGCAGGTACGGCGAGGAGCGGACCTTCGCCATGATCCCCTCGAGCCCCTGCTCGCGGGACGCCGCGAGGATCGTCGCGCCGTCCCCCTCGACGGCCCGGGGCGTGTCCCAGGCCGCGGCCCGCAGGCCCAGGTCGAGCAGGGCCGCGCGGCGCTCGTCGTAGGACCGCGGCATGAGCGAGGCGCCGTCGAGGTGCAGGAGGTCGAAGGCCAGCAGCCGCACCGGGGCGGAACGCCGCAGCGCCTCCGACGGCGCGCGCACGTGCATCCGCGACTGGAGCAGCGAGAAGTCGGTACGGCCCTTGGGGTCGAACACCACGACCTCGCCGTCGAGGATCGCCGACCGGCCGTCCAGGGCCCGGCCGATCTCGGCGAGCTCGGGGTAGGACGACGTGACGTCGTTGCCGTTGCGGGTGACCAGCTTCGCCTCCCCCTTCTCGACGAAGGCGAGCACGCGGACGCCGTCGAACTTGATCTCGTAGGCCCAGCCGTCGTCGTGGTCGGGCAGCCGCCCGGCGGTGGCGAGCATCGGTGTCACGTCCCGGGGCAGCGCGGCGGCCATGGGGTCACCGTCTCACGGAGGCCGGTCCGCATACGGGCGAGCCGACCGGGTAACCGGGCGACATGAACCAGCCTCCGCAGACCCAGGAACCGCCCGGCACCCAGTCGGCCATGACCCCCCGCCCGGACTGCGGTGAGGAGTCCTACCGGGGCACCGGCCGGCTGACCGGCAAGAGCGCCGTCATCACCGGTGCCGACAGCGGCATCGGCCGGGCGGTGGCGATCGCGTATGCGCGGGAGGGCGCCGACGTGCTCCTCTCCTACCTCAGCGAGGAGGAGGACGCCCAGGACACCGCCCGCCTGGTACGCGAGGCCGGCCGCACCGCCGTGCTCGTCCCCGGCGACATCTCCTCGGCGCAGCAGTGCCGGGAGGTCGTCGACCGCGCCGTGGCGGAGTTCGGGCAGGTCGACATCCTCGTCAGCAACGCCGCCTACCAGATGACCCACGAGTCGCTCGCCGAGATCTCCGACGAGGAGTGGGAGCACACCTTCGCCACCAACATCTCGGCGTTCTTCTACCTCGTCAAGGCCGCCCTCCCGCACATGCCCTCCGGCGGCTCGATCATCGGCAGCTCCTCGGTCAACTCCGACATGCCCTCGCCGACGCTGGCCCCGTACGCCGCGACCAAGGCGGCGATCGCCAACTTCTGCGCCAGCCTGGCCCAGCTGTTGGGGCCGCAGGGGATCCGCGTCAACAGCGTCGCGCCCGGGCCGGTGTGGACGCCGCTGATCCCGGCCACGATGCCGGAGGAGAAGGTCGCCGAGTTCGGGGCGGACACCCCGCTGGGGCGGGCCGGGCAGCCGGCCGAGCTGGCGCCGGTCTACGTGCTGCTGGCCTCCGACGAGGCGAGCTACATCTCCGGGGCGCGGGTCGCGGTGACCGGAGGACGGCCGGTCCTCTGATCGGGTCGGCCCCGCAGCCCCGGCCGGTATGCCTCGAGCTCAGTGCAGGGTCGGCAGGCGTCTGCGGGGTGGTGAGGACCGGGGCGAACAGGTCGCCGCGGTCGTCCAGCCGGCGCAGGATGGTGCGGATCGTGTAGCGGTCGGGCCGCAGCTTCGGGTCGTCGAGCTCGTCCCAGTCGATGGGCGCGGACACCGGGGCGCCGGCGCGCCGCCCGCGGGCTGTAGGGCGCCACCAGCGTCTTGTTGATGGCGTTCTGCGTGTAGTCGAGCCGCGCGAGCCCCGCGCGCTCGCGCACCTGCCACTTCCAGCTGACCAGGTCGGGGACGACGGCGCCGACGGTGCGCGAGACCCGCTCGACCCACTCGCGGGTCTCGTCGAACGACGGACCGGTCTCGATGGGCACCCAGATCTGGATGCCGCGCCGACCGGTGAGCTTCGGCCGCGCCTCGACGCCGAGGTGCTCGAACGCCGTCCGGTGGAGGCGCGCGAGCGCGAGCACCTCGTCCCAGGTCGTCCGCTCGCCGGGGTCGAGGTCGACGAGCGCGTAGGTCGGCTGGTTCGGGACCTCGACCCGGGACGTCCAGGCGTGCCACTCCAGGGCGCCGTAGTTCGCGGCCCACACCACGGCGGCCGGCTCGTCGACGACGAGGTAGGTCTGCGTCTCGCCCGCGTCGGCGTCCGGGTTGTCCCAGCGGGCCAGCCACGACGGCGCGTGGCTCGGCAGCTCCTTGTGCCAGAAGCCTGCGGTGCCAACGCCGTTCGGGATACCGGTGCATGTTGAGCGCCCGCCGCGTCAGGTAGGGCACGAGGGTCGGGGCGATCTGCGCCGCGTAGCGGATGAGGTCCCGTTTGGTCACCGGCTTCTCGCGGCCCCGGCGGCTGGGAACAGCACCTTGTCGAGGTTCGTCAGCCGCAGCTCGCGACCGAACACCTCCCACCGGCCGCCGACGGCGCCGAGCCGGTCGAGCGCCCGCAGCTCGGCCCGGGACACCGGGTCGAACGTCGGCGGACGCAGCAGCGATCGCGGCCTGGTCGACCGGCAGGTCGGACCGCCACAGCCGGTCGGGGTCCGCCTTGACCTCGTCGTTGGTCCGGCCGGACAGCACCGAACGGGGGTGCTCCTCCGCGTCCCATCCGGCCTGCGCGAACTCGTCCTTCTTGTGCAGCAGCAGCCAGCTCTCCTTGCCCGCGTCGTCCACGCGACGTCCGGACCAGGACGAACTTGCCCTTGAGCTTCTGGCCCGTCAGCTCCATGTGCAGCTCGCCGTGCGCCACCGCGTCGACCGGGTCGCGACCCTCGCGCTGGTAGTAGTGGTCCCACGTCCCGGCGTCCCAGACGATGACGTCCCCGCCGCCGTACTCGCCCGCCGGGATGACGCCCTCGAAGTCGTAGTACTCGAGCGGGTGGTCCTCGACGTGGAACGCCGCGCGGCGCACCGACGGGTCGAGCGTCGGGCCCTTGGGCACCGCCCAGCTGGCCAGCACGCCGCCCATCTCCAGCCGGAAGTCGTAGTGCAGCCGCCGGGCCCGGTGCCGCTGCACGACGAACCGGCTCCCGGCCGGCAGCGACCCGACGGGGACCGACCGCCCGGCCGGCTCCCGCGTGCGGCGAAGTCCCGCTTCTCCCGGTACGTGGTCGAGCGGGTCCCGGACCGCGCGGCGACGCGGCGGTCCGCGGCATCCGCGACCTCCGTCCGTCGGGACGAGGCCGCGGCTACCCGAGCCTCTCGTCAGCGGCCGGGAAGTCCACGAGCACCCGTCGAGCTCGCTCGGGTCAGCCGACGGGGTTCAGCCGCAGCGTCCGGATCTCGTCGCGGCGGACCTGGACCCGGCCGTCCACGACGCGGGTCTCGAACACCGGCGCCGGGCCGGGTGGCCGGACCCTGGACGACGGCGCCGTCCGCGAGCGCGAACCGGCTCTGCGTGCCAAGGGCATTCGACACACCCGTCGGCGATCGTCCCCTCGTGCAGCGGGCCGCCACGGTGGGTGCACCGGTCGGCGAGCGCGTGGATGCGACCTCCGGTCCGGACGACGAGGATCGGGATGTCGTCCTCGACGGTGACCACGACGGGCTGACCGTCGACGAGGTCGGCGTCCGCGACGGCGTCGGTCCACTCGGTGGGCGGCCGCTGGAAGGCGGTCGTGTCGACGCCGACCCCCATCGCGTAGGTCGAGGTGCCCGCCGAGCCAGGCCGACGCGCCGACGACCCCGAAGCCGGTGAGGGTCAGCCACGGCCCGTGCGTGTCGAACCGGCCGGTGCCGGGGTCGCGCCGCCGGGCCAGCCAGGACGCGGCGATGACGCCGAGCCCGACGACGTTGAGCGCGAGGTGCGCCAGTGCCGACCCGTCGCTCGGCGCCACGGGTGTCGCTCCAGTCGGTCAGGCCGGCCAGGGCGGTCGGCACGCTGCTCAGCAGGCCGAGCCCGACCAGCGTGCGGGCGGCGGACTGCTGCCGTCCGGTGAGGTCGAGGACCACGGCGCTGGTGAACGCGCCGATCGGGACCGTGACGAGGACCGGGTGGAGCGGGTGGCCCGACGACGACGCCCGACAGGAGGTCCTTGACCGGGCCGGCCGGGACCCGGGAGACGAGCGAGTCGAGGGCCTCGGACGGTGCGTCGAGGACGGCCGCCCGCTCCACCGCGGTCGTCGAGCGGTCGACCAGCCGGGACAGGGTTGCGGAGAGCGACATGCGGGGGACGTACCCCGCGGTCGACGCCTCGAACCGCGGATGCTCCTTTCGCGGGCCGTGTTTCCGAGGCAGACTGGACAACGTTCGGGCTCCGCGACCGCATCCACGCGGCACGTCCTGAAGTCTGAAAGGACCGTCAATGGCGACGCTCCTCAGCTGTTGCCTCTGCCCACCACTCCCCACCGGAACCGGTCGTGACCCCGCACACGGACCGGGCCGTCGGCTACGGCGCCCTGCGCGACCTGCCGCTGCGCGACCTGCTCGACGAGCTCGACCGGGTCGAGCGCCTGCTGACCCAGTGCTCCTGCCCGACGGCGTCACCGGACGCCGGCTCGCCGGACCGGCTCGGTCAGCTCGGTCGCGACCTCGCTACGGAAGCGCTCAGGTCCCGTCAGCGGGCCGTCGCGGCCGAGATCCGTCGACGGCCGGGCGGGTGGCGTCCCCGGACCCATCGTTCTGACGGGCCGCACGTGTCGCTCGAGTCCGCCGCGCCGCCAGGGTGAGCGCCGCGGCTGGCCAGCGCCGCCGCACCGCTGACCAGGGCCGGCCGGCGCCGTCGCTCGTCGACCGCCGCGAGCCAGAACATCGACGCCGCGTGGGTGACGTCGACCGCGACGTAGAGCCGCTGGAACCGGCTGGGCATCGCCGCCTGGAGCAGTGCCCTGCGTGAGGTGCCGGGCGCCGAGGAACCGGACCGCCGCCTCGTCACCGGGCTCCGGCCGGCGGCCGTCGACGACGTACCAGACGTCGCGGCCGGCGGCCAGCAGACGCGGCACCCCAGAGCGCCGCCAGCACCCCCGCTGGTCCGCGAGAGCCGGTCGGAGCCGGCGGTCGCGCCGCTCATCGCCGCCGCGCCAGTGCCCAGACGGCGACGCCGCCGAGCGCTCCGGCGCGCGAGAGCCGTCGCGACCTGGGGGTACCGGTGCGAGACCCACTGCTGCGGCGCTGCGCGTCGTGGGCCTTGCCGTCGAACGCCCCGTGGGCGCCGAAGTCCCGCCCGTCCGCACCGTCGGCCGGCTCCCAGAGGTTGGCCGGGTCGTCCGTCCGGCCGCGCGGCTCGCTCGGTCTGCTGGGACGAGAAGCCGGTCCGGCCCGAGGTACCGGTCGAGCAGGCCCGGGGCGACGGCGTTGGCCATCAGGGTCGCCCACGGTGCTGGAGCCGACCCAGTACTCGCGGCGTCGCGGGTGGTCGGCGGCGAAGACCACGGCGCGGGCGGCGACCTCGGGCTGGTAGATCGGCGGCACCGGCTGGGCCTGGCGCGGCAGCCGGGACAGCACCCAGGAGAACTGCGGGGTGTTGACCGCCGGCATCTGCACCATCGTCACGCGGACGTCGCTGCGCTCGTGCAGCAGCTCGCACCGCAGCGCCTCGTGGAAGCCCTGGGTCGCGTGCTTGGCCCCGCAGTAGGCGGTCTGCAGCGGGATCCCGCGGTAGGCCAGTGCCGAGCCGACGTGGACGATCGTCCCGCGGTTGCGGCGCTTCATCCGCGGCAGGACGGCCATGGTGCCCCAGACGTAGCCGAGGTAGGTCACCTCGGTGGCGCGCCGGTACTCCTCGGGCGTGATGTCGTCGAACCGCGCGAAGACCGAGGTGAACGCGACGTTGACCCAGACGTCGATGGCGTCCCATCTCGCCCTCGATCCGCTCCACCGCGGCGGCGACCTGCGTCGTAGTCGGCGACGTCGGTCGGCACGGTCGATGACGTCCGACCGCCGAGCGCGCGGACCTGCTCGGCCGCGGCGTCGAGCCCCGCCTCGCCCACGGGCGATGAGCGCGACCCGGTCGCCGCGACGGGCGAACTCGAGGGCGGTCGCCCGGCCGATGCCGCCGCTGGCTCCGGTGACCACGACCAGTCGTGACATGGATGACCAGCTCCTCCGGCGACGGGGTCGCGGACATGTCGGTATGCCTGATCCGCCGGCTGCCCCCGCATACCAGCACCTGCCCCCGGGCGGACGGTCGGCCAAACCCGCATACCGGCTCTCGGTGCGCGCCGGGCGCGAGCAGTGGGATTGACTGCTCGCATGTCGAACCGGTGGTACAAGCAGGCCGTCATCTACAGCCTCGAGGTGGACACCTTCCAGGACTCCGACGGCGACGGCTGCGGCGACTTCCAGGGCCTGATCAGCCGGCTCGACTACCTGTCCCGGCTCGGCGTCACCTGCCTGTGGCTCAACCCGATCCACCCGAGCCCGATGCGCGACGCGGGCTACGACGTCAGCGACTACTACGGCGTCGACCCGCGGCTCGGCAGCCTCGGCGACTTCGTCGAGCTGTGCCGCGAGGCGCGAGGAGCGGGGCATCCGCGATCCTGCTCGACCTCGTCGTCAACCACACGTCCGACCAGCACCCGTGGTTCCGGTCGCGCGCGCAGCTCGCCGGACTCGCCGTACCGCGACTGGTACGTCTGGAGCGAGACCGAGCCGCCGGACCGCTTCGAGGGCATGGTCTTCCCCGGCGAGCAGACCGAGACGTGGACCTGGGACGACGAGGCGAAGGCCTGGTACTACCACCGGTTCTTCGACTTCCAGCCCGACCTCAACTGGTCGAACCCCGAGGTGCGGCGCGAGGTCAAGAAGATCATGGCGTTCTGGCTGCAGCTCGGCGCCTCCGGGTTCCGCATCGACGCCGCACCGTTCGTGCTCGAGCAGGCCGCACCGCGTCGACGGCTGGGTGCAGAACGACTTCGCGATCCTGGACGACTGGCGCCAGGACCTGCAGTGGTCCGCAGGGCGACGCGGTGCTGCTGTGCGAGGCCAACGTCGACCCCGACCTGATCCGCGCTCTGCGCCGCGTCGACCCGCGGCGGCCAGAACGACCGCGCGCAGATGCTCTTCGCCTTCGAGATCAACCCGATCGCTGTGGCTGGCGCTCGCCCGGCGGCGAGCCGAGCCGCTGGTCGCGGCGCTCGACGCAGCTGACCCCGCTTGCCGACCGGGCCCAGTGGGTGACGTTCCTGCGCAACCACGACGAGCTCGACCTGAGCCGGCTCACCGACCGAGCAGCGCGAGGACGTGTATGCGGAGTTCGCGCCGGACCCGCGACACGGGAGTCTACGACCGGGGCATCCGGCGCCGGCTGGCTCCGATGCTGCGGGGCGACCGGCGCGGATCGAGCTCGCCTACTCGCTGCAGTTCTCGCTGCCGGGGACGCCGTGTCCTGCGCTACGGCGAGGAGATCGGCATGGCGAGGACCTCTGTCGCTGCCCGGCCGCGACGCGATCCGCACGGTCGATGCAGTGGGAGCCGGGGCCGCGACGCCGGGTTCTCCACGGCCGACCCCGACGTCGTTCGTCCACCCGCTCGCGCCGCGCGGGCGTCGGCGGCCGCACCGCGGCCCAACGTCATCGACCAGCAGCGCGACCCCAACTCGCTGCTGCGCTGGTTCGCCGAGATGGTCCGGACCCTCAAGGAGTGCCCGGAGGTCGGGCACCGGCCGGCTCACGCGTCCTCGACCAGCCGCTGCCCCCGGCGGTGCTGGCGCACCGGTTCGACGCGACGAGGGCACGCTGCTGCTCCTGCACAACCTCGACGCCGAGCCGGTCACCGTCGACCTCGGGCGCGCAGCAGGACGTGGCGGTCGAGACGCCGCGCGAGGTGTTCGCCGACGACGACTACCCGCGGCCGACGAAGTCCCTGACCGGGCTCGCGCTGAACGGCTACGGCTACCGCTGGATCCGGCTGCGCCGCGGCTGGGTGGCCTGAGTCCCGTAGCGAAGGAGGACGTCACGCATGGCCGAGGACGAGCGACACGAGACGATCGAGGAGTTCGGCGACGCGGTCAACATGACCAGGTCGGAGCTGGAGAAGTGGCTGGACTCCGACGAGTCCAAGAGCGTCGGCCAGAAGAGCAGCAGTGGGTCGGAGTCGACCGGCCACCACAGCGGGCGCCGGATCGTGACGCTGCTGACGACGAAGCGGGACGACCTGAGCGACGACGACGTCGCCCACATGCGCAAGGTCGTCGGCTACGTCAAGCGACACCTCGCGCAGCGACCGTCCGGTGACGTCACCGACACCCCGTGGCGCTACTCGTTGATGAACTGGGGCCACGACCCGACGAAGTGACGTCGCCGCGCCGGTGTCGGGGGCCCGGCAGCGGGTCGGGCAGTTCGCGAGAAATCCGCCATGAGCCGGACGAAGCGGGCTAGCGTGACTGCTGCGTCAACCCCTTCGGAAGGATCTCGGTGGACTATCCCCTGCTCAACCTGTTCCTCACCATGTTGTACTTCTTCCTCTGGATCGCCTGGTTGTTCCTGCTGTTCCGGATCATCCTCGACATCTTCCGCAGCCGGGACCTCAGCGGCGGCGGCAAGGCGGATGGGCGATCCTCATCATCATCCTGCCGTGGCTCGGTGCCCTGATCTACCTCATCGCCCGGGGGAGCTCGATGCACGAGCGGGACGTCGAGCAGGCGACGCGCGCACCAGGAGGCGGTGGACTCCTACATCAGCCGACAAGGTCAGGGCCGCCGGAGGCCCGGCCGGCTCGACGAGCCCGGTGGACGAGCTCACCAAGCTCGCCGACCTGCACAAGGCGGGATCGGTCACCGACGATGAGTACGCGACGATGAAGGCCAAGATTCTCGCCTGAGCGTCTCAGCGGTGGGGAACGGCCTCAACGGTGGGGGGACTAGCTCCCGATGCGGCCGGCGATGATGCTGGTGACGATGACCGAGGTGATGGTCACCGTCGCGAACCCCGCGATGATCATCTTGGGCAGGATCTCGTGCTCGATGGCGGCGACCTCCTCCTCGGTCTCGCCGGCGGCCTTGGCGGCCTCCTGCGACAGGATCATGGTGCCGGGGAACCCGAAGAGCGCCGTCAGCCCGATCGAGATCGACATCGGCATGCTGTAGCCGACGAGCTTGCCGACCAGCGCCGAGAACCCCGCGATACCCGCGATGCCGAAGACGAAGGCCAACAGCAGCGGGAAGGCGAGGGCCGCCACGTCGGCGGGCTGGACGGTGGCCAGTGGGCCGAACACCAGGATCATGATGGCCAGCATCATCAGGCCGAAGGCGTCGATCCCCGCCAGGACGGTCGGCTTGAAGATCCCCGCGGTGCGCAGGCCGATGCCGAAGATCAGCGCCACGACGAAGGTGTTGAGGATGCCGTTGGTCAGGTTGTTGATGAGCAGGCTGACGAGGACGACCACCCCGACGACGAGCAGCGTGCCGGGAGTCGTCCGCAGGAACGCCGGCAGCCTCCCGGTCGACGCGTCCTCGATCTCGTCCTTGACCACCGGGTCGAGATTGCCCGCCCGGTACTCCGCCTTGAGCCGCGTCGCCTCCCGGCGCAGCAGGATGGACGTCAGGGGGAACCCGATCAGCCCCTGCAGCGCGGCGATGAGCACCGGGAACACCGCGATGGCCGTCAGCCCCACGCCCAGGGCCGCCTCCTGGACGATGAGCACCGAGATGGTGCCGCCGCTCAGGGCGCCGGTGCCGGCGACGACGAAGTCGAGCGACTGCGCATACCCGTCGGCGGCGCTGCCGCTGATGCGGCTGCCGAAGATCGAGACCCGCGAGGAGCAGCGCGGCGCCGATGCCGACGACCGTGGCGACGCCGATGACGAAGGTCTTCCACTGCCGCTTGAAGTCGTCGAGGCTGATCATCGTGCCGAGGTGCACGATGATGAAGCCGACGACCACGCCGGCCAGGCCCAGCAGGCTGGAGCTGGCCAGCAGGTCCTCGGGGAAGACGTCGGTGAGGAACCCGATGAGGAAGATGATCGACGCCACGAACAGCGACGACAGCAGCGACTTCGTCCGCTTGGCCACGTAGTCGCTCACCGTCCAGACGAGCATGACGATGACGAACGCCAGGATGGGGTTCATGGGGTGCCTTTCCGGAGGGATGGCGTCAGGGCCGGTCGCGTCAGAACGGCCACACCAGCGGGATGACGACGAGGCTGACGACGAGCCACCAGGCCATCACCGGGCAGCCCGAGCCTCCAGTAGTCGCCGAAGCGGTAGCCGCCGGGCGTCATGACCATCAGGTTCGCCGGCGTCGCGATCGGGGTGAGCAGCGCGGCCGACCCGGCGACGGCGATGAGCATGAGCACCGGCTGGACGGAGGTGTGGGTCGCCGCGGCCGCGGAGACGGCGATCGGCGCGACGATGAGGACGGTGGCGGTGTTGCTGACGATCTGGCCGAGCACCGCGGTGAGGACGAACATGCGCCACGCAGCAGCACGTAGGGCCGGCCGTCGCCGACGATCGAGGTGATGACCGAGGCGATCCGGTCGGCCGCGCCGCTGGTCTGGATCGCGGTGGTCAGCGGGATCAGCGCCGCCGATGAGGACCACGGTCTGCCACGAGACCGACCGGTACGCCTGCGGCACGCCGACCACCCTGGTCACCACCATCGCCGTGGCGGCCAGCAGGCCGGCGATGGCCGGCGGCACGATGCCGAAGGCCAGCAGCACGACCATCCCCGCGACGATGACGACCGCGACCGTGGCCTTGGGTCCCCACGGGCACGGCCTGCCGGCGGATGACGTCGGGCGAGTCGACGACGAGGACGTCGCGGTCGTGGGTCAGCTGCGTCCAGGGCCGCCCAGCTGCCCTGCAGCAGCAGGGCGTCCCCGGCGACCAGCTCGGTCTGGCTCGCCGGCCGGTCCTTGCCCATCCGCTGGACCGCGAGGATGACCAGGTCGTAGGCCCGCTTCATGCCGGGGTACACCGTCTCGCCGACGAGCGACGAGCGCGGCGGGACGACGACCTCGACGGCACCGGCCTCCCGGGTCAGCAGGCCGTCGGCGTCGGCGGAGCCGTCCATGGCGACCGCGAGCGACAGGTCGATGGTCAGCCTGCTGACCTCGGGTCGTGGCCCGCTGACGACGAGCACGTCGTCGACGGCCAGGGGGCGGTCGGTCACGGGTCGCCGCTGCGCGTCCTGGACGCCCACGAGCACCACCCCGGGGTATGCGGAGAGCCCGGCGGTCGTCGAGCTCCTGGCCCACCAGCGGGGAGAGGTCGCGCAGCCGGAGCCGGAAGAACCCGTCGGTGAGCGAGTAGTACTGCTCGAGGGTCTCGGCGTGACGTCCGAGGTCGACGCCCTGGTGCGCCGGGCGTCGGTGCGGGCAGCAGCCGCGGACCGAGGAGCACGCAGATGGCCAGCGTGCCGGCCAGCAGCGGGCACCCCGACCAGCGCGAACGAGAAGAACGGGAACGGGGGAGCGCCGCTGTCCTGCGCGGCCTCCGACACGATGACGTTGACCGGGCTGCCGGTCAGCGTGAAGCAGCGCCCCGCAGCTGCCGGCGAAGGCCAGCGGCATGAGCATCTGCGACGGTGGCTGGCCGATCCGCATCGCGAGCACGACGACGAGCGGCAGCAGCGCGGCGACCGACCCGTTGAGCGTGATGAGCGCGGTCAGCACCGCGCACAGCAGACCGATGGCGACGATCAGCCGCGCGCGGCGTCTCGCCCGCCTTGGCGACGATGAGCTGGCCGAGCCAGGTGGTGACCCCGGTGGAGTCGATGCCCTCGCTGACGACGAACAGGGTCGCGATGAAGACCACGACCGGGTCGCCGAACCCCGCGAGGACCGCGTCGGTCGGCAGCGAGTCCGGTGGCCCACAGCGCCAGCATCGTGAGGATCGCGACGACGCCCACCGGCAGCCGGTTCCACACGAACAGGACGATGACGACGGCGAGGATGAGCAGCGTGACGGCCGCGTCATCCATCGGCCGTCCCTGACCGTCAGAGGTGTACCGGCGAGCCGGGGCCCCACGGGATGCCGATGAGGTACCAGATCGACGAAGAAGATCGTCCACGCGACGAGCACGACGACGGTGTAGGGCATCATCATCGACACCACCGTGCCCATCCCCGCGGACCGCCGGTAGCGCTGGCAGACCAGGATGATGAACGGCAGGTAGACCATCAGCGGCGTGATCACGTTGACCGGCCCGTCGCCCACCCGGTAGGCCGCGATGACGGTCTGCGGGGCGATCCCGAGGTTGTAGAACAGCGGGATGAAGATCGGGGCGATGATCGCCCACTTCGGGATGACGCCCGGCATGATGATGTCGATCACGAAGACCAGCAGGATGAAGCCGATCAGCAGCGGCAGGGCGCCGATGTTGGCGTGTCCCAACGCATCGGCGAGGCCGGTGGCGGCGAGCCGCGACATGTTCGAGTAGTTGAAGTACGTGATGAACTGGGCGATGAGCAGCATGAGGAAGATCAGCCCGCCGAGCCCGTTGAAGGTCTTGACGATGGCGTTGATGATGTTGGTGCTGCCGGTCAGGGTCTTGGCGCCCCGGCCGTAGCCGAGCCCGTGCACGAGGAACAGCATCGAGATGATGAACAGCAGGCTGCCATGAACGGGCTGTTGCCGAAGATCTCGCCGGTCTCCGGGTTGCGCAGCGGGGCGCTCGGCAGGAACGTCAGCAGCGACAGGATCGACGAGCGCCACCAGCAGGTAGAGGCCGGCGGTCCGCAGCCCCTTGGTCTCGAGCTCCAGCTCCTCGGCGTCCGGCACGTGGTCGACGGGGGCGTCCGGCGGACGCTCGGACGGGTCCCACTTGCCCAGCCGTCGGTTCGAGGAACCGCTCGTTGAGGACGGTCATGACCGACGGCCATGACCAGCGTCGAGACGATCGAGAAGTAGAAGTTGTGCGTGACGTCGAGTGGCGGCGCGTTGGGCGCGACCGCCGCCCATGATCTCGTTGGTGACCTCGGTGATGATGCCGTCGGCCGGGCGTGATCAGGATGTTGACGAAGAACGTCGCGCTGACCCCGGCGTACGCCGCGGCGATGCCGGCCAGCGGGTTTCGGCCCAGGGATGCGAAGACGCGCGCCGCCCAAGGGGACCAGGACCAGGTACCCGGCGTCGGAGGCGACGCTGGAGATGCCGCCGATGAGGACGATGATGAAGGTGATCGACCACGGCGGCGCCGCGGACACCATCTTGCGGATCAGCGCGGCGATGAGGCCGGCCTCCTCGGCCACGCCGATGCCGATCATCGCGACGAGGATGACGGCGACGACGCCGAAGTCGTTGAAGTTCTGGACGACGGTGGTGAAGATCAACCGGATGCCGTCGCCGCTGATGCAGGCTCTTGACCTTGATCGTCTCGGTCGTCGATCTCGTAGTCGGGGACCGGCGGCTCGGTCGCGTGGTCCGAGCGAGGGGTACATCGACCCGGCGTCGCTGTAGTCGGGGACGACCTCGGTGCCCTGCGGCGTCGCGACCTGGACCTGGGCCTCGACGCCCGGCCGGGACAGGATCGCCGACAGCACGATCACGATCGCGATCAGCCCGAGGAAGATGATCGCCGGGTGCGGGATCTTGTTGCCGACCCGCTCGATGCGTGCCGAGGAAGCCCTTGCATGCCTCGCCGGTCTGCGTCCTCCGGCGCGGCGGCCTCGGTGCTCACGGCTGCGTCCTGCTCCCGGCCGGCGGCCGGAAGGCCAGTGGCGAGCTCGATGAGCAGCATCGTGCCGAACCCGGTCGCGCCCTTGTTGCGCCAGGTCCGCGGCGCCGGCAGCTGAGCCGTGCCGGCGATGTCGACGTGGGCCCACGGGCGGCCGTCGACGAACTCCTCGAGGAACAGCGCCGCGGTGATCGACCCGGCGTTGGGCCCGCCCATGTTGGTCATGTCGGCGATCGGCGAGTCCAGCTGCGAGCGGTACGGGCGGTACAGCGGCAGCTCCCACGACCGGCTCGTCGACGGCGTCCGCCGGCGGCCTGCAGCTGCCCGATCAGCTCCGGCGTTGTTGCCCATGAGCCCGGCGATCTCGACGCCGAACGTCCGCAGGCAGGCACCGGTCAGCGTGGCGACGTCGACGATGGCGTCGACCGGTTCCTCGATCGCCAGCGACAGCCCGTCGGCCATCACCAGCCGGCCCTCGGCGTCGGTGTTGAGCACCTCGACGGTCTTGCCGTTGCGCATCGTGAGGACGTCGCCGAGCTTCATCGCCGTGCCGGACGGCATGTTGTCGGTGCAGCACAGGTAGGCCGTGACGGCGGTCGTGCAGCCCAGCGCCTGCAGGGCGTCATCGCCGCGAGGATCGGCCGCGGCGCCGGTCATGTCGTTCTTCATCTGCGCGTGCGACTCGTCGCTGGGCTTGAGGCTGATGCCGCCGGAGTCGTACATGATCCCCTTGCCGATCAGGGCGAGTCGCCCGGTCGGCTGGTCCGGCGCGTAGCGCACCACGGATCAGCCGCGGCGGCTCGGCGCTGCCCATGTTGACGCCGAGGATCCCGCCGCAGCCCATCTCGATCGAGCTGCTCCTTGCCGAACGACTCGACCTCAGCCCGGCGTCCGGCGCCGAGCTGCTCCGCCACCTCGGCCATCCGCGCGGCGGTGAGGGTCGTGGCGGGCAGTTCGCCAGGTCGCGGCCGAGGTTGTAGGCGTCGGCGACGACCTGCCCGCGCCGGGCGCCCTCGCGGACGGCGTCGAGGTCGGCCTCGCCGGCGACGAGCACCACGCTGTCGAGGGTGCGTCTCGTCCTGGCCCGCGCCGACCCGGAACCGCCAGCGGGCCAGGATCACGCCCTCGGTGACCGCCTGGGCGAACTCGGCCGGGGAGATGCCGGTGGCGTCCGGCGGGACCTCCACCGCGAGGGTCTTGTGGTGCGGGACGGCGCGGGCGAACTCCGCGGCCGTGTCCCGCGACCAGCGTGCGGTCGACGCCGCCCGGCCGGCCCGAGCCCGATGGCCACCCGGACGACACCGTCGGGGTTCGGGAGCACCGCGGTCTGGCCGCGGGCGCCGGTGAACCCCACCGAGGCCAGGGCGGCGGCGTCGGCGCCGAGCTCGGGGGGCGGGTCCTCGCCGGCGACGACGGGGACGGCGAGAGCCCCGACCTCCGCGGACCCCGGGACGTCGCTCCTCACCGTGACCGAACACCGCTGCGACAGCGAGGGGATCGGGTTGTACGCGTGCAGGGTCAGGGTTGCTCACTGCGAGCCTCCGCTTCTTGAAGGCCGAGCCAGGTCCGACGGGACGCAGCGTCGGCAACCGTCGATCCAGGTACCTCGACCGAGAGTAGCGCGGCGAGGGCGTCACCCGCGTGAGGTGGCCGATGCCGTCACAATTCGTGGCTGTGCCCCCTCCAGCGAGCGCGCGCGAGCGCTACACCTCCGCTGGGTCGCCTGCCCCCGGCGCGCCGGGTGCAGGAGGCCGTCGACGAGGCCTGGCGGCGGTTCCAGCGACGACCGCGACGGCGAGCGGTCTCCACGGTCTACCCGGCGCTTGCGAGCACATGGACCCCGACCGCTTCGGCATCGCGGTGGTCGGGGTGTCCGGCACCGACCGTCACCGCCGGCGACGCCCTCGTCGAGTTCCCGTCATGAGCGTCGCCAAGCCCTTCGTGCTCGCCCTCGTCGGCGAGGACGTCGGGATGGACCGGGTGCGGGACCTGGTCGGCGTCAACGCCACCGGCATGCCGTTCAACGCGATGCCCACGGTCGACGGCCCGTCCGGCGGACGGACCAACCCGATGGTGAACGCCGGCGCGATCGCGACGACCAGCCTGGTCGCGGGCGCGTCGCTCGAGGACCGCTGGGAGCGCCTCTGTCGCGGGCTCGGACGCTTCGCCGGTCGCGAGCTGGAGCTCGACCGGTCGACGCTGGACTCGGCCCTGGCGACCAACCACCGCAACCGGGCGCTCGGCCAACCTGCTCGCCAGTGTCGGGGCGCTGCAGGGCGATCCGGCCGACGCCGTGGAGCTCTACACGCGCCAGAGCTGTCTGGCGGTCACTGCGGTCGACCTCGCCGTCATGGGGGCCACCCTCGCCGACGGCGGGGTGAACCCGGTGACCGGCGACACGGTCGTGACCGCCGAGACCGCACAGGCGGTGCTGGCGATGATGACGGTCGCCGGGATGTACGAGACGTCCGGCGACTGGCTCCTGGACGTGGGTGTCCCGTCCAAGAGCGGCATCGGCGGCGGGATCATCAGCGTGGCGGCCGGCAAGGGCTGTCTCGCCACGTTCGCCCCACCGCTCGACGCTGCGGGCAACAGCGTGCGTGGCGGGTTGGTGGCGCGGTACCTGACCCGCGCCCTGGGTCTCGACATGCTCGCGTCGGCACCGGACCCGACGCATACCGGGTCCTCGTCGTGACCGAAGGAGTCGTCGACGACGACACCGACGTGCCCGTGCCGCGACGACCCTGGTGGCGGTCGCTCGTCAGGCCGGCGCTGCTCGTCGTCGTCTCCGTGGTGGTGGGTTTCGTCATCGTCGGCTTCGTCGGGGCGGTCGACTGGGGTGCCGTCGCGTCGGCCTTCGCGCGGCTGAGCTGGTGGCAGGTGCTCCCGCTGGTCGCCGTCCTGCTGCTGCGCCAGCTGTTGAACGGGGTGCCGCTGTCGCAGTTCGTCTCCGGCCTCACCCTCGCGCCGGTCGGTCCAGAACGACCTGGCCGCCAACCTCCTCGGCACCATCACGCCGCCGCCCGGCGACGTCGTCATCCGCGTGGCGATGTTCAAGTCGTGGGGCGTCACCGTCCTCGACGGCATGGCCGGCGTGACGCTGAACATGCTGACGTTCTATGCGGTCCGGCTGCTCATGCCGTCGATCGGGTTGGTACTGCTGGCGATCGTCGGCGCGGAGTCCGGGAACGTCGGGCTGGCCGTGGTGTTCCTGGTCCTGGCTGTGGCGATCATTGCGGTGCTGTTGCTCGTGCTGGCCCAGGAGCGCTGGGCGGTCCTGCTCGGGCGGCTCGGCGCGCAGGTGGCGCAGCGGCTGCGTCGGGAGGCCGACCCCGACCAGTGGTCACGCACGGTGGTGGACTTCCGGAAGCGGGTCTCGGCCGGGCTGCCGGCCAAGCTCGCCCGGTCGCTGACCGCCCTGACGCTGATGGTGGTCGCCGACGCGACCATCCTCACGCTGGCCCTGCGGTTCACCGGTGTCGGGGGGACCAGCTGCCCCTGCTGCTCGTCATCGGCACGTTCTGCACCGCCTACCCGCTCACGGTCATGCCGCTGTTCGGCTTCGGCGTCCTCGACGCGGCCCTGCTCGCGACGTTCACCGAGGTGGCCGGGCTCGAGGCGGAGGCGTCGATCGTGGCGGCGCTGGCCATCTGGCGGGCCGTGACCCTGCTGGGCCCGCTGGCCCTCGGGGCACTGGTCACCCTGAACTGGCGGCGCCGGACGCAGAACCGGCTGATAGCGTCCGAAAATGCGTCGCGTCGGTCGCTTGGGTCGGGTGATGGCCGTCGCCACGGGGCTCGTCCTCGTGGGCGCCTGCACGGCACCCGAATTCGGTCGACGCGCGGATCACCAACCCGGTGCGGCAGAACAGCGTCAACGCCTCCGTGGGCAACCTGCGGCTGCTGGCCACCCGCGTCGAGGCGCCGGACGACGGGCAGCACCTCAAGAACGGCAACGTCGGGCTGTTCACGACGCTCGCCAACGACGGCACGTCGGCCGACCGGCTCGTGGGGGTGAGCACCGTGTATGCGCGCCAGGTGGTCTACCGGGTGGGGGAGGGTGCCGAGTCGGCCATCTCCGTCACCGTCCCGGCCAAGGGCGTCGCGTCCATGCAGTACCCCGGCGGTCCCCACCTGGAGCTGGTCGACCTCAAGGTCGACGTCGCCGGCAGCCGGTTCATCCCGGTGACGTTCCGGTTCGAGAACAACGGGTCGCTGACGATGAACGTGTTCGTCGAGGGGTTCGGGTTCCCGACCGTCTCACCGCCGACGACGTCCCGTTCCTGACCCGAGCTCGCCGGGGATGTGGGTGAACCGCGTCGTCGGTGACGCGGTTTCACCCACTCCCGCGGCTGGCGTACGCCTAGACCGGCGCCGGCACCGGACGCGGTCGAGGCACGCAGAGGGCGGTGACACCGACCGCGAGCAGGTAGCCGACGGCGCCGACCGCCATGAACAGGGTGACCCCGCTCGACAGCCCCAGGGCGGCGACGAGGGAGCCGCTGATGGCGACGCCGGCCGCGGACCCGGTCTGGCGCGCGGTGTTGAGCGCCGCCGACGCGGTGCCGGTGAACCCCGCCGGCGCCGCGCCCATGACGGTGGCCGTCGCCCCCGTGAGGGTGAACGACGTGCCGAACCCGCAGGCCATCATGGCGACGACCAGCAACAGGTAGCTCGGCGTCTCCCCGGCCAGCGCCCACACCGCCAGCCCCACGGCGGCGGTCAGCAGCCCGACCATCATCAGCCGCCGGTGCGGGTAGCGCCGGGAGAGCCGCGCCGACAGCGTGGACGCCACCATCGTGGTGGCCATGGCCGGCAGCAGGGCCAGGCCGGTCATCGTCGCGCTGAGGTTCTCGCGCTGCTGGAAGTAGACGCTCGCGGCGAAGATCATCCCGTAGAAGCCGAAGTTGAAGAGCAGGCCGATGACGGTCCCGCCGCTGATCGGCGGTGAGGCCAGCATCGCGCGGGGCACCGGGGGAGCCGCCGCATACCGCTCCCGCAGGGCGAACACCGCGGCCCCGACGAGGGCGGCGACGATGCCGCCGACGACGAGCGGACCGGTCAGCCCCTGGCGCCCGACCTCGTTGAGGGCGGTGATGAGGGCCGCGACGGTGAGGACGACGGCGCCCTGTCCCAGCCAGTCGATCGCCTGGCTGCGGTGGCGCTCGGAGGGGCCGACGACGCGGAGGGTGAAGGCGATGCAGGCGATCCCGACCGGCAGGTTGATGGCGAACACCCAGCGCCAGCCCAGCGTGTTGGTGAGCACCCCGCCGAGCAGCGGACCGGACGTCGCCGCGATCCCGGCGATCGCTCCCCAGAGCCCGAACGCCCGCGCGCGGGCCTGCGGGGTCACGTAGACCTGTTGGAGCAGGGCCAGCGACCCGGGGACGAGCAGGGCGGCGCCGACGCCCTCGACCACCCGCATCACGGTCAGCACCGTCTCGTCCGGGGCCACCATGCAGCCGAACGAGGCCACCGTGAACACGGCGACGCCGAGGCAGAAGACGCGGCGGTGCCCCAGGCGGTCGCCGAGCGCCCCACCGAGCAGGAGCAGCCCGGCGAAGGCGACGGTGTAGCCGTCGACGATCCACTGGAGGTCGGTGAGCGAGATCGACAGGTCGCGTCCGATGGCGGGCGCCGCGACGTTCACGATCGTGACGTCGAGGATGACCATGAAGTAGCCGGTGCAGACCGCGATCAGCGGTGCGAGCCCCACCCGGGCGACCGGCGCATCCGAGGGTGGCTGGCTCGACACGGGCACATCATCCACCCGCGACGGCCCGCACACGTGTTGCCTCCCGCGATCGAGGCCTACCATCCCGCTGGTGAGCGATGTCGCGACCTCGGGCGCGTCGAGCGGCCCGGCATACCGATCCTGGGTCGACCGGATGCTGGTGCGGTTCCGGGAGAGACCCGACGAGGTCGTGGTCCGCGACGCCGCGCGGGCGTTCACCGGCGGCGAGTTCGCGTCGATGGTCGACCGGTATGCGTGGGCGCTGGCGGCCCGGGGGATCGGCGCGGGCGACCGCGTCGCCCTGCTCGCCACCGAGTCGCCCGAGGCCCTGGCGGTGCGGTACGCGGTGGCCCTGGTCGGCGCCGCGAGCGTCTTCACGCCGGACACCGGACGGCCCGAGCGGCTGGTGCGGTTCCTCAAGCAGGTCCACCCCCGGCTGCTCGTCGTCTTCCCCGAGACGGCACCGCACGCGCAGGCGGCCGCGGCCCGGATCCTCTCCGACGAGACGGTGTCCGTCGGCCCCGTCGAGGGACTGGACGACCTCTCGGCGGAGGCGCTCGCCGAGGCCGACCGGCCGTTCCCGGGTCGGGCCCAGCCGGACGACCTCGCCGTCCTCATCGCCTCGGGGGGCACGACGGGTACGTCCAAGGCCAGCATGCGCAGCTTCGACGCGTACGCCGCCCTCCTCGGGGACCCGTCGGAGCCGGAGCGAAAGCTGTTGACCTGCAGTGCTTTCGCCTACGTGTCGCAGGTGCTCATCGCCCAGACCCTGCTCGGGGGCGGGTCGGTCACGCTGCGCGACCGCTTCGACCCGGCCGAGCTCCTGCGCGTGGTCGAGGCCGAGCGGATCACCCAGCTCAGCCTGGTGGAGCCGCTGCTCGCGGAGTTCGCGGACCACCCGGCGCTGCCCGACACGGACCTCTCGTCGCTGCGCCGGGTGAGCCACATCGGCGCCCCGGCACCGGCGAGCTTCCGTCGCCGGCTGCTCGGCCGGCTCGGGCCGATCCTCGTGAACACCTACGGCGCCAGCGAGATCGGCATGGTGAGCGTTCTCGCGCCACCGGACTACAGCCTCGACCACCCGGAGCTGTTGAGCACCGCCGGCCGGCCGCGCCCCGGGGTCGAGGTGCGCATCGTCGGGACGGCAGGCGAGCCGCGGTCGGACGGGACACCCGGAGTCATCGAGGTGCGGCTGCCCGGGATGTCGTCCGGCTACATCGGGCGCCCGGGCGACCCCGCGTTCCGCGACGGCTGGTACACGACCGGGGACCTGGGCCGGCTCGACGACGCCGGCTACCTCCACGTGCTCGGCCGGGCCGCGGACGCCCGGGTGGTCGGGGGCGCGACGGTGCTGCCGCTGGACCTCGAGGACGCGGCGTGCGCGCATCCCGACGTCGTCTACGCGGTCGCCCTCCCGGGCGAGGCCGAGGCGTTCGGGGTGCTCGCCCTGCGCGCCCACGGCTCGTCGGTCGGCGCCGAGGAGCTCGGCGAGCACCTGCGCCCGCCACGTCGTCCCGGCCGCCGTCGGTGCCGTCGTCGTCGTCGACCACCTGCCGGTCACCGAGCAGGGCAAGCCGGACCGGACCATCCTCAGCGAGCTGCTCCGCCCCTAGCGGGACTCGATCCAGTGGTCCGGCGGGGCGTCCGGCACGCCGGGCACCTCACGCTCGTCCTCGGTCCAGCCGTCCGGCCCGAAGGCGACGTCGGCGAACCGCCGCCAGAAGCGCGCCGCCCCGTCGTTGTCGTGCTGGAACGCCACCGTCCACGGCGGCTCGTGGCGCCGGACCACCTCGAGGGCGAGGGCATGACCCACGCCGTCCGACCGGACCACGGGAGCGACCCAGAGTGCCGCGATGGACCGACGCGGCCCGGTCAGGCCGTCGACCACGGCGAACGCGACCGGTGCCGGCGCACCGGTCTTCGGGTGGGGGCGCCAGGCGAGGTATGCGGCGACGTCGGCGGTCGGCCGCTCCGGCAGCCCGCGGGTCTGGTAGCGGCCGTCGGCGTAGGGGAGCCCGCCGACGACGAGGGCCAGGTCGTGCCGGAAGCACTGCCACAGCCAGCCGAGGGTCGACCAGTCCCCGTCCTCCACCGGCCGGATGTCGAGGTCCAGCACGGCGACATCATGGCAGCCGTGGCGCCGAGGACGACCGGGGCGTCCGGCGCGGCTCAGCCCGCCCGGGGGTCCGACGGATCGACCTGCGACCAGTCGAGGCCGTCGAGGTTGACGACGACGGCCTCCTGGGTGGTGCGCGCGATGACGACGAGGGCCTCCGTCTCGGCGTCCGGGTTCTCCTCCCGGTGCGGCACCCACGGCGGGACGAACACGTAGTCGCCGGGGCCGGTCTCGATCCGCGTCTCGACCGGTTCCTCGCCGTCGACGTCGAGGAACACGAAGCAGGGGTGCCCGGAGACGACGTAGATCGCCGTCTCCGACGCCCCGTGGTGGTGGTTGGCGGAGATGGTCTCGGCGGGGACGTGGGTCTGCCCCATCCAGAGGTGGCGGGCTCCGACCGTCGCACCGCTGATGGCCTCCAGCCGTCGCATCCCCGGGGTCTGGCCGGTCTGGTCGACCAGCTGGCTCGGGGCCAGGTGGCTCAGCGCGCGGTGGAACGGGTCGATGACGGCGGGCACCAGCACTCCACTGGGCGTGCGGACGACGGAGTCACCGGCCGATCCGGCGGGGACGTGGTGCGGCGTGGACGGGCTCATCCGACGATCACAGCAGATCGCCTCCCGTACAGCCGCTCGGTCGACCCGTTCGGGCCATTTCCCGCAAAAGGGCTCCACGCTCAGCGTGATCGGCGGTGGGATGTTGTCCGTCTCGAACGCTGCCCCCGTACGAAGGAGTTCCCTGTGCGCCGTTCGCCACGCGACGTCACCCGCCGGTCCCGCCGGACCGCCCTCACCGTCGCCGCGGTCGCGGTGGTCGGCCTCGGCGTCGGGGCGTGCTCCAGCAGCGCCCTCTCCTCGGGGGCGTCGCCGAGCACGAACCGTCAGCTCCCGAAGGCCGCCCGGGACATCGTCGCCTCCGCGCCCTACGCGCACGGGTCGTGGAACTACGCCGCCGTGGACCTCGACCGGGGCCGGCCGCTCTACACGCAGAACCAGGACCAGCTGAACTTCCTCGGCTCGACGACGAAGCTGTTCACCGTCGGGTCGTACTACGACGAGGTCGGGGGCGACGCCACCCTGGAGACGCCGGTGTACGCGTCGGGCACCAGGGCCGGTGGCGCCCTCACCGGCAACCTCGTGCTCGTCGGCTCCGGCGACTTCATCCTCGGCAGCCGGGGGGTGCTGCAGGGGGACCTGCAGTGGACCGACCCGGACCACATCTACGCCTACGCGTCGCCCCTGGTGAAGCCCGTCGCCGCCAACCCGCTCGCCGGCCTGGACCGGCTGGCGAGCCAGGTCAAGGCCTCCGGGATCAACCAGGTGAACGGGGACGTCCTCGTGGACGACTCGCTGTTCGACGCCTACCAGACCAAGGAGGGGATCCTCACCTCCATCATGGTCAACGACAACCTCCTCGACATCCTGGTCACCCCCGGAGCCGCGGCCGGTCAGCCCGTCGGCATGGCGACGATCCCGACGACGGGCTACTTCTCGGTCGTGAACCAGGCGACCACCAGTGCGGCCGGCGGGCAGTCGACGCTCTCGGCCGTCCTCGGAGCGGGCAACAAGGTCACCGTCACCGGTCAGCTGCCGCTCGGCTCGCCGCAGCAGGACCTCGCCCAGTTCGCACCCAGCCCCGGCAACTACGCCCGGGCGCTGTTCATCGAGGCGCTGAAGCGGGCCGGGGTGTCGGTCGACACCAACCTGGTCACGCCGGTCGGGTCCCTGCCCGGAGCGGCCGCCTACACCGCCGCCAACAAGGTCGCCTCGCTGACCTCGCCGCCCGCGAGCGTCCTCACCAAGCTGGTCACCAAGGTGAGCCACAACCGCGGCTCCGAGACCCTCATGTGCCTCCTGGCCCTCCGCGGTGGGTCCAAGGACTGCGAGGACGGGATGCTCACCATCCTCTCGACCGTCGCGAAGGCCGGGTTGACGCCCGGCACCTTCGCGCTCTACGACGGCGAAGGGTCCGACCCGTCCTCGGCGACGCCGGCCGCGATGGTCCAGTGGCTGACCTGGCTGCGGGCCCAGCCCTTCGGGGCCGAGCTGCGGGCCGGGCTCCCGGACATCGACCACGACGGCAGCATCCTCGCCAAGAGCGGGCTGAGCGCGCGGCCGCAGGTCGGTCCCAACCAGCCGGCCCTGTTCGTCGCCGCCGGGCAGGCGGGCTACATCCGCACCGCCAAGGGCAAGGACGTCGCGGTGGCGCTCTATGCGTTGAACGCCACCTACGCGTCGGTCGCCGACGGCCTGCTCAAGGACCTGCCCGCGACCGAGCAGGTGCTGCGCGAGATCCGGGACGCCAACTGACGGAGCTGGATTCGGCGGTCAGAGGATCGCGGTCGGCGCGACCCGCGCCCGGAGGGCACCGAGCTTGCCGGGGCTCGCGACGAGCTGGACCGCGGCCACGGACGCGCCGTCGACGGTGAGGGCCACCGCGCATACCGGCTGGCCGTGGACCCGCACCACCATGCCACTCGCGCCGTTGACGGTCTCGACCCCCGCGACGGCCCCCCGGGGCAGTCGGCGCAGCACCGCGAGGACCGACCGAGCCGTGCGGTCGCGCCCGACCACGCGACCCGGGACCGCGGCCGGACGCCGGTCGTCGGCCAGCAGGACGACGTCCGGCGCCAACACGTCGGCGAGCGGGGCGAGCGAGGCCGACCGGCAGGCAGCGGCGAACCGACGGACGACCATCTCCTGGCGCGAACGGTCGGGGTCGAGCCGGACCCCGGAGCAGGCCAGCCGGGTCCGCGAGCGGTGGACGAGCTGCCGGACCGCCGGCTCGCGGCGGCCGAGGATCACCGCCACCTGGGCGTAGGGGTAGCCCAGCGTCACCCGCAGGACGTAGGCGGCGCGTTCGAGGGAGCTCAAGCCCTCGAGGGCCGCGAGCAGGTCGAGCGAGAGCGACCCCTCGCCGGACGGGCCGAGGTCGAGGCGTCCCCGCCCCTCACCGGACACGGGCTCCGGGAGCCACGATCCGGCGTACCCCTGGCGGGCCGGCCGGACGCGGTCGAGCCGCTGCCGTGACAGCCGGGCGACGATGGTGACCAGCGCCGTGCAGGGGTCGGCGACCGTGCCGGCGTCGCTGGCGTACCACCGCCGACGGCCCATCTCGACCACGAGCTCGGCGTCCTCGACGGTGCCCAGCATGCGGTAGGCGAGGCCCATGAGCCGCGGTCGCTGCTCGGCGAACAGCGTCTCGCGACGTTGACCCACGAAAGTTTCTGGCACGTGTCCTCCCGTCGATCTTCCGCACCCACTCACCAGGCAGATGCGCTGGGCACCGAGGTTGTGACATCGCGGGGGTGTGAGCCGCCTCTCACTCGGCCGCTGGGCGCTCCAGGATCCGCATGGCCGAGCGCAGGACGTCGCTGCGGGAGCGGTCGGCGTGGCCCGCGGTGAGGAAGTGCTGACCGATCGCCAGGCAGAAGGCCAGGAGGCTGCGCGCCTCGACCTCGTCGTGATCGATCGAGTCGTCCGGCCCGACGATCATCCGCGAACAGCTCGCGGAGGTAGGCCATCCGCTCCTCGTCGACGCGGCGCAGGCGCGCGGCGACCGTCGGGTCCCGACGGGCCCACTCGCGGACCGCGAGGTCGACCGGCAGCAGCCGGTCACCGGAGAAGGTGAGGAGGCCGGCTCGGCGGAGGCGGTGCCGCGCGTCCCCGCCGTCGGTCTCGACCCGGTGACGCACGTCGGTCGTGGTCTCGCGCTCCCAGGTGTCGAGCAGGGCGACCAGGAACGTCTGGCGGTCCGCGAACTGGCCGTAGAAGCCGCCCTTGGTCACGCCGAGCTCCTCGGCGAGGGCTTCGACCCGGACGGCGTCCGGACCGCCGGCGGCCAGGGCGCGAAGGCCGGCCTCCACCCATTGCGTGCGCGTCGTTCGGGTGGCCGCGACCACGGGCTGCTCCTTGACGGTTGGGGGAGTTCAAGCATACGGTACCGTATAGATGAGTCGACGGAAGGGAACGGGGATGCGGGCGGACTACGCCGACGTGTTCGACCGGCGGACCGAGGTCCGGGCCACGCCGGAACGGTGGGCCCGGGCGATGTTCGGGGACGTCCCGAACCTCGCGGAGTGGGTGATCTGGCAGGCGCTGCTGCACATGCCGTTGGAGCGGACCGCGTCGGCGGACACCATCGCCGGCTGGCCGATCCGTGGTCGCGGCGACGACTGGATCCTGCTGGAGAACGCGTCCTGGTTCGTCCGGGCCACCCTGCGGGTCACCGCGGCCGACGGCGTGGTGTCGCTCGCGACCTCGGTGCGGTACGACCGGCCGGTGGCCCGGGTCGTCTGGCCGCTGCTGTCGGTCGTCCACCGACGGCTCGTGCCGGGGCTGCTGCGCGCCGCCGAGACGGCGGTGGTCAGGTCGACCGAGCCGTCTCGTCGGTGAACCGGAAGCGCGTGGCGTCGCGCGGCAGCTCGTTCCACGCCAGCACCTTGACCGGAGCCAGCCGCCATACGCCCTCGCGGTAGGTGGAGGCCGGCTGGCCGTAGCCGTACTTCGCCACCGCCGTGTCCGCCAACCGCTGCGCCCCCTCGTCGTCGGGCACGTGGACGGCGGCCACGCCGTGCACGATGACGGCGGCCTGCCCGTCCTCCAGGTGCAGGACGGCGGCGGGGTTGGCCCGCAGGTTGCGGGTGTGCCGGGTGCTCGGGTGACCGCCGAACCACGCCGCACCGTCGAGCCACATGCCGTCGACGGGGACGACGTGCGGGCTGCCCGTCGGCCTGCGTCGTGGCCAGCCAGTAGACCCGTGCCTCGGCGAGCCGCTCCTCGACGTCGGCCCATCGCAGCAGCCGGTCGGGCGTCCCGTACGCGGTGGGCAGCGCCAGCTGCTCGGCGGTCGGCTCCATGGCGGACACCCAACCGTGCCGCCGGGTACCGGGTCAACCGCGAGGGGTCGGCGTGCCGATCGGCTCGGCGGTGACCACGAGGTTCTCGGGGTAGTGCGTGGCCGGGCTCCACGTCCCGGTGCAGGTCAGCAGGACCAGACGCCCCGGCACGGTCGAGGAGAACGTGTCCGTGCTCGTCGCGAGGCTGGCCTTGGGCACGTCGCGGGTGTCGACGACGCGGTAGCGCTGCTGGTAGGCGCCGTCGCTGAGCGTCACCTCGTCGCCGGGCCGGACGCCGAGCAGCCGGGCGAAGAAGCCCAGCCCCCGCTCCTTGGAGTCGATGTGACCGGCGAGCACCACCGAGCCGTACGCGTCACCCGCGAGGGCTCCGCTCTGCCACCAGCCGACCTGTCCCGGGTCGGACGGCAGCGACAGCTCTCCCGTGAGCGCCGGTGTCGATGACGTCGACGGTGGCGCTCGCTGTCGCCCCGGTCCGCGGGGCGAGGGTGATCGACGACGGCGCGAAGGTATGCCGCTGGGTCACGCCGACCCCGCCGGGCCGGGCCGGCGGGGCACCGGTACCCGTCGCCGACGGGTCGTCGACGGGCGCCTCCGGCGCCACCGGGGTGGAGACGGCGAGCGGTGCCGACGTCGAGCGCGGCGTCGCTGCGGTCGTCGCGGTGGTCGTCGCAGTGGTCGGTGCCGCAGTGGCGGCCGCCGGCGGTGCCGGCTGCCCGGCCGCCGGAGCCGAGCAGCCCGCCGTCAGCGCGATGGCGCCGGCGACGAGGACGCCGGCGCCGAGGACCGCGAGGTGCGGTCGAGGGTGCGGGCTCAGGAGCCGCCGCCCGAACGAGCCGGCGCCGCGCGGCGACGGGACCTCGACGCAGCACGCCCGCACCGGTCAGCGCCAGGGCGACGGCCAGGACCAGGCCCCACCACTGCGGGCCGACCGGTCGTCGGCGCCGTGCGCCGCCGCGACGAGGCCCGCCGCCTGGCCGCCGTCGCCGGCGTTGACCGAGTTGGGCGCCGTGCCGGCGCCCCGCGCCGACGAGGGGCAGGACCTGGACGACGGCGTCCATCGAGCTGTTCGCCGCCACGCCGATCGCGAAGACCCGGGTCAGCGACGGTCGCCGCCACGGGCACCGGTGCCGGACCGAACACCACCGGACCCGGTCGTCGCGGTCGGGACGATGTCGACGGTGTAGGTGCCGGCCGGGACGGTGACGGTCAGCGCCTCGCCGTTGGCGATGTTGGCGAAGAGCACCTTCTGGTCGACGCGGACGTCGGCCGGGCCCGACCGCGGCGGTGTGGGCGACGACGAGCCGGCCGCTACCGGCGGCGACGGCGCTGAGGTCGTTGGGGAACGTCGTGATGAGGGGGGCTTGGAGGGGTCCACCTGTCGGTGGACGACCGTGTCGACGTTGCCGCCCCGGCGGCCACCGACACCGACGCGGTGACCGAGGCGGTGCCCGACGGGCTCTCCGCGGTGACGGTGTGGTTGCCGGCGGTCAGCGCCAGGGGTCCGACGATGGTCTTCGCCGCGGCACCGGTCGCCACGGCCTTGCCGTCGACCGTGATCGTCATGGGGGTGTCCGCGACGCCCTGGACGACGTAGACGGTTCCGGTGGCGGGGGCCGCCGACGGCGTCGACGGCGGCGAGCGGCGCGACCGCTACGGCCGAGCCCACGACGAGGGCGGCGACCAGCGCTCGGCGACGGGAAATGGACACCATAGGGTCCTCCTGGTGAATAACGTCGCTTTCGACCGGACATTTCGCCGACGTTGAAGTACTTCATGAAATGCGTTGCGGTGGTTCGCATTCCGAGAATGGGGCATGATCTCAGGAATAGCCAGTCGACGTGGGGTCGAGAATTGACGGAGAGTCCGGGCATAAAGGACATAACCGTCGGACCTGGGGGGTGAATTCGCATGCCGCGCTCGGTGGTGGTGCAACGAGTCCTCGGCCTCGTGCTTCGCCGTGGTCTTCGGCGCCGGCGCGTGTGGGCGCTCGGTCGCACGCCCGCGTCCCGCCCCGCCTCCGCCGGCCTCGGCCGGACCCGTCCACCGGCGCCTCGGCCGCCTCGACGGATCCGCGACCGATCCCGACCGATCCCGACGGTCGACGACCACGGGTCCGGCGGCCACCTCGGGTCCGCGTCGGGGACGGCCCCGCGCGCCAGCGACCAGCGGTCCGGGCCTCACCGAGCCGGGCATCCACGTCGTGGCGCAGGCCGGCGCCGACGGTGGTCTGGAGGTCGTCGAGCAGGTCCGTCTGCCCGCCACGGCGACCACCCTGGCGATCGCCCTGCCTCGGGCGTCCGGTTCGGGGGTCTCGGCGGTGGTCCCCACCATCACCGGCTTCCAGGCGCAGGCCGGCGGCCAGGTCGTCACCGACACGCTGGCGGCACCGCTCCCGGACGGCGGCGACCGCCTCGACCTGCCCGCTCCCTCGACCGACATCACCATGCGGTACCGCCTCGAGGGCGGCGCCAAACGCAGCCAGCCGGCCCCCGTCGGCCGCGCCCTGGTCCTTCTGCCACCGGTCACCGCGGCGGAGGTGTCCCTGTCCGGTCTCCCGGTGGTCGTCGAGGTCATGGGCGGCAGCATCCGCAACCTCGTCTGTCCCGACCTGGCGGTCGCCGAGCAGCTCTGCGGCCGCCAGCAGGGCTCCCTGTGGACCACCCCGAGCATCCCGCTCGGCCGGTCCGTGGTGATCGCCCAGATCGACCTACCCGCCGCCCGGTCAGCAGTGACCATGCTGGCCGCCCTCGCCTCGGCCGCCGCCGAGGGCCAGGACGTCTTCCCTCTCCTCACGGGGGTGTTCCGGCTGCTCGGCTACCTCGGCTTTGTCCTCGTCGTCGGCACGACCTTCTTCCTGACGTGGCTCTGGCCGAAAGGCTCGGTCGAGTGGATCTTCATCCGGCTGTTCCGCAGCGGGGCGGTGCTGGTCCTGGTGGCGACCGTGCTGGTGGCGTTCTTCAATGCGGACGCGTCTCTGGAAGATGCCTTCGCCGGCCGGGAGGGCGCGGCCGCCCTGGCTCGAATGTCGTTGGTGGCGTTGGGAGTAGCCTTCTCGTGGGAGATGCTGGGCGACGCCCGTCGTTGGCGGATCCCCATCGTCGTCTGGCAGCTGCTGCTCATCGAGACCTACGTCGTCGACTCCGACGCGTGGCGAGAGCCGTGGCAGCTGGTCAAGGTCGTCGCCACGACGGGGCACCTCGCGGCCACCGCCGCCTGGCTCGGTGGTCTCCTCGCCCTGGCGGCGATCCTCGTCCCCAGCGCCCACCTCGAGGTGCTGCACGACGTCCTGCCGCGGTTCTCCGTCGTGGCGATCGTCAGCGTCGTCACCCTGGTCGTCACCGGCGCCCTGCACGCGCTGGCGGTCGCCGGGTCGCTGAGCGTGCTGTTGACGTCGACCTACGGCGCGGTGCTGATGGCCAAGATCATCGTGTTCGCGGTCATGCTGTTGCTCGGCAACGTCGGACGCCGGTATGCAGGGAGGCTCGCCCATCGGAAGGTCACCGAGATCGACGAGTCGGCCTCGGACCAGAGCATCCGCGCCTTCGCGGTCGCGGTCGGTGCCGAGTTCGCCCTGGCGACAGCGGTGCTCGCGACGACGGCGGCGCTGGTCCACGTCGCTCCTGTCGGCTGATCCGCAGCGCCGAACGGCAGCGGCTAGAGGGACGACGCCGAGCCCGGTCAGGGTCACCAGCTCGCGGAACACCTCGGCGGCGATGGTCGCGAACGAGCGTTCCTCACCCTCGCCGATCCACTGGGCGAAGGCCACGCCGAAGACCGTGATGCCCGACTCCGCCGCCAACGTCGCCGCCGGCTCGGCGACCCCGCGGTCCCGCAACGCCTGCCCGACGACCTCGCCCAGTGCGCCGAGCTTGTGCTGCTCCCGTTCCTGTAGAGCGGGGTTCTGCTCGATCACCGTCTGACGAACCCGGCTGTGGGAGCGCCGCTCGTCGGCGAAGAACACCGCCGCGGACTGGACGGCGGCCGCGACCACCTCGAGCGGGCCGGCCCCGGCGGGGGCCGCCTCGATCCCCTCGAGGAAGACGCGGACCAGCTGGTCCTGGCCGAGGAACAGCACCTCCCGCTTGTCGCTGAAGTGCCGGAAGAACGTGCGCTCGGTGAGGCCGACGGACCCGGCGATCTCGGCCGTGGTCGTCTGCTCGAAGCCCTGGGTGGCGAAGAGCTCGAGGGCGGCGGCCTGCAACCGCTCCGGCGCTCCAGGCTCCCACCGCGTCATGCGCCCACCCTAGTGATGACAGTCACTGACACGTAGGGCTATGGTCATGTCAGTCACTGATATCAGTCACTGACATCATCGGCCCCCGCCGGGGCGGTGGAGGCACCGAAAGGAGCGACGCCATGCGCGTCTTCGTCACAGGAGCATCCGGCTGGATCGGGTCGGCAGCGGTCGACGAGCTGATGGCCGCGGGACACGAGGTCACCGGCCTGGCCCGGTCGGACGCCTCCGCCGCGGCCTTGGCGGTGAAGGGGGTCGCCGTCCTGCGTGGAGACCTCGACGATCTCGACAGCCTCCGGGCCGGGGCGACCGCGCGCCGACGCGGTCCTCCACCTGGCCAACAAGCACGACTGGTCGAACCCCGCCGCGTCCAACGCCGCCGAGCGCTCCGCCGTGCAGACCATCGGCGACGTGCTGGCCGGGTCACGACCGGCCGTTCCTGCTGGCGTCCGGCGTCGCGGGCCTCACCTCCGGTCGCCCCGCGAGCGAGGACGACCCGTCGCCGTTCCACGGCCCCGAGGCGCCCGCGCGGAGGCGCCGAGAACCTCGCCCTCGAGTTCGTCGACCGTGGCGTCCGCACGGTCAGCCTGCGGTTCGCGCCGACCGTCCACGGGATGGGGGACCACGGCTTCATCGCGGCCATCGCCCAGATCGCGCGGGAGAAGGGGATCTCCGGCTACCCGGGCGAGGGCACGAACCGCTGGGCCGCCGTCCACCGCTCGGACGCGGCTCGGCTCGTGGTCGCTCGGCCTGGACCGGGCGCCCGCCGGGAGCCGGCTGCACGCGGTCGCGGAGGAGGGGATCCCCACCCGCGAGATCGCCGAGGCCATCGGCGCGGCGCTGCGGCTGCCGGTCGGCCTCGGTGACCCGGCCGACGTGCCGGACCACTTCGGCTGGATCGGCGCGTTCTTCGCCATGGACCTCATGGGGACCAGTGCGCAGACCCGGGAGCGGCTCGGCGTGGACGCCCGACCGGACCCACGCTGACCGAGGACCTGGCGGCGGGCGCATACGGGCGGCGGTTCCGGCCTAGGGCCTCCCCGCGCGCCCAGGCTCAGCCGACCGCCTTGGTGATCAGCGCGACGAGCTTCTTCTCGTCCGCGGCCGTCACGGCGGTCAGGGCGTAGGCGCTGGGCCACATCGCGCCGTCGTCGAGCGCGGCCACGTCGTTGAAGCCCAACGTCGCGTACCGGACTTGAACTTCGTGGCCGGCTGGAAGAAGCAGAGGACCTTGCCGTCCTTGGCGTATGCGGGCATGCCGTACCAGAGCCGGGGAGCGAGGTCCGGCGCCGCGCGGGTGATGAGCTCGTGGAGCTTCTCGGCCATCGCGCGGTCGGAGTCCTCGAGCTCGGCGATCTTCTCCAGCACCGCCGTCGTGTCGTCCGCACCGCTCTTCGCCGCCTTGACCTCCTTGGCGCGCTCCTTCATCGCGCTCCGCTCCTCGGCGGAGAAGGCGGGCGCGGTCTTGGTGGCGGAGGTGCGCGTGCTGGCGGTCTTCTTGCGTGGCGGGCATGGGGGGTCTCCTCGGGAGTCGGGTGGCGGCTGGTGCCCTCACGCTAGGAGAGGCCGCCTCCGGTCGCTTCTTCGAAACTGATCGATCCGCCGGTCAGTCGAGCAGGCGGCCGATCCGGGTCCGCACGACCTCGCGAACCACCCGGGCCCGGGTGTCCCGCTCGGCCGCGGTCAGGGGCACGGTCTCGCCGTTCCGGCGCCGGCGGACGCCGTCGACGATGTCCGGCGCGACACCCAGATCGGCGAGGTGCGCGATGGCCTCGGCCTTGGTGACGAGGCGGCCCTCCCGGACGGTGATGGCCGGCACGGGCCACGGTCGTCAGGCCGTGGTCGACGTAGACGTCCTGCCGCCAGATGGCGCGTCGGCGCAGCGCCTTGGTCCAGTAGCCGCCGAGCTCGTCGCGGGCCGCGGCGCGCAGGTCGTCCGCCGACATGGCGGTCAACCAGCTCGACGGCGCCGGTCCGCGGACCACGACCGGATCGGCCAGCAGCTCGGCCCGGGCGATCCCGCTGAACGGCCTCCGGAACAGCTCGTCGAACGCCCAGGTCCAGTGCCGGTATGCGAGGTCCCCGACGTGCCGCTCGGACACGTACACGCAGTGCAGGTCGGCGCCGAACGGCTCGGCCGTCAGCCGCTGGTGGACCGTGGTCAGGGCGCGCCGCATCGAGGGGTCCGGCGGCCGGTCGACGAGGGCGACGGCGTCGATGTCGCTGACCCCCGGACGGAAGTCGCGCGACGCCAGCGAGCCACCGACGTAGAGGCCGCGCACCCGCCCATCGAGGGCGTCCTCGAGCGCACCGACCACCGGCACCGGGTCCAGTCGAGCGTCCACGTGCGGAGGCTAGCCGGGGCCACCGGTGCTGCTGAGGGCAAGGGCGGGCCGAGAGGCTCGTGGTTTTGAACCTCCCGGCCCTCGGCCCGGTCGGTGCGGCCGCCGCCTCCCGGACTTGCGCGTCACGTTACCGAGCGACCCTGCGACGGGATCAGCGCCCAGACGACGTCTGCACCGGCGTACAGTCGGGACGCACGGGGAAGGTGCCGTCATCGGATGTGGAGGCCAGCATGGCGAATGTTCTGGCCAGTGGTTTCAGCGTCGACGAGGTCGTCGGGGCCTACGCGGACATGGAGTCGCCTGCTGCGCTCCGCGCGCTTCTCGCAGGACGAGCAGGGCCTGCTCACCGCGATCACCGGTCACCTCGACGGCGCGGACTCGGCCAGCATCACCGAGCTGCGGCGGCGACACGTTCCTCACCCTGGCGGCCACCGACCAGGCGGCTCGCGACGGTGACGCCATCCAGTACCGGCTGCGCTCCGGACCCTGCGTCGACGCCATCGTCGAGCAGTCGGTCTTCGCCCCGATCGACCTGCTCACCGACCCCCGGTGGCCGGTCTTCGGTGAGGAGGTCGCGACGACCCTCGGCTTCCGCAGCATGCTGTCGCTGCGGCTGCTCACCGACGTCACCGACAGCGTCTACGGCCTCAACGTCTACGGGCGGCAGCCCGCAGGCCTTCGACCGCAAGGCGGTCCTCTTCGGGCTCCTCGTCGGCACGTATGCGTCGTCGGTGGTCTTCTCGTCCGCCACCAGCGCGACGATCCTCAACCTGGAGAAGGCGCTCGAGACCAACCGGCAGATCGGGATGGCGGTCGGCGTCATCATGACGACCTACCGGCTCACGCCGGAGCGCAGCTTCGAGCTGCTGCGCCTGGCCAGCATGAACCGCAACCGCAAGCTCCGGGACGTCGCGGAGTCGGTCGTGCTCACCGGGACCCTCGACCTCGAGCCCGACTGACGAGCCGCCGCGGTGGAGCCGGCGGAGCTACCTCTCTGCGCCGCTGCGACCCCTTGGTCGACCGCCCCGCCGGGATCACCGGCAGGTCGCCGGTGAGCTCGACGTAGGTCGCGATCTGGCGCAGCTTCTGGTTGAGGTGGTTGCTGGCCTCCCGGAGGAGCTGGAACGCCTGCTCTGAGGTGACCGACTTGCGCGCCATGAGGATGCCGACCGCTGTGCCGATCTGCCGGCTGCTGCCGAGCGCCTCCTCGAAGTCCGACGCGTCCCGCTCGCGCAGCGCCTGCTGGATCGACAGTGCAGCGAAGGGCGCGACGATCGAGCCCAACGCCGCGTCGCGCTCCTCGAAGACGTGTGACCGGGTGGCGTAGAGGTTCAGGGCCGCCTGGTCGCTGCCCCCCACGACGAGCGGGACGCTGAGGACGCTGACCACTCCGGTCTCCGCGACGCACCGTTCGGCGAAGCGGGGCCACCGCCCGTCCGACTGCAGGTCGTCCACCCGCGTGAGCCGGTCGTCCCGGAGAGAGTCGAGGCACGGACCCTCACCGATGGTGTGCTGCAGGGCGTCGACGGTGGCCGGCAGCGGTCCCGACGACCCCAGCGACTGCGGCGGCCGGTTCGGGCGGCTGACCGACAGGCCGCAGTGCTCGGCGTGCGGGATCGAGGTCGGCGGCGAACTGGACGATCCGTTCCGGGGGCACGAAGCGGTCCGACCCGTCCCGCAGGACGTCCCACAGCTCGTCGAGATGCCCCACCAGCTGCTCGGGTTCGGCCAGTTCACCAGGCCACGACACGACACGGTCCAAACTCTCCGAGGACACCCGCACGCTGTTCGACGGACTTCGGAGCGGTGTCATGGTAACTGTCCGATCGACCGATTCCGGTCGGGAGGCGATGGGTGTCTTCGGCCGGCCCATCGGCTCGGCGGCCGTGTACGGCAGGTGTGACCAGGACCGGATCGGGGCAAACCCGAGGCGTGACCAGCCAGAGCCAGCGCCAGACCCGTTCCGACGACGACGACACGGGCGCCCCGGACAGTCCGACGGACCTGCCGAAGTCCAGCCTCAAGGACGTCCTGCGCCGCGCGCGGGTGGAGTTCAAGAAGGACCACCTGACCGACCTCGCCGCCGGACTGACCTACTACGCGACGCTGTCCGCGGTGCCGGGCCTCATCGTCCTCGTGGCGATCCTCGGCCTGCTCGGTCCGGACACCACGTCGCAGCTGACCAACCAGGTGCAGTCCATCGCCCCGGGCTCGAGTGCCGAGGTGGTGAGCAACCTCATCAACCAGGCCCAGTCCAACCGCACCGGAGCCGGGATCGGGGCGATCGTCGGCCTCCTCGTCGCCCTGTGGTCCGCCTCGGGCTACGTGGCGGCCTTCATGCGCGCCTCCAACGTCGTCTACGACATCGAGGAGGGGCGTCCGATCTGGAAGACGCTGCCGATCCGCATCGGCCTGACCGTGCTCGCCGTCGTGGTCATCGTCATCAGCGTCGTCATCGTCGTCGTCAGCGGGCCGGTGGCCCAGCAGGTCGGTGACGTCATCGGGGCCGGAGACGCCACGGTCACCGTCTGGTCGATCGTCAAGTGGCCGGTCATGCTCGTCCTCGTCGCGGTCCTGCTGGCGATCCTGTTCTGGGGGAGCCCCAACGCCAAGCAGGGGGGCGTTCGCTGGGTCAGCCCCGGTGGGGTCATCGCCGTCGTCATCTGGGTCGGCGCGTCCGCGTTGTTCGCGCTCTACGTGACTCACTTCGCCTCGTACGACAAGACGTACGGCTCGTTGGCCGGGGTCGTCATCTTCCTGGTCTGGCTGTGGCTGACCAACATCGCGCTGCTGCTCGGTGTCGAGATCAACGCCGAGCTGGACCGCAGCCGGGCCATCGCCGAAGGGGTGTCCCCGGACGCCGAGCCCTTCGCCGAACCGCGGGACACCCGGAAGCTGGACGCGGAGGACAAGGCGGCCGTCGAGGAGGTCGCCCAGCAGCGGTCGAACGACTCGCACTGAAGCCGGTACCAGGTTTGGTCCCTACCTCGATGGGTACCGACAGCCCACAACCTTTGGCAGCCGGCGCAGTCCGACAGCCGGCAGGACGCCATCCGCATCCCCGAACGGAGCGCAACATGTCCGATCCAACCTATTCACCGCCCACCTCCGGACCGTACGACAACGGGTCCACGCAGCTGTCTGGCGGCGGCAGCACGACCGACACGGTGTCCTCGGAAGGTCGCCGCGTCGCCGGCGACGCCGCCGAGAGCAGCAAGCAGGTGGTCAGCGTCGCGAAGGACGAGGCGGCCTCCGTCGCCCAGGAGGCCAAGACCCAGGCTCGCTCGCTGGTCTCCCAGGCCTCGTCGCAGCTCTCCGAGCAGGCGGGCACCCAGAAGGACTCCCTGGTGTCCTGGCTGCACTCGATGGCCGACGAGCTCCGCTCGATGGTCGACGGTGCGCAGTCCCAGAGCAGCGAGGACGGTTCCGAGTCGAGCCAGCCCGGCTACGCGCGGGACCTCGCCGAGCGTGGGGCCGACTACGCCCACCGCACCGCCTCCTGGCTCGAGGACCGTCAGCCGAACGAGGTCTTCCAGGAGGTCGGCAAGTTCGCTCGCCGTCGTCCCGGCGCCTTCCTGCTCATCGCGGCGACCGCTGGGGTCGTCGTCGGGCGGCTGACCAAGGGCCTCACGGCGGCGTCCTCCGACGACTCCGGCCCGTCGCAGTCCAGCCAGTTCGGCTCGACCGGCGGCTACGGCACCTCCGGCTACGCGGCACCGGCCAGCACCGGCTACGCGGCTCCGGCCACCACCGGCTACGAGGGTGGCTACGAGGGCGGCGCGACCACCGGCCTGCGGCAGGACCCGCTCGGGGTTGCGGGTGAGGCCGACGTGGCCGACGTCGTGGTGCCGGCCAGCGGTACCCGGCCGGGCATGGAGAGCCAGCGTCACGAGATCGGCACCACGTCGCTGCCGTCCACCATCGTCCTCCTCCGTCGAGGCCGGCGGCTACGCCGAGGACGGGCGATGAGTCACGACCCGAACCTGCGGATGTCCAACGGCACCCAGGAGGACGACCGCTCCGTAGGAGAGCTGTTCTCCGCGGTGAGCCGCGACCTGTCGACGTTGATGCGTCAGGAGGTCGCGCTGGCCAAGGCCGAGGTGCGCGAGTCCGCCACCAAGGCCGGGGCCGGCGTGGGGCTGCTGAGCGGAGCCGGCGTCGCCGGGCACTTCGTGCTGCTGTTCCTGTCCATCGCCGCCTGGTGGGGCATCGCGCAGTGGACCGGCCAGGCCTGGTCCGGCGTGATCATCGCCGTGGTCTGGGCCATCGTGGCCCTGATCCTCTACAGCGCCGGGCGTTCCCGGCTGCGGCAGGTCGAGGGAATGCCTCGCACCGTAGAAACCACCAAAGAGATTCCTGACGCGCTTGCCGGAAGAGAGGAAGCCTGATGAGTGACCCAGATCAGATCCGTAACGAGATCGAAGCAACCCGGGCGGAGCTGAGCGGAGACGTCAACGCCCTGGCCGACAGCGTCAAGCCCGGCAACGTCGCCCGCCGTCAGGCCGACAAGGTCCGCAGCGGGGTCAGCTCCCTGAAGGACAACGTCATGGGCACGGCCGAGGACCTCACGCACAACGTGAAGGACACCGCCTCGGACCTCGGCCAGTCGGCCTCGGGTGCGGCCGGCGGCACGAAGTCCGCGGTTCGGCAGAAGGCCCGGGGCAACCCGCTGGCCGCCGGTCTCGTCGCCTTCGCGGCCGGCTGGCTCGTCTCCTCGTTGATCCCGGCCACGCAGGCCGAGCAGCAGGGCGCCACGGCGCTCAAGGAGAAGGCCGAGCCGCTGAAGCAGCAGGTCACCAGTGCCGTCAAGGAGGTCGCCTCGAACCTCCAGGAGCCGGCCCGTGACGCGGTCGAGCAGGTCAAGTCCAGCGCGACCGACTCGGCGCAGACCGTCAAGGAGGAGGCCCAGGGTGCGGCCTCCGACGTGAAGGACTCCTCGCAGGAGGCCGCGGGCCGGGTGCGCGAGCAGGCCTGACCCACCCGCCGGCGTACTCGCGTCGGCGTCCCACCGATCAGCCGCCCCGGCGTCCCGCCAGACGCGCCGGGGCGGTCCGGTGTACCGAACGCGAAACGGCCCCGTCCTACGGACGGGGCCGTCCTCGGCAGTTGTGCGCGACGGCGTGCTCAGACCGGATGCGGCACGGTGAGCGGAGGGCGGCGCCGCAACAACTGACGACGTCGTCAGTCGTTGCGGGGCTACGGCCCCGTCGGCCGCAACAACTGACACTGACGGCAGTTGTTGCGGGCAGCGCTCACGCGCCCGAGGTGCTCAGGACACGACGGCGTCGATGGCCTTCTTGAGCGCGCTGGGGGCCTGGGGCGAGTGCGGCGCCCGCTCCTTGGCGGCGAGCAGCTCGTCGCCGAGCTGCTGCAGCTGCTTGCGACCGAGGCCTTCGCGGACCTTGGGGAACCAGTCCTGCTCCTCCTCGTCCATGTGGTGCGTGACGTTCTCGATGAGCACGGTGGTCTTGGCCTCGAACCGCTCGTCGCCCGGGGACAGCTGCGAGAGCTCCATGACGAGGACGTCGGCGACGTGGTGCTCCTCGTAGGACTCGAGGATGTCGTCCTCGAGGTCGGGCAGCAGCTCGCGGACCTGCGGGTACATGACCTCGTTCTCGATGTACGTGTGCACCGTGAGCAGCTCGATGACCCGCTTGACGATCGTGCCCTTGCGCGCATCGGTCGTGGCTGGGCTTCTGGAACTCTCGGAACAGCTTGCGGACCTCGGTGTGGTCATTGCGCAACAGCACGATCGCGTCGGTGGACACGAGCAACCTCCAACATGGGGGACGGGCCTCGGCGGGTGGAGGCGTACACATGTCGCGTACCCGAGCCGGCGTTCGGCCAAACCGTCGCTCCAGTGCCCGGACATGGATGCCCCGACGACCACGTGGTTTGGAGTCGCCGGGACTTGGCGTCCGGATGATCCGGAGTCTCCAGCCGCCCACGCTCTCATTGCCCAGTTGTGGGCCGGTCACACCAGGTCGTCAGCCTCGGCGCAGCTCGGGGAGCACCTCGCGCCCGTAGGCCCGGATCATGTCGGCGTAGTTCGGCCCCATGTTCGCGACGTAGATCTCGTCGAAGCCCGCCTCGACGAACGGCGCGTACGCCTCGAGGTGGGCCTTGGGGTCGGACCCGCCGACGACCGACTCGGCGATCGTGTCGCGGGTGACCAGCTGGGACGCCTGCTCGAAGTGCTCGACGGTCGGCAGGATCTGCGACAGCTCGCCGGGCAGTCCCGAGTTGGGCCAGATCCGGTATGCGTGGTCGATGCCCTCGTCCTCGGTGTCGGCCCACGCCACCTTGAACCCGGCGTGGGTCGTGGTGCCGGTGCCGGCCTCCTTCCGGTAGCGGCCGAGCAGCTCCTCGTCGGGGGTCGTGGTGACGTAGCCGTCGCCGATCCGGACGGCCACGTCGAGGGCCTTGGGCCCGAAGGCGGAGACCAGGACCGGCGGCGGGGTCGTCGGACGGGTCCAGATCCGGGCGTTCTCGACGGTGTAGTGGCGGCCGCGGTGGCTGACGTTGTCGCCGGTCCAGAGCGCGCGCATGACCTCGACGGCCTCCTCGAGCATCTCCAGCCGGACCTCGGCCTCCGGCCAGGGGTCGCCGAGCACGTGCTCGTTGAGCGCCTCCCCGGTCCCGACCCCGAGGCGGAACCGGCCCTCGCCGAGGAGCACGGCACTGGTCGCCGCGGCCTGGGCGATCACCGCCGGGTGGATCCGCAGCGTCGGGCACGTGACGGCGGTCGTCACGGGCAGGTCGCAGACCTGCGACAGCGCGCCGATCATCGACCACACGAACGGCGACTGACCCTGCTCGCTGGTCCACGGGTGGTAGTGGTCGCTGATCCAGAGGGCGTCGAAGCCGGCCTCCTCGGCCAGCCGCGCCTGTTCGATGATCTGGTCCGGCGCATACTCCTCGCAGGACAGGAAGTACCCGAATGTCGACATGCCGCAGACGTACCCCGTTGGCGCACCACCAACCACCGGGACGAGGTTGAGCGGCCCCGTGACGGGGTAGCCACCGCTGGTGACGCAACCCTGGACCGACCGCATCGACACCGTGCTCATCGACGTGGACGGCACCCTCGTCGACAGCAACTACCAGCACGCCCTCGCGTGGTACCGCGCGTTCCGGCGCGTCGACATCACCCTGCCGGTGTGGACCATCCACCGGGCCATCGGCATGGGCGGCGACCAGCTGGTCGCCCACCTCACCGACGACACCGTCGAGCGCGAGCACGGCGACACCCTGCGCGACGCGTGGGAGGAGGAGTTCGAGCCGATGCTGGACGAGATCCGGCCGCTGCCCGACGCGCACGCCCTCCTCGTGGCGGTGAAGGACGCCGGCCTCACCGCGGTGCTGGCCTCGTCCGGGCCGACGAAGCACGTCGAGCACTTCCTCGACCTGGTCGAGGGCCGCGACCTCGTCGAGGCATGGACCAGCGCGGACGACGCCGAGCGCAGCAAGCCGGCCCCGGACCTCATCGAGGTGGCGCTGAAGAAGGTCGGCGGCCGCCGGCGCCCCGTGATGGTCGGCGACTCCACGTGGGACTGCGTCGCGGCGCGACGGGCGGACGTTCCGTCGCTCGCGGTCCGCACCGGCGGGTTCGCCACCGACGAGCTGTCCGACGCGGGCGCCGAGGAGGTGGCCGAGAACCTCGCGGAGCTGGCGACGGTCCTCACGCGTACGCATACCGGCGGGGGAGAGGGGTAGGGGGACGCCATGCGCGCACTCACCTGGCAGGCCAAGGGGAAGGTCGAGGTCAACGACGTCCCGGACCCCATCATCGAGGAGCCCACGGACGCGGTGGTCCGGATCACGTCGACGGCGATCTGCGGGTCCGACCTGCACCTCTACGACGTCCTGGCGCCCTACCTGACACCGGGCGACGTCCTCGGCCACGAGTTCATGGGCATCGTCGAGGAGGTCGGCTCCGAGGCCGGCAACCTCTCGGTCGGTGACCGCGTCGTCGTGCCGTTCAACATCTCGTGCGGGCACTGCTGGATGTGCACGCGCGGCCTGCAGTCGCAGTGCGAGACCACCCAGGTGACCGAGCAGGGCAAGGGCGCCCGGCTGTTCGGCTACACCAGCCTCTACGGCGCCGTGCCCGGCGGCCAGGCCGAGTACGCCCGGGTGCCCCAGGCGCAGTACGGCCCCATCCGCGTCCCGCAGGAGGGGTCGGACGAGCGCTACCTCTACCTGTCCGACATCCTGCCGACCGCGTGGCAGGGCGTGCAGTACGCCGACCTGCCGCGAGGGCGGCACGCTCGTCGTCGTCGGGCTCGGCCCGGTGGCCAGCTGGCGACCCGCATCGGCCGGCACGTCGGGGCCGACCGGGTCATCGGCGTCGACCTCGTGCCCGAGCGGCTGGCCATGGCCGCGGCGCACGGCATCGAGACCGTCGACCTCAACCAGGTGGACGACATCGCCGAGGCCGTCGTGGAGATGACCGGCGGCCGCGGCGCCGACTCGGTCATCGACGCCGTCGGCATGGAGGCCCACGGCAGCCCGGTCGCGAAGGCGGTCATCGGCGTCGCCAGCAGCCTGCCCAAGCCCATCGCCCGGGCGGCGACCGAGCGGTTCGGGATCGACCGGCTGGCCGCGCTGCACGCGTCGCTGTCGGCGGTCCGGCGCGGTGGCACCGTGTCGCTGCTGGGGGTCTACGGCGGGATGGCCGACCCGATGCCGATGATGGAGATGTTCGACAAGGGCATCACCCTGCGGATGGGCCAGGCCAACGTCCACCGGTGGAGCGACGAGCTGCTCGACCTGGTGTCGCAGGACGCCGACGTCTTCGACGTCGAGGGCCTCGCCACCCACCACCTGTCGCTGGAGCAGGCGGTCGAGGGCTACGAGATGTTCAAGGAGAAGACCGACGGCTGCATCAAGGTCGTCATGAACCCGTCGGCCTGATACCCTCCCTTCGATCGGTCCACGACCGGCGGCGTCCGGCGCGTAGCCCGGGGGCGGCGCGGGTAGTGGTGGGTCATGAACGACAAGCGCGCCGAAGCACAGTTCCCGCCCTCCGCGGTCCCGGTCGAGAAGGACGAGCCTCCGCTCACGGCCGAGCAGAGCCGGGCCAAGGCCGATCCCGCCTCGCCGCTCGGGCCGGACGCCGACACCGGCGACGACGAGTTCACCGACCCGGACGCCCAGCCCCCGGCCTAGGGGCGGCGGCCGCTGCCGGCAGGGTCACGCGTGCTCATGCCCCGAGCACGGCGTGCCATCTCGTGGTCGCTCAGAGCAGGTGGACCTTGGGGCTGCGGGTGTCGATGTCGATGACGACGTCGCCGAACTTCACGTTCATCCGCCCGGTGTGGAGCTGGACGACCCGTCCGATGCCGTAGCGGTCGTGGATCACGCGGCTGTCGAGCTCGAAGTTGTCGTAGATCTGGGCCGGCTGGTCACGAAAAGGGCTCGTGGACGGGCGGCGTCGAGCGGGACCGGATTGCTGGGGCATGGACCCAGTGTCGCCCTGTTTGCCCCCCGTGGGCAACCCCGCTGGTCGGATTACCCCCCTGGGGTATGCGTTGGGGTATGCGGTGGTCAGCCGGAGGCGGCGGAGCAGGTAGAGTAGGACGCGCAGTGGCCCGCCCAGTTCTGCCGCGGGCCCGATGTGAGTCGATGCCAAGCTCTTGCGCCGCGCCCTTGATGGTCGCGCCGGGCGGAACGTATCCCACCATCTTTGGAGTCCCCCACCTGTGTCTACCGACACGTCCTTCGCCGACCTCGGCGTCCCCCACTCGCTCGCCAAGGTCCTCACCGGCCTCGGCATCACCACCCCCACCCCCATCCAGGCGGCCACGCTGCCCGACGCGCTCGCCGGGCGCGACGTCCTCGGCCGCGGCCGTACCGGCTCCGGCAAGACCTACGCGTTCCTGCTGCCCCTGGTCGCCCGCCTCGCGCCGGCAGCCGACCGGACGCGCCCGCTCGACGCCCCGGTCGCCCGCGGGCGCTCATCCTCGCTCCGACCCGTGAGCTGGTCGCCCAGATCGACGAGGCCCTCGCGCCGCTCGCCGCCGCGAACGGTCTCACCCGCCTCACCATCTTCGGCGGCGTGAGCCAGAACCCCCAGGTGTCCAGCCTGCGCCGCGGCGTCGACATCGTCCTCGCCTGCCCCGGCCGGCTCGAGGACCTCATGGGTCAGGGCCACGTCGACCTGCGGCTCGGTCGAGATCACCGTCCTCGACGAGGCGGACCACATGGCCGACCTCGGCTTCCTGCCCGGCGTCCGCCGGATCATGGACACCACGCCCAAGGTAGGGCCAGCGGATGCTGTTCTCGGCCACCCTCGACGCCGGCGTGGACGTCATCGTCAAGCGCTTCCTGTCCAACCCCGCCGACCACCAGGCCGACTCGGCCCAGAGCCCGGTCTCGACGATGACGCACCACGTGCTGCACGTCACCGCGGACTCGCGGGTGCCCGTGCTGCTCAACCTCACCTCGGCCCCCGGCCGCAGCGTCGTCTTCACCCGGACCAAGCACGGCGCCAAGAAGCTGGCCAAGCTGCTCAACGCCTCCGGCGTCGCGGCGGTCGAGCTGCACGGCAACCTCAGCCAGAACGCCCGGACCCGCAACATGAACCTCTTCCACAGCGGCGCGGCCTCGACCCTGGTCGCCACCGACATCGCGGCCCGCGGCATCCACGTCGACGACGTCGAGATCGTCATCCACGCCGACCCGCCGGTGGAGCACAAGGCCTACCTGCACCGGTCGGGACGTACCGCCCGGGCCGGAGCCGACGGCGTCGTCGTCACCCTGATGACCGACGACCAGGTGCACGACGTCCGTGACCTCACCCGGCGCGCCGGCGTGCACCCCACGACGACGCGCGTGGACGCCACGCACCCGCTCCTCGCCGAGCTCGCTCCGGGCGAGCGGGTGCCCACCACCCTGCGTACCGTCACCGTGACCCGTGGTCCGGTGAACGGCGGAGGGAACCGGCCCCGCCGCTCGCAGCCGGCCGGCGGCAGCCCCAAGACCGCCGGGACCGCGACCACCAGCCGGCCCCGCCGCGGCGGTGGCCCCCGGCGCGGTGGCGCTCCGGTGCACACCACGACGTCCCGCTCCGGTGGCGCCGCGGCGTTCTCCTCCGGGTCGCGGGTCGGCAGCCGCACGCGCTGATCATGCGCTGACGCACGTGACGGGCATGGTGGCCGCCGGGCCGGGTATGCGAGGACCGACCACGTCGGACCGACCCAGCAGGAGGCCACCATGACCAGCGGCACCACCCAGAACGGCGCAGCGGGCACGACCCGACCCTTCGCGGTCGTCACCGGTGCCTCCAGCGGCATCGGCCTGCACCTGGCCAAGGAGCTGGCGCTGCGGGGCTACGACCTGCTGGTCAACGCCGAGAACGACCTCATCCTCGAGGCCGGCGACGCCCTGAGCGCCGGTGACGTCGCGGTCGAGACGGTGCAGGCCGACCTCGCCACCCGCGCGGGGGTCGAGGAGCTGCTGTCCGCCGTTCGCGGGCGCCCGGTCGACGTGCTGTGCCTCAACGCCGGTGTGGGGAACGCCGGGCCGTTCGTGACGACCTCGCTGGAGGACGACCTCGCGCTCATCGAGCTCAACGTCACCGCGCCGGTGCACCTCGCCAAGCGGCTGCTGCCGGCCATGGTCGAGCGGGGCGAGGGGAAGGTCCTCGTCACGGCGTCGATCGCCGGCGTCATGCCGGGGCCCTGGTATGCGACCTACGCCGCCTCGAAGTCGTTCGTCCTGTCCTGGGCGGAGGCCGTCCGCTACGAGCTGCGCGACACCGGCGTCAGCATCACCGCCCTCATGCCCGGGGCGACCGACACCGACTTCTTCGACCGGGCCGGCATGGAGGACACCGTGGTCGCCGACATGAAGAAGGACCAGCCGGAGGACGTCGCCCGCGACGGCATCGACGCGCTGTTGGACGGCGAGGACCACGTGGTGGCCCACTCGCTGCGCAACAAGATCCAGGTCGCCACGAGCAAGGGGCTGCCCGAGCCGGCCAAGGCCCGGATGCACGCGATGATGACCAAGGAGAAGGACTGACCGGTCAGTCGGCGACGAGGAGGGCCTGAGCGCTCGCGGTCTTGACCTGGGTGGTCAGCCACGCGAGCTGCCCGGAGACCTCCTCCTCGCTGGACTCGGCCAGGTCCCTCAGCTCGGGGTCGCGGTTGCCCTGTGCCGCCTGACCGACGATGGTCCACGCGATCTTCAGGTGCGAGGCGATGTCGGCCAGCTCGTGCAGGTCGCGCACCATGCCCAGCCCGCCGGTTCTCGGCTGCTCGATCCCGGGCTTGTGCAGCCGGTCCGGGGACGCCGGATGGTCGCCGTACCGGTCCCGCACCGGGCCGAGTCGCTCGGCCTGCGAGCGGCACTGCGCGCTCGAAGCGGCCCGCCTGGGCGACGATCTCCGGCTCGTCGGCATGGCCCTCGGCCACCACCCGGTAGGACTCGGCCAGCGTCGTGGAGCCCTGCTCGAGCAGGTGCACGTAGGTCGCCAGATGCATGAGAACCCCTCTCAGGAGACCGGACTCACCCGGATGCGGACGCTGCCGCCCTTGAACTCGGGCTGCTTGGACACCGGGTCCCACCGCGTCATGGTCAGCTCGTTGGCCGCCTCCTTGGCGTAGTGGAACGGCAGGAAGACCTGACCCCGGCGGTCGCCGTCGAGCCGAGCGGCGACGGTCACCGACCCGCGCTCGGACTCGACGCATACCGGGTCGCCGTCCTCGATCCCCAGGTCGGCGGCGTCGTCCGGGTGCAGCTCGACCCAGGGTTCGGGAGCGGCGTTCTGGAGCTCCTCCACGCGCCCGGTCTTGGTGCGGGTGTGGAAGTGGAAGACCGTCCGGCCGGTCATCAGCCGGAGCGGGAACCGCTCGTCCGGCTCCTCCGCCGTGGGCTCGTACTCGGCGGCGCGCAGCCAGGCGCGCCCGTCGAGCCGCTGGGCGGCGTGCTGCTCCGGGGTGACGCTCGCCCCGGTCACCAGGTCGTGCCCGTACGTCTCACAGACCTCGGCGTCGGTGTTGAAGCGGCCGTCGGTGTAGAGGTGCTCGGTGCCCTCCGGTGCGTCCTCGGTGCACGGCCACTGGATGCCCCCGCGGTCGCGGAGCGCTGCGTAGGTGATGCCGGTGTAGTCGCACGGCCGGCCGGCCGAGCACGCCTGCCAGGCCTCGAAGGCCTCCTCCGGGGCGGACCAGCGGGGGAGGGGGCGGCCGCTGCGGTCGCGGAAGCCCATGCGGCGGGCGTAGTCGACCCAGATCTCGAGGTCCGAGCGGGCCTCTCCCGGGGGCGGTACCGCCTGGTCGGCGAGGTGGACGGTGCGGTCGGCGTTGGTGAAGGTGCCGGTCCGCTCACCCCAGAGGGCCGCGGGCAGGACCACGTCGGCGAGCTCGGTGGTCTCGGTCCGGTAGCCGTCGCTGACGACGAGGAACAGCGAGTCGGCGTCGAGCACCTTGCGGATCCGGGCGAGATCGGGCATCGACACGGCCGGGTTGGTCCCGGCGACCCAGAGGAACTGCACCGAGCCCTGCTCGGCGTAGCGGAAGATCTGCATCGCGTGGGTCGGTGCGGCCCAGTGCGGGATGACCGAGGTGTCGACGTCCCACAGGTCGGCCAGCTGCTGGATGTGCTCCGGGTTCTCCCAGTTGCGGAACCCCGGCAGGTCGCCGTCGGCCCCGCACTCGCGGTTGTTCTGCGCCGTCGGCTGTCCGTTCATCTGGAGGATCCCGGTGCCGGGGCGACCGAGCATCCCGCGCAGCAGGTGCAGGTTGTTGACCTGCACCGCCGCCGCCGTGGCCTGGTGTGACTGGTAGAGGCCCTGCAGCACCGTGGAGACCACGCGGGGAGCGGTTCCGAAGATCTCCGCCGCGCGCGCGACGTCGGCGGCCCGGACGTCGCAGATCTGCGCGACCCGGTCCGGCGGGTAGGCCGCCACCGTCTGCTCGAGGGCCTCGAACCCCCGGGTGTGCGCCTCGACCCACTCGTGGTCGACCCACCCGTGGCGGATCACCTCGTGCAGCAAGCCGTTGAGCAGCGCGACGTTGGTGCCCGGTCGGACCGGCAGGTGGAGGGTCGAGCTGTCGGGCCACCTCGGTCCGGCGCGGGTCGACCGTGACGTGCAGCGGTGGGTCGGAGCCCTCCAGCCGGTCCAGCATCCGCGCCCAGAGCACCGTCTGCGTCTCGGCGACGTTGTGCCCGAAGTGGAACATCGCGTCGCAGTGGTCGAGGTCGGTGTAGCTGCCGGGCTGACCGTCGGTGCCGAACGACTCCTTGAGGGCGGCCGCCGCCGTCGCGGTGCACAGCCGCGTGTTGCCGTCCATGTGCGGGGTCCCGATCCCGGCCTTGCCGATGACCGCGAGCGTGTAGTACTCCTCGAGCATCAGCTGGCCCGAGGTGTAGAAGGCGTGGGACAACGGGCCCTTGGTGTCCAGCAGCTCCCGGGAGCGGCGCACGACGGTGTCCATGGCGTCGTCCCAGTCGGTCTCCCGCAGCTGCCCGTCGCGGCGGACCAGGGGGCGTAGCAGCCGGTCCTCGCTGCTGGCCCTGCCACCCCAGTAGCCCCTTGGGCCCGAGGCGGCCGGCGTTCACCCGGTCGTGCTCGCGACCGCGGACGCCGACCATCCGGTCGTCCTTGACCGCGATGTCGAGACCGCAGCCGTTGCTGCACAGGACGCAGGCGGAGTGCACCCACCGGTCCACGTCGCGCTCGGCGACGCCGGGCTGGAGGTGGACGTCCGCCGGCTCGGCCAGGGGGCGGACCGGGAGAACGGCGTCCGCTCGCCCCAGATGTCCGCGATACGGGGGTGCCCCACCTCTGCTGCCCGAATCTCCATGACCGCCAGTGCTCCTCACGTCGACCACTCCCCGAGCCCTGAATGGCCTACCCGGCTGCGCGGCGCTTCACGCCTAGCGACTCCTCGCGCGGTTTGGCCGCCGCGAAGTGGGGTAACTCGACTCCGATCACTGCTCACTTCTCCGTCGGAGGTCCGTATGCGTCATCGTCCTGCCGTCATCGTCGCGCTCGCACTGACCACCGGACTCGCCGCCGGGTGCGGCGGGGTGGGGGCCAGCTCCGGCGGCAGCGGCGGAGGGCAGGCGACGGCGGGGTCCTTCGCCGGGACGCCGACCGGGAGACCTCAACATCATGGGGTTCGGCGGCGAGGACGAGGTGGCGCAGGCGCGGATCGACACGTTCCAGAAGGCCGCGACCGGGGTCAAGGTGACGCACAACAAGGGCGACTTCGACGCCCAGCAGTTCCTCACCGCCCTGGCCAGCGGCAACCCGCCGGACCTCGTCTACATGAGCCGGGCCCTCATCGGCACGTATGCCGCGCAGGGCGCGATCCAGCCGCTCACCGACTGCGTCAAGGACCAGCAGATCGACACCTGCGCAGTACCGGCCCGCGGCGATGACGTCGGTCACCCTCAAGAACGTCGTCTACGGGATCCCGGAGTTCTACATCGTCACGGTCAACCTCATCGACACGACCAGCCTCAAGGAGGCGGGCCTGTCCAGCGCCGACATCCAGACCAAGGACTGGGCGGCGCTCCAGGCGACGGCGACCAAGCTCTACAAGGCCAACGGCAGCCAGATCCAGCGGGTCGGCTACGACCCCAAGATGCCCGACTCCTTCCCGCTGTGGGCGCTCGCCAACGGCGCGCAGCTGGTCAAGGACGACGGAGCCCCGAACCTCAACGACCCCAAGGCGGTCGAGGCGCTCGACTTCAACCTAAGATGGTGCAGGCGCAGGGCGGCTGGACGAACTTCAAGTCCTGGCGCGACTCGTTCGACATCTTCGGCGACAAGAACCCGATCACCAGCCACCGGCTCGGCGCCATGCCGATGGAGAACTTGTACGTCAACGTCCTCGCCGGCTCATCGCAAGGGCACCACGCTCGACTCCACGCTCGTGACCGACAGGAGCGGCGAGCCGGTCAGCACGCTCGGCGGGCAGGCGTGGGCGATCCCAAGGGCGCCAAGAACCCGGTCGCCGCCTGCGCCTGGGCCAAGACGATGACGGCAGACCGACACCTGGATGGCGGCCGCGGAGGCCCGCGCCGCCACGGTCGCCAAGAAGAAGCTCGCTTCTTCACCGGGCTCTACACCGCCAACACCAATGCGGACGCCCAGATCCGCGAGAAGTACCTCAAGCCCGCGCAGGACCCCGGCTTCGACCAGGCGATCGAGGCCTTCTACGCCAGCCTCGACGCGGCGACGGCGCTCAACCCGTCGCCCGCGGGTGCGGAGATCGACGCCGCGTGGAAGAGCGGCGGTCGCCCGGCGCTCGGCGGCGCCAGTCGGCCCAGGCAGGCGCTGGACGCAGGCCCAGAAGGAGGCTCAGGCGGCCTTCGACAAGGCCCCGAAGAATGGCTAGGACGCTCCGCCGCTGCGGCGCGGCGAGAACCGCGCGGCGCTGATGTTCCTGGCGCCGTGGATCATCGGGTTCCTCGTCTTCACGGCCGGCCCGATGGTCGCCAGCCTGGTCCTGTCGTTCACCGACTACTCCCTGTCGTCAAGCCGCCGAGGCGTCGGCGCCAGCAACTACGCGCAGCTGTTCGACGACCCGCGGGTGGTCAAGTCGCTGGCCAACACGTTCATCTACGCGGCGCTCTTCGTGCCGCTGGCACGATCGTGTCTCGCTGGGGCTCGCCATGCTGCTGGCGCGGGTCGGGCGCGCCGGCCGGCTTCTTCCGCACGGCCTTCTACCTGCCGGTGATGACGCCGGCCGTCGCGGCGGCGGCGTTGTTCCTGCTGCTGCTCAACGGCCAGAACGGTCTCGTCAACGAGGTCGCTCGCCTGGGTCGGCATCCAGGGGCCCGAACTGGACCACCGACCCGAACTGGCTCAAGCCTTCACTGGCCATGGTCAGCCTGTGGACCATGGGCGGCACCATCGTCATCTTCCTGGCGGCGCTGAAGAACGTCCCGCAACAGCTCTACGAGGCGGCCCTGCTCGACGGCGCCGGGCCGGTGCGCCGGTTCTTCAGCGTCACGCTGCCGATGATCTCGCGGCGCCGTCTTCTTCATCGTCATCACGCACACCATCGCGGCGCTGCAGATGTTCGACCAGGCCTACACGATGTTCTACGGCCCGCAGCAGAAGGCGACCGCCTCCGACGAGTCCCTGGTCTACATGGTCTACCTGTTCCAGCACGCGTTCCAGTTCTTCAAGATGGGCTACGCGTCGGCGATGGCCTGGCTGCTGTTCGTCATCATCCTGGTCATCACGGCTCGTCCAGGTCCGGCTGCGGCAACCGGTTCGTCTACTACGAGGGGGACCCGCGCGATGACCGACGTCAGCCCGCGCCCGGAGATCGTCCAGGGCACGACCGCCTCCGCCGTCACCCCGCCCGCTCGCCGCTGGCGCCGCACGGGACCCGCGCGGTGGGCCGCGCCGCATACCTGTTCGTCCTCACCGTGGCCGCGTCGTCTTCGTCTACCCGCTCGTGTGGCTGGTCAGCGCGTCGGTGAAGCCCAAGGAGCAGGTCTTCGACAACCGGCTGTGGCCGCAGGAGATCCAGCTGCCGAACTTCGTCGACGTGTTCAACGCCGGCCCGGTCCTGCAGTGGCTGCTCAACTCGGGACCGTCAGCGTCGCCGCCGCGGTCGCCGTGACCCTGTCGAGCGCCCTGGTGGCGTTCGGGTTCGCGCTCTTCCGGTTCCGCTACCGCAACGTGCTGTTCGGGCTGGTCCTGGCGACGATGATGCTGCCCGGTGCGGTGACGATGATCCCCGTCTACCTCATCTGGAACCAGGTCGGTCTCGCCAACACCCAGGTCCCGCTGTGGGCCCAGAACCTCTTCGGCTCGGCGTTCTACATCTTCCTGCTGCGGCAGTTCTTCCTCGGCGTCCCGCGGGAGCTGTTCGAGGCGGCCCGGGTCGACGGCTGCAGCTACCTGCGGACTGTTCTGGCGCATCGCCCTGCCGCTGTGCCGTCCGGCCCTGGTCATCGTCTTCGTCTTCGAGCTCCAGGCCAGCTGGTCCGACCTGCTCAAGCCGCTGATCTACCTGCAGACCCCGGAGCTGTTCACCATGCCCCGCGGGCTCAAGCAGATCGTCGACGGGTTCGCGCTGTGCGGGGAGTACCACTGGGAGGTCGCCATGGCGGCCACCCTCATCGCGGTCATCCCGATGATCATCGTCTTCGCCGTCGCCCAACGCTCGTTCCTCGACGGCCTGGCCACCCAGGCCCGCCAGGGCTGAGTCTCGCCCGACCCGCTCGACGCCTCGCGGCATACCTCCGGTGTGCCGGCACCCCACTCGAAGGAGAGCCATGACCCCGTCCGACCCGCAGCCCACCTCGGCCGACCCCCGACCGTTGGACCCGGGGGTGCCCAGCTCCGAGCCGGTCAGCCTCGAGGAGCCGACGGCCCCGCGGACCCCGCCGGAGCCCAAGCCGGACCAGGCGGAGCCGGCCGCGGTCTCGCCGACGGGCGTCCCGACCGGCGCTCCGCTCGGGTCCCGCGCCCAGCACGGCGAGTACCTCACGACCGCCGGGGGAGTACGCCTGCCCGACACCGACCACTCGCTCAAGGCCGGACCGCGTGGTCCGGTGCTGCTGCGCGACCACCACCTGCGCGAGAAGATCACCCACTTCGACCACGAGCGCATCCCCGAGCGCGTCGTCCACGCGCGCGGCGCGGGCGCGCACGGCGTGTTCCGCTCCTACGGCACGGCGACGCCGGTCACCCACGCCGCGTTCCTGGCGCCGGACACCGAGACCCCGGTCTTCGTCCGGTTCTCCACGGTGCTCGGCTCGCGCGGGTCGGCCGACACGGTGCGTGACACCCGCGGCTTCGCCGTGAAGTTCTACACCGACGAGGGCACCTTCGACCTGGTGGGCAACAACATCCCGGTGTTCTTCATCCAGGACGCGATCAAGTTCCCCGACGTCATCCACGCCGGCAAGCCGCACCCGGACCGGGAGATCCCGCAGGCCCAGAGCGCCCACGACACGTTCTGGGACTTCGTGTCGCTGCACACCGAGGCGCAGCACCACACGATCTGGAACATGTCCGACCGCGGGATCCCGCGCTCGTACCGCACCATGGAGGGCTTCGGCGTCCACACCTTCCGGCTCGTCAACGAGGCGGGGGAGACCTGCCTCGTCAAGTGGCACTGGAAGCCGGTGGCCGGCGTGCACTCGCTGGTGTGGGAGGAGGCGCAGCTGCTGAGCGGGATGGACCCGGACTTCCACCGGCGCGACCTCGCCGACGCCATCGAGGCCGGCAACTTCCCGGAGTGGGAGCTCGGCATCCAGGTGTTCCCGGACACCGAGGAGCAGACCTTCGAGGGGATCGACCTGCTCGACCCGACCAAGATCGTCCCGGAGGAGCTCGCCCCCGTGCAGCCGATCGGGCGGATGACGCTGACCGCCAACCCCAGCAACTACTTCGCCGAGACCGAGCAGGTGGCGTTCCACACCGGCCACCTCGTGCCGGGCATCGACGTGACCGACGACCCGCTGCTGCCGGGGCGGATGTTCAGCTACCTCGACACCCAGATCACCCGGCTGGGCGGCCCGAACTTCACCCAGCTGCCGATCAACCGCCCGCAGACCCCGGTCAACGACATGCTCCGCGACGGCATGCACCAGACGGCGGTCCACCGTGGGGTGGCTCCCTACCGGCCGAACTCCCTCGACGGCGGCTGCCCGTTCGTCGCCGGCGCCGACCTGGGCGGCTACGTCGAGGTCGCGCAGTCGCTGCCGGCGTCGCGCAAGGTGCGGGACGTCCCGGCGTCGTTCGACGACCACTTCAGCCAGGTCGCGGCTGTTCTGGCTGAGCATGACGCCGGTCGAGCAGGAGCACATCGTCGACGCCTACTCGTTCGAGCTGGCCAAGTGCTACGACGCGACCATCCGGGAGCGCCAGCTGCAGTCGCTCGCCCGCATCGACGACCGGCTGTGCCGCAGCGTCGCCGCCGCGCTCGGCGTGGACGCCCGCCGTCCGCCGTCGAGGCGGAGCCCGAGCCGAGCCCGGCGCTCAGCCAGGTGGGCGGCCAGTGGCCGGTCGCCGGGCGCGTGGTCGGCGTCGTCGTCGGCCCGGACGCCGGTCCGGCCGCGGACCTGTGGCCGCACTGGCCGGCCAGGGCCTGAGGGTGCTGGTCCTCAGCCCCGTCGGCGGGACGGTTCCGGCGGCCGGAGGGGCCCTGACCGTCAACCGCACCTACGCGACGATGCGCTCGGTCGAGCTGGACGCCGTCGTGCTGTGCACCGCCGCCGCCGACCCTCGGGTCACGGTGCTGCTGCAGGAGGCATACCGGCACGCCAAGGCCATTGGCGCGCTGCCGGACGCCGCCGCGCTGCTGGAGGCGGCCGGGGTCGACGCCGACGACGCGGGCGTCACGGTCGAGGCCGACTCGGCGTCGCTCGCCGACACGCTGGTGGCCGCGCTGTCCCAGCACCGGGTCTGGGACCGGGCGGCCGCGTCGTCCGGCTCCCTCGCGGAGGCCGCCGGCTGAGGCGCTCCGGCGTCAGCCCTGGTCCTTGCTGGGATCGGGGCGCGGGACGTCGTCCGGGATGTCGGGGATGTCAGCGGTCACGTTGTCGTCCGTCGACGGGTCGGACGACGTCTCGTCGCTGGTCTGCTCGGGATCGGTCACGGGCGTTCCTCTCGCTGGTGGATACCCGAGCCGTACCCCCACCCGGACCGGCAAAACGCCGGTCAGGTCCGTCGGAGCACGCGCCCCCACGCGGTATGCGTGAGCGCGCGGCGCGCCGGTACCGGTCCAGCCGGCGGTGCGAGGGCGACCCGGGCGGCGTTCCAGCCGCACGCACCGTGCACGCCGCCGCCCGGGATGGGCGGACGCGCTGGCGAGATAGAGGCCCGGGACGGGGGTCTCCGGGCGCCCGAGGCCAGGTGTCGGTCGTAGGAACAGCTGTTGGTGCAGGGCGGAGGTACCGGCGTTGATGGCGCCGCCGACGAGGTTTGGGTCGGCGGCTTCGAGGTCGTCCGGGCGACTGCACGTTCCGAGCGAGCACCAGGTCCCGGAACCCGGGCGCCACGCGCTCGATCGCGGCCTCCATCCGGTCGACGTGGTCGTCGAGCAGGTCGTCCGGTCCAGTCGTGGCCGTGGGGGACATGCGTGTAGGCCCAGGTCGGACTCGGTTCCGGCGGGCGATCGGGTGGGGTCGGAGGTGGTCATCTGCCCGAACAGAAGGAACGGCCGTTGCGGGACCCGCCCGACCGTCAGGTCGGCGCTCATGTCCACGAAGCCGTCGAGGTCGACGCCGAGGTGCACCGTGCCGGCGCCGTGGGCGCCCGCCGCGGTCCAGGGCACCGACCGGAGAGGGCCCAGTTGACCTTGATCGTGGGGTTGTCCCACTGGAACCGGTCGAGGTCCGTCGACGAACGCGGCAGGGGAGGTGCTGCCGCCCGACGAGGTCTCGTAGAGGGCCGGGGCGGGCACGTCCGCCAGCACCGCGCGGCGCACGCCGATCCGCGATCCGTCGGCGAGGCACCACAGCGACGGCCCGGCCCTGTCGCACGTCGATGTCGACGACCAACGCGTTCGTCCGGACGCTGGGCGCCCGCGGCCTCGGCCCGCCGGGTGAGAGCCTGCGCCAGCTCACCCGCGCCTCCCTCCGGGACCGGGAATCCCACGTCCTGGCCCATCATCGCCAGCAGCCAGCCGAGCAGGGCGCTCCCCGCGGAGTCGGGCGGCACGTCGCTGTGCATCGAGTTGCCGGTCAGCAGCAGCGGACCGCCGTCGCCGCGGAACGCCTCGTTGCCGAGCCGGCGGACCGGCAGCAGGGCCAGCCGAGCCAGGTCGATCCTCCCGGCCGTGCCGACGCGGCGCAGAATGCTGACCAGCGCGCGTACCGGCGGGATGGGGGTGAACAGCGCGTCGAGCAGCGGGTCTCGAACCCGCTGCCAGCCTTCGAACAGCTGGAGCCAGGCGTCGCCGTCACCGCCGGCGAACTCTTCCAAGCCGGCGGCCGTGTCCTCGACCGCGGTATGCAGCACCGCCGCCCGCCCGTCGTCGAGGGCGTGCGCGAGGACGCTCGGGGCCCGGCACCAGGTCAGGCCGTGGTGCTCCAGCTCCAGGCCGCGGATCACCGAGCTGGCCGCCGCCAGCGGGTAGAAGGCGCTGAACATGTCGGTGACGAAGCCCGGCGCGGTGACGTAGTCGCTGCGGACGGCACCGCCGGTGCGGTCGGACTGCTCGACCAGGACGACGTCCCAACCGGCATCGGCCAACGCGTTGGCGGCGACGAGCCCGTTGGGGCCGGCACCGATGACGACCGCGTCGGCGACCTCTGCCGACGACCGGGCGGTGCCGACGCCGGTCCATGGCTAGTCGCGTTTCCCGTCCACTCGCGGTGACGGCCCTCGGCGATGAGGGCGAGCCGGCGCAGGGCCTCGGTGTTGCGGACCGCGATGGCCGCCTGTCGGGCCGGCCGGGGAACGACCACGCCCGGGCCGGCGACGGCGTCCTCGACGATCGTCACCCAGCAGGAACCAGGCGGTCGGTTCAGTGATGGTGAAGTCGAACTCGCGCCTCTCCCATCGGCCACCCTCGGCCCGTAGCTGCAGCCGTTCGCCGGCTACCGCCTCGAGCGAGACGGTCTCGTCGTCGATGAGCGGCCGGCCAGACTCCGAAGGAGTGGTGGATCCGGCAGCCTTCCGCCGGCCAGCCCGCGTCGACGGCGCGAACCCGCGACGTGCCCGACCACCCAGTTGGCGTAGAGCCACCCGTCGGACACGACCGCCCACACGGCTTCCGCCGGGGCGTGGACCCGTCGGACGACGCGCCTCCGCCCGGCCGTCGTCAGCTTCTCGGTCATGTCGTCCTCCCGGCGACCGGGTCCACCTCGGGCGCGCGGCCCGATTCTGCCAGGGGCTCGCCGCGGGAGAGCAGCCCGCCGAGGAGGCCGGACCACGGACCGTGCACCGACTCGTTCTCGGGCTGCGGTCGCAGGACGTTGCCGGCCGTGGCCCCGACCTCGACGGCCAGCCCGCCGAGCCGCATGAGTGGCGTGACGATGCGGTCGTAGACGAACGGCAGGACGCGGAAACCGGTGATGGTCAACGCGTTCGCCGGACCGACATTGGTGTCCCGGCGCAGGTCGCTCCAGCCGCTTGGCGATGGCTCGCGCGACGCGCTCGGGGCTGACCACCGGCGGCGGCGGCCGCCCGTGCACGCCCGCGTAGCTGCCGGCCTGGAGGTAGACGGGGGTGTTGATTGCGCCCGGCGACACGAGGCTGACCTCGACCCCGGGGGTCTCCCGGGCCTCGATCTGCAGGCACCGGACGAGACCCTGCACCCCCCACTTGGCGGTGACGTAGGAGCTCATGTAGGGCGTGGCGATCTTGCCCAGCAGGGAGCCGACGACGACCAGCCGGCCGCCACCCTGCTGCGCGAACTGGCGCAGCGCCACCCGCGCCACGTTCGCCGTACCCGACAAGGTCACGTCCAGGGCGTGGTCGAACACCTCGGCCGGGACGTCGTCGAACCGGCCGTAGGCGAGCACCGCCGCGCTGTGGACCACGGCGTCGACCCGCCCGTAGGCGGCCACCGCCGCCTCGAACAACGCCTCGACCTCCGCGGCCGAGGCCACGTCGGTCGGCACGACCAGGGTGGCGCCCGGGCGACACTCGCCCTGCGCCGCCTCGAGGGCGGTCCGCGAGCGCGAGGCCAGGACGACGCGCATACCCTGCTCGGACAGCAGCCGGCTGGTCGCGCGGCCGATGCCGCTGGAGGCGCCGGTGACGATGACGACCGAGCCGGGCTCGGGCGGATCCGCTCGGCTCATCGGGGGTCGAGTCGCAGTGGTCGTCTCACAGGGCACTTCCGTCCGTCGCGGTGGACCGTCGGTCCGTAGGCCATCCGGCTACCCCGGGTCCCGGTTCGCCAAACCGGGCGGCCGACGAGCGCGGCTCCGCGGCCTCAGCGGGGCAGCTCGTCGAGCACCGCCTGGGCCACCTTGTCGGGGGCGACTCCGGCCAGGGCGCCGGCCTGGTCCAGCCGGCGGCGCGCCTCCCCGACGCTGACCGCCTGGGTGGAGGCGATGATCCCGATGGCCTTGTCGATGGTGTGCAGCGCCTGGACGCGGCCCGGCGTCTCGGCCGCCTCGAACCGGGTCGTGAACGACAGGTCGGCGTTGGTGACGGCACCACCCGCCCAGGCGCCGAAGACGTCGGCGAGCAGCTGGTGACGCTTCCGGAACGCCCCGGCCTCGGACGCGTAGAGGTTGATGCCACAGACGGCTCGCCCGTCGGTCACGACCGGGAGCGACAGGGTCGAGGCGATGCCCGCGACCGACTCGGCGCCGGGTGAAGAGCCGCCACTGCCGCTCGTCGAGCGCCGCTTCCTTGTCGTCGATGACCCGGTTGTGCCGCACCGCATCCACGCACGGGCCTCCGTCGAGGTACTGCACGGCGTCGAGGATGGCGATCGTCTCGCTGCTGGCGACGAAGGTGAAGGTCAGCGCATCGTGGAGCATGGTCACGCTGACGCCGACCAGCTCCGGGACGATCTCCTTCGCCCGCTCCACCTGGTGCTGCAGCTCGACGGACGCGTCCGAGGGTTCGGCCCAGGTGAGCTCCGACAACGCCGCCTGGGTCTCAGGTAACGGTTCCACGCTCTGCGTGCTACCCCGGTCGCCGGTCCGGCATGCATGCCATCGTCGAGGTCGATCCGCGGCTCAGCGACGAGGCGGCGGGCCGGGAAGACGCCCGGTCAGGTGCACCTGCTCGGCGATGTCGACGAGCTTGCGGTTGAGGTGGTTGCTCGCCTGCCGCAGGAGCTGGAAAGCGCTCTCCTCGGTCACCTTCTCGGTGGCCATGAGGATGCCGACCGCGGTGCCGATCTGCCGGTTGGTCCGCAAGGCCGCCTCCAGGTTGGCGGTGTCGCGTTCGTGCAGCTCGCCCTCGACCGCCAGGGCGGCGAAGGTGGCGAGCACGGTGCCCACCGTCAGGTCCAGCGCGTCGAACGACCGGGGTCGGGTCGCGTAGAAGTTGATGCCGGCCCGGTCCCTGCCGCGGACCGCCAGCCGCAGGCTCAGCATGCTGCGCACACCGGTCTCCTCGACGCACCGGTCGGAGAACCGCGGCCACCGCTGGTCCTCGGCGAGGTCGTCCGCGTGGACCACGGCGGCGGACTCGGCGGCGTCCAGACACGGACCTTCGTGCAACCGGTACTGGAGCGTGTCGACCGCCTGGGGCAGGTCGTCGGTGGCGGCGATGGTGCGCGGCGGGGTGTTGGGCCGGATCAGGGTGATGCCGCAGTGCTCGCTGTGGGGGATCAGCTCGGCGGCCAGCTGCACCGCCCGGGCCGAGTCCACCTGCCCCGCCTGGTTCACGAGCATCGTGCTGATGTCACGGAAGAGCGACTCGACCCCAGGCAGGTCGCCCTGGCGAGAGCCCTCGCTCATCGACGGTCCCACATGGTGTGCTCCTCGCTGGTCTGAGCCATGACGGCGTTCCCCGAGCACCTACCCCGCCGGATGGACCCCACACCCGAATCCGAGACTAGAACTGTGGTCCGGCGGACGCGACCCCAGGAGCGTGGACCCGGGGTGACACCTCTCGCCCCCTGCTTCCCCCCGGGGCCCGCCCGACTTATCTTGTCCTCAGCAACTCGTCCGGAGCGGCTCCCGATGGCCGCGGCGGGGCCGGACGTGGGAAGGATGGTGGGTGTTCGGTGGACCTGGGCGCGACCCGTTTCGCTCAGCTGGCTCGTGAGCTCAGCAGCTACGAGGAGCGGGCGACGACGGTGGCGGTGATCTCGAAGCTGGCCGCCCAGACCCTCGAGTGCCGGTGCGCCGGTGTCGCGCGCGGGAGTCGGGACGGGTATGCGTTCGAGGGGGGCACCGACGAGGTGCTGCTGGCGACGATCGAGCAGATCGCCAACGACACGGGCCAGGGTCCCGGGCTGAAGGCGCTCAACGACCGCGTGACCGTCCTCATGGACGACGTCGGACGGAGTCCCGCTGGCCCGACTACCGGGAGCGGCTCCTCGCCGAGACGTCCGTGCACTCGGCCCTGGTCTTCCACCTCGAGCTGGCCGGCGAGGTCGTCGGTCTCCTGGCGCTCTACGACGACCGGCCCGGGTGGTTCACCGACGAGCGCGTCGAGGCCGCGCAGGCGTTCGCCGACCACGCGGCGGTCGCCCTGGCCAAGGTGGCGGCCCACGACCAGGCGGCCCAGCTCGAGGTCGCGCTGCGGACCAACCGGGTGATCGCCGAAGCCGTCGGCATCGTCATGGCGACCTACCACCTCGACGAGGAGCGGGCGTTCGACCTGCTCCGCCTCACGTCCCAGCACCACAACCGCAAGCTGCGCGAGGTGGCCGACCTCGTGACGCTCACCGGCCAGCTGCCCGAGGGGCCGGCCCACCGGCCGGCGGTCCACCGCTCACCGCCCACCTAGCTCCGTCCACCCGAGCCGGCCCTCTCGTCGAGCCGTCGGCACCGGGCAGAAGGTGCATTCTGAGCGGTATGGACAAGGCGTCGGTGCTGGCTGAGCTCGCCAGGGTGGTGGCGAGGCAGGACGCCGAGCGCAGCCTTGCCGAGCGCCTGTGCGCGGCGGCCGTCGCCATCACCGGTGCGAGCGGCGCCTCGCTGACGATCGCCTACACCAGCCCGCACCGGGTGACGCTGTGCTCGACCGATGACGTCTCGGCGCGACTGGAGGACCTGCAGGACGTTCTCGGCCAGGGTCCCGGGCCCTTCGGCCTACCTGACCGGCAACCAGGTGCGGATGGACATCGGACCCGGGCCGGACGAGGGCTTCGACGACCGATGGCCGGCGTTCGACGACGCCGCGCGGGCCGCGTTCACCAGCCTCCAGGTCATCGCCGTGCCGATCCATCCGGACGCGGAGGTCCTCGGGGTGCTGACCTACCACCAGCCGCATCAGGTCCGGGAACACCTCGACGAGAAGACCACCCAGTTCCTGGCTGACGCGGTTGGCGTGGCGCTGCTGAAGGACCCCGACGAGCTGGCCCCCGACTCGGGCGGCCCATGGGCCAACCGCGCCTCGGTGCACCAAGCCACCGGCATGGTCATCGCCCAGCTGGACGTCGGCGCCGACGACGCCCTCGCCCTGCTGCGCGCGCACGCCTTCGCCCACGGCCTGGCCGCTGGCGCAGGTCGCTCACTCCGTGCTCAGAGGGCACCTGAACTTCGCGCCCCCGACGCGGACACCGACCCCGAAGCACCGTGCACCAGCCCCGAATCTCGTCCAGCAAGGAAGACCCGTCATGACGACGATACCTCAGCCCTTCGCCCGCGCGGTGGCCTCGTTGGTGGCCGAGCACGACGTCACCGACGTGTTCGCCCACTTCCTCGACGAAGGTCTGCTCGCGCTCGGGGGGACCGCCGCCGGACTGTTGCTGCGATCGAGCAGCGGGGAGCTGGAAGTGCTCACCGCGACGTCCCATCGGGTCAGGACCTGGAGGCCTACCAGGCGCAACAGGAGACCGGGCCCTGCGCCGAGGCCGTCGCACCGAGGAGTTCGTCTTCCAGAGCGGAGCCGACAGCATGGCGGCCGATGGCCGGAGCTCGCAGCCACCTCGCCGGCCGCCGAGATCGAGGCCGTCCAGGCGCACCCCATGCGCTGGCACGGCGAGGTCCTCGGGGCGTCAACTTCTTCTACGCCGCGCCGGTGGACGAGAGCCAGGACCGGGTCGATACCGGCCAGGCGTTCGCCGACATGGCGACGTTGATCCTGTTGACCCCGCAGCACATCGCTGCCCCGGACCTCGTCGCCCGGACGCGGGAGGCGCTCGAGGCCCGCACCGTCGTCGAGCAGGCCAAGGGCGTGCTCGCCTACCAGAACGGCGTCTCGGTGGACCGGGCCTACAAGCTGCTGATGGAGCTCTCGGGCACGGACGGTCTGACCCTCACCGCGGCGGCCGAGTCCGTCGTCCGGCGAGCCTCACGGACGCCGTAGCTCGTCAGCCCTTGCCCTATTGGTAAGGCTTCTGTTACCAATAGGCATGGACGTCTTCGAAGCCGTCGCCGACCCGCTGCGCCGCGACCTCTTGCGGCGGCTGGCCTCCGGGCCGGCCCGGGTGGTCGACCTCTCGGCCTCCGTACGCCGTGAGCCGTCCGGCGGTCAGCCGGCATCTGCGGCTGCTGACCGAGGCGGCGCTGGTCAGCGCGGAGGACCGTGGCCGGGAGCGGCACTACCGCCTCGAGCGGACCGGGCTCGACGGTCTCTCCGGCTTCCTGCGGGAGCTGGAGCCCTCGCCTCGGGTGCCCGAGCACCGGCTCGACGCTCTGGAGACCGAGGTCCGCCGCACCACCCGCGACCGGCGCCGGCCGGCGCGCCCGCATACCCGTCAGGAGCACGCCGGATGAGCCCGAGCCACCCCACCGGACGTCGCGACGAGCGAGGCGGCCACGACCGCGTCGTCTTCCAGCGGACGTTCCACGCGCCCGTCGCCGACGTCTGGGCGGCGGTGACCGAGCCGGACCGGCTGGTGCGCTGGGTCGGCACCTGGGACGGCGACCCCGCCCAGGGCTGGGTCGGGTTCCGGATGACCGCGGAGGCCGAGGACGCACCGGTCGAACGGATGGACATCGACGTATGCGACCCGCCGCACCGTCTCGCCACCCACTCGACGACGGAGTACGGGACGTGGCACCTCGAGCTGGACCTCGCGGAGTCCGACGGGGTGACCACGCTGACCTTCGCCCAGCGGATCACCGACGCCGCGACCGCCGCCGATGTGGGCCCGGGGTGGGACTTCTACCTGGACCGGCTGGTGGCCGCCGAGACCGGTGGTGACGTCGCCGCCATCGACTTCACCGAGTACCACGAGGCGGACAAGGAGTATTACCGCGCGCTGTTCGCGGCCGGCGGCTAACGTCTCGGTCTTCCGCCGACCGGAGGCCTGCTCCATGACCGTTCAGCTCGACGCGTTCTGTGTCGACGCCCGCGACCCCGCGCGGCTGGCCGCCTTCTGGGCCGGCGTCCTCGGCTGGCCGACCGCCGACGACCCGCGCGGGGGCGTCGCGGTGCTACCGCTGGACGACACCGGCTTCCGGCTGCGGTTCGTCCCGAGCGACCGGCCCAAGGTCGGGCCGAACCCCATGCACTTCGACCTCACCAGCGCCTCGCTCGAGGCGCAGGAGGCGACCGTCGCGCGGGCGCTCGAGCTCGGGGGCGAGCCACCTCGACGTCGGCCAGCTGCCCGAGGAGGAGCACGTGGTGCTCGCGGACCCCGAGGGCAACGAGCTCTGCGTCATCGAACCCGGGAACGCCTTCCTGGCGGACTGTGGCGTCATCGGCGCGGTGTCCGGCGACGGGTCGCCGGCGGTCGGGCACTTCTGGAGCGCGGCGCTGGGCTGGCCGATGGTGTGGGACCAGGACGAGGAGACCGCCATCCGCTCGCCGCTCGGCGGCCCCAAGCTGACGTGGGGCGGACCGCCCTACACCCCGAAGGCGGGCAAGGACCACGTGCACCTGGACCTCGTCCCGTCGGCGGGCAGCGACATCGCCACCGAGGTGCGGCGGCTCGTCGGGCTCGGCGCGACCCCGGTCGACATCGGCCAGGGTGACGTGCCGTGGACGGTGATGGTCGACCCGGGCGGGCACGAGTTCTGCGTCGTGGACGGGGCCGGGCGCCGCTAGCGGCTCCACGGCTCGCGGGCCCGGCGGGCGGCCTGCCACGTCTGCGGGATCAGCGGCGCGGCGCGGCGGGCGAGCCACGCCTCCGTCCGCCACTCGCCGCGCTCGAGGTCCAGCTGGCGCAGGACGTGGTCGACGGCCGCGAGCACCGACCCCTGGAGCATCCAGAGGTCGGTCTGCCGCCGGGGGTCGACGTCGATGAGCATGAGCTCGGTGACGACCGCCCGGGCCTCCCGCACGATCTCGATGGTCTGCTTCGTGGCCTCGTCGACCCGGTCCGGGTTGCCGGACCCGAACTCCGCGTCGACCAGCTCGGCGAAGGACCGTAGCCCGTCGGCCAGCTCGTCGAGGACCACCGCGAACGCCCGACGCAGCTCCACCGCCACCTGGGCGTCGACCTCGCTCGCCCCGTCCCCGTCGCCGCCCGGTCGAGCCGGTCGAGCCGGCGCCGGGGAGGGCTCCGGCCTGCACCGCGATGACCGACAGCAGCGCGCGTACCGCAGCAAGACACCGGTCCAGCCGGCCGAGCGCGTCGGCCAGGCCCGGGTGCACGGTGGCGCTCGCCAGGGCGAGCGGGTTGAGCTTCCGGCTCTGGGCGATGGCCTCCACGGAGGCGCCGGCCCGGTCGAGGTCGCCCTCGATGTGGTCCGCCCAGGCCAGCCAGGCGGTGACCTCCTCCGGCCTGCGGCGTCCGGCTGGCCACCGTCAGCGCGACCTCGTCGAGGAGCCCGGCCTGCGCGCGGGCGACGCCGCGGACCTCCTCCCGGGCTCGCGCGTTCGGGATCGCCACCGGGACGAGCAGGCTGAAGGCGATGCCCACCACGGTGCCGATGAGGGTGTTGACGACCCGCACCTCGGCGGCCAGACCGGGGGAGGAGACGGCCAGGATGAGCATGGCGCTGATCGGCGCCTCCAACGACTGCTCGCCGAGGCGAAGGATCTTGGCCAGCACGAGGGACGCGGCGATGACCAGGGCCAGGCTCCACCACGTGAGCCCGAACGAGCTGGCCACGCCCACGGCGACGAGCACCCCGGTCAGGACGGCGCCGACCCGTACCAGCCCCATCTGCAGGGTGCCGACGGTGGAGGCCTGCACGACCAGCAACGCGGTCAGCGGCGCGGTGAGGTCGAGGATGCCGGGGGAGACCGCGTTGGCGATGACGTAGGCCACCACCGCGGCCACGGTCAGCCGGGCGATCTGCGCCGCCGCCGGCCGGACCCGGGCCGGCACCTGCTCCCACGACGTGGGGAACGACGGCCACACCCACCACAGCAGGTTGCGCAGGCGGGACCGTAGGCGTGCGGTCAGGCGTCCGAGGTCCAGTCGACCCACCGCCTCACCGTCAGCCGGGGCCGTCAGGCCCGGACCGGGCCAGCCTAGGAGCCGGGACGGTGCAGGCCGTAGTGCGCGTAGAGGCCGACGGCCTCGGCCGGCGTGGGATGAGCGTCGACCGAGTCGACCGAGGGCGCGTCGCGGATGTGCTCGCGACTGAACGGGACCACGATCCCGCGGTCCGTGACGGCGGCCTCGGACAGGGGGATGAGGCTGTGGTGGGTTCCGAACAGCCCGGTCTGCACGCCCACCCACTCCGCGGCGCCGGTGCGCTCGTCGCGGTAGACGTGGTCGGCGGCGCCGATCCGCTCGCCGGTCGCGCGGTAGACCTCCGCGCCGGTCAGCTCGTCGGTTCGGGTGTCGGTGCTCATGGGCGGGACTCCTCGGTGGGTGACGGATGGGTCACGGCGTGGTGCTGCCGCCTTCACCCCTGAGGACTCCACCGCGGGCGACGCATGACGCGGCAGACCAGGTCGGTCCGTACCGAGCGGGCCGCCGGGTCTCGCTCGGCGCCGGGGTGGCCCCGGCGCGGTACCGTGGAGGGTCACCCCGCCGACAGCGCGCGAGATGGCTCGTGGCGGCCCCGATCGGCTGACGTCACCACCCCGAAGCGCTGAGGTCGGTGGCCGTCATGTCTTCTCCAACCCGTTCCGGGCTGCACACGGGTCGCCGCAGTGCCGGCGACCTCCCCGATCCGAGCCTCGCGCGTGACCTCAGCGACCTGGCCCGCCACCTGCAGGCCGACACCTCGATGGAGTCGCTGCTGACGAGCATCGCGGAGGCGGCGGTCCGCGAGGTCTCCGGCGCGGAGTACGCGGGGATCAGCGAGATCCAGGGCCGTCGGGTGAACACCCGAGCCGCGTCGAACCCGTTGGTCAGCCGGATCGACGAGCTCCAGTACGCCGCCGGGGACGGTCCCTGCCTGACGTCACTGCGCGACCAGGTGACCGTGCGGTCAGCGGACCTCGCGGCCGAGGACCGCTGGCCGGGCTTCGCGCACGCCGCGGCCGACATCGGGATCCGGTCGATGCTCGCGGTGCAGCTCTACGTCCAGGGCGACAACCTCGGCGCGCTCAACATGTATGCCGGTGGCCTGGACGCGTTCACCTCGCACGACGAGACGGTCGCCCTGCTGCTCGCGGCCCACGCGGCCGTCGCGATCCAGGGCAGCCGCAACGAGCTGAACCTGCGCATCGCCCTCGACCACCGCGACGTCATCGGCCAGGCCAAGGGGATCCTCATGGAGCGCTACAAGGTGGACCACCTGACCGCCTTCCACCTGCTCAACACGGCGTCGCAGCGGAGCAACCGCAAGCTCTACGACGTAGCGTCCGAGTTCGCGGCCTCGGGCGAGATGCCGCTGTAGGTCGGCGGCAGGCGGGTCAGGGCCCGCCGCGCCAGTGGTCGATGCGGTGGCGGTCGGGGGAGAAGCCGTTGCGGACCCCCCACAGCACGGCCTGCGTGCGGCTGGTGACCCCGATCTTGCGGTAGATGCTGCGGATGTAGGACTTCACGGTGTTGGGGCTCAGGTAGGTGAGCCGGGCGACGTCGGCGTTGCTGAGCCCCTGGGTGATGAGCGCGAGCACCTCGGACTCCCGGTCCGAGAGGCCCTCGCTGCGCCCCGGCCAGTCGAGGCCGGTGATCGGGCGTGACCGGCCGGGCGTCTCGCTGACGACCGTCTCGCCGGCGTGCACCGCGCACAGGGCGCTGACGAGGTCACGGGCCGGCAGCGCCTTGGACAGGTAGCCGCTGACCCCCTGCTGGAGCGCGGTGTCGACCAGGTCGGAGGCGAAGTTCCAGGTGTAGACCACGACGCGGCGGGCATTGGGGTTCTCGATGAGGACCCTGATCTCCTCGTGGTCGGACTCCGGCTGGGCGAAGGAGTCGTAGAGCACGATGTCGACGGCCTGGTCGACCGGCCGGTTGGCGTCGAGCTCGGCGACGACGACCTGGTCGCGGTACTGGTCGAGGATGTTGGCCACCCCCATCACCACCACGTCGTAGTCGTCGACCAGGGCCACGGTGAGCGGCCGGGTGGTCGTGGAGGCGGTGGGCACCCCCCGAGATTAACCTCCCTAGGGGTGTACTGGCCCCGCCCTTAGGGGTGGTTCTGTGTGAGGTGCGACGGCTGGCCCGGACCGGCCGTCGCTCCCTCACCGAAAGGCACTCATCATGCTCGGACTCATCATCACCATCGTCGTCGTCGGCCTCATCGCCGGAGCGCTCGCGCGCCTGATCGTCCCCGGACGCCAGGACATGTCCATCGTCATGACCATCGTGCTGGGGATCGTCGGATCCTTCGTCGGCGGCTTCCTCGGCTACCTGCTGTTCCACAAGGACGCGCAGGACGGGTTCCTGCAGCCGGCCGGGATCATCGGCTCGATCATCGGCGCGATCATCGTGCTGCTCATCTGGAGCCGGGTCGGCGGACGTCGTCACGTGACCCGCTGACCTCACCGCTGAACCGGCTCGGCCTCGACGTCGAGCCGCTACCGACCGCCGGTCGGGTCGCCAGGCAGGGGGCGACCCGACCGGTATCCGTATGCCGGCGAGGGTCCGGGTCCGGGTCCGGTCAGGCCGGGTCGACCGCCCGGTCGCGCTGCCGGGTCCCGGCCTCGCCGTAGGGGTACTCGGAGAGCTGTGGCGCACTGACCTCGTCGAGGCGGCGTCGTTCCTCGTCGGTGAGCGCCACGCTCGCGGCGGCGAGGTTGTCGGCCAGCTGCTCGGTGTTGCGGGCGCCGAGGATCACCGACGCGACCGCCGGGCGCCCTTCCAGCCACGCGAGCGACACCTGTGCCGCGTTGGCGTCCCGCGCCGCCGCGATCTCCGAGACCGTGTCGATGACGCGCCAGGTGCGCTCCTGACGGTTGCGCGGCTCCCACGCCTCCATGCCGCGCTCCGGGTCCTCGCCCAGCCGGGTCGCCCCTTCGGGTCGGGAGTCCCGCTGGTACTTCCCGGTCAGCCACCCGCCGGCCAGCGGCGACCACGGCAGCAGGCCGAGACCCGCGTCCAGGCAGGCCGGCACGATCTCCGACTCGATCTCCCGCACGAGCAGGCTGTACTGCGGCTGCAGCGACACCGGCGGCGCGAAGCCCAGGGCGCGGGCCAGGTGCACCGCCTTGGTCACCTGCCAGCCGAGGAAGTTGGAGAAGCCGTAGTAGCCGATCTTGCCGCTGCGCACGCTGTCGTCGAGGAACCGCAGCGTCTCCTCCAGCGGCGTCACCGCGTCGAAGGCGTGCACCTGGTAGAGGTCGACGTGGTCCACCCCGAGCCGGCGCAGCGACGCGTCGAGGGCGCGGCGCAGGTGCAGCCGTGACGCGCCGATCTCGTTGAGGCTGCCCTCCCGCGAGAAGCGGCCCTTGGTCGCGAGCACGACCTGACCGGCCTCGGTGGGCCGCTGGGCGAGCCATCGGCCGATGATCTCCTCGGACGCACCGCCCGCATACACGTCGGCGGTGTCGACGAGGTTGCCGCCGGCGGCGACGTAGTCGTCGAGGATCTGGTGGGAGGTGGCTTCGTCGGCCTCCGCGCCGAAGGTCATCGTGCCGAGGGCGTACGTCGAGACGACGGCGCCGCTGTTGCCGAGTGGGCGGTAGCGCAACGGAACTCCAAGTCCTCCAGGGGCCTCGGGGGTCGAGGCCAGGTCGGGCTCGACGGTATGCCTCCGCATTTCGGTCCGCACGCCGGCCCCTCCTGACGACGTGGTGGAGTGGCCCCTGTGACGACCTCCTCGCGCGCCGTGGACCCGGCCGGCGTCACGGCCACCCGGGCCACGTACGCCGCGTTCATCGCGAGCGGGTTCGCCTTCGCCAGCTGGGCGTCACGTATCCCGCAGGTGCGGGACCGGCTGGAGCTGGAGCCCTCGGAGCTCGGGCTCGTGCTGCTGGCCATCGCGGCGGGGTCGCTGGTCGCGCTGCCGGCGTCGGGCTGGCTCGTCGCGCGCTTCGGATCCCGCACCGTCGTCGCGTGGATGGCGTGGACCACGGCGACCGGGCTGGTGGTCGTGGGGGTGGGCTACACCGTCGGCGTCTGGGCGGTGGCGGCCGGGCTGTTCGTCTTCGGGTTCGCGCAGGGCGCGTGGGACGTCGCGATGAACGTGCAGGGTGCCCTGGTGGAGCAGCGGATCGGGCGCGCCATCATGCCGCGCTTCCACGCCGGGTGGAGCGTCGGCACCGTCGCGGGTGCGCTGAGCGGAGCGGCGATGGTGGCCCTCGGGGTCAGCGTCACCATCCACCTGGCGGTCGTCGCCGTGCTCCTCGCCGGCCTCGTCCCGTGGGCCGTGCGCCGGTTCCTCGTCGACCCGTCGCATACCGACGCCGGGTCGACCGACGACGCCCGGGCCAAGCCCGGAGGCCCGCTGCAAGCCTGGCGCGAGCCGCGAACCCTGCTCATCGGGCTGTTCGTGCTGGCCTTCGCGTTCGCCGAGGGCACCGGCAACGACTGGACCAGCATCGCCCTGATCGACGGGTATGCGACGTCGGCCTTCGTGGGAACGCTGGGCTTCGCCGTGTTCCTCGCGTCGATGACGGCCGGCCGCTGGTTCGGGCCGGTGTGGCTGGACCGCTACGGGCGGGTCGTCGTCCTGCGCTGGATGTCGCGTCGTCAGCCTGCTCGGCGTCCTCATGTTCGTGTTCGGGCAGGCGCTGCCGGTCGCCTTCGTCGGGCTGGTGCTCTGGGGGTTCGGGCTGTCGCTGGGGTTCCCCGTCGGCATGAGCGCCGGCGCCGACGAGCCGCAGATGGCCGCCCCACGGGTCAGCGTCATCGCCTCGATCGGCTACTGCGCGTTCCTCGCCGGGCCGCCGCTGGTCGGGTTCCTCGGCGACCACATCACGGTGCTGCGCAGTGTCACCGCCGTCGCGGTGCTCCTCGCGCTGGCGGTCCTGCTGGCCGGCAACGTCGCCCCGCCGAAGGACCGCGTCGACGCGGACTGACCGGTCAGCCGGTGGTCCGCCGGGCGACCCGGATCGCGTACAGCAGCAGGCTGAGGGCGGCGGCCAGGGCCAGCAGCAGGGTGAGGTTCCCGCCGTAGTTCTGCAGCAGCATCGCCTTGCTCACCGGCTGGGTGTCGCTTGCGCAGCGATGAGCGGGACGGCGATCGACCGTCATCAGACCGCCCACGACGAGGAAGCCCTGGAGGTAGCGGCGAGCCCGCGGCGGGACCGTGCGGCTCGAGGAACCAGCCCACCGCCACGACGGCCGGCGACAGGATCCCGTCGTGGATGACCACGGCACCGATGAGCCACGCCGCCAGCACCAGCAGCTCGACGAACCCCACGTTGGTGAGCAGCCGGAACACGCCGTAGAGGCCCAGCAGGATGCCGGCCGTCGCCAGCCAGATGCGCCACGCTCTCACGTCACGTCACCTCCACCGGGTGAGCCACTTCGTGTTGAGCACGCCCGGCCGGTTCGGGCTGATGAGGCGCAGCGGGTAGCCGTGGTCGAGGTTGAGCCGCTCGCCGTTGACGTGGGTCGCCAGCAGCGCCGCCGACACCTGCGGCCCGACTGCACGACGCTGCTGCCGTACAGGCCCTGCTCGAGGGACACCACGCGGACGCGCGATCGAGGCCCGCCGCCGGCCCGACGGACGACCTCGAGCAGGGGTACGCCGCGCCAGTGCGCCCCGACGCTCCAGCCCTCCACGCACGTGATCGGCAGGTCCGCCTCCGCCTGGGCGAGCTCGTCGAGGTCGGCCAGGGTGAGCACGTAGGGAGTTCGGCCGGCGACCCGCAGCTGCCAGTCGCGGGCCGAGGCCGCGGCGATGATCCCGGCCTGCTCCGCGGTCTTGTTGACCGGAACCCCTTGCGGTCCCTTGGTCCACTGCCGCACGGCGAGCAGCCCGACCGGCTCCAGCGGCGTGAGGGTCTGGCCGACCGAGGTCACGACCACCGCGCCGATGCCGGCGGCCCCCGCGACGAGGACGCCTCGGCGGGAGAGCGCGGTGCGTCGGGGGCGGCGGGACGTCACCCGCGTTGCTGTGCGCGAGCGGGTTCTCGCTCCAGGGGATCTCGGTCAGGACGTCGGCGGTGGCCAGCTTCGCCTGCAGGCCGTACTTGATGTCCGGCAGCTTGAGCCCGACGTGCAGCAGGATCGACCCGATGAGGACGTAGGCGAGGAACCGGTGGACCGACACGAAGTCCCACGGCCACGGGTACCAGTTGAGGATGTTGAAGTAGCCGGTCGTCAGCTGTACCAACGCGGTCGAGACGAGGACGAACACCGAGAGGCGTTCGGCGGCGTGCTTGAGCGAGCGGACGGCCGGCCAGCCGGAACAGGTTCGGGTAGACCGACCACAGCTTGACCAGCAGCAGCGGGATGGTCGCCGTGCCGGTCGCGACGTGCAGCCCCTGCGTGAACCGGTAGAGCCAGACCGGGCTCGCGGGCTCGGGCAGCCACGACCAGGGCGCGTACTGGTAGTAGCTGAGCATCCCTGTCACGAAACAGATCCCGAAGCAGATGCCGAGCACCCGACCGATCCGGGCGGTGAGCGCCGTCGAGCGGACCGGGCTGCTGAACGCCGGCCAGCGCTCGGGCCGCGGCCCGGTCAACCGTTCGAGGATCGGCACGCCCGCCATCATCTCGGCCGGCGCGGCCTGCGGCCCCGCTTCAGCGCGTTACCGAACGCTGACGCCCCGCCGAGGGTCCTGGTCCGCGCTCGACCCACGCGGCTCGCAGGCGGCTTGGTGCGCTGCTACCTGCCCGACTCCGGCAGCGGTCCGGTGACGTCGAAGACCGACGCGTCGAACGCGGTGTAGCCGGCGTAGTCCACCAGGTCGTAGAGGTCCGTCCGGTGCTGCATCACCGGCAGCAGTGACTCCAGGGAGCCCTCGGCGCGCAGGGTGTCGAGCGCCCGGTCGGCGGCGCCCATCGCGATGCGCAGCAACGAGACCGGCCAGATGACGAGGTTCACGCCGACGTCGGCCAGCTCGGACACCGTGAACAACGGCGTCTTGCCGAACTCGGTCATGTTGGCCAGCAGCGGCACGTCGACCGCCCGGCGCAGCGTCTCGTACTCGGAGAGCGCGGTGAGGGCCTCGGGGAAGATCGCGTCCGCCCCGGCGTCGACGAAGCGCTTGGCGCGCTCGACCGCGGCGTCGACCCCCTCGACCGCCCGCACGTCGGTGCGGGCCATGACGAGGAAGTCGGGATCGCGGCGGGCGCCGGCCGCCGCGCTGATCCGGCGCACGGCGTGGTCGACGTCGACGACCTGCTTGCCGTCGAGGTGGCCGCAGCGCTTGGGGTTGACCTGGTCCTCGACGTGCAGCCCGGCGACGCCGGCGTCCTCGAGCTCCTGCACCGTACGGGCCATGTTCATCGGCTCGCCGAAGCCGGTGTCGGCGTCGGCCAGCACCGGCAGCGACGTGGCCCGGGCCACCTGACGGCTGCGCCCGGCGACCTCGGTGAGGGTGGTGAGGCCGATGTCCGGCAGCCCCAGGTCGGCGCTGACAGCACCGCGCCCGACACGTAGACGCCGTCGAAGCCCTTCCGCTCGATCAGCTTGGCCGACAACGGGTTGAACGCTCCCGGCATCTGGAGCAGCCGGCCGGACGCGAGACCCTCGCGCAGGTGCCGCCGCTTGTCGTGGGCGGTGGTGGGGTCGTACAACATGCCTGAGCTCCGTTCCCTCAGAAGAGTCCGGGCCGGTCGGAGCCGGCCAGCGAGGTCGCGACGATGGTCAGCTGCCGCACCTCGGCGGGCTCCAGCTCCGGCAGCCGCAGCGCGAGGTCGAGGAACCGGCGGCACTCGTCGTCCCCGAGCACCGGCCCGGCCAGCGTGGCGAACTTCTCGAGGTACTGGTCGCGGCCGAAGGGGCGGGCGCCTTGCGGGTGGGCGTCGGCGACGGCGATCTCGTCGACGACCTCCGCGCCGTCGCTCAGGGTGACGACCACGCGGCCGCCGTAGGACTGGCCCTCGCCCTCGACGTGGTAGCGCCGCGTCCACTCCGGGTCCTCGCGCGTGGACACCTTCTGCCAGAGCGCCACCGTGTCCGCCCGGGTCGCCCGGGCCCGCTCGTAGGAGTCGACGTGGTGCCATGCGCCGTCCTGCAGCGCGACGGTGAAGATGTAGGGCAGCGAGTGGTCGAGCGTCTCCCGGCTCGCCTGGGGGTCGAACTTCTGCGGGTCGCCCGAGCCCGAGCCGATCACGTGGTGGGTGTGGTGCGACGTGTGGATGACGATGCTCTCGACCCGGTCGGGGTCGGTGACCTCCGGGTGGGCGGCCCGCAGCCGCCGGGCCAGGTCGATCCACGCCTGCGCCTGGTACTCGGCGGAGTGCTCCTTGGTGTAGCTGCGCAGGATCGCCCGCCGGGGTTCGCCCGGCTCCGGCAGCGGCACCGCATACCGGGCGTCGGGCCCGTCGAGGAGCCAGGCGATGACGCCGTCCTCGCCCTCGTAGACCGGGCGGGCGCTCCCTCGCCGCGCATGGCGCGGTCGACCGCCTCGACGGCGAGCTTGCCGGCGAGCGCCGGCGCGAACGCCTTCCAGGACGAGATCTGGCCCTTGCGGGACTGCCGCGTGCTCGTCGTCGTGTGGAGGGCCTGGTTGACGGCCTGGTAGACGACGTCGGTGTCGAGGTGCAGGAGGGTGCCCAGGCCGCGCGGCGACCGACGGCCCGAGGTGGGCGACGTGGTCGATCTTGTGACGGTGCAGGCTGATCGAGCGCACCAGGTCGATCTGCACCTCGTAGCCGGTGACGATGCCGCGCACGAGGTCGTGCCCGTTCGCGCCGACGTGCTGGGCCACGGCCAGCAGCGGCGGGACGTTGTCGCCGGGGTGCGAGTAGTCCGCGGCCAGATACGTGTCGTGGTAGTCGAGCTCGCGCACCGCCACCCCGTTGGCGTACGCCGCCCACTCGGGGCTCACGGTCACCTCGGACGGCAGCCCGAAGACGGCGCCGCCAGGACCGCCGGTGCTGGTGGGGTGCGTGAGCGCCTGTGCGCGAGCGGCGCTGACCGGGTGGCGGTTCAACGCGGCGGCGGCGGCCGCCGCGTTGTCGACGAAACGGTTGACCACCATCTCGGCGACCTCGGGAGTGACCTCGACCGGGTCGGTGGCGACCTCCGCGATCGCCCAGGCGAGCTGCTCCTCGCGGGGCAGCCGGCTCGCGCTCGGGTGCACCCGGACGTCGTGGGTCTTCATCGACTCGTACTCCTGTGCTTGGGGTGGGGTCGTGTGGTCAGCTGGCGGCGGCGTCGGGCTTCTCGTCGACGCCGGCGCGGAAGTGGCCACGGCTGCGGTGCAGGTGGACGCGGACCGCGTGGGTGGCGAGCTCGGGGTCGCCGTCGCGGATCGCCTCGGCGATGAGGGCGTGCTCGGCGGCCGAGGCGACGAGGCGCTCGGTGGAGTGCCCGGCGCGCCGGCGCACCCGGGCGACGTGCATGCGGATCACCGCGGTGGCCTCGACGAGGTAGGCGTTGGCGGCCGCCGCGTCGATGGCCTCGTCGAACTGGTGGATGAGCGCGAAGTACTCGGCCACTACTGCGGGCGAGGCGCCGCTCGAGAGCGCCTCCTGCGCCGCCGCGAACCGCTGGATGTAGGTGTCGAAGAGGGGCGCCGGGCCCTCGCCGTGCGCCACGCGCTGGGCCGCGAGGCGGGCCGCCTCCGACTCCAGGCAGGTCCGCATCTCGAAGAGGGCGTCGACGTCGTTGCCGGAGACCTCGGCCACGACCACGCCGCGCCCGCGTGAGGCGACGACGAAGCCGTCGGCCGCGAGCCGGGCCAGCGCCTCGCGCAGCGGGGTACGCGAGACGCCGAGGCGCGTCGCCTGCTCCACCTCACCGAGGGCCAGCCCCGGTGGAAGGGTTCCGTCGAGGATCTCGGCGTGCAGCTGCCGGTATGCCCGGTCGCTCGCCTTCCCTGACGTCACGCTGGGAGTGTATACACAGCACTCGTCAGATCCCAGATTCGGGTCTTCCACTTGCCGAACTGCGCGTTCGTGCATACATTCAGCGGCACTGATGGACGACGGGGTCTAGACGGAGGACGTGCTGTGAAGCGAACCAGGAACATCTCGCGGGCCCTGGCCCTGGCGGCGGCGAGCGCGGTGGCCCTGGCCGCCTGCAGCTCGGGCGGTGGCGGCGGAGCCTCGGGCGGAGTGGCGGTGCCACGGGTGCCGCGAGCGCATCGGTCGAGCCCCTCAACCGGGTCGAGCTCATCGCGCCGGCGGCGCCGGGCAGTGGCTGGGACCAGACCTCGCGGGCGGTGCAGGCCTCGCTCAAGGCCGACAACCTCGCCAAGTCGATCGAGGTGAAGAACGTCCCGGGCGCCTCGGGCACGGTGGCGCTGGCCCAGGTCGCCTCGCAGAAGGGCAAGAAGGACCTGCTCGTCGGCCTCCGGCCTGGCGATGATGTCGGGGATCATCACCAACGGCACCTCGGTGACGCTTGAACGACCTGACGCCGGTCGCGCGGGTGATGGGGGAGTACGAGGCGATCGTCGCGCCCAAGGACTCGCCCTACCAGAACGTCGACGCCCTCTTCGCGGCCATCAAGAAGGACCCCAAGTCGGTCGCCATCGCCGGTGGGTCGGCGGGCAGCGCCGACCAGATCTTCATCGGCCTGCTCGCGCAGCACTACGGCGTCAAGCCGTCGGACGTCAACTACGTGCCCTTCAGCGGCGGCGGCGAGGCGACGACCGCGCTGCTCGGCGGCAAGGTGCAGGCCGGGGTGGCGGGCCTCAACGAGTTCGCCGCGCAGGTCAAGAACGGCAACCTCAAGGGCCTGCTCGTCTCGTCGGCCAAGCCGATCGAGGGCGCGACGTACGCCCAGACCGCCGCCGAGATCGACCCCAAGCTCGAGTTCCAGAACTGGCGCTCGATCATGGCGCCCGCCGGCATCGACAGCGCGCTGACGCAGCAGTACGTCTCGGCCATGACTGCCATGCACGGCGGGTCGAGCTGGAAGTCCGCGGTCCAGGCCAACAGCTGGAACGACAACTTCCTCGCCGGCGCCGAGTTCGGGACCTGGCTCAAGGAGGAGAACACCCGGGTGACCGCGGTGCTCACCGACCTCGGCCTGGCCAAGAAGTAGCGGCGGGGCGCGAGGGCGGGCCGGCCGATGAGCCACGACGCCGAGGTGACCACCGACCGCACGGACGAGTCCGCCGGGCGACCGCGCCGGCTGGGGGAGTGGGCGATCGCCGTCGCGCTGCTCGCCATCGGGGTGGTCGTCCTGCTCGACGGCGTCCGGCAGCCGACGTCGACGTCGGCCTCCGGCGTGGGGGCGGGGTTCGTCCCCACGGTGGTCGGGGCGGTCCTCATCGTGCTGGCCGCCGCCCTGTGCGTGCAGATCGCGCGCGGGGTGGTTGGCGAGCCCGAGGCGGCGGAGGGTGACGTCGACGTCCGGCACACCCAGTGGGTCCCGCTGGCGGTATGCGTCGCGGCGGTGCTGATCTTCATCGTCGCCGTCGAGCCGGTCGGCTACCTCATCGTCAGCGCGGTCTGCTTCTGGCTGACCGCGTGGGCGATGGGTGCGCGGAACCACCTCAAGTCGGCGATCATCGCCGTCGTGCTGTCGGCCGTCGTCTACTTCTCGTTCACGCGGCTGCTCGACATCGACCTGCCCGCGGGGCTGTTCGAGGGGCGGTTCTGATGTCCGGGTTCGAGGGCCTCATCAGCGGCCTGGCGGTCGCCTTCACGCTGACCAACCTGCTCTTCGCGCTGGTCGGCACGGTCGTCGGCACCCTCATCGGGGTGCTGCCCGGCATCGGCCCGGCCCTGACCATCGCGCTGCTGCTGCCGCTGACATACGGGCTGGAGCCGGCCTCGGCGTTCATCATGTTCGCCGGCATCTACTACGGCGCGATGTACGGCGGCTCCACGACGTCGATCCTCCTGAAGACGCCGGGCGAGTCGGGGTCGGTCATCACCGCCATCGACGGCAACAAGATGGCCCGAGCGGGTCGCGGGGCAGCGGCGCTCGCCACCGCCGCGATCGGCTCGTTCGTCGCCGGCACCATCGCGACGCTGCTCGCTCGCGTTCTTCGCGCCGTGGATGGTGAGCATCGCGGTGCGGCTCGGCGCGCCAGGACTACTTCGCGCTCATGGTCGTCGCCTTCCTCACGGTCAGCGCGCTGGTCGGCTCCTCGCCGTTGCGCGGGCGTCATCTCGCATGGTGCTCGGGCTCGTCATCGGGCTCGTCGGCATCGACTTCCAGAGCGGCCAGCAGCGGCTGACGTTCGAGCAGGTCAGCCTGCTGGACGGCATCGACACGGTCATCCTCATCGTCGCGCTGTTCGCCATCGGCGAGGTCCTCTACGTCGCCGCGCACCAGTCGTCGAGGACCTTCGACATGCTCACCCTGCGCAAGGGGAAGCACTGGATGACCCGGTCGGACTGGCGTCGCTCGTGGAAGCCCTGGCTCCGGGGCACCGGCATCGGCTTCCCGCTCGGCGTCATCCCGGCCGGCGGGTCGGAGATCCCGACGTTCCTCTCCTACTCGGCGGAGCGGCGGCTCTCCAAGAACCCGGAGGAGTTCGGGCACGGCGCCATCGAGGGGGTGGCGGGCCCGGAGGCGGCGAACAACGCCAACGCCGCCGGCACGCTGGTGCCGCTGCTCACCCTCGGCATCCCGACGTCCGCGACCGCCGCGGTCATCCTCGTCGCCTTCCAGCAGTACGGCATCCAGGCCGGACCGCAGCTGCTGGAGACCCAGCCGGCCCTGGTGTGGGGGCTCATCGCCAGCCTGCTCGTCGCCAACGTCATCCTGCTGGCCCTCAACCTGCCGCTCGTCGGCCTCTGGGTGCGCATCCTCGAGATCCCGAAGCCCTACCTGTTCGCGGGCATCCTCACCTTCGCCATGCTCGGCGGGTATGCCGTCAACGGGTCGCCGTTCGACGTCGTGCTCCTGCTCGTGCTCGGCGTCGTCGGCTACCTCATGCGCCGGTTCGGCTTCCCCATCTCGCCGATGATCGTCGGCGCGATCCTCGGGCCGCTCGCCGAGGTGCAGCTGCGCCGCGCCCTCGACATCGCCGGCGGTGACCTCCTGACGCTGGTGTCCACCCCCTTCACCATCGTCGTCTACGCCACGCTGGTCGCGGTGCTCGTCGGTGGCCACCTGATGCGCCGTCGACCGACGCGCAGCGAGATCCTCCACGAGGCCGCCCGCGACGACGACGCGGAGGTCACGCCTCGTTGACGCCCACCCGGCGATGGGTCCTCGCGCACGCGCTGACCCTGCAGCTGGGCGCGTACATCGTCCGGCCCTCGTCGGCGTACCAGGCTCTCGAGCTCGGCGTCAGTCCGGGCCTCGTCGGGCTGGTCGCGGCGAGCTTCGCGGTCATCCCGCTGGTGCTCGCCGTGCCCGTCGGCCGGTGGAACGATGCCCGGCACCCGTTCCAGATCCTGCTTCCCGGAGCGGCGCTGATGATCCTGGGCGGTGTCGGCCTGCTGTGGTGGACGAGCTCGCTCACCAGTCTGCTGGTGTGGAACGCGGTCATCGGTCTGGGACACCTCATGAGCGTCCTGGGGGAGCAGACCCTGGTCGCCCGCAGCGGGTCGGCTGCCCTGGACTCGGCGTTCGGCACCTACACCTTCGTCGGGTCGCTCGGCCAGGCGGCGGGCCCGGTCGTGCTGGCGGTCGTCGGCGGTTCGGCGGTGCTGCCCGACAGCAGCGCGCTGGTGAAGTGCTACCTCGCGGCGGTCGGTGTCATGGCGCTGGTCACCATCCCCCTGCGGCGCGCGGAGTTCCACCGAGGTCCGGGTGAGGCGCTCGCGTGGCGGCAGGCGTTCACGCTCGAGCCTGGCGCCCGACGGCGGATGACCGGGGCGCTGCTGGTCAGCATGCTGGTGCTGGCGGCCGTCGACCTGGTGCAGGTGTACCTGCCCGCCCTGGGGGTCGAGCGGCAGCTGCCGGCCTGGCTCGTCGGCACGCTGCTCGCCGTCCGCGCCGGAGCGACGATGGCCTCCCGGCTCGGGCTGGCGCGGATGACCGCCCGCGTGGGCCGTGACCGGCTGGTCGTGGTCTCGGCCATCGTCGCCGCCGTCGCCGTCGCGGTGCTGGCGCTGCCGGTGCCCCCGCTCGTTCTCGGGGTGGCGCTCCTCGTCGGCGGGTTCGCCCTGGGCATCGGCCAGCCGCTGTCGATGTCGGTCGTCGCGATGACCGCCCCACCGGGAGCGGTGGCCACCTGGCTCGGTCTGCGGCTGACGGCCAACCGTCTCGGGCAGTCGGCCATCCCCGCGGCGGTCAGCGTCGTCGCCTCGGTGGCGGGCGTCGGCGGGGTCTTCCTCGCCACGTCCGCCGGTCTGCTCGGCACCGCGGGAGCGGCCCACGTCCTGCTGCGCGGCGACTGACCGCTCCGGTCTGATCGCGGTGGGTTGTACCCCCCCAGAGGGGTACAACCCACCGCCATCAGGGTCATTCGGAGGCGGGCGCCATCCGAAAGTCAGATGGTCGTGGGGACGCGGGTGGACTCCGGGCTGTGGTGCTGCTTCGGCGACGACGTGAAGCCGCCGGTGACGGCGAAGCGACGTCCGCTGACGCTGGTGGGCTCGATGCGCACGAACCGCGGCTTCCGTCCCGGCTCCCACGGGAACAGGGGCAGGTGCAACGCGCGCAGCGTCTCGCCGACGTCCACGATCTCGTGCGCCCGCCCCTTGACCACGACGCTCCACGCCTGCGCGGTGCCGACGTCGTAGCCGTCCACCTCGAAGGCGACGTCTGCCCCTTCGCGGCGGCGAGCTTCGTGCCGGCGCTGGTGCGGAACACGATGGTGCCGTGGTCGACGATCGGGTTGACCGGGAAGATGTCCGGACTTCCGGCCACCGTCACCGCCAGTCGCCCCACGACGCTGTCGCGGACGAGCTGCCAGCATTCGTGGACGGGCAGGACCTCGGTCGGGGCGGGCTCGGGACTGTTCATACCGATCAGCCTGGTGTCCAGTGAGACCTCGGGACACAGGGCCAAAGGTCCCGTCACCGGGGTCGGTCTCGTTCCACGCCGCCCTCGTGGGTGGCGGCGAAGACGGCCGCCTGCGTGCGGCTCTCCATTCCCAGCTTGGACAGGACCGACGTGACGTAGTTCTTGACGGTCTTCTCGGCGAGGAACATCTGCTCAGCGATCTGCCGGTTGGTCAGGCCGTCGGCGATGTGCTCGAGGATGCGGCGCTCCTGCGGGCTGAGCACGCGCAGCCGGGGATCGGCGTCTCCGTGCACCCGCCACGTCGAGAGGAGCTCCTGCGTCCTGGCGGTGTCCAGCAGGTTCTCGCCGGCCGCCACCCGTCGGATGGTGTCGACCAGCCCGTTGCCGCGAATGTCCTTCAGCACGAACGCCGAAGCGCCGGCCAAGACCGCGGAGGTCAGTGCCTGCTCGTCGTCGTAGGACGTGAGGATCAGGCCCTTGATGGTGGGGTCCACCGAGCGCACGTGCCGGCACGTGTCGATGCCTGACCCGTCCTGCAGTCGGGCGTCGAAGATGGCCACATCGGGTCGCAGGGACGGTATGCGGCGCTGGGCCTCGACGGCCGACCCGGACTCGCCGACGACGTCGATGTCGTCCGTCGACTCGAGGAGCTCACGCAGGCCTCGCCGGACGATCTCGTGGTCGTCCAGGAGGAACACCCGGATGCTCACGACGGGCCCCGCCTGCCGTGCTCCCTGGTCCGAGGACGTCACCGCGGCACCCGCCACCGCAGGAGCGTCCCGTGCGGTGCCTCGGGAAGGATCTCGAAGGTCCCGTGGCGCGCAGCGGCGCGCTCCGACAGGTTCACCAGACCTCCGCGAGCCGACGCGGGGTCGACCCCGGAACCGTCGTCGGCGACCTCGACGCATACCGACTGTTCGTCGACCCCGACGGTCACCCGGACCTGCGTGGCACCGGCGTGCTTCGCCACATTGGCCAGACCTTCTCGTACCACCGCGAGGAGGTCGGACGCGAGCATCGAACCGAGGCGGTCGAGCGACCCGTCGGTCTGCAGGTCCGCGCGAAAGCCCAGCGCCTCGGTGAAGGACGCCGCCAGGGTGGTCAGCCGCTCGGACGTCTCGTCGGGCCGGACGGGGCGGTGCAGCTGGTAGATGGCGTGGCGGATCTCCTTGATCGCGGCGTCGAGGTCGTCGACCGCCTCCTCGATCCGTGGCTGCACCAGCGGGTGCGTCGCCAACCGCGCTGCCGACTGCAGCGACAGGCCGGTCGCGAACAGGCGCTGGATGACGTGGTCGTGCATGTCGCGGGCGATCCGGTCGCGGTCGTCCAACAGGGCGACGAGTGCGCGGTCGCGCTGAGCCCGTCCGGCCAGCAGCGCCAGACCGGCCTGCTGGGCGAAGTCGGTCAGGCCCGGCATCGACTCGCGCGGCAGGTCCTCGGCCTCGGTGTCCCAGGCGACGACCAGCAGCCCGAGGTCGCCGTGCCCGGGAGGTAGGGGCAGGACCGCCGTGGCGCCCTCTCCGTCCGTGCCGAGAGAAGCCGCGATCTCACGACGCCAGGATGAGCCGTCGGTCTCCGCGGCCCCCGCCAACAGGATGGGCTGCTTGGCCGCCAGCACCTCACTCCACAGGTGAGCGGCGAACACCGTCGCGCTGTCGGGCTGGAAGGTGCGCCCGTCCGTGCGGCTGTTGGCGCGCACGGACAGCTCCCCGGTCTCACTGAGCATCGCCACCAGCGCCGCCGAGGCGCGACTGAGGCCGGCGACCCGACGGGCCACCAGGGCCAGGGCGGCGTCCTCGTCCTCGCCCTCGAGCAGGATCTGGGTCAGCTCGGCCGCGGCGTCGGCCCAGTCCCGCTGCCGACGGCCGGCGTCGAACAGCCGGGCGTTGTCGATGGCGACGCCGGCGGCTGCGGCGAGGGCCACGAGGATGCTCTCGTCCTCGAGGCTGAACTCGTCCGCTCCCTGCTTCTCGGACATGTAGAGGTTGCCGAACACCTCGTTGCGGATCCGGACGGGAACGCCCAGAAAGGTATGCATCTCGGGGTGGTTGGCGGGGAACCCGTAGGAGTCGGTGTGTCGGCTGATGTCCTTCAGGCGCCGAGGTTGCGGATCTTGGATCAGCAGTCCGAGTACCCCATGCCCCCGGGGCGGGTGGCCGATCCTGGTGCGCTCCTCGTCGGACAGCCCACGCGTGACGAACTCGACCAGACGCTCGCCGTCGGCGCTGATGACGCCGAGAGCGCCGAAGCGCGCGTCGACCAGCGTCGCCGCAGACTCGACGATGCGCCCGAGCACCTCAGCCAGCTCGAGGTCCGTGCTCACCGCCATGACCGCGTCGAGCAGCTGGCTCATCCGCTCCTGCGAGCGGCGCGCTGCGGACGCCCGGGTCCGGAGCTCGTCGAGGAGATCTTCGAGATCGAGGGAACGCGCCTCCGGCCAGGACGCGGAGATGGGACGAGCCTCGTCCGCAGATGCCACCAGGCCATCGTATGAGCCTGGTCGTCCCGCAGGAGTGAAGCGCCGGGACCTTGTGCCCTGCTGCGAGTGCGTACGGGCCTTGATGGTGGTGAGGTGACGACCACGACCCGAGACACCAACCGGTATGGATATCCGACGCGGCAACCGGCCGAGGTGGTCGCCGTCCTCGTCGACGACGGCTCGGCCGGGTCCGGTCGCGGCCGTCGCCGTCCAGGAGGCGGTGGCGCGTCAGCTACCGGTCCGGTTCCTCCAAGTGGTGCCCGGAGGACTCGACGACGAGGCGAAGGCTCTGACCGAGGAGGTGCTGTTCCGCGCCGGCCTCCACGCCTTGCGAGGACACCCCCGCACCCGCAGCGTCTTCGAGACGATGCCCACCCCCACGTCCCGGGCCGTCCGAGCACGGTCCCGGTATGCGGCGTTGCTCGTCGTCGGCGAGATGCCGCCGCACTCGGGCAAACCGCTTGCCGCGCGAACGAGTCCGACAGCGCCGCGCCCTGCCCCGTCCGGGTCGTACGCGGCCTCCACCCGCACCGCTGAGGGGCGTTGTGACCGGTCGGGACCTTTGGCCCTGTCGGGCGGCACGCCGCGGACACATCCTGGAACCAGAGGCCAAGAACGACCTCGCTAACCTGATGAGGAGCTCGCCATGACCACCACCACCCGCCCGACGCAGATCCGGGACGAGGCCCAGACGCAGGAGTCGATCGTCACCCGCCCCGCCGTCCGCCGGGTGCTCGCCGTCGCTCGAGTCGTCATCGGCTTCACCTTCCTGTGGGCGTTCCTCGACAAGCTGTTCGGCTTCGGGTTCGCCACCCCGTCGTCCCGCGCCTGGATCAACGGAGGTACGCCGGCCCAAGGCTTCATCAAAGGTGTCGACGGCCCGTTCAAGGACGTCTTCCAGATCTTCGCCAACCCCGTCGGCGACTGGCTGTTCATGGCCGGCCTCCTCGGCATCGGCGTCGCGATGATCGCCGGCGCCGGACTGCGGATCGCCGCCGTCACCGGAACCCTGCTGATGCTCTTCATGTTCATGGCCGAGTGGCCCGCCGCAACCGCGCTCGTGGACGGCAAGGTCGTCGGCGGATCCACCAACCCGCTCGTCGACTCCCACTGGCACGAGGCGCTGCTGCTCATCATCGCCGCCGCAACCCTGGCCGGGGACACCTGGGGTCTGGGCAAGTGGTGGCGCGACCTGGAGATCGTCAAGAAGCACCGCTGGCTGCGCTAGTCACCGTGTCGAGGGACCCTTCACCCGAACGGGTGGGGGGCCTCTCGTTTTCCCACGCACCGGGGCCCGGCTGCGACGATCTCAGGGACGCGGAGATGTATCGGCCAACGGGCACGTGCCCTCTGCACCGGCATCACCCGGATGGGTCGGAGTGCAGTCCGTCGAGGCGGAGGGGACATGGTCGAGGACACCCGCGATGAGAGGTCTGCCCTGGTGGCCGCCTGCACGGCGGCGGCGACCCACCGCCGGGACCACCACCACGAAGAGCCGACGACGTGCCACCCGCACGTCGTCGAGGTCGTCCACCTCGGGCGCCGCGCCCTCACCGTCTGCCACGACTGCGGGTCCGACACCGGCTTCCTCCCCGAGCGCGAGGCGGAAGCCGTCGCGCATACGCACCGGAGCCAGACGGCCGTCGACGCGGCCCGGCCGCTGGGCCCGGCCGCCTGATCGGGGCGTCCCCGCGAGCCGTCACGTCGGCAGCGCGTCACCGCTCTGCTCGGCCACCATGAACGCCGCGTACCAGTCGGGCCAGTTCTCGTCGCGGGTCCCCGTGCGCTCCTCGTGCTCCCCGTGCGCCTTCGCGGCGCGCCGCAGCGCACCCGCCAGCTCGTCCACCGACCCGAAGGACGTCGGTACGTCCTCGACGCGTCCAGGCAACCGGGTCGTGACCTCCTGCAGCAGCCAGCCGTTGCCGTCCGGGTCGCGGAAGGTCGCGAAGGACCCGTAGCTCGCCTGCTCGGGAGCCCGTCCCCGGACCCGACCGCCGGCGCCGTCGCCCGCGAACTGGGCGCCCGGCTCCACCGGGTGGAAGACCTCGCTGATCTCGACACCCCTGGCCTCGATCTCGTCGCGCGCGGCCTCGACGTCGGAGACGACCAGGTAGAGACCCTGGGCGGTCCCGGGATCGGCCGAGGTCAGACCCGTACCGAACTGGACGGAGCAGGCGGACCCGGGCGGCGTGAGCTGGACGACGCGGAACCCGTTGTCGAAGGGGAAGTCGGCGTCGAGCCTCCACCCCAGGCGCTGGTAGAACTCCTTGGCGCGGTCGACGTCCGAGACCGGAACCACGACCACCTCGAGCCTCAGGTCGATGCTGCTGCTGTGGACCTCGGTCGAGCTCATCGCGGCCTCCATGGGCGTCGGTACCGGCACGCGCACTCGACGGCGGCGTGCCCTGGTCCGAGTATCCTCACGGCGGAAGGGAAGTCGAGCCCATGGCGACACTGCTCTCGGTCAACGTCGGGATGCCGAAAGACGTGGCGTGGCGTGGTCGGACGGTGCACACCGGCGTCTGGAAGCGCCCCGTCACCGGGCCGCGGATGGTGCGCCGCCTCAACATCGACGGCGACGGACAAGGCGACCTCGCCGGGCACGGCGGCGAGCAGCGGGCCGTGCTCGCCTACCAGCTCCAGTCCTACCGGCACTGGCAGGAGTTCCTCGGTCGCGACGACCTCGGGCCCGGCGCCTTCGGTGAGAACCTCACGATCGACGGCCTCGGCGACGACGAGGTCTGCATCGGTGACCGCTACCGGATCGGGGAGGCGGAGCTCGAGGTCACGCAGCCTCGCGTCACCTGCTTCCGGGTCGGTATGCGGGTGGGCGAACCGCAGCTGCCGTCCCTGCTGGTCGCCCACCACCGCCCGGGCTTCTACCTGCGAGTACTGACCGAGGGCCTCATCGAGGCCGGGGACGAGATCACGCGCACGGCGCGGGGACGCCACGCCCTGAGCGTGGCCGAGGTCGACGCCCTGCTGTACCTGCCCGGGCACGACGTGGACCGGATGCGGCAGGCCCTGGACGTCCCCGCCCTCAGCCCCGGCTGGCGCGGCTCGTTCCGCAGCATGCTGCAGACCGGTGCGCGGCGCCCGGCCGGCCGGTGTGGCCGTCGCCCCACCGCCGTCATGGCCGGGCTTCCGCACCCTCACGGTCACCGACGTCGTCGCCGAGAGCGCGTCGGTCACGTCGTTCCGCCTCACCGGCGAGGAACCGCTCCCCGCGTACCGGCCCGGCCAGTTCCTCACGCTCCGGCTGCCGACGGCGGGCGACCCGGCTCCGGTCCGGACGTACTCGCTGTCGGACGACCGGGCGGGCGGCAGCTACCGGATCAGCGTGAAGCGGGAGTCGCACGGCGTGGTCAGCGCCTACCTCGCCGCCCGGCTGCGACGCGGAGACCGGGTCGACGCCGCGGCGCCCAGGGGTGACTTCGTCCTCGACGAAGACACCCGACCGGTGCTGCTCATCTCCGCGGGCATCGGCCAGACACCGCTGCTGGCGATGCTGCACCGGCTCGCCAACGAGGGCAGCCGTCGCGAGGTGTGGTGGATCCACACCACGCACGACGTCGACACGCATGCGTTCTCCGCGGAGGTCGCTGCGCTGGTCGGGCGGCTCCCGGCGGCTCACTCCCTCGTCTTCTACACGACTCCGAGCAGGCCCCCGGAGGCCGGCTCGGGGCTGCGGGCCGGGCGGCTCACCGCCGAGGTGCTCGCGGGTCTCGGACTGCCGGTCGATGCGACCGCCTTCGTCTGCGGCCCAGACGGGATTCATGGACGGCGGTCAGCGCGGCGCTCGTCGACATCGGCGTCGACCCCGGCGACGTGCATACCGAGCGGTTCGGGTCCCTACCCCCGGTCAACCCGGGTGTCGTCCGAGCCGAAGCACGGACGCCGCACCAGCCACCGGGACCCGTGGGAACCGGACCGGCCGTGACGTTCGCCCGCAGTGCGGTCACGACCCCATGGTCGGCCGGCTACGACTCGGTGCTCGAGCTGGCGGAGGCCTGCGACGTCCCGACGCAGTGGTCGTGCCGCACCGGCGTCTGCCACACCTGCGTCACCGCGGTCCTGTCGGGGGAGGCGGCCTACTCGACGCCGCCCCTCGAGCCGCCCGGCGACGATGAGGTGCTCATCTGCTCGGCGAGACCGACCACGGATCTCGTCCTCGACCTCTAGACCAGGGCCTCGACGTCGTGCTGCGCGAGCGTGAGGATGTCGTCGGCGACCTGGATCAGTGCGGCCTGCTGCTCTCCGGTCGCCGCCAGGAGGTCGGTCATGTTGACGGTGTCGACGCATACCTGACAGGCGGCGATCTCGACGAAGGCGGCGTACTGACGCTGCTGGTCGTGGCTGAGGTCGCTGAAGTCGGCCGGAGCGACGGGGAGCTGGCTCTGCCAGCGCCGCTGGGCGTGGCCGCCATGGACGGCGATGTAGTCGAGGCATTCGGTGGCGCGGCCGAGGAGGCCCATGACGGCGTCGAACCCGCGCTCGGTGGCCGAGAGGTTGGCCTCGGCCTCGTCGAGCTGGATGCGCAGCGCCTCGTTCTGCTGGCGGCTGCGCCGGGCCAGCCAGGCGAGGGTGCTGGCGGCGAAGAGGGGCGAGGCGGCGGTGGCCAGACCGGCGAGCACCGTTGCTGCCGTGGCGCCCGCACCGCCGGCCCGCGTCGCACCACCCAGCAGGGCACGGGTCGCGCGGGTCCTCGCGGCGGCCGGAACCTCCGGCTGAGCGGCAGTCGCGGGTGGGGGACTGAGGACGGCGGTCGCGACGACGGCGTTGTAGGCGTCCTCGCGGTCCGCTTCGTCGTCGGCGGCGGCTGCGCCCATGCCCGAGACGAGCGTGCTGGCGATGCCGTATGCCGCGAGCTGTCGCCGCAGCGACGCCTCGCTGGTCGGACCGGGCGCGGGAAGGGAGGGCCGGTCGAGGGGCGCCGGCGCCGGCAGTCCGCGGATGGCCCGAGCGGTGCTGACGAAGGCCAGGAAGAACTCGTCCCGGGCGCGGTCGTGGGCGGCGTTGAACGCCTCCGCCTGGGCGACAGCGTGGGTGTTGCGGCGCTCGAAGACCGACTGGACGCGGCGCATCCGCTCCTTGGCGGACTCGCCCTCGGGGGCGGCAACCGGTGTGGCAGCAGGCCGCGGTGGGGCGTTGCGCGGACACCGGTGATGCGAAGTCGGGCCTGTCGGATGTGGGGGGCGGTGCCGCACCACGGCTCTCCAGCTCTCGCACCGTCACGCCCAACGCGGTCGCGATGCCCGCGAGACGCTTGGGCCCGGGCCGGGTGACGCCGTTCTCGATGCGCGACATGGAGACGCCGGCGCCGGTCCGGTACCCGGCCCGCCGACCCAGCTCCTCCTGGCTGAGCTTGGGGGCTCGAGCTTCCCGCAGCTCTCGGATGGCCCGGCCGAGAGCCTGCCGCGAGTGGTCCATACCGCCGAACTTAGCACCTGCGCGTCGACTGATCTGCTGTTAGCACTCTCGTGTTGACTAAGTTGCTAAGTCGTCGTAGCGTTCCTGTCCATCAGGGGTGACCGACATCCCTACCGACGGTGGGAGACACCGATGGCGCGGATCAACATCAACGAGTTCAGCGGCCAGGCCGGCGGTATGGCGTACCGGGTCAACCAGGTGCGCACCGACCCCGCCGTGGTCAAGGCGGCTCAGGACGCCTGGGGCGACGTCCGGAACGCCAGCCGTTCCTGCAGCGTCCTGGCGCGGGAGGTCAACACCTCCTGGCAGCGCTCCCGCACGACGCCCCCGCAGTCGGGTGGCTACCACGCCGGCCACACCGTCGAGCAGGCTTCGGGCAGGCTCAGGACCGGCCGGCGTACCCCGCCGCCTCCTGACCTCCGACGCCCTCACGGGTCGTCCGCGAAGGCACCGCCGTCACGGCGGTGCCTTCGTCGGCTTCCGAGGTCGTCATCGACCGCCGGTCCGCCAGCCGCAACAGCTCCTGGAGCACCGCCTCGAGGTCGTTGACCAGCGTGATGTGGCCCGCAGTCTCGGACAGGTGCGCCACGCTTCCCGGCACGTTCGCCGAGAGCCACTGCCCGTGTGAGAAGGGGACCGTCACGTCCTGACCGCCCGGCCCAGACCGCCGTGGGTACCGAGATGTCACCCACCTCGAACCCCCACGGCGCCACCAGGGCCAACCCGTCGTCGCGCACCCCGACGACACCCTGCACACCCGCCCGATGCAGCGACTCGGTCAGCCACTGCGCGAGGTCCTGCGTGAACGCCGCGTCGTCGGTCGGCGTCATCAGCAGACCCAGTCCGGCGGCGACATCGGCCACGCCGGCCGCGGTCATGGGGAGGAAGGTCGCCTCCTTGAACGCGGCGTATGCCTCGGGACCCTGCTGCGCGGCGGAGAAGTCCGCGACGTTGCCGGGACCCATCCCCGCCATCCAGTCCAGGCCGGCCGCGTCGCACGGGGCGAGACCGGCGAGCGTCGCCGCGGCGCGGCACCGGTCGGCCAGCAGGGCCGCACACGCCAGCGCTCGCGGACCGCCTCCGGACCAGCCCACGACGATGAACTCGTCGATCCCCAACGCGTCGAGGACGGCCTGGATGTCGGGGATGTCGTCGGCGATGCGCGGGCCGCCGGACGGCATGGGTCGCGGCGTGGAGCCGCCGTACCCGGGGCGCGACCAGGTCACCAGCTGCAGGTCCAGCCTCGCGGCCAGGTCGTCGAGGCGCGGATAGTCGACGGCCGCCGACGGAGTGCCCGGAACCCACAGCCAGGGGTAGCCCGCGGGGTCACCGGCCGTGAGGGTCTCCAGGGTCCGGCCGTCGGCCGTCGTCACGTCGCGGACCTGCGGTGCCATGCCGACCATCGTGGCGCGACGCAGCCCGGTGTGACCACGGATTCCCGTCACGGCGGTCCAGGCCATGATCCGAGCAGAGGCGCCCGGACCGGACAGCCGAGAGGTGGTCGATGACGTGGTCGATGACGTGTCATGAGGTCGTGCGTCCGGCCGACCGAGCGAGCCCGGGGGGAGGAACGCTACGAGATCATCGTCGGCCGTGAGCGTGTCGGCTGGCTGCAGCTCTCCGGTGGTCCCACGGTGATGCGGCTGACCGGCGAGGTCTTCACGCCGTTCCGCGGCCGCGGGGTAGCGACTGCGGCAGTGGCCACTCGCCTGTCGCGTCGTCGACGCCACGACGGGGACCCGGGTCCTGGAGGCTTTCGTCCCTGGCGGGCTCGGCGCCGCTCATCGGGTCCTGGAGGCGAACGGCTTCGCCGTCGCGGACGTCCGTGAGGAACCGTGCCGGTTCGAGCTGACCCTGGGAGGGTCGTCCCACTCCGGCGGTCGGTGAGCAGTGCTCACCCGTCCGAGGTCTGGCGCCCAGGCGTAGCGGGGGAGGACGCTGGAGCGGGTGATCTACGGACGAGACCGGGAGCGTGCGCTCCTGCAGGGTCTCGTCTCCGGGGCGCGCGCCGGCTCGAGCGCGTCGGTGATCCTCCACGGGGAGCCCGGTATCGGCAAGACCGCCCTCCTCGACCTGGTCCGCGACTCGGCGGAGGGTATGCGCGTCCTGTCCGCGACGGGGGTCGAGGCGGAGGCCGATCTGCCGTTCGCGACCACGCACCAGCTCCTCGGACCGGTCATGCAGTTCAGCGCCTCCATCCCTGAACCACAGGCCGACGCCTTGCGAGGAGCACTGGGCTCGCCGCCGCGACCGGACGCGACCGGTTCCTGGTGGCAGCGGCCGTCTTGTCCATCCTGGGAGAGGCGGCGCGTGAGCGCGGACTTGATCTGTCTCGTCGACGACGCCCAGTGGATCGACCAGGCCTCGGCTGACGCCCTCGTGTTCGCGGCCCGGCGGATGAGCACGGAACGGGTCCTCGTCGTCGCCGCCGTCCGGCCGGGCCGCTCGGGGGAGCGTTGGGCTCCGCTCGGGCAACGGCTCGAGCTCGTCGGACTGACCCCTTCCGACGCCGTGACACTCGTGGGCGCCCATGCCTCGGCGGCACCCAGTGACAGCGTCGGCGCCCGGCTGGTCGACGCCACCCAAGGCAACCCGCTCGCCCTGGTCGAGCTGGCCAGTCGGCTCACGGCGGCTCAGCTGGCGGGCCACGCTCCACTGCCCGATCCGCTGCCGTTGACCGCCGGTCTCGAGCACGCCTTCCTCGAGGAGGTGCGCCGGCTTCCCAGTGACGTCCAGATGCTGCTGCTGGTGGCCGCGCTGGACACCACCGGTCGTCTCGAGACCGTGCTCGCCGCCGCCCAGCTGCTCGATGTCAACGAGGCGGCGTTGCCCCTAGCGGAGTCGTCCTCGCTGCTCGCGGTCGACGGCTCCCTGGTCCGGCTCCGCCATCCGCTGGTCCGGTCGACGATCGTCGCGGGCAGCAGCTCAACCCAGCGGCGTCGCGTTCACCTGCGGTTGTCGGAGGTCCTGTCCCCGGTTGACGCGGACCGCTCGGCGTGGCACCGGGCGGCGGCAGCCCTCGGTCCGGACGAGGCCATCGCGGCGCAGCTGGAGGCCGCGGCGGCCCGTGCTCTAGCCCGGAGTGCCCAGCCCGCCGCGGCCGCCGCATACGAACGGGCCGCTGAGCTCACGCCCGGGCCCGAGGACCGTGGCCGACGCTGGTTGGCGGCCGCTCGGGCCTCCTGGCTCGCCGCCCGACCGGATCGGGCGATCGCGGCGGTGACGGCCGCTCAGGCGCTGCTCGAGGATCCGGTGGACCAGGCGGAGCTGGCGCGCCTGCACGGCATCATCGAGTGGCAGCGTGGCGTCTGCACGAACGCCTCGGTGATCCTGCTCGAGGGAGCACAGCCCGCGGCCGACGCAGGGAGACCGGACCTGGCCCTCACCATGCTGGTGGAAGCCGGGCAGGCGGCCGGGTACGCCGGTGACATGCAGGCCCTGCAGGTCGCCGGACGGCTCGCCGGACACATCGACGCGGACGAGCCGGCCGCCCGGTTCGCCAAGGACCTCGCCGAGGGCTTCGCGGCGATGGTCGCCGGTGACGGCCCGCAGGGTGCGCCACTCCTGCGCCGCGCCATCGACTGGGCCGACACGACGCGCGACCCGGAGCAGCTGGTCCTCGCGGCCTCCGCGGCGTTCTGGCTGGGGGACGTCGGAGCCGCCAGCCGCTTGGCGGACCGCGCCGTCCGCGGCGCCCGCGTCGCGGACCTGGTGGGCAGCCTGCCCCACGCGCTCGAGTACTACTCGCTGGCGGAGCGCCTGCTCGGCCACTACGAGGTGGCCGCGGCCTCCGCCTCGGAGGGCCTGGACCTGGCGCGGGACACGGGTCAGCTCTCCTCGGTCGCCCAGCACCTGTCGACGTTGGCCATGGTGTGCGCCGTCACCGGCGAGGTCGACGAGTGCGACCGGCTCGCCGCGGAATGTGTCGCTCTGGCCGTGCCTCGGCGGCTGTTCGTCTCGGCCTACTACGCGTGGCATGCACGGGCGTTGTCCGACCTGTTCCGGGGCGACTACACCGAGGCGCTGCGGCGCCTGCTCGCGCTCCGGGAGCTGCCGACGTTCGACTGGTATGCCGTTCCCGACATCGTCGAGGCCGCGCACCGGTGCGGACAGGTGGAGGTGGCCCGTGAGGCCATCACGTGGATGGAGCCGTGGGTCACCGAGGCGTCGTCGCCCGCGGCCACGGCGTTGCTGATGCGGTGTCGCGCGATCACCAGTGACGACGAACGAGCCGGCCCGCTGTTCGAGGCCGCGGCCATGGAGCATCCCGACGCGATGGCCCTCGAACGAGGGCGTAGCGAGCTGCTGTACGGCGAATGGCTGCGCCGCAACCGGCATAAGTCCGACGCGCGGGGGCGACTCCATTCCGCCCTCAGCCTCTTCCTCAGCATCGGGGCCGAACCGTTGGCCAACCGGGCACGGGCCGAGCTGCGCGCGGCCGGCGAGTCCGACCCGCGCGCACCTGCGCCGTCACTGCCCGCCCTCACTGCTCAAGAGCTGCAGGTCGCACTTCTGGTGGCCGAGGGGGCGTCGAACCGTGAGGTGGCCACCCGCCTGTTCATCAGTCCCAGGACGGTCGAGTACCACCTCTACAAGATCTACCTGAAAGCTCGGCGTGGCCTCCCGGACCGACCTGGTGCGGCACCTCGCGGCATCGAGCTGGCGCGAGGCGAACTCGTAGTTCTACGGATTCGCCGTCATGAGTGGCCTCCTACCGTCGAACCATGACCCGACGAATCGTCCTGAGTGTTCTTGCCGTCGTTGTGATCGTCATCGGAGGGCTCATGGCGCTCAGTGGCGCTGTCGTCATGACGCTGTTCC
>CAVYNX010000017.1:0-26362 GCA_963770005.1 uncultured Actinomycetota bacterium | reverse complement strand
GCGGCCGGCCTGGCCGGCCTGGCCCGCCTGGCCTGCGCGGAACCGGTCGAGAACATGGCGGGCGTCGGGGCTGCCGGTGTCCAGCGTCGGATGGTCGAGTCCTCGGCCGGGTCGCGGGTCATCCCCAGCCGCTCCATGTCCGCCCGGCTGGGCGTGTTGGCGACGACGGTGAAGAGACGACCTCCGGCAGGCCGAGGGGTCCGAACGCCACGGCGAGGGCGGCGCGAGCGGCCTCCGTCGCATACCCCTTCCCCCACGCCGACCGGGCAGCCGCCAGCCGACCTCGGTGCACGGCGTGAAGGAGCGTCCCACTGCGGCCGGTTGAGCCGACCATGCCGACGAAGTCGCCGGTGGCGCGCTCCTCGACCGCCCACAGGCCGTAGCCGCGGACCTCGAGCAGGGCGGCGTTGCGGTAGGCGAACGCGGTGGACTCGGCCTCGGTGAGGGTCGACGGGAAGTGCCGCATCACCTCGGGGTCGGCGTTGAGGGCGGCGAACGGCGGCCGGTTGGCGTCGCGCCACTGGCGCCGCCACAGCCGCTCGGTGCGCGGCTCGACGAGGGGGTGTGCGGCCCGTCGTCCCCGCCGCCGCCGGGGTCGGGCGCCGTCATCTCAGTGGGCGGCGTCGTGCCAGGACCGGCCGACCCCGACGCTGACGTCCAGCGGACGTCCATCTCGGCGGCGTGGCCCATCGTCGCGCACGAGCTTCTCGACGTCGTCGCGCTCGCCGGCGGCGATCTCGAGGACCAGCTCGTCGTGGACCTGGAGCAGCATCCGGGACTGCGCCCCGGCGTCGGCGAGCGCCCGGGCGACGCCGAGCATCGCGACCTTCATGATGTCGCGGCCGAACCCTGGATCGGCGCGTTGAGCGCCATCCGCTCGGCCATCTCGCGCCGCTGCCGGTTGTCGCTGAGCAGGTCGGGCAGGTAGCGGCGGCGGCCCAGCATCGTGGCGGTGTAGCCGTTGCCGCGGGCCTCGGCGACCAGCTCGCGCAGGTAGTCGCGCACTCCGCCGAACCGGGAGAAGTACATGTCCATGGGGCCGGCGGCCCGGCTCGTCGAGATGGTCAGTTGCTTGGACAGGCCGAACGCGCTGAACCCGTAGGCCAGGCCGTAGGACATCGCCTTGATCTTGCTGCGCTGGGCGGCGATCACCTCGTCGACGCCGACGTTGAACACCCGGACCCCACGAAGCTGTGCAGGTCCCCCCCCGACCGGAACGCCTCGATGAGCGCGGCGTCCCCGGACAGGTGGGCCATCACCCGCATCTCGATCTGGCTGTAGTCCACCATCAGCGACTCGAAGCCCTCGCCGACGATGAACATCTCCCGGATCCGGCGGCCCTCCTCGGTGCGGATCGGCACGTTCTGGAGGTTGGGGTCGGTCGAGCTGAGCCGGCCGTCGCGGCGATGGTCTGGATGTAGGTGGTGTGGACGCGTTGGTCCTCGGCGACCGACTTGAGCAGCCCCTCGACGGTGACCCGAGCCGGGCGGCGTCGCGGAACGCCAGGACCGAGGCCGAGGAACGGGTTGTCGACCTTGCGCCCCAGCTCGTTGAGCGCGTCGGCGTCGATCGTGTAACCGGTCTTGGTGCGCTTGGTCTTCGGCAGGTTGAGCCGGCCGACACACCTCCTGCAGTTGCTTGGGGCTGCCAAGGTTGATGCTGCGGTCGTCGATGGCCTCCCAGGCGTCCTCCTGCGCCTCCCGCACCTGCGCGTCGAAGTCGGCCTCCAGCGACTCCAGGGCCGGCACGTCGACGGCGATGCCCGAGCGCTCCATCCGGGCGAGCACGTCGACCAGCGGCAGCTCGACGTCGCGCTGCAGGCCGGTGCCGCCGGTGCGGTCGAGCTCGATGTCGAGGGCGTCGGCCAGCTCGAGGATGGCGCTGGCGACGACCATGGCCTCGCCGGCCTCGGCGTCCTGCCCGCCGTCGAACTCCAGCATCCCCTGCCCGCCGGGTGCCGTGTCGTTCTTCAGCTCGCGGTGCAGCATCCGCAGCGAGAGGTCGGCGAGGTCGAAGACCCGCTGGTCGGGCTTGACGATGTAGGCGGCGAGCGCGGTGTCGCTGGTGAGCCCCGCCAGCTCCCAGCCGCGGGCGGCGAGGGCGTGCGACGGCCCCTTCGCGTCGTGCAGCGCCTTGGGCCGCGCCGGGTCGGCGATCCAGGCGGCGACGGCCTGCTCGGCCGGCTCGTCGAGCGCGGTCACATCGAGGTATGCCGCCCGCCCGCTGGCGGTCGCGACGGCCAGGCCGCGGACGTCGCCGGTGCCGCGCGCCCACTGACCGACGACGTTGACGCCGGTGCGCTCGCCCTCACTCACGTGCTGCTCGAGCCAGGCCGGCACCTCGGCCGCGCTGAGCACGTCGCCGTCGACGTCGAAGCCGGACTCCGCCTCGGCGGTGACCGCCTCGAGCGTCTGGAACAGCCGCTCGCGCAGAACGCGGAACTCCAGGCTGTCGAACACCTCGTGGACCTGCTCGCGGTCCCACGACTGGCGTTCGAGGTCCTCGACCGTGAGGCCGACGGGCGCGTCGCGGACCAGCTGGTTGAGGCGCCGGTTGCGCAGCACGTTGTCGAGGTGCTCCCGCAGGGCGTCGCCGACCTTGCCGCCGATCTTGTCGACGTTGGCGACGATGCCGGCCAGGTCGCCGTAGGTGGTGATCCATTTCGCGGCGGTCTTGGGGCCGACGCCGGGGACGCCGGGCAGGTTGTCCGAGGTCTCACCGACCAAGGCCGCAAGATCGCTGTAGCGCTCCGGCGGCACCAGGTAGCGCTCTTTGACCGCCTTGGGGTCCATCCGCCAGACGTCGGAGACGCCGCGCACGGGGTAGACCATCGTCACGTCGTCGTCGACGAGCTGGAAGACGTCGCGGTCGCCGGAGACGATGACGACCTCCATCCCCTCCGCCGTCGCCTGGGTCGTCAACGTGGCGATGATGTCGTCGGCCTCGTAGCCGGGCACCTCGATGTAGCGGATCTTGAGGGCGTCGAGCACCTCGTGCAGCAGCGGGATCTGCCCCGAGAACTCGGTGGGGGTCGCGCTGCGACCGGCCTTGTACTCCGCATACTCCTCGAGCCGGAAGGTCTGCCGGGAGAGGTCGAAAGCCACGCCGATGTGGCTGGGCTCCTCGTCGCGCAGCATGTTGATGAGCATCGAGGTGAAGCCGTAGACGGCGTTGGTGTTCTGCCCCGTCTTGGTCGAGAAGTTCTCGGCCGGCAGGGCGTAGAACGCGCGGTATGCCAGCGAGTGGCCGTCGAGGAGCAGGAGCCGGTTCGCAGGTGCCACGGCGTTCACCCTAGGCCCCCCGACCGACACCCGAGGGCGGCCCCCAGGGCCGCCTCGGACGGTCGGCTAGGCGTCGGCCGCGCGGGTGGTCGCGCCCTGGCGGACGGCGCGGAACCGGGCGGAACGGCGGCGCTGGATGACCTCTTCGAGCCCGACCCGACGCAGGACGGGCACCTCCCCCGAGGCGGCGAGCTTGCGGTGCAGGGCGGCGGGCGTGGTCACCCGGCGCACCACCGTCGGCGAGAAGCCGAGCCGCGCGAAGAACCGGTTGGCATCACGGACCTGGGAGGGCACGTGGCTGACGATCGCCTCCGCGCCGACCCGGTCGGCGTGCGCCGCCGCGGCGCCCAGGAGCTGGCGGGCCACCCCGTGCCGCCGCCACCGCGCCGACACGTACAGCTGGTCGATCGACGTGCACGGGGAGTCGGTGAGCGGACCGGCCAGGCTGTCCTTGAGGACGAGATAGCCGACCGCGGTGTCGTCGACGAACGCGAGGAACGCCGTCACCTCGGGGCGCTGCAGCGCCGTCGTCAGCGAGTGGAGCGAGGCGACCCGCAGCGCCGCCTCGGTCCCGCCGCCGGACTCCACCCGGTTCTCCAGCCACAGGTCCACCAGCTCGTCCTGGTGGCTCTCGTCGACCAGTCGGACGCCGACCTGGGCACGCGACACGCAAGCCTCCTGAGTGCAGCACAACGCCGATGGACTGCCGGTTGAGGCCGCGTGGCCGCAGGTTCCCGCATGCGGCCGGGCGGTCGAGGGGCCGGCGGCTCGACTCTAAGGGGCGCGCGCGCTCCCGTGGAAGGGGCCCCGGAAAATTGTCCATCGCGGTTCCTGGCACGGATCGGCCGCACCGGCTCCGACCGCTCAGATGAGCGCCGTACCAAGCCCGTCCAGTGGTCCCGAGACACGCCCGCAGCTCGGTCCGCGTCCCGCCCGTAGGGTGACGCGGGTGGGTGCCGCATTCCCCGGGCTCGGGACGATCATCAACGTCGCGACCGTCGTCATCGGGGCACTGCTCGGCATGGCCATCGGCCACCGGCTCCCCGAACGGACCCGGACCGTCGTCACCGACTGCCTCGGCCTGGTCACCCTCCTGGTCGCCGGCCTCTCCTGCGTCAGCGTGACCGACGCGTCCCTGGTCGCCGCCGTCGGCACCGGCGTTCCCGTGCTCATCGTGCTCGGGTCCCTCGTCATCGGCAGCATCACCGGCTCGCTGCTGCGCATCGAGGACCGGCTCTCCGGGCTGGCCGGTGCCATCCAGACCCGCGTGGCCCGCCGCACCCGCCGCGGCGACACCGAGACCCCGGACGACGCCCACGCCTCGCGCGAGCGGTTCATCGAGGGCTGGCTCACCGCGTCACTGCTGTTCTGCGTCGGCCCCCTCACGATCCTCGGCAGCCTCTCCGACGGCCTCGGCCGCGGCATCGAGCAGCTGACCCTCAAGGCGGTCCTCGACGGCTTCGCGGCGCTGGCCTTCGCCTCCACCTTCGGCATCGGCGTCCTCATGTCGGCCCTCTCCGTCGCCGTCGTGCAGGGCCTCCTCACCGTGGTGGGCGTGCTCCTCGGCTCCATCCTCCCGGACGCCCACATCGCCGCCCTGACCGCCACCGGCGGCCTGATGCTCGCCGGAATCGGCCTGCGCCTGCTACGCATCCGCGACGTCCCCGTCGGCAACATGCTCCCCGCGCTCATCGTCGCGCCCTTACTGACGCAGTTGGTAGTGGTCCTCCGCAGCTGACGAGTGGAGCAAAGTCAGCGTGATAGCGCCAACTTCCCTCCACTGGAACGCCGCAGGGGTCGGTGAGGCTGAAGGAGGAGTGGGGGCATGCCTCGCGCCGCATGGCGGGCCTGGCGGGAGGCCGAGCTTGCGAGGCCGGATGGTCTGCGGCGCGAGGCATACCCCCGCTCCGACGGAAGGAAGGGTGCGCCCCGCTCCGACGGACGAGAACGAGCGAAGAGCTACTTGCTAGCCGGCATCTGCGAGATGACCGCCTCGGCGACCTCGCGCATGCCGAGCCGCCGGTCCATGGCCGTCTTCTGGATCCACCGGAACGCGTCGGCCTCGTTGAGCTTCAGCCGGGTCATGAGGATGCCCTTGGCGCGGTCGACCGCCTTGCGGGTCTCGAGGCGCTCACCGAGGTCGGCGATCTCCCCTTCGAGGGCCTTGAGCTCGGCCCACCGCGACGTGGCGATGTCGACGGCCGGCGCGAGGTCGGCCTGGGTGAACGGCTTGACGATGTAGGCCATGACGCCCGCGTCGCGCGCCCGCTCGACGAGCTCCTTCTGGCTGAACGCGGTGAGCATGATGACCGGCGCGATGCGCTCCTTGCCGATCTGCTCGGCGGCGCTGATCCCGTCGAGCACCGGCATCTTGACGTCCATGATGACGACGTCCGGGCGGTGCTCCTTGACCAGGGCGACGGCCTGCTCGCCGTCGCTGGCCTGCCCCACGACGTCGTAGCCCAGCTCGGCGAGCATCTCGGCGAGGTCGAGCCGGATGAGCGCCTCGTCCTCGGCCACGACGATGCGGAGCCCTCCGGTGCCGGCGCTGGTCGGCGGTTCCTCGATGAGAGGCTCCGGCGCGGTCGGAACCGGCGCGGCCGGAGTGGGCTTCTCGCTCATGACGGAAGCCTATCGGTGTGCGACCATCCTTCTCATGCGCAGGGAACCGGGTGAACCGGCGCCCACGAACGAGGTACGCGCGGCGGCCGAACAGAGCGCGCCGGCCGGACCGGCGGAGCCCAACCCGCGCCAGTGGGGACCGGTCCGTGACGCCGAGGGCGCCGGTCACGTCGAGCTGTTCCTCGTCGCGACGGTGGTCACCATCACCGTCACCCGGCTCTACCTCCAGCTGACCGGGTTCCCGCAGATCGGCGGCGCCAGCGGGCTGCACGTCGCGCACGTGCTGTTCGGCGGCGTCTTCATGCTGGCGGCGATGGTGATGTTCATGCTGTTCCTCGGCCGGTCGTCGCGGTGGCTGGCGTCGCTGCTGGCGGGGATCGGGTTCGGGCTTGTTCATCGACGAGGTCGGCAAGTTCCTGACCCAGGACAACAACTACTTCTTCAAGCCGGCCGCCGCGGTGATGTACCTGTTCATCGTGCTGGTCTACGTCGTCAGCGCCTTCCTGGTGCGCCGCCGTGCGCTCTCCGACCGCGAGCTGGTCGTCAACGCGCTGAAGATGATGCAGGAGATGGCCGCCGACAACCTCGACGCCTACGAGGCCGGCCAGATGCGGCAGCTGCTCGACACCGCCTCACGGTCCGAACCGCTGCGCGACCCGCTCGTCGAGCTGCTGAACAACGTCAACCGGGAGCCGGTCGCCATCGGCCGGGTCAACCGGATCTACGTCTGGACCCGGCGACGGGCCATCGGGCTCGCCCGGCTGTCCCTGCTGCAGCGCATGGGCGTGTTCCTGTTCCAGATCGTCATCGTGGTGTCGGTCTTCAAGCCGACCCAGGAGCTGGTCGACAACCCGTCGACCTTCGCCGGCGTCTGGGCGGGGGCGGCCTGGCTGGTGCTCGCCATCGGCGCCGTCGCGACGGTGCTGTACTACCGCGAGCAGCACGAGCGGGCGCTCCAGATCTTCGCGCTGGCGCTCACCCTGGAGCTGCTGGTCGTGCAGTTCTTCGAGCTCATGGACGACCCGTGGCTCGGCGTCGGCCGGGTGCTCGTCAACGTGCTGCTGCTCGGCGTCTGCCACTCGATGCTCTACCGGGAGCAGCACCTGCACGGCGGACCGGTCAGCCCGGCGCCGTAGCGGACACGACCGTATGCGCGGAGAGTGCCGAGGGCGGGACTCGAACCCGCACAGCCTTGCGGCCAGAGCATTTTGAGTGCCCCGTGTCTGCCATTCCACCACCCCGGCCGGGGCGCTCCCGGTCAGGAGCGCGCCACGAGCATACCGAGGGGCCGGGACCTAGTGGACCGCGAAGTCCTCGTACGCCGGGGCCACCTTGTTCTTCGCGTCGCCGATGCGGTGGACCCGCAACGCGTTGGTGGAGCCGGGGATTCCGGGCGGCGAGCCGGCGACGATGATGACCCGGTCACCCTCCTGGCAGCGGCCCGAGTCGAGCAGCTCCTTGTCGACCTCGAGGGCCATCTGGTCGGTGTGCCTGGCCATCGGCACGATGAACGTCTCGATGCCCCACACCAGCGCGAGCTGCGACCGGGTGGCCTCGATGGGCGTGAACGCCAGCATCGGCAGCCGGGAACGCAGCCGGGACAACCGTTTTGCGGAGTCACCGGACTGGGTGAACGTCACGAGGTACTTCACGCCGAGCAGCTCACCGATCTCCACGGCCGCCCACGTGACCGCGCCACCGGTGGTGTGCGGACGGGTGCCGAGGGGGTGGATCCGCTCCAGCCCGTGGTCCTCGGTGGCCTCGATGATCCGCGCCATGGTCCGCACGGCCTGGATGGGCCAGGCGCCCACGCTGGTCTCGCCCGACAGCATGATCGCGTCGGCGCCGTCGAGCACCGCGTTGGCGCAGTCGCTGGTCTCGGCCCGGGTGGGGCGGGAGTTCTCGATCATCGACTCGAGCACCTGGGTGGCGACGATCACCGGCTTGGCCATCTGGCGGGCGATCTCGACCGCCGTCTTCTGGACCAGCGGGACGTCCTCGAGCGGCAGCTCCACGCCGAGGTCGCCGCGCGCGACCATCACGCCGTCGAAGGCGTCGATGATCTCGCGGAGGTTGTCGACGGCCTGCGGCTTCTCGATCTTCGCGATGACCGGGAGCCGCTTGCCCTCCTCGTCCATGATCCGGTGCACGTCGGCGAGGTCGGCCGCGGACCGCACGAAGGACAGGGCGATGAGGTCGACGCCGAGGCCCAGCGCCCAGCGCAGGTCCTCGATGTCCTTCTCCGACATGGCCGGGACGCTGACCGCGACGCCCGGCAGGTTGATGCCCTTGTTGTTGGAGATGACGCCGCCCTCGACGGCCTCGGTCACGATGTCGGTGTCGGTCACCTCGACCGCGCGCAGGCTGACCTTGCCGTCGTCGATGAGCAGCAGGTCGCCGGCCTGCACGTCGCCGGGCATGCCCTTGTAGGTCGTGCTGACGCGCTGCTGGTCGCCGGGCACGTCGTCGACGGTGATGGTGAAGCGGTCACCCGGCGCCAGGCTGATCGGCCCGTTCGCGAACCGTCCGGTGCGGATCTTCGGCCCCTGCAGGTCCACGAGGATGCCGACCGCGCGCCCGGTCGCGTCACTGGCGGCGCGCACGGCGCGGTAGACGCTCTCGTGCACGGGGTAGTCGCCGTGCGAGAGGTTGAGCCGGGCGATGTCCATGCCCGCCTCGACCAGCGCGAGGACCTGCTCCGGGGTGGAGGTCGCAGGGCCCAGCGTGCAGACGATCTTGGCGCGGCGCATACGCGAAACCCTATGACGTCCACCTGAGTACGCGCGGAGCCGCTCGCGCTTCGTCCCACCACCTGGGCAGGGGACGAGCACCCCCGGTGCGTCCGCTCAGACCAGCAGCGGCCGGTCCGTCGGGTTGATGGGCCGGGGCAGCTGGCTGGACCCGGTCAGCCACTGGTCGACGCCGTTGGCGGCGGCCCGGCCCTCGGCGATCGCCCAGACGATGAGCGACTGCCCGCGACCCGCGTCACCGGCGACGAACACACCGGGGACCGACGACATGAAGTGCTTGTCGCGCTTGACGTTCCCGCGCTCGTCGAGGTCGACGTCGAGCTGCTCCACGAGCCCGGGCTTCTCGGGTCCGACGAAGCCCATGGCCAGCAGCACCAGCTGCGCGGGGATCTCCTGCTCGCTGCCCTCGACCGCCTCGAACCGCCCGTCGCGCATCTCGACCTCGACCAGCTTGAGCGCGCGGACCCGGCCGTCGTCGTCGCCGAGGAACCGGTCGGTGTTGACGGCGTAGACGCGGTCGCCGCCCTCCTCGTGGGCGCTCGAGACCCGGTAGGTCATCGGGTAGGTCGGCCACGGCTGGCTGGAGGGTCGCTCCTCGGTCGGCCGCGGCATGATCTCCAGCTGCCGCACCGAACGGGCGCCCTGGCGGTGCGCCGTGCCGAGGCAGTCGGCGCCCGTGTCGCCGCCGCCGATGATGACGACGTCGAGGTCGGTCGCCAGGATCTGGTCGGCCACCGGCTGGCCCAGCGCCGCGCGGTTGCCCTGCGGGAGGTACTCCATGGCCTGGTGCACGCCGGCCAGCTCCCGGCCCGGCACCGGCAGGTCGCGGGCCACGGTGGAGCCGATGGCGAGGACGACGGCGTCGTAGCGGTCGACCAGCTGCTGGCCGGTGATCTCGTCGCCGACGTCGACGCCGCTGCGGAACCGGGTGCCCTCCGCCTCCATCTGCGCGAGCCGGCGGTCGAGGACCGACTTCTCCATCTTGAACTCGGGGATGCCGTAGCGCAGCAGCCCACCGGGCTTCTCGGCCCGCTCGTAGACCGCGACGGTGTGCCCGGCCCGGGTCAGCTGCTGCGCGGCGGCGAGGCCGGCCGGGCCGGAGCCGATGACGGCGACGGTCTTGCCGGAGAGGCGCTCGGGCGGCTGCGGGATGACCGCACCGGCCTGGAACGCCTGCTCGATGGTCGTCACCTCGACCTGCTTGATGGTGACCGCCGGCTGGTTGATGCCGAGGACGCACGCCGTCTCGCACGGCGCCGGGCAGAGCCGGCCGGTGAACTCCGGGAAGTTGTTGGTCGCGTGGAGCCGCTCGATGGCCTCGGCCCAGTCGCCTCGCCACGCGAGGTCGTTCCACTCGGGGATGAGGTTGCCGAGCGGACATCCGTTGTGGCAGAACGGGATCCCGCAGTCCATGCAGCGACCCGCCTGGCGCTGCAGCTGGCCCAGCTCCTGCTCCTGGTAGACCTCGTGCCAGTCCTTGATGCGGACCGGGACCGGGCGCCGCGTCGGGAGCTCCCGCTCGCGGACCTTGAGAAAGCCTTGCGGGTCAGCCACGGGATGCCTCCATGATCCGCTCCCAGACCTCCGCGCCGTCCAGGTCGAGGCCCTCGGCCTCGGCCTGGGCGCGGACGTCGAGGACGCGCTGGTAGTCGCGCGGCAGCACGACCGTGAACCGGCTGCTGCTCTCGGGCCAGGACTCGAGCAGCCGCTCCGCGACGGGCGACTCGGTCCAGTCGCGATGCGCCTCGAGCAGCTGCCGCAGCGCCTTCTCGTCGTTGTCCCGCAACGGGATCAGGTCGACGAGGTCGCTGTTGACCAGCTCGGGCCGCAGGTCGAGCACGTAGGCGAGGCCGCCGGACATACCGGCCGCGAAGTTGCGCCCGGTCGGACCGAGGACCACGACGGTGCCGCCGGTCATGTACTCGCAGCCGTGGTCGCCCACGCCCTCGACGACCGCCGCGGCACCGGAGTTGCGCACGCAGAACCGCTCACCCGCCTGTCCGCGCAGGAAGATCTCACCGGTGGTCGCGCCGTAGGCCACGACGTTGCCGGCGATGACGTTGTGCTCGGCGGTGAGTGGCGCGGACCGGTCCGGCCGGACGACCAGCCGGCCGCCGGAGAGCCCCTTGCCGAGGTAGTCGTTGGCGTCGCCCTGCAGGACCAGCGTCACGCCGCTCGGCACGAACGCGCCGAACGACTGGCCGCTCGACCCGGTGAGGGTGAACTCGATGGTCCCGTCGGGCAGCCCGTGCGGGTGCCGCTTGGTGACCTCGTGGCCGAGCATGGTGCCGACCGTGCGGTTGACGTTGCGGACGGCCACGTCGGCGCGCACCCGCTCGCCGTCGTGGAGGGCGCCCTGGGCCAGCGCGATGAGCTGGTGGTCGAGCGCCTTCTCGAGGCCGTGGTCCTGGCCGACGGTCCGGTATGCGGTGCCGCCGGTCGGGTCCTCGACCTGGGTGAGCACGGGGGTGAGGTCGAGGCCCGCGGCCTTCCAGTGCTCGACGGCCCGGTCGGTGTGCAGCGAGTCGACGTGGCCGATGGCCTCGGCGAGGGTGCGGAAGCCGAGCGCCGCCAGGTGCTCGCGGACCTCCTCGGCGATGTACTCGAAGAACGTCTCGACGAACTCCGGCTTGCCGGAGAACCGCGCCCGCAGCTCGGGGTTCTGGGTGGCCACGCCGACGGGACAGGTGTCGAGGTGGCAGACCCGCATCATGATGCAGCCCGACACGACGAGCGGAGCGGTCGCGAAGCCGAACTCCTCGGCGCCGAGCAGCGCGGCGATGACGACGTCGCGGCCGGTCTTCAGCTGGCCGTCGGTCTGGACGACGATCCGGTCGCGCAGCCCGTTGAGCCGCAGCGTCTGCTGGGTCTCGGCCAGCCCGAGCTCCCACGGCGCGCCGGCGTGCTTCAGCGACGTCAGCGGCGACGCGCCGGTGCCACCGTCGTGGCCGGAGATGAGGACGACGTCGGCGTGCGCCTTGGAGACGCCGGCGGCGACCGTGCCGACCCCGATCTCGGAGACCAGCTTCACGTGGATCCGGGCCTGCGGGTTGGCGTTCTTGAGGTCGTGGATCAGCTGCGCGAGGTCCTCGATCGAGTAGATGTCGTGGTGCGGCGGCGGCGAGATGAGGCCCACGCCGGGGGTCGAGTGCCGGGTCTTGGCGATCCACGGGTAGACCTTCGGTCCGGGCAGCTGGCCGCCCTCCCCCGGCTTGGCGCCCTGGGCCATCTTGATCTGGATGTCGTCGGACTCGGTGAGGTAGAGGCTGGTCACGCCGAACCGGCCGGAGGCGACCTGCTTGATCGCCGAGCGCCGCGCCGGGTCGAGCAGCCGCTCCTCGTCCTCGCCGCCCTCGCCGGTGTTGGACTTGCCGCCCAGCCGGTTCATGGCGATGGCGAGGGTCTGGTGCGCCTCGAGGCTGATCGAGCCGTAGCTCATCGCCCCGGTGCTGAACCGCTTGACGATCTCGCTGACCGGCTCGACCTCCTCGACGGGGATCGCCGGCCGGCCGGTCTCGTCGCCGGGCGCGAACTCGAACAGCCCGCGCAGCGTCATCAGCCGCTCCGACTGCTCGTCGACCCGCGAGGTGTACTGCTTGAAGATGTCGTAGCGCCGGGCCCGCGTCGCGTGCTGCAGCCGGAACACCGTCTCCGGGTCGAACAGGTGCGGCTCGCCCTCGCGGCGCCACTGGTACTCGCCGCCGACCCACAGCTTGCGGTGGGCCGGGTGGATGCCCTCGCGCGGGTAGGCCACGGCGTGCCGGGCGGCGACCTCCTCGGCGACGACGGAGAGGTCGACGCCGCCGAGCTGGGTCGTGGTGCCGGTGAAGTAGCGGTCGACGAGCTCCTGCGACAGCCCGATCGCCTCGAACACCTGGGCGCCGTGGTACGACGCGACCGTCGAGATGCCCATCTTGGACATCACCTTGAGGACGCCCTTGCCGAGCGCCTTGATGAGGTTGGCGACCGCCTTCTCCGCCGCGACGCCGGTGATGGTGCCGGACCGGATGAGGTCCTCGACCGACTCCATGGCGAGGTAGGGGTTGATGGCCGCCGCGCCGTAGCCGACGAGCAGCGCGACGTGGTGCACCTCGCGGACGTCGCCGGCCTCGACCAGCAGGCCGACCTGGGTACGCGTCTTCTCGCGGATGAGGTGGTGGTGCACGGCGGAGGTGAGCAGCAGCGACGGGATCGGCGCGAGGTCGCGGCCGGAGTCGCGGTCGGAGAGCACGACGAACCGGGCGCCGCGCCGGATGGCCTCGGAGACCTCGACGAAGATCTCCTCGAGCCGGGCGTGCATCGCCTCGGCGCCGCCGTTGACCTCGTAGAGACCGCGGACGACGTAGGTCGCATACCCCGGCAGGTCGCCGTCGGCGTTGATGTGGACGATCTTCGCGAGCTGGTCGTTGTCGATGACCGGGAACGGCAGCACGAGCTGGCGCGCGTGCGCCGGCGACACCGAGAGGGCGTTGCCCTCGGGGCCGATGGTCATCCCCAGCGAGGTGACGAGCTCCTCGCGGATCGCGTCGAGCGGCGGGTTGGTGACCTGGGCGAACAGCTGCGTGAAGTAGTCGAACAGCAGCCGCGGCCGGCTGGAGAGCACCGCGATCGGGCTGTCCGTGCCCATCGAGCCGAGCGCCTCGCCGCCGCTGCGGGCCATCGGCGTCAGCAGGATGCGCAGCTCCTCCTGCGTGTAGCCGAAGGTCTGCTGGCGCCGGGCCACCGACGACGGGGTGTGCATGACGTGCTCGCGCTCGGGCAGCTGCTCGAGGCTGAGCAGGCCGGCGTGCAGCCACTCGTCGTAGGGGTGCTGGGTGGCGAGCGAGGACTTGATCTCCTCGTCGCCGATGATCCGGCCGTGCTCGGTGTCGACGAGGAACATCCGGCCGGGCTGCAGCCGGCCGCGCTTGACGACCTTCGCCGGGTCGAGGTCGAGGACCCCCGACTCGGAGGCGAGGACGACGAGCCCGTCGTCGGTCACCGCGTACCGGCCCGGCCGCAGGCCGTTGCGGTCGAGGACCGCGCCGATGAGCGTGCCGTCGGTGAACGCGACGCAGGCCGGCCCGTCCCACGGCTCCATGAACGTCGAGTGGAACTCGTAGAACGCCCGCCGCGCGGGGTCCATCTCGGTGTGGTTCTCCCACGCCTCGGGGATCATCATCAGCACCGCGTGCGGCAGCGACCGGCCGCCGAGGTGGAGCAGCTCGAGCACCTCGTCGAAGGACGCCGAGTCGGAGGCGTCGGGGGTGCAGATCGGGAACAGCCGGTCGAGGTCGCCGGGGATGATGTCGGAGGTCAGCTGGCTCTCGCGGGCGCTCATCCAGTTGCGGTTGCCCTTGACGGTGTTGATCTCGCCGTTGTGGGCGATGAACCGGTAGGGGTGCGAGCGCGGCCACGACGGGAAGGTGTTGGTCGAGAACCGCGAGTGGACCAGGGCCAGCTCGGACTCGAACGACCGGTGCGACAGGTCGGGGAAGAACGGCTCGAGCTGGGCGGTCGTCAGCATGCCCTTGTAGACCAGGGTCCGCGACGACAGCGACGCGAAGTAGGCGTCGGTCTCGAGCTCGGCCCGCTTGCGGAGGCAGAACGCGAACCGGTCGAGGCCGATGTTGGTCTGCCGGCCGACCGCCGACGAGACGAACAGCTGGGCGAAGTGCGGCATGCAGTCGCGCGCGACCTCGCCGATGATCTCCGCGGAGATCGGGACGTCGCGCCAGCCGAGGACCGTCAGCGACTCCTCGGCCGCGATGCGCTCGATGGCCTCGACCGTCGCGGCGCGCTCGGCGTCGTCGGTCGGCAGGAAGGCCGAGCCCGACCGCGTAGGCCCCCGCGGCGGGCAGGGTGAAGTCGACGACCTCGCGCAGGAACGCGTCGGGGACCTGGCTGAGGATGCCGGCGCCGTCGCCGACCAGCGGGTCGGCACCGGTGGCGCCGCGGTGGTCGAGGTTGCGCAGGGCGGTGAGGGCGTGCTCGATGATGTCGTGGCCGGCGCTGCCGCGCATGGTGGCGACCATGGCCACGCCGCAGGCGTCGTGCTCGTTCTCCGAGCGGTAGAGGCCGACGTCGTCCGGCTGGGCCGAGAAGAGGCGGCGGGGGCGTGCGGTTGCGGTCATGTCACCGTCCTGACGTTGCTGTCGGTCTCCCGACCAACCAGTGACTCGGGCAGATGACGCGTCCCGCCGCGCTGGTGCAGCGGCCGGTCGGCGTCAGATGCGGCTGGGCGGCGTCGGCCAGTGCGCGGTCAGAATACCGGTCGCGTCAAGCGTCCTAAATCGCGGGACGACTCATCCCGAATGTTGAGATCCGGGCGTATGCGCGGACTCCGGGAGTCGGTATCCGGCTCCGGCCCGTCCGCGTCGGGCTCGGGGTCGGCCGGTCGCCGCCCGAACCAGACGTAGAGGAACACGCCCAGGAGGAACACCAGGACCGACACCCAGGAGTTGACCCGCAGCCCGAGGATGTGGTTCGCGTCGTCGGTGCGCATGAACTCGATGACCCCGCGGCCGATGGGGTAGCCGGCGACGTAGAGGGCGAAGATCTGGCCGCGGCGGAAGTCGTGCCGCCGGTCCAGCCAGACCAGCAGGCCCGCGAGGGCGACGCAGAAGATCGCCTCGTAGAGGAAGGTCGGGTGGAAGACCCCGAGGACGACGGGGTTGCCGTTCGCGTCGAGCACGGCGTGCCCCGCGGCCTGGTCCCACTCGTAGACCTGTAGACCCCACGGCAGGTCGGTCGGGGCGCCGTGGATCTCGTTGTTGAAGTAGTTGCCGAACCGGCCCAGCGCCTGGGCGACGAGGAGGCCCGGCGCGGCCGCGTCGACGAAGTCGAGGAACCGCACGCCCTGCCGCCGGCACCCGATGTAGGCGCCGAGGGCGCCGAGGGCGATGGCCCCCCAGATCCCGAGACCGCCCTCCCAGATCTTGACGGCGTTCCAGGGGTTGCCGCCCTCGCCGAAGTACGGCTGGGGCGTGGTGATGAGGTGGTAGATCCGGCCGCCGACGATGCCGAACGGCACCGCCCACGCCGAGATGTCGAGCACCTGACCGGGCTTGCCGCCGCGGGCGGCCAGGCGCCGGGTGGTCATCCACATCGCGACGACGATCCCCAGGAGGATGCACATGGCGTAGGCCCGGATCGGCAGCGGACCGAGGTTCCAGACGCCGGTCGAGGGGCTGGGGATGACGACGGGCAGGGCCGTGGCGTTCGCGGCTGAGGGTCGTGGCGGTGAGCATCATGAGGTCGGCACCCTTTCGCGGCTGCGGCGGACGCCGGCGGCCAGGTCGGCGACGACCTCGCGCAGCCGGGCGATGCCCTCGTCGGGGGTCGCCGCCTCGACGAGGGTGCGCACGAGGGCCGAGCCGACGATGACGCCGTCGGCGAAGGCCCCGACGGCGGCGGCCTGGTCGCCGTTGGAGACGCCGATGCCGACGCATACCGGCACGTCGGTGACCTCGCGGGTCCGGGCGACCAGCGACTCCGCCGCCGTGCCGACGCTCTCGCGGGTGCCGGTGACGCCCATGAGCGAGGCGGCGTAGACGAACCCGCGGCTCGCGGCCGTGGCGGTGACGAGCCGCTCCGGCGTCGAGCTGGGCGCGACGAGGAACACCCGGTCCAGGCCGTAGGCGTCGGACGCGGCGATCCACTCGCCGGCCTCGTCGGGGATGAGGTCGGGGGTGATCAGGCCGGCGGCCCCGCTCGCCGGCGAGGTCGCGCGCGAAGGCGTCGACGCCGCGGCGCAGGACCGGGTTCCAGTAGGTCATGACGAGGGCGGGCGCGCCGGTGTCGGCGACCGCCCGGCAGGCGCTGAAGACGTCGTCGACCCGCATACCGGCGGCCAGGGCGCCCTCGGCGGCGCGCTGGATCAGCGGGCCGTCCATGAGCGGGTCGCTGTAGGGCAGGCCGATCTCGACGATGTCGACGCCGGCCTCGACCATCGCGGTCATCGCCGCGATCGAGGAGGGCACGTCGGGGTAGCCGACCGGCAGGTAGCCGACCAGGGCGGGGCGGCCCTCGGCGAGACAGGCGTCGATGGTGTCGCGGACGCTCACGCCTGGATCCCCATGCCCTTCGCGTGCGGCTCCTCCGGCGGCGCGTCGCCGTCGAGCAGGCCGAACCAGGTCGCCGCGGTGTGGACGTCCTTGTCGCCGCGGCCGCTGAGGTTGACCAGCAGCACCGCGTCGCGGCCGAGCTCGCGGCCGACCTCGCATGGCGCCGGCCAGGGCGTGGCTGGACTCGATGGCCGGGATGATGCCCTCGGTCCGGCAGAGCAGCCGGAACGCCTCCATGGCCTGGTCGTCGGTGATCGAGCGGTACTCCGCGCGCCCGCTCTCCAGCAGGTAGGCGTGCTCCGGGCCGACGCTGGGGTAGTCCAGCCCGGCGGAGACCGAGTGCGACTCCACGGTCTGGCCGTCCTCGTCCTGCATGACGTAGGTGAACGCACCGTGCAGGACGCCGGGGATGCCCGACGCGAACCGGGAGGCGTGCCGCCCGGAGGCGACGCCCTCTCCCCCGGCCTCGAGGCCGACGAGCCGGACGCCGGAGTCGTCGATGAACCGGTGGAAGATGCCCATCGCGTTGGACCCGCCGCCGACACAGGCGAGGACGACGTCCGGGAGGCGGCCGACGAGGTCGAGGACCTGCCCCCGCGCCTCGATGCCGATGATGCGGTGGAAGTCGCGGACCATCTCGGGGAACGGGTGCGGACCGGTCACGGTGCCGAGCACGTAGTGGGTGTCGTCGACCGAGGCGACCCAGTCGCGCAGCGCCTCGTTGACGGCGTCCTTGAGGGTCTGGCTGCCGTTCGTGACGGGGATGACCTCGGCGCCGAGGAGCCGCATCCGGGCGACGTTGAGCGCCTGCCGCTCGGTGTCGACCTTGCCCATGTAGACGGTGCAGTCGAGGCCCAGCAGCGCCGCGGCGGTCGCCGTCGCGACCCCGTGCTGGCCGGCGCCGGTCTCGGCGATGACCCGGCTCTTGCCCATCCGCTTGGTCAGCAGGGCCTGGCCGAGGACGTTGTTGATCTTGTGGGAGCCGGTGTGGTTGAGGTCCTCGCGCTTGAGGATGACCCGCGCTCCCCCGGCGTGCTCGGCGAACCGCGGCACCTCGGTGATGATGCTCGGACGCCCGGTGTAGGTGCGGTGCAGCCGCTCGAGCTCGCCGACGAACTCGGGGTCGACCATGGCCTTGAGCCGGACCTCGTCGAGCTGCTCGAGGGCGGGGATGAGGGCCTCGGGGACGAACCGCCCGCCGAACTTGCCGAACCGTCCGGAGCTCATGCGCGCACCGCCCGCTTCGGCGACCGGCGTCCCGGGGGTGGCGCGGACGCCGACCGAGGCGAAGGAGGCGACGGTCCCGGTCGGGTCGCCGCCGGTGACGAGCGCCTCGCCGACGAGGACGCCGTGGGCGCCGGCCGCCGCGTACTCGCGCACGTCGTCGACGCCGCGGACGCCGGACTCGGCGATCGCCACCACGTCGTCGGGGATGAGCGGGCGCAGCCGGCCGAACACCGACCGGTCGACCTCGAGGGTGCGCAGGTTCCGGGCGTTGACGCCGACGACGGTGGCGCCGGAGTCGACGGCGCGTCGCGTCTCGTCCTCGTCGTGCACCTCGACGAGGGCGGTCATCCCGAGGGCCTCCGCGTGCTCGCGCAGGTCGACGAGGTCGCGCTGGTCGAGGGCGGCGACGATGAGCAGGACGACGTCGGCGCCCCACGCGCGGGCCTCGGTGACCTGGTAGCGGGTGACGAGGAAGTCCTTGCGCAGCAACGGGATGTCGACCTTGCGCCGGACGGCGGCGAGGTCGTCCAGGCTGCCGGAGAACCGGCGGGGCTCGGTGAGGACGCTGACCACGGTGGCGCCACCGGCGGCGTAGGCCGCGGCAAGAGCGGCGGGGTCGGCGATGTCGGCCAGGGCGCCCTTGCTGGGGCTGGACCGCTTGACCTCGGCGATCACCGCCATGCCCGGCTGGGCGCGCAGCGCGCGCTCGGCGTCCAGTGCGGGCGGGGCGGCGTCGGCCCGGCGTTCGAGCTCGGGCTCCGGCACGGCCGCCATGCGCGGGGCGAGGTCCTCCCGCACGCCGGCGACGATGTCGTCCAGGACGCTGCGGGACGGGGGCAGGTCGGGCACGTCCTTAGGTTACGGGCCGGGGAACGGTTCGGCGGACGGCGTTCGGTACGCGGCCGGGCTCAGGGCGCGAGGAACGCGGCCAGCGGCAGGCCGGGGACGTTGCGCCACACCGAGAAGGCCAGCAGCGCGGCGCCGACCACGAGCCAGCCGCGGTTGCCGAGCCTCGGCCACGGGTGCGCGGCCCCGGTCCAGGCGGCGCGGGTCCCGAGGACCCACCACACGGCCAGCGCGGGCAGCAGCGCCAGGACGACGACGTTGAACGAGGCGGCGGCGGCGAGGTCGCCGTGGCTGACCGCGGCCACGCAGCGCAGGCCGCCGCAGAACGGGCACCACAGCCCGGTCGTCGCGTGGAGCGGACAGGTGAGCAGGCCGCCCGGGGCGACCGCATACCCGCCGGTGTGGTGCAGCCAGCCGACCGCCGCACCGGCCGCCGCGCCGCCCACCAGCCAGCCCAGCGCACCAACGCGCCGCGCCCGGACCGCCGTGGCGGGTCCGGGCGCGGCGGTCAGCGGGCTGGTCGTCGTCAGCGCTTGGCCTGCGGCTCGAGGAGGACGACGGTGCTCATGATCTTGTCGGCGAGGGTCTGCCGCTTGCTGTCCCACAGCGGGAACAGCCAGCCGACGTAGCAGATGATGCTGTCGACGATGTGGGCGATGTCGCGGACGAAGGCCATGCCCATGCCGATGGGCTGGCCGGTCGCCTCCTTGACCAGCTTCACGCCGGCCACGCCGCGGCCGATGGTGTAGCCGGTGGTGCCACCGCGGTACCAGCGGTTGTAGATGGCCAGCGCGAGCATGTAGAGGCCGCCGAGGTAGTAGAGGAACCCCGGGCCGGTCTGCACGACGGTGCTGCCGACGATCGTCGTCTTGGGCGCGCCGAGCCAGTAGAGGATGTAGCCCGGGATGGCGAGCGCGATGAAGTCGATGACCCAGCCGAGCGCGCGCTGCGGCCACTGGGCGAGGGTGCCGACCGAGGCGGTCTGCTCGTAGGGACCGGTGTAGGACGGCGCGGCGCCGTATCCCTGCTGCCCCGGCTGGACCGGCTGTCCGGGCTGGCCGTAGGCCGGCGGGGGCGGTGGCGGCGGCGCGTAGCCGGCGTCGGCGGGCGGCGGCGGGGTCGAACCGCCCGGGGCCACGGGCGGCGGGGGCGGCGGTTCGGCCGAGCCGTACTGCGGCGGGGGCGGCGGCGGGGAGCCGTAGCCCTCACTGGGCGGCTGCGGGTTGCTCGTCGGGTCGGGCCGGTCGTCGTCGCCGGGGGGCGGCGTGGATCCGTATGACATGTCGTGCCTCTTTCTTCGCGGGCAGTTCGCTACGTGCTACGGACGTTCAGCGCCCCCTTGGACGCGACATCACGACGATAGTGGGACCGAGGTCGGTTCGGGTGGAGCCTCGCGAGAACGCGGCCGACGGATGCCAGCCGACGGAATGCGCCGTGGGACCGGCGGAGCGCTACTGCGTGCCGCTGTCGGGCTGGGTGCGGCCCGGGAGGTCGGCGTTGCCACCGGCGTGGTGGGTCGCCTGGTAGGTGCTCGCCTTGTCGCCGTAGCCGGCCATGGCGAGGACCTTGCCCGCGACCGCGCCGGCCACGACGACGACCGCGCCGATGACGAACCACAGCACCGACGGGAAGACGACCGCGAGCGACATGACGAGGGTGCCGACGAGGATGATCCCCACGGCGGTCCAGGCGGCCATGCTGTGGCCGTGGCTCTCGTGCTCCTCCTGGTCGCTGTGCTCGACTCCTGAGGTGGGCTGCGTCATCGGGCCATTGTGTCAGGTCAGGTCGCGCGCGGCGATGGACCCGGCGGCTCGCCGGACCCGTCGCCGGACCTGTCGCGGGCGGACGACGGGGTATGCGGCGCCACCGGCTCGACGGTCGGGGTCGCGGCCCTCGCTCAGCTCGTCCCAGGTGGTGCGCGGCGTCCCCTGTCCAGTGACCGGTGCTGCGTCCGCTGGTGCGTCCGCCGGGCCGGCCCGGCGTGCCGGTGTCGGCGGGGACCTCGAACCGGCTGGACAGCCCGGACCACCGTCGGCGCCGCGACGGCCGCCAGGACGCTCGCGACCACGAGCAGCGCCCCGGCCACCAGGGCGACCCACGCCCAGACCGAGACCTCCGCCGTCGTGCGGACGACGCCGGTCCGGCCGAGGCCGGCGGCGGCCACCCGGCCGAGCGCCTGCTCCGGGTCGCTGAGCGGCGGGACGACCAGGGCGACCGCCCCGGCCGAGGCGAGGACGAGCACGACCGACGACACCCGACGGACGACCGGTCCGCCGGTGAGCGTCGTGACGAGCGCGACGAGGCAGACGAGCCCGAGGGCGACGACGCCGGGGGCGACCTGCGACCCGGTCGCGGAGACGGCGCCGCCACCGAGCAGCGGCTCGGCCGAGCGGCCGGTGAGCCACGTCCGGGTCGTCGCGAGCAGGAGGAGCAGCGCGGGGACGGCGACGGCGGCCGAGACCGACCGCTTCCCCGTCAGCCGGGCGGTCACACCCACGCCGACGCCTCGGCGACGCCCAGGACCGGCGCCCGCATACCTCGTGCCGCCTGGACCGCGCGCAGCACGGCGGCCGCCTTGTGCTGGGTCTCCTCGTACTCCGTCGTCGGGCACCGAGTCGGCGACGATGCCCGGCGCCGGCCTGCACGTAGGCGACCTGGTCCCGGATGACGGCGGTGCGGATGGCGATCGCCATGTCCAGGTCGCCGGCGAAGTCCAGGTAGCCGACCGTGCCGCCGTAGAGGCCGCGCCGGCTCCTCGAACTCCTCGATCAGCTCCATCGCCCGCACCTTGGGCGCGCCGGAGAGCGTGCCCGGCCGGGAAGGTCGCGACCAGGGCGTCGTACGCCGTGCGGCCCGGCGCGCAGCCGGCCGACCACGGTCGAGACGATGTGCATGATGTGGCTGTAGCGCTCGACCGACATGAAGTCGAGCACCTCGACCGTGCCCGGCGTCGCACACCCGGCCGACGTCGTTGCGGGCCAGGTCGACGAGCATGACGTGCTCGGCCCGTTCCTTGTCGTCGGCCAACAGTTGCTCGGCGTAAAGCGTGTCTTCCTCGGGCGTCGCTCCGCGGGGCCGCGAGCCGGCGATCGGGTGCATCATGACGTGCCGGCCGTTGACCTTGACCAGCGCCTCGGGGCTGGACCCGACGACGTCGTAGGCGCCGCCGTCGGGGTGCGGCAGCCGGAAGAGGTACATGTACGGGCTGGGGTTGCGATCCGCAGCACCCGGTAGACGTCCAGGGCGTCGGCCGGGCAGTCCAGCTCGTAACGCTGGGACGGCGACGACCTGGAACACCTCCCCGGCGCGGATCGCCTCCTTGGCCTGCTCGACGATGTCTTCGAACTGCTCCTGCTGGCCGCGCTGCTCACGCGGCTGCGGCACCGGCGACTCGATGACCGCGACGCTGCTCGGCGGCGGCTCGGCCAGGTCGGCGGTCATCGCGTCCAGCCGCTGCGACGGCGTCGGCCCAGGCCCTCGTCGACCCGCTCGTCGGTGGCGTCGTAGTTGATCGCGTTGGCCACCAGCAGCACCGAGCCGTCGCTGTGGTCCATGACCGCCAGGTCGGTGGCGAGCAGCATGGTGATCTCGGGCAGCTTGAGGTCGTCGAGGCCGTGTCGTCCGGCAGCCGCTCCCAGCGGCGGACCGCGTCGTAGGTGATCGCGCCGACCATGCCGCCGGTCAGCGGCGGCAGGCCCTCGATCGCCGGTGTGCGCAGGCGTCGACGGTGGCGGCGCAGCGCCTGCAGCGGGTCGCCCGACGTCGGCACGCCGACCGGCGGCTCGCCGATCCAGAGGCCTCGCCGTCGCGCTCGGTCAGCGCCGCGCGAGCGCGGCGCCGACGATCGAGTAGCGCGACCACACCCCGCCGTGCTCGGCCGACTCCAGCAGGAAGGTGCCGGGCTGGTCCCGGGCCAGCTTGCGGTAGAGGCCGATCGGCGTCTCGGCGTCGGCCAGCAGCCGGCGGACGACGGGGATGACCCGGCGGTCGCGGGCCAGCTCGCGGAACTCCTCCAGCCGCGGCCAGGTCTGGCCGTAGGCGAGGTCGGGGGTCACGTCGTCAGCCACTCGGAGCCGCGCCGGTCACCGCGCCAGCGGGCTGGCGTCGAAGCAGGTGCGGGCGCCGGTGTGGCAGGCCGGCCCGACCTGGTCGACCGACAGCAGCAGCGCGTCGCCGTCGCAGTCCAGGGCCGCGGCCCGGACGTGCTGCACGTGGCCCGAGGTGTCGCCCTTGCGCCAGTACTCCTGGCGGCTCCGGCTCCAGTACGTCGCGCGGCCGGTGGTCAGGGTGCGGCGCAGCGCCTCGTCGTCCATCCAGCCGACCATCAGCACCTCGCGGGTGTCGTGCTGCTGGACGACGGCGCAGATCAGGCCGGCGGCGTCGCGCTTGAGCCGCGCGGCCAGGCCGCGGGTCGAGCGGCACGTCGTCGGTCACCGCCGGCATTCTGCCGACGGCGGACCGTCCTGTGTGCCGCTCACCCGGTCCGGAGCCGAGCTGCGCGGTCCAGCTCGCGTGCAGCTCGGAGTATCGGCCGCCCGCCTGGGCCAGCCCGGGCTGGGCCGCGCTCGACCACGCGGCCGGCGTCCATGACCAGCACCTCGTCGGCGGCCTCGGCGGTCGAGAGCCGGTGGGCGATCGAGATCGCCGTGCGGCCGCGGCTCAGGCCGTCCAGCGCGCGCTGGATCCGCACCTCGGTCGCCGGGTCGACCGAGAGGTCGCCTCGTCCAGGACCAGCAGGTCGGGGTCGGCCAGGTAGGCCCGGGTCAGGGCGACCAGCTGCCGCTCCCCGGCCGACAGCGACTCGCCGCGCTGCCCGACGGCGGTGTCGAGGCCCGTGCGGCAGCCCCCGGCCCAGTCGACCAGCCCGAGCTCGGTGAGGGCCAGCCGCACCTCGGCCCGGTCGCCTCGGGCCGCGAGAAGCGCAGGTTGTCCAGGACCGAGCCCTCGAACAGGAACCCCTCCTGGGGCACGAGGACGACGCGCTCGCGCAGCGAGGAGAAGGTGACCTCGCGCAGGTCGACGCCGTCGATCAGCACCCCGCCCCTCGACCGGGTCCATCAGCCGGGTCAGCAGCTTGGCGAACGTCGTCTTGCCCGAGCCGGTCTCGCCGACGACGGCCACCCGGGTGCTGGGCTCGAGGGTCAGGTCGATGTCGTGCAGCACCGGCTCGCCGCCCGGGTAGGCGTAGCCCACGTGCTCGAACCGCACCGTGATCGGGCCGCGCGGCAGCGACCGGCCCGTCGGCCCCGGGTCGGCCACGTCGGCCGGGGTGTCCAGCACCGCGATCACCCGCCGCCAGCCGGCGACGGCGTTCTGCAGCTCGTTCAGGACGTCGGTCGCGGTCTGCACCGGGCTGGTGAACAGCTGCACCAGGAAGAGGAAGGCCAGCAGCTCGCCCAGGGTGAGCCGGCCGTGCGCGCCGAGCCAGGTGCCGACGACGACCACCACGGCCGTGGTCAGCCCGGAGGCCAGGACGCCGAGGCTGAACGTCATGCGCGACCCGCGTCTGGGCCCCGATCGCCGCCTGGCGGTGCGCCTGCACCGCCACGTCGACCCGCTGCTGGCCGTGCGCCGCTCGACGGCGTACGCCCGCACGGTCGCCGCGCCGACGACCGCCTCCGACACGCGCCGAGCAGGTCGGCCGACCCGCTCGCGAACCCGCGGGTACGCCGCGGAGACCGACCGCTGGAAGATCCGGGCACCGAGCAGCAGCGGCGCGAAGCAGAGCCAGACCAGCCGGTCAGCAGCGGGCGAGTAGATCAGCATCACGATGGTCGCGACGCAGCAGCTGGGCGACCGAGAGCAGCAGCTGCAGCCCGCCGAACTGGACGAACTGCGAGATCGTGTCGACGTCGCTGGTGACCCGGCTGACCATGGACCCCGGCGCTCGGAGTTCTGGGTCAGCACCGACAGGTCGTGCACGTGCCGGAACGCCTTGACCCGCAACGTCATCAGGCCGGCCTCGGTGGCCCGGAAGAGCCGCAGGTTGACGGCGTACGCCGAGAAGGCCGCGGCCACGACGCACGCCGCGCCGGCGACGAGGACGAGCGCAGGACGCACGGTCGCGTCCGGCCCGCCGGCCTGGATGCCGCCGTCGATGGTCTGCTGCACGGCGAGCGGCACGACGATGCGCCGAGCGTCGAGACCAGGCCGAGGGCCATCGTGACCCTGATGCCGCGGGTGATCTCCGGCGACAGGGCGAGCCCCGGCGCACGGTGTGCCACGGTGCGGCGGCCTGCCCGACTCGATGCCCGTGCCGTCGACCGTCGGGGCGGCTCGCGCTCATCGCTCGGCACGTCGCCCTCCTCGTCGGCCGCGACGGCGGCCCGCTCGGCGGCCTCGCGCTCGTAGGCGTCGACCAGGAGCGGTAGCCCTCGCTGCGGGCCGGCAGCTCGGCGTGGGTGCCGCGGTCGACGACCCGCCCGTGCTCGAGGTAGGCCACCTCGTCGGCCAGGGAGATGGTCGCCTTGCGGTAGGCGACGACGACCACGGTCGGTGCCGGCTGCTCGGCGGTGCGCAGGCCGGCCAGGATCGCGGCCTCGACGGTCGGGTCCACGGCGCTGGTCGCGTCGTCCAGGACGAGCAGGCGCGGGCTCCGGACGACGGCTCGGGCCAGGGCGATCCGCTGCCGCTGGCCGCCGGAGAGCGTCGTGCCGCGCTCCCCCACCCGGGTGTCCAGACCGTGCGGCAGGCCGGCGACGAAACCGTCGACCTGGGCCAGCCGCAGCGCGGCCCAGACCTCTCGTCACCCTCGGCCTCGAGCGCTCGGGTCGCCCAGGGTGATGTTGCCGCGAACGGTGTCGTCGAAGAGGAACGTCTGCTGCGGCACCAGCGCCGCGTGCGCGGCCACCTCGCCGCGGCCCGCCCTCACGCAGGTCGACGCCGTCGAGCCGGACGCTGCCGGTGGTCGGGTCGACCAGCCGGACGAGCAGCGTGGTCAGGGTCGACTTGCCGCTGCCGGTCGGGCCGACCAGGGCCAGGTGCGGCCGGGCGCGATGTCGAGGTCGATGTCGTGCAGGACGGGCAGCGGGCTGCCGTCGGCGGTCGCGGTACGCGTAGTCGACGCCTGCGCAGCCGGACGCTCGCGCGCCGCTCGGGGACCAGCTCGTGGTCGCCGTAGGGCAGCTCGCCGCGGGCCGACAGGACGGCGTTGACCCGGTCCCAGCCGACGACCGAGCGGGGCAGCTCGCCCAGCACCCAGCCGAGGGAGCGGACCGGGAAGGCCAGCAGGGAGAACAGATAGGCCACCTGCACGACGTCGGCGGCGTCGATCGCGCCGCTGCGGACCCGGGCGGTGCCCACCGACCAGCACCACGAGCGTGCCGAGCGTCGGCAGCGCCTCGATCACCGGGTCGAACGTGCCCCGGGTCCGGCCGACCGAGACGTTGGCGTCACGCAGGCGGCCGGCGACCTCGGCGAACCGGTCGGTCTCCTGCTCCTCGCGGCCGAGGGCCTTGACCACCAGGGCGCCGTCGAAGCTCTCGTGCGCGACCTCGGACACATCGGCTCGCAGCTGCTGGGCGCGCGTCACCCGCGGCGACATCGGCGCTGGAACAGCCGTTGACGCGACCAGGGCCGGGAAGACGGTGAG
>CAVYNX010000016.1:0-277071 GCA_963770005.1 uncultured Actinomycetota bacterium | reverse complement strand
CCGGAGGCGGCGTTCTACATGGTCGGCAACATCGAAGAGGCGATCGAGAAGGGCAAGAAGCTCGCGGCGGAAGCGGCGTAGTTTCAGGCTAGGGATCAAGCATGGCCACCTTCCACTTCGAGCTCGTATCGCCGGACAAGATTTCGTTCTCCGGCGAGGTCGATCAGGTCGATGTGCCCGGCGCCGAGGGCGACTTCGGCGTGCTGGCCGGCCATGCGCCGCTGATCGCGCTGCTGCGTCCCGGCATGATGACGGTCTATGCCGGCGGCGAGCAGACCAAGCTCGTCGTGCTCGGCGGCTTCGCCGAAGTCGGCCCGGACGGCCTGACCGTGCTGGCGGACGTCGCGACCTCGCTCGAGGATCTCGACCGCGCCGCGCTGCAGAAGCAGATCGCCGAGATGGAGCAGGGCATCAAGGAGATGGCGCAGGGCTCGGAGCTCGATCGCGAGATCGCCAAGCTCGACCACTTCAAGGCGCTGGATCAGCACCTGCAAGGCACGGCGATGCACTGAGCGTTCGCGGCTGCGAACTGACAAACGCGGCCTTCGTGGCCGCGTTTTTTGTTTCGGCCGGCGTTTGCCGAGCGTTACTTGGTGAACTTCGAGAACGCCTTCACCACCCGCTCGTAGGTCTCGCGCTTGAACGGCACCACCAGGTCCGGAAGGTTCTCCATCGGCTCCCAGCGCCATCGATGAATTCCGGCTTGTGCCCGCCGCCGGGATTCTCGATGTCGATCTCGCTGTCCTTGCCGGTGAAGCGCAGCGCGTACCATTTCTGCGTCTGGCCGCGATACTTGCCCTTCCACGCCTTGCCTGCCGATCTTTTTCGGAATGTCGTAGATCAGCCAGTCCTCTGATCTCGCCGAGCTTCTCGACCGACTTGATGCTGGTTTCCTCGTAGAGCTCGCGCAGCGCCGCGGGATAGGGCTCCTCGCCCTCGTCGATGCCGCCCTGCGGCATCTGCCAGACGTGGGTCTCGTCGATGTGCTCGGGGCCGTCGGTGCGGCGGCCGATGAACACGAGGCCCTTGCGGTTGATCACGCACAGGCCGGCGCAGGGGCGATAGGGCAGGTCTTCGTATTTGGGCATGGTTCACCTCGTCATGCCGGCATCGAGCGAGCACGTGCGATGGCCGGGAATCCATAGCGCCGGTCGACGATCTGAATCGAGCGGCGTTGTCGCGCTGGACGTCAGCTCGACTTCGGCTTGATCGCGACCGCGGTGATCGGCACCAGCACGATGCCGCGGGCTTCGGCGGCCTTGGCCCATTGCGCGATGCGCTCGATCGAGGCCGGCAGCGCCGAGGCGATGCCGACCGCGCTGCCGCGCTCGCGCGCCAGCGCTTCGAGCTGCGCCAGCGCCCGGTCGATATGCGCGGGCGTCGGCACCGCGTCGAGCACGATCTCGGCCTTGGCGAACGGCAGGTTGTTGGCGCCGGCGATCTGGCCGGCGAGGCTGCGCGGCGAGGAGCCGTCGTCGACATAGATCAGCCCGCGCCGCGCGGCTTCCTTCAGCACCGGCGCCAGCGCCTGCTTCGGTCGAGGTGAAGCGCGCGCCCATGAAGTTGGCGATGCCGACGTAGCCCTGGAAGCGGCTCATCAGCCAGTGCAGGCGGTCGAGGTTCTGCTCCGACGCTGAGCGTGGTCAGCAGCGTCTGCGGGCCGGGATCGTTGTCGGGATAGTCGAACGGCTCCATCGGCGCCTGCAGCAGCACCTCGTGGCCGTCGGCGCGGGCGCTGCGTCGCCAGGCGCTCGACGTCGGCGCCGTAGGGCGTGAACGCGAAGGTCACCGGGCCGGGCAGCTTCTCCATCGCCTGCTGGGTGACGTTGGCGCTGATGCCGAGCCCGCCGATCACGATGGCGATCCGCGGGCCGTCCTTGCTGGCCCTGGCAGCGGCTTCACGGCGCGGGCATAGACTTCGGCCGGCCGCGCGCCGTCGGGCGCGATGCGCGGGATGGCGCCGTGGCGCGAGGTCTCCAGCAGGCGCTGCTCGAGCGGCGCGCGGACGTCGCGCGACGCCGGGATCGGCGACCTCCTGGCGCTTGCCGGTCGAGCCGTCGATGATGGTGACGGTCTTGGTGTTGGCGGCGGGCGGCGGCCGGCGGCGGCTGCGCTGGCGCCGGGACCTGCGATCTGCTTCGGCGCCGGCGTGCCCGGGCCGTCATAGCTGCGCGGGCCTTGCGGCGCGCCGCCGACACGACCGCGGCATCGGCCGGGCCGACTTCGGCGCATCGAAGCCGGTCGCGACCACCGCGATCGGCTCGCCGCCGAGCGGATCGTCGACCATCAGCGCCCAGACCGCGCAGGCGCAGCACGAACAGCCCGAGCACGCCCGCGATCGACGTGCGGGACGCGGATCGGCAGCTGTGAAGCGTCGCCGCTTCTTTTTGGCGTTCTGGCCGAGCGGGGCGCTCAGTTCATCGTCCGCCACGGCCGCAAGCCCTCGCGAATCATGCGAGGCGAGGGTAGAAGCCGGATCGTTAACTCTTCGTTTACCGTAAGACCGTCAAGCGCAGCCGGCCGCAAAAGCAAACGGGGCGGCCTTTTGGGCCGCCCCGCGCCGATCGACGGCTGTGCCGAGCGTTACTAGTTCGCCGCGCGCTTGGCGTTCGGCGGGAAGGCCGAGTTGGTGGTCACGCCGCGGATCAGGTCGAGCGCCGTCTTGAGCGCCTTGTCGTCCTTCGGGTCCGGCGGGACGTAGGACTGCGAGCCGGTCTGCTCGTCGCCCTCGGCCTTGAGATGGCCGCGCAGCGAGGACTCGCCCTTGGTGTCGGTGCGGGCCTTGAGCTCCTCCGGCACGTCCTGCAGCACCTCGATGTCCGGCGACGATGCCCTTGGCCTGGATCGACTTGCCCGACGGCGTGAAGTAGCGCGCCGTGGTCAGCCGCAGCGCGCCGTTGCCGGCGCCGAGCGGGATGATGGTCTGCACCGAGCCCTTGCCGAACGAGCGCGTGCCGATGACGGTCGCGCGCTTGTGGTCCTGCAACGCGCCGGCCACGATTTCCGACGCCGAGGCCGAGCCGCCGTTGATCAGCACGATCACCGGCTTGCCCTTGATCAGGTCGCCGGCGCGGGCGCTGAAGCGCTGGGTCTCCTCGGCGTTGCGGCCGCGGGTGGAGACGATCTCGCCCCGCTCCAGGAACGCGTCCGACACCGAGATCGCCTGGTCGAGCAGGCCGCCCGGATTGTTGCGCAGATCGACGCACGAAGCCCTTGAGCTTGTCGGCCGGGATCTGGGTCTGCAGATCGGTGATCGCCTTCTTCAGGTTCTCGGTGGTCTGCTCGTTGAACTGGGTGATGCGGATGTAGCCGACATCGTCCTCCGGCCGCGAGCGCACGGCCCGCACGCGGATGACGTCGCGGGTGATCGAGACTTCGATCGGCTTGTCCTGGCCCTTGCGCATGATGGTGAGCTTGATCTTGGTGTTCACCGGGCCGCGCATCTTCTCGACCGCCTGGTTCAGGGTCAGGCCCTGCACCTGCTCGTCGTCGAGCTTGGTGATGATGTCGTTGGCCATGACGCCGGCCTTGGCGGCGGGCGTGTCGTCGATCGGCGACACCACCTTGATCAGGCCGTCTTCCATGGTGACTTCGATGCCGAGCCCGCCGAACTCGCCGCGGGTCTGCACCTGCATGTCGCGGAACGCCTTCGGCTCCATGTAGCTCGAATGCGGATCGAGCCCGGAGAGCATGCCGTTGATCGCGGATTCGATCAGCTTGGAGTCGTCCGGCTTCTCGACGTAGTCGGCGCGCACGCGCTCGAACACGTCGCCGAACAGATTGAGCTGCCGGTAGGTGTCGGCGGCGGCCGCCTTGGCGCTGGAGCCGAAGCCGATCGGCACCAGCCGCGGCTGGGTCGCCAGCAACGTCAGGGCCGCGCCCGAAGCCGCACCGAGAAGAATCAGAAATGTCTTGCGCATCATCCGCGAACCTTTTCGCCTTTACTTGCCGCCCACCACGGGCTGGGATCGATTGGAGTACCGTCTTTTCGGAACTCGACGTATAGCACCGGCTTGATCGGAGCTCGACGCCAGGGTTGCCGCCGCTTGCGAACCGTTGCCCGCAGCGCCACCCATCACCGCAACGGGCTCCCCGGTCAGCACGAACTGGCCGACATTCACTGATATCCGATCCATCCCGGCGAGTACCACATGATATCCGCCGCCGGCATTAAGGATCAAGACTTGGCCGTAATTGCGGAAGGGTCCGGCATAAACCACCCAGCCATCACAGGGGCCGTGACCTGGGCGCCGGCCCGGGTGGCGATGGAAAGGCCCTTTTCGGTGCCGCCCAGGCTGTCGGGAACCCCGAATTCCCTGATCCGGGCGCCGTTAACCGGAAGCGGCAACCGGCCACGGGCGGAGGCAAATGCCACCGCCGGCGTCAGCCGGCCGGGATCGTTCAAGGCCGCCAGATCGATTCGGCTGTCCTTGGTCCTCGGCGGCGCGTTCCGCCGCCCGCGCGGCGCGGCTGGCGCTGTCGAGGCCCTGCTCGACCTTGCCGATCAAATCTTTGAGATTGTCCACCTGGCGGGCCAGCGCGAGCGACTTGCTGCCGCTCGGCCTCCAGCACCTTTTCGGTCTCGGTCTGCTTTTTCTGCCGCTCCTCGATCAGCAGGCCGATGCGCTGGCGGTCCTCGGTCAGCGCGGCGACGTCGCGCACCAGCCGGTCCTTCTCGTCGGCGATCTCCTTGCGGATGCGCAGCAGGTCGGCGAGGTCGGTGGCCAGCGCCTCGGCCTGCACGCGCATTTCCGGCAGCACGGCGCCGAGCATGATGGCGGTGCGCACCGATTGCAGCGCGTCCTCGGGCCGCACCATGATGGCCGGCGGCGGATGCCGGCCGATGCGCTGCAGCGCGGCCAGCACCTCGGCGATGGTGGCGCGGCGGCCTTCGAGCGATTGGCGGAGCGCGCGCTCGCTGTCGTCCAGCGGCTTCAGCCGCGCCTCGGTTTCGGCGATGCGGTCCTCGGTGTCGCGCAGCCGCGCGGCGCCGTCGATCAGCGCCTGGTTGAGCTTGCGGCGGTCCTCGCCGATGGCGTCGATCTCGTCCTTGAGCTTGGCCTGGGTCTCGGCGGCCTTCTTCTGCTCGGCGCGGATCGCCTCGAGCTCCTGGTCGCGCTGGCGCAGCGCATCGAGCGCGGATTGGGCGTGCGACGGAGGCGGGGAGCAGGAGCAGCGCGAGGCAAGCGCGAGCGCCGAGCGTCGGCGGCCAGTGCGCGAGACGAATCGGTCGAGCCGTTCCGAAGCGCTCATCGCGCGATGTGAGGTAATGCCGCGGCACGCGGCGAAAGCAACGCTCAGGCGCGATGATACGGGATGCCCGGACAGGATGCTGACGGCGCGATAGATCTGCTCCAGCAGCATGACCCGCACGAGCTGGTGCGGCCAGGTGGCGGCGCCGAAGGCGAGCCGCACGGTCGGCCTTGTCGCGCAGGCTCGGCGCGAGGCCGTCGTCGCCGCCGATGATGAACACCGCGGCCGGGCGGCCGTCGTCGCGCCAGCGCCGAGCCGCGCCGCCGAGCGTGGCGCTGTCGAGGCTTTCGCCGCGCTCGTCGAGGATGACGATGACGGCCTTGTCGGGGATCACGTTGGCGAGCGCGATCGATTCCTCGATCATGCGCTTGCCGACCTCCTGGGCGCGGCTCTCGCGGATCTCCACGACTTCGATGTCGCGGAAGCCGATGCGCCGGCCGGTCTGCTCGGCGCGCTTGCGGTAGCGCTCGGCGAGCTCGCGCTCCGGGCCGTCCTTCAGCCGGCCGATGGCGGCGACCACGAGCCGCATCGCCGGCATGTCGGACCGTCAGCTTCGGCTCGGTCTCGCTTGCGCGCGCCGGCCGCCCGCCCACATCTTTTCGAGATCGTAGAAGGCGCGCACCTCCGGCCGGAACACGTGGACGATGACGTCGCCGGCATCGATCAGCACCCAGTCGCCGTTGCGGCTTGCCTTCGACGCGGACGCCTTTCACGCCGGCCTTGTGCAGGCCTTCGACCGCGCTGTCGGCGATCGACGTGACATGGCGGTTCGACCGGCCGCTGGTCACGACCATGGCGTCGGCGATCGAGGTCTTGCCGGTGAGATCGATGGTGACGGTGTCCTCGGCCTTCATGTCGTCGAGGCGCGCGAGGACCAGGCGAAGGGTCTCCTGCGGCGTCAGGGCGCTTTGGAGACGGGTTCGGGCGCACGACGGGCGCTGGCCCGAGGGGCTGCGGTGGGGGTCAGGGGCGTCCTTTCCTTTCGGTTGCCGCTCACGCCCCGGAATCGCCGGGGCCACGACTACTAAGATAGGCACGCGTACCACGGGTTTCAACCTTTTGCACGCTGCTCCTTTCGCAGCGGCGCGGAGCGCGGTTGAGGACAGCGGCGATTTCAGTCCGTGGAGGTAAACCCAGGCCGGCGGCGTTGCGCTCGGCCAGTGCCGGCGCCAGCCGCTCCGGCAGCCGGTAGCGGCGCCAGCGCCTGGGCGGCCGCGGCCGCCGGTGGCATAGAGGCTCGAGCCCATGCGGTCCACCACCGCCATCGGCATCAGGTTCGGCGATGCCGCGCCAGTTCTGCCAGCGGTAGAAGCTCCGCAGATTGTCGGCGCCCATGACCCAGACGAACCGCACGCCGGGGCAGCGGCGCACCAGATATTCCAGCGTGTCGTAGGTGTAGCGGGTGTTGATGACGGCTTCGAGACCGGTCACGTCGATGCGCGGATGGTCGGCGAGCGCTGCGGGCGGCGGCCATGCGCTCCTCCAGCGGGCGCAGGCCGCGGGTGTCCTTCAGCGGATTGCCCGGCGTCACCAGCCACCACATCCGGTCGAGCTTGAGCCGCTTCATCGCGAGCAGGCTGGCGCCGAGATGCGCGGCGTGCGGCGGATCGAATGTGCCGCCGAACAGGCCGATCCGCATGCCCGGGCGCATGCGGGGGCAGTGACGAGGCGGCGGCAGCGCCGACGCGCACGCAGGCGCGCGAGCGTGCACTGACGTCGGTCACGGCCTGATCTGCCCGCGTGCCGCGGACGCGGTACTTGAAGCTGGTGAGCTGCTCGACGCCGACCGGGCCGCGCGCATGCAGCTTGCCGGTGGCGATGCCGATCTCGGCGCCGAAGCCGAACTCGCCGCCGTCGGCGAACTGGGTCGAGGCGTTGTGCAGCACGATCGCGGAATCGACCTCGTTCAGGAATTTCTCCGCCGCCGCCTGGTCGGCGGTGACGATGGCGTCGGTGTGGTGCGAGCCGTAGCGCTCGATGTGCTCGATCGCGGCATCGACGCCGTCGACCACGCCGGCGGTGATGATGGCGTCGAGATATTCGGTCGACCAGTCCTGCTTCGCTCGCCGGCTTCACGCGCGCATCGGCCTTCTGCACGGCGGCGTCGCCGCGCACCTCGCAGCCGGCGTCGAGCAGCATGGCGACCAGCGGCTTGAGATGCGTCGCCGCCGCCGGCGCGATCGACCAGCAGCGTCTCGGCCGCGCCGCAGACGCCGGTGCGCCGCATCTTGGCGTTCAGCACGATGGTCTTCGCCATGTCGAGCGTCGGCCGCCTTGTCGACATAGACGTGGCAGACGCCTTCGAGATGCGCGAACACCGGCACGCGCGCCTCGCTCTGCACGCGCGCGACCAGGCTCTTGCCGCCGCGCGGCACGATCACGTCGATCGCGCCGTCGAGGCCTTGCAGCATCATGCCGACCGCGGCGCGGTCGCGCGTCGGCACGAGCGAGATCGCGTCCTCGGGCAGGTCGGCTTCGCGCAGGCCCTTGGCGAGCGCGGCGTGGATCGCGCGCGACGAGCGGTGGCTGTCCGAGCCGCCGCGCAGGATCACGGCGTTGCCGGCCTTGAGCGCAGCGCGCCGGCGTCGGCGGTGACGTTCGGCCGGCTCTCGTAGATCACGCCGATGACGCCGAGCGGCACGCGCACGCGCTCGATGGTCATGCCGTTCGGCCGCGTCCAGGATTCGGTGACCTTGCCGACCGGATCGGCGAGGCCGCGCACCACGTCGAGGCCGTCGGCCATCGCCGTCGACGCGCTTGTCGTTCGAGCGCCAGCCGGTCGAGGAACGGCGGCGGTGAGGCCGGCGGCCTTGGCCTCGGCCATGTCCTCGGCATTGGCGGCGAGGATGTCGGCCTTGCCGGCGCGGATCGCCGGCGGCCATCGCCGGCGAGCGCCCGGTCCTTCTGCGCCGTCGAGGCCAGCGCCAGCACGCGCGCGGCCGCCTTGGCGCCGGCGGCCGATGTCGCGCATCGGTCGCGGCGATATCGCCCGATCCTTCGATGGTTTTCAGCGGCGCGGTCATGGACTTACTTATGCGGCCTTACTTATGCTCGATCCGGTCATTTCCATCGTTTCTATCATGGATCGGTGGCCTTCTCATCCTGCGGTAGCGGCGACGAGGCATGCGTCCGCGAGCCGGGGTGTCCCGGAGCCGTCTTGCGAGAGGCGCCGCAATCTGTACCGCTGTTACGACGCCTTATGAGAGCGCCTCGGGTGGACAGGACGCATGGAATATAGTCCTATAGAACAGGAAGTCAAACGCCAACTCTGCTACAGAAAAATCATGATTCGATCCGTTGGCATTGCTGCGCTCATGCTGGCCCTCGCGCCCGCGGCCTTGGCGCAGCCGCGCCCGACAGCTTCGTCGATGCGGCGAGCGTCGCGCCCGGCCTCGTCGTCGAGATGCGCTACGCGACGGCGCATAATTTCGTCGGCGCGCCGATCGACGGCTACGACAAGCCGCTCTGCTATCTCACCCGGCCGGCGGCCGCGGCGCTGGCGCAGGTCGTGCACGCGATCTCGAGCCGCGGGGGCTGACGCTCAAAGTGTTCGACTGCTACCGGCCGGAGCGGGCGGTCGCGCATTTCGTGCGCTGGGCGCGCAACCTCGGCGACGTCGAAGATGAAGGCCGAGTTCTATCCGCACGTCGACAAGAGCACGCTGTTTCGCGACGGCTATATCGCGGCGCGCTCCGGCCATTCGCGCGGCTCGACCGTCGACCTGACGCTGGCGCGGCGCGCCGACGGCAAGGAGCTCGACATGGGCACGCCGTTCGATTTCTTCAGCCCGCGGTCATGGCCGTCCGACCGCAGCGTGAGCGCGCGAGGCGCAGGCGCAACCGCGCGTTGCTGGCGCAGGCGATGCGCGGCGCGGCTTCCGGCCCTATGAGAAGGAATGGTGGCACTTCACCTTGCGCCACGAGCCTTATCCGCAAACCTTTTTCGATTTTCCGGTGCGATAACGCTCGATGCGAGCGTGCCACAAACGGAAAGCCCGGCCTCAAGGCCGGGCTGTTCCGGGCGACCATCGGTCGCCTTCTGAGTCTTGATGGTGTCACGCGTCGCACCGGAACAATCCGCAGGACCGCGACGAGTTCCAGTCAGCGCGCAAAAAAATGGGGGGCATTGCTGCCCCCCAAAGACTGCTGGGGATTAGCGTCAATTAAGACGCCTCGCGGTGTCGCACACGTCTCGACCGCAAGTTCTGATTCTTGTTCTTCTTGCGTCCCCTCGATTCTTGCCGCTACTACTTCTTGTGCTTCATCATCCGCTTGTGCACCGGCTTCTTGTCGTACGGGTTCACCGCCTTGAAGTTCGGGTCCGGCTTCACGAAGGCCAGAAAGATCGGACACATCGCGGCCGCCGGCGCCGGCGTCAGGGTTACCGCGGTGCCGCCCAAGAATGCCGCTGCGGTGATGGCGACGATTGTCTTCTTCATGGTTCGCTCCCCATGATGTTGGTTGATTTGGCGTTAGCGCCTTGCGGAGCACGCATAGTCTGCCGAGATGGCGGATCGGCCGGAACGTGATGGATTGACGCGCGGCAGCGCACCGCGCGTCATATGACCGCAGACTTTGGTATGACGAGAGATGCGAAGCGCGAATTCACCGTCGCAAGCAGACGCTTACGCGCCGCCCAGCACCATATCGTCGCGGTGCACCATTTCGGCGCGGCCCTCGATGCCGAGGATCAGCGCGATGTCGCCGGACGATTTGCGCACGATCTTGGCGGCGTCCTCGGCGTCGTAGGCGACGAGGCCGCGGCCGATCTCGGCGCCGTCCGGACCGCGGATCACCACCGCATCGCCGCGGCCGAAGGTGCCGTCGACGCGAATCACGCCGGCCGGCAGCAGGCTCTTGCCGCGGCGGAGCGCCGCGGCGGCGCCGGCGTCGATGGTGAGCGTGCCCTTGGGTTCGAGCGAGCCGGCGATCCATTTCTTGCGCGAGGTGACCGGATTGCCGGGCGTCGAGGAACCAGGTGCGCGGGCGCCGGCTTCGATCGCCGCGCAGCGGATTGTCGACGTGGCCGGAGGCGATCACCATGTGGCGTGCCGGCGGTGGTGGCGATCTTGCCGGCCTCGATCTTGGTGCGCATGCCGCCGCGCGACATGATCGGAGCGCGGCGTCGCCCGCCATCGCCTCGATCTCGGCGGTGATGCGCGGCACGAGCGCGATGTGCTTGGCCTTGGCGTTGAGATGCGGCGGCGCGTCGTAGAGGCCGTCGATGTCGGAGAGCAGCACCAGCAGGTCGGCGCTCGCCATGGTGGCGACGCGGGCGGCGAGGCGGTCGTTGTCGCCGTAGCGGATTTCGGTGGTGGCGACGGTGTCGTTCTCGTTGATCACCGGGACCGAGCGCCACTCCAGCAGCTTGGCGATGGTCGAGCGCGCGTTGAGATAGCGGCGGCGCTCCTCGGTGTCGTCGAGCGTGACCAGCACCTGGCTCGCGGTGATGCCGTGCTTGCCGAGCACCTCGGCCCAGGTGCGGGCGAGCGCGATCTGGCCGACCGCGGCGGCGGCCTGGCTGTCCTCGAGCTTGAGCGGGCCCTTCGGCAGCTTGAGCACCGAGCGGCCGAGCGCGATCGCGCCGGACGACACCACGATGACGTCGCGCTTGTCCTTGTGCAGGCGCGCGATGTCGGCGGCGAGCGAGGCGAGCCACGCCTCCTTCAGCCGGCCGGCCTTGGCGTCGACCAGCAGCGACGAGCCGACCTTGACCACGATGCGGCGGAAGTCGGCGAGGGCGGGGGCTTTGGCGGACATGATGTCGGAGGCTTCGGCGGCAAAAGGTCAGGGTCGAAAGGCTGCTCTATAGCAGATTCTACGGCTGCCAGAGCTTCACGGCTGCCAGGCCGGGGCCTCGGCGCGGCGGCGGGCGGCGGTGGTGCCGCCGGAGCTGTCGATGATTTCGAGCAGCGCGCGCTTCGCCTCGGTCACGCCCTTGCCGGACTGCGCCGACAGCAGCAGCGGCGTCTTCTTGCTGGCGCGCTTGAGCCGCGCCGCCTGCTGCTTGATGACCTCGGGCGTCAGCGCGTCGATCTTGGTCAGCGCCACGATCTCGTGCTTGTCCTCCAGCCCCTGGCCGTAGGCTTCGAGCTCGGCGCGCACGGTCTTGTAGTCCTCGCCGGCGTGCTCGCCGGTGCCGTCGACGAGATGCAGCAGCACGCGGCAGCGCTCGATGTGGCCGAGGAAGCGGTCGCCGAGGCCGGAGCCTTCGTGGGCGCCTTCGATCAGGCCGGGAATGTCGGCCAGCACGAACTCGCGGCCGTCGCTCTCGACCACGCCGAGCTGCGGGTTGAGCGTGGTGAACGGATAGTCGGCGATCTTCGGCTTGGCCGCGCTCACCGCGGCGAGGAAGGTCGACTTGCCGGCGTTCGGCAATCCGACCAGGCCGGCGTCGGCGATCAGCTTCAGCCGCAGCCAGATCCAGCGCTCGTCGCCGGGCTGGCCGGGATTGGCGTTGCGCGGCGCGCGGTTGGTCGACGACTTGAAATGCGCGTTGCCGAAGCCGCCGTTGCCGCCCTCGGCCAGCACCACGCGCTCGCCGATCTTGGTGAGGTCGGCGATCATCGTCTCCTTGTCCTCGTCGAAGATCTGCGTGCCGACCGGCACCTTGAGCACGACGTCGTCGCCGCCGGCGCCGTGGCGGTCCTTGCCCATGCCGCCGACGCCGGGCTTGCGCCTTGAAGTGCTGGGCGTAGCGGTAGTCGATCAGGGTGTTGAGGCCGTCGACCGCCTCGACCACGACGTCGCCGCCGCGGCCGCCGTTGCCGCCGCTCGGGCCGCCGTGCTCGATGAACTTCTCGCGCCGGAACGCGACGCAGCCGTTGCCGCCGTCGCCGGAGCGGATATAGACCTTGGCTTCGTCGAGGAATTTCATGGGCTGTACATAGGCGCGCGCGGCCGAAGCGTCATCTGCGCCGTGGCCTGGGCGATTGCGCGGTTCTACAGTAAATATCTGAATTTGCAACGCTTTTATCGATTTAAGCCTGGCCGGGAATAAATCGCCCGGTCGGTCCGATCCTGTCCCCGTAGCGCTCATGCTGCACGGGAGACGGATCATGACGCCCAGGATAACGGCAGCGGCGACGGCACCACCCGGCGCAAGGTTCTCGAATGCATGACCTGGGCCGGCACCGGCCTGCTCTGGACCGTCGCGGGCGGCGTGCCGCGCTCGCTCGGCCTGGTCGATGGGGCGATGGCGGCGGAAGCGCCGGGGCTCACCTTCATGCAGATCAGCGACAGCCACATGGGCTTCGACAAGCCCGCCAACCCCAACGCCAAGGGCACGCTGGAGGAGGCGATCGGCCGCATCAAGGCGCTGCCGGCAGCAGCCGTCCTTCATGATCCACACCGGCGACATCACGCATCTGTCGAAGCCGGCCGAGTTCGACGACGCCGAGAAGATCATCTCGCAGGCGAAGCTCGACGTGCACTACGTGCCGGGCGAGCACGACATCCTCGACGAGGAGGTGAAGCTCTACAAGGAGCGCTACGGCCGCGGCACCAAGGGCGACGGCTGGTACAGCTTCGACGCCGGCGGCGTGCACTTCGTCGGCCTCGTCAACGTGAAGAACCTCAAGGCCGGCGGCATGGGCTCGCTCGGCGAGGACCAGCTCAAGTGGCTCGCCGACGACCTCAAGGGCAAGACCGCCTCGACGCCGGTCGTGCTGTTCGCGCACATCCCGCTCTGGGTGGTGTACGAGACCTGGGGCTGGGGCACCGACGACGGCGCCCGCGCGCTCGACATGCTCAAGGGCTTCGGCTCGGTCACCGTGCTGAACGGCCACATCCATCAGGTGATGCAGAAGGTCGAGGGCAACGTCGCCTTCCACACCGCGCGCTCGACCGCGTTCCCGCAGCCGGCGCCGGGCGCGGCGCCGTCGCCCGGCCCGATGAAGGTCGCCGACGACAAGCTCCGCACGCATGCTCGGCGTCGCCAGCGTGACGTTCAAGCGCGGCGAGCAGCGCCTCGCCGTCATCGACACGCCGTTGCAGGGCTGAGCCGATGCGGATGGTGCTGATGGCCTTCGCGATGGGGGCGGCGCTCGCTTGCGCGGTGGCGCCGCTCGCGGCGCAGAACACGGGCGTCGCGGTCGCGATCGACAACTTCGTGTTCGGCCCGGAGCGGCTGACGGTCAAGGCCGGCACGACCGTGACCTGGACCAACCGCGACGACATTCCGCACACGGTCGCGTCGAAGGACCGGCTGTTCAAATCGAAGGTGATGGACACCGACGAGTCGTACTCGTTCACATTCCCGACACCCGGCGAGTACAGCTACTTTTGCTCCTTGCATCCGCACATGACGGGAACCATCGTGGTCGAGGGGACGACGGGGAGCGGCGCTGCGCAATGATGCTCGCGGGGCGCCGCCGTTCGGATCAGGGCGCGCAGCGCAATGGCCGGTGACGTGCACGATCCGGAACGGGCGCGGCGCTTTCGCGACGCGGCGCTGCCGCATCTCGACGAGGTCTATACGCTGGCGCGCTATCTGCTGCGCAACGCGGCGGACGCCGACGACGCGGTGCAGGAGTGCTACCTGCGGGCGCTGAAGCATTTCGATACGTTCCGCGGCGGCGCGATCCGCCCCTGGCTGTTCGCCATCCTGCGCAACGTCTGCCACGCGGCCTATGCGCAGCGCAGCTTCGCCGATGAGGACGCCGCGGAGGACGCGGTGCCGCTCTGGAGCGAAGCGCCGGAGACGCCGGAAGCGCAGATCCTGCGCCGCCGCGACGAGCAGTCGATCCGCGACATGGTGGGCGCGCTGCCCGATCAGTTCCGCGAGGCGATCGTGCTGCGCGAGATCAACGATCTGTCGTACCGCGAGATTGCCGAGATCGTCGGTGTGCCGGTCGGCACCGTGATGTCGCGGCTGGCGCGCGCCCGCTCGATGCTGCGCGCCGCATGGCTGTCGGCCGAGGAGAAGGAATCATGATGACGTGCGATGAGGCAAGGGTGCTGCTGCACGCGCTGCTCGATGGCGAGCTGGATGCCGGCCAGGCGCGCGAGGTCGAGGCGCATGTCGCCGGCTGCCCGCGTTGCGCGGCGGAGTTGGCGCAATTCCGCGAGATGCGAGACGCGATGTCCGGCGCGAATTTGCGACTTCGCCGCGCCGCAGGCGCTGCGCGCGCGGATCGAGGCGGCAATCCCGGCGCCGCGTGGTGCGCTCGCCCGCGCCGTCGCGCCGCTGGCTGCTGCAAGGGCTTTGCGTTCGGCTCGGCGCTGTCGGCGGCGGCCGCCGCCGGCGTGCTGTTCGTGGTGATGCGCTCGGACCAGGACCAGCGAATCCTCGGTGACGTGGCGTCGGCGCATCTGCGATCGCTGCAGGCCGGCCACCTGACCGACGTTCCCTCGACCGACCGGAATACCGTGAAGCCGTGGTTCAACGGCAAGCTCGCCGTAGCGCCGCCGGTCGCCGATCTCGCGGCGCAGGGCTTCAACCTGGTCGGCGGGCGGCTCGACTACCATCGACGGCAAGGCCGTGGCGGCGCTCGTCTATCGAGCGCGGCGTCCACGTCATCAATCTGTTCGTCGAGCCCGCCGCCGACACCGGTCACACCGCCGCGCGTGGCGCGACGGTGCAGGGCTTCAACACCCAGCGGTGGAGCGATCAGGGCATGCGCTTCACGGCGATCAGCGACATCGACGCCGGCGAGTTGCTGGAGTTTCACACCAAGTTTGAAGCGGCGCTGCGCGCGGGCGCGTGAGGTTCAGCCCGGCGTGGTGAACCGCGTCGTCCCGTCGCGCTCGATCCGTGGCAGCAGATCGACCTCCCAGGACAGGTACTCGTTCATCGCCTCGGTGGCGTTGCCGGTGCGCTCATAGGGCTTGGGCCAGTAGTCCAGCGGCTCGTCGGCCATGCGGGCGTCGGTGGAGAGCGCGAAGCCGGCCGCCTGCCAGGCGGCGTTGCCGCCCGCGAGATAACGCGCGTTGCGGGATTTCGCCCGCGGCGAGGCCGGCGAGCACGCCGTCCTCGGACGTCAGCACCAGATCGCCGTTCATTGGAACCTTCGCCAGCGCGCCGGTAAGCCGCGCGCGGATGGCGAACCAGGCGCCGGGGATGTGGCCCTTGCGATAGGCCGGGCTGAGCGAGAGATCGACCACGGTGACGCGGTCCTTGGCCACGAGTTCGGATAATTCCTTCGCCTCGATGGCGCGCTCGGACGGCGGCGCCGCGCCCAGCACCGGTAGCGGCGGGCGGTCTTTCTCGCTGCCGGTCGCCGCCAGCACGAATACGTCGCGCCAGCCCATCTGCTTGAGCCACGACGCCGTCATCACCGCGCGCACCTCGCGGTCGTCGATCAGCACGAGGCGCGCGCCGAGCGTGGCGGCATATTGGTCGGTGGCCTGGACGAGTTGGCCGCCGGGCGCATTGACCGCGCCGGGGAAATGCCCGGCGGCGTAATCGGTCGGATCGCGCACGTCGAACACATAGAGCGTGCGCGTCGCGTCGGCGCGAAAGCCCTCCAGTGCGTTGGCGTCAATGCGCATGACGCCGAATGTCTTGCCGACGCGCTCGGCCGCGGCCCTGGCGCGGGCGAGGCCGTCGGTGGACGGCTCGGTGAAGCGTTTGGTCTTGCCGTTGTCGGGCATCAGGCCGGCGAGGCTCCAGCCCATCGTGCCGTTGCGAAGCGCCACGACCTTGTTCGGCAGGCCGGCGTTGATCAGCGATTGCGCGCCGATGATGCTGCGGGTGCGGCCGGCGCAATTGACCACGACGAGCGTGTCGGGCGAGGGCGCGATGTCATGGATGCGCAGCACCAGCTCGGCGCCCGGCACGTTGGTGGCGCTCGGGATCGAGACGCGCTGGAATTCGTCGAACGGCCGGCTGTCGACCACGACCATGTCGGTGCCGCTCCGCATCAGGCCATCGAGCTCCTCGGCGGAGACGCTCGGCGTATGGCAGGCGTGCTCGATGTGCTCGCCGAACGCCTTGCTCGGCACGTTGACGCCGGAGAACAGCTCAAGCCCGGCCTTCTCCCAGGCGGACCGCGTACACGGGGTCGGCCTCCGATGCCTGGACAATCGTCCATCCGTACCTGCGCAAGCTCATCGAGGGGTTCTTCACCGAGTTCTCGACGAAGTACTGCATCTTCGCCGCGGTCTGCGGATCGATCTTCACGTCGTTCAACGGCGCTGACCACACCGACCCTTCCGGGAACGGATCGAGAAACGACCGCACCGGCTGGGGCGCGTTGTGCTTCGGTTTCTTGGTCGGTTTCTTGGTCGTCGTCGTCGCGGCTTGCGTCGAACGTGTCGAAGTCGCGCCGTGATGGAGATGGACCGCGCCTGTGACGGCGATCACCGCCGCAGCGGTGATCGCCGCGATACCGCCGATCACCCGGAACACCGCCGGATCGCATTCATGTTCTCTCCCCTCCCCCGGCCGCAGTGGGAGTGCGGCGGGCCGTCAGCCGGCGCGGGCGCACGCGGAGAGCACGCTCTCCACGACCGCGTCGAACTGTTCGTCGGTCATTGTCCCGAACAGCGGCAACGTCACGAGCCGCTCCGAGACGATTTCGGTGGTTGGTAACACACGACTGCGCGCGATCGTCTCATATGCCGTGAAACGGTGAATCGGCGGGTAGTGGAAACTCGTTTGGATGCCGCGCTCGCGCAGGCTTTCCCGGAACTCGGCCCGGTCGACGTCCTCGGGCAGCAACGCAACGGCGAGGTGGTACGACGCCTCCTCGCCCGCTGGCCGCTCGCCGAACGGGATCAGCAGCCCGTCGCGATCGTGGAGCCGGTCGCGGTAGCGCGCGTACAGCGCCCCTCGACGGGCGTTCTCCTCGGCCAGCCTCCGCAGCTGGACGATGCCGACGGCGGCGCGTACCTCGTCGAGGCGGTAGTTGAACCCGGGACGCAGCACGTCGTAGGTGTGCGCGTGGCCGCGATGGTGGTCCCACGTGAGCGAGGTCATGCCGTGCGAACGCAGCAGCCGCAGCGCATCCGCTGTTGCGTCGTCGCGGGCCACCACCATCCCGCCCTCCCCGACCGGCATGTTCTTGTTCGCGAAGAAGCTGAAGCACCCGACGGCGCCGAACGTCCCGAGCGCGCGGCCGTCGAGGCGCGCTCCGGGCGCGTGCGCTGCGTCTTCGATCACGGCGATACCGCGCCGTGCCGCGAGCGCGCACACGGCGTCGATGTCACACCGAACCCGCCGTAATGCAGCGCGATGATCGCGCGCGTTCGGTCGGTGATCGCGGCTTCGAGATCGGCCACGGTGGGTTCAGGTTGTCCACCGACTCGATGTCGCAGAAGACGGGCGTCGCGCCGACGAGCCGCACCACGTTCGCGGCCGCGACGAAGTTCAGCGACGGAAGAATCACCTCGTCGCCGGGACCGACGTCGACCGCGAGCAGCGCGAGATGGAGCGCCGCCGTTCCGTTCGCGACCGCGAACGCGTGCGGCGCATCCGTCAGCTCCGCGAACTCGCGCTCGAAATCGGCGACGCGCGGGCCCATGCTCCACCAGCCGCTGCGAATGACGTCGGCGACGGCCGCGACGAGTGTCTCGTCGACGAAGACGTCGGAAAGTGGGACGACAGGTTGCATATATCGAAACGTAGACCAGCGAGACGGGTGCGACTCCCCAACTTCCGCCAGGGACTTTCGATGGGGAACAGCGAGTATGTGTACCGTACGAAGCGGCTGGAAAGGGCGTCGGGTACCGGCAGCCAGGGATCGTAGGGGAGGAATCGAGTCTTGCGTATTTCGAGCACCGGCAATGGTGGTCTGGTAGGGGCGTTTTCATCAAGCGCGCAGTCGACCTCGCCGGAGCGGCCCTCCTGCTCGTCCTGCTCCTCCCGCTCGTCCTGCGTGATCGCGCTGCTGATCAAGCTCGACTCGCCAGGGCCTGCCTTCTACCGCGCCCGCCGCGTGGGCCGCCGCGGGCGCGAGTTCGACGTCTCAAGTTCCGCAAGATGAACGAGGGCGCAGCGGCTCGGCGCTCACCGCCGGCACGACGACCCGTTCACCCGCTCGGGCGCCTGCTCGCCGCACGAAGCTCGACGAGCTGCCCCAGCTCTGGAACGTGCTCCGGGGCCAGATGAGCCTTGTCGGCCCCGCGTCCCGAGGATCCCCATTCGTCGCGATCGCGCCGACGCCTACAGCACGATCCTGACCGCCACGCCCGGCATCACCGGGCTTCGCAGCTCGCGTTCGCCGAGAGGGAGCGATCCTGGATCACCGGCGACCGCGTCGACCACTACGTCGACCGCCTCTTGCCGCAGAAGGTCGCGCTCGACGTTTCTATGGAGCACCTGGTGCGCCGCGATGGACATCATGCTTGTGGACGTTGCTCGCGGTCGTGCTCACGCGCGAGGTCGCGGTGCACCGCGGAACCGCAAGGCTCGGCCGTCCGCCGCAGGCCGCCGTCGACCGCTCCATCGCGCCGGGAGGCAGCCGGTAGCGAGCGGCGAAGATGTCGTGAAGCAGCCGACTTGACGGCGACGCTCGCGACGGCCGGTACCCAGGCCACCGGTTCCGCCGCGGTGATCCTCGCCGGCGGCCGCGGCACACGTCTCGCCCCGTACACGTCCGTCCTGCCGAAGCCGCTCATGCCGATCGGCGACCGCGCGATCCTCGAGCTCGTCGTCGACCAGCTCGGAGCGTGCGGCATCACCGACATCCACCTTCTGCGTCGGCTACCTCGTCACACCTGATCCGCGCGGTGTTCGACAGCCCGACCAGCCGGGCGGCGGATCGCGTACGTCCACGAGGAGGAACCGCTCGGCACCGCCGGGCCGCTGCGGCTCGTCGAGGGCCTCGACGACACCTTCCTCGTCATGAACGGCGACGTCCTCACGACGCTCGACTACTGCGACCTGATCGGGATGCACCGCGCGCCGGGAACCTGATCACCATCGCGACGCAGCGCCGGGTGAACTCGACTACGGCGTCCTGCACGTGTCCGACCGCGAGGCGCAGTCGACGGTCGTCGACTTCGAAGAGAAGCCCGAGCTCGGGGCGCTCGTCAGCATGGGGGTCTACGTCCTCGAGCCCGAGTGCCTCGAGCTGATCCCGAAGAGCACCCGCTTCGACGTGCCGGAGCTCATCCGCGCGCTCCTCGACCGCGGCGCGCGGGTCGGCACCTCACTTCACACCGGCGCGTGGTTCGACATCGGGCGCCACGAGGACTACGAGGCGGCCGTGCAGACGTGGCTCGCCTCGCCGCACGGGGCCGGCACGACGAAGCACGACGTCGTCATGGGCGTATCGTCGCCGGAACCCCAGGCGAACGGCGCCCAGCCGGCGTGACGCCGAAGACGACGTAGCGATAGCGCGTTCCCGGGACGACCGTCCGGTCGACGACCCCGCGCCGGCTCCCGCGGTAGATCAGGCTCTCTGAGGCTCCCGCGCGCCCCGGCGAGCGGATCACCAGCACGCGCCGCGAGCGCGGCGACGGCTCCAGGAGAGGCGCACGGTGCGGAGGACACGGAGATCGCCACCGCGAGGACGTCACGCGGCGCGGGCGCGGGCGGAGTCGTTGCAAACCGGCGCCGGATCTTCTCGGGAGCTCGCGCGGACCGCGCCGTGGACCGTGACGTCGTACGAGGCGACCCCGGCCGGCCGGACGCTGCTCGAGACGGTCGCGGTCAGCGACGGCAGCGCGAATGCCGCCGCCAGCCCGGCCGCGGCGAGGCCCCCGTACGGCGCGGCACGGCGGAGCCGGTGCGCGACCGTCCGCTTCGTCGGTGATGCCGACGGCGTCTCGGCGAGGGGCTCGGGCAGAGGTATCGGGCGCGGCGGCTCCTGCGCCTCCCACCGCCAGGTGACGGCGGCAAGCTCGGGCGCGACCAGGACCAGCTCCGGGGAGACGACCTCATCGGGCATCGTCAGCTGGGTTCCCGGCTCGCCGTCACGCTCCTTCCGGGCGCCAGCGGCGGACGAGCGTCGCCACGATCCAGCGTGGGTCGCTACGCCGGGGAACGAGGCCGGACAGCGGGAACTTGAGCGCCCGGCAGAAGATCCAGAGACGCCACGCCACCCGTCGTGTAGGCGATCGTCGAGGCGACGGCAGCCCCCATCCCGGAGTGACCCGGGATCAACAGCACGTCGAGAGCGATCGTCATCACGAATGCGCCGCCGATCGCAGCGGTCTCGAGGTTCGGCCGGCGTTGTGCCGTCAACGTGCTGCCGAGAAGCTTCAGCGCGACGATCCCGAACGCGCCGATCGTCAGCACGCGCATCTGCGGGACGGAGTCGTGGAACCCGGATCCGAGCAGCGTCACGCACAGGAACGGCGCCGCCACGACGAGGAAGACGGCGATCGGGATCGTGATCAGGATCCCCACTCGGAACGCGCGCGCCGCAGCGGCTGCCGCGTCCTGCCGGCCCGCCCGCGCGACGTCGGGCCGCTGCACCATCGCGAGCACCGTCGGGACGAAGAACAACGTCTCGGCCGACGACACCGCCACGCTGTAGACGCCGACTGCCTCCGTGTTCGAGATGCCGCCCAGGATCCACTGGTCGACGCGGTAGTTCCCCAGGAGCATGATGCGACCGAAATGCGCCTGCACGCCGAACTTCAACGACTCCTTGGCAAGCTTCAGGTCGGGCCGGCCGAAGCCTGTGCCTCGCAGCACGCCGACGACCAGCACGCCGACGGCGATCAACTGGCCGAACACCCACGTTCCGAACGCCCGCGCGGGCGTCAGGATGTTCAGGACGTCGAATGTGCCGTTCAGGCCCGCGTTGACGAGCGGCGGCACGAGCCAGGCGGCGTTCGCGATCGTGAACCGGTACTCGGCCTGCAGCAGGAGCAGGAGGTACTGGCCCAGCATCAGGAACGGCATCGCGCCGAGCGCGATCAGGAGCAGGGAGCGCCGCTGGTCGCCGCCGACATCCGGAACGAGGTGGATGGCGAGGGCGACGATCCCGGCCGCGATCGTGCCGAGACCCAGCGCGAAGAAGCACGAGTTCGTCGCCAGCGATCCGCGAGCAGACGGACGCGATGCGGCGATGTTCCCGTTCGCCACGTGCACACCGACCGATGCGAACTGCGAGGTCAGGTAGCAGACCGCAACGAGGAACGCGACGTCGCCGCGACCGTGCGGGCCGAGCGCACGAGCGACGATCAGCACGTTCAGGAGCGAAAAGAACGCGACGCCCATCTGCGCCGCGTACGTGAAGACTGCAGACCGAAGGAGCGACGGCCGGACGTCCGTCGGCTCGGTGTCCCCGGGCATGGCGCTAGCATATGCACGCGTTCGCCCAGCGCTGTCCGCGCCGCGATCCGCGTGGATTCTCGCCCCGCATGAGCGTCAGAGCGATCCCAAATCAGCTGCAGTGGGTGATCGGCGCCGGGGCGCTCGCGTCCATCGTCGGCGTCCTCGCGACGATCGATGCGAAGTATGCGATCGCGGCGGCGGTCGGCACCGGCGGGCTCGTCCTGCTCGGCATGCGACAGGACTTCGTCCTCCCGGTCCTCATCGCATCGGTGTTCGTGGAGGTCGTCAGCGTGGGCGGCGTCCCGATCAGCCGCCTCGCAGCGCCGCTCGCGCTCCTCGTCATCCTCGGCGCCGTCTCGACCGACCGCGTGCGCCTGGCGGCCGCGGGTCCGCTGCCGTGGGTGACGGCCTATGCGTTCTGGGCGACGGCCAGCCTCCTCTGGACCGAGGACATGTCGTCGACCGTCTATCAGCTGTCGTCGCTCGCGATCGCGCTCATCTACATGACGGCGTTCGCGATCCTCCTGCACACGGAGCGCGACATGGTGCGGATCCTGACCGCGGTGTCGATCGCGGCGCTCGCGATCGGGCTGCTCGCCATCGCGACGTTCTTCCTGGGCGTCAGCGGCGGCATCACGGACGAGCGCGCATCGGGTGGAGCGGGCGACCCGAACTTCTTCGCGACGTACCAGGTCTTCGCCTTGCCGCTCGTGCTGGCGCTCGCGGCAACGGTCGAGAACGGACGCCGCCGGGTCGCGCTCTACGGGGTGATGCTCGTGATCGTCGCGTCCGTGCTCACGTCGTTGTCGCGCGGCGGTGTGGTCACACTCGTCGCGGTCCTGTTGCTGGTCGCCGGCGTGCCTGCTCGGCGCCTCTATCGCACCCCGGGGCAAAAGGCGCTCTTCCTCGCCGTGATCGCGGTCTCCGGGACGGTCGCCGTCGCGACCACCGCGAAGGAGCTCGTGCCGCGCATCGAGGCGATCGTCGTGAACAAGCAGGACACGACGGCGAGCGGCCGCGGCAACGGACGGGTCGACCTATGGCTCGCGGCACGGGCGGGCTTCCAGCAGCACGTCTTCACCGGGCTCGGGTACGGGGCGTTCGCGAGCCAGGCGCAGCAGCTTCTCCTGAAAACTCCCGGCGTCGACCTGCAGGTGTACTCGGTCGACCAGGCGGGCCACGAGGCGCACAGCGCCTATCTGGGTACGGCGGCCGAGCTCGGACTGCCCGGGGTGGCGCTCTTCGTCGGCATGCTCGGCTCGCTCGCCGCAACACTGCGACGAACGGCACGCGAGGCGCGGTTCCGAGGCGACGAGTTCATCGGTCGTGTGGCGACCGCACTCCTGATCAGCCTGATCGGCTGGGTGATCGCGTCGATCTTCCTCTCGACCGAGACCTCGAGGGCGCTCTGGATCATGCTCGGGATGAGCCTCGCCCTCCCGCGAATGCTCGCGCAGAGACAGAAGAAGGCCTAGCCGCGCACGAACGCCGCTGCGGCCGCCGCCGACGCCTCGAGCGACGTGCGGCGGGCGATCTCCTCGCCCGCACCGGCAAGCCGCAGCGCCAGCGCGGGATCTGCCACGACCGACTCGATCGCCGCGACCAGGGCGTCCAGATCCGCGGGCGGGACGAGAAGCGCGGCACGCCCGTCCTCCGTCGCGCTCCGCACTCCCCCGACGTCGGTCGCGACCACGGGCAGCCCGGCGGCGAACGCCTCGTACAGCACCTGCGGCACTCCCTCGGTGAGAGCGACATGGACGAACATGTCGGACGACCTGTACGCGTCGAGGAGCGGTTTCCCGAACGCGACGTGGCCGGCGAAGTGGATCTGCCCGTCGAGCCCGAGCTCGCGCGCCCGCGCCACCGAGTCGTCGTAGAGCTCACCCGTCCCCACCCAGGTCAGCTGCACGCGGGCGGCGCGCTCGTTCAGGCGGCGGATCGCCTCGATCAGCAGGAACGGGCTCTTCTCGGGAGCGACCCGGCCGACCGTGATGAGTCGCACGAGACCGTCTGCCGGCAACGGGCGCGGCGGCACGATCTCCGACTCGCGCGTGAGTGAGATGCGCATGTCGTAGACGCGCGAACGCGGGTACTGCGCGGCGAGCGCCTCCCCCACCGCCGTCACCGGTCGGCCCGCTGCGAGCCGGGCAAACGTCCGGGCAAGGATGCGCGCAGCCCGCCCCTGCCAGCCTCCAGACGAGCCGCGGCGTGCTGCGAAGTACGCGACGGGATCCTGTCGTACCCCAAAGACCACCCGCCGCCGGCGCACGATCGCGACCAGCCCGAGCAGCACCGCGAACGGGTGCGGCCCAAAGGCCCACACGACGTCGGCGCGGCCGACTGCCCGCCAGAAGCCGCGCACCGTCCCGACGGTGCTTCGGACGACCTCGCGAATCGACGCAAGACTGCTGTACGACGGCAGCGGAGCCAGATCGAGGCCCTCGGGCATCGGCACGAACTCGCCGGTACGAGCCTCGTACCGGCCGACGATGGTCGTCTCGCCGAACGACCGCGCAACCTCGGCGACGTAGACGAGGAACGGATAGTCGACGGAGACCGCCCCGCGGCCGAGACTGCCGTCGACGAGGACGTCGCCGTGGGCGGTGTCGCTGTAGACGAGCAGGCGGTCGGTCGGCATGGGCTGGCGGCCGCTTTCTCTAAGATCGCACGGCCGTGAGCGACCAACCTATCTCGACGTGGGCAGGAACCTCGGTGCTCGTCACCGGAGCCGGCGGCTTCATCGGCAGCCATCTCGTCGAGTACCTGGTGTCCGAGGGTGCACGTGTGCGCGCGTTCGTTCGTTACAACTCGCGCAGCGACTTCGGGCGGCTCGAGGACGTGGCTCAGTCGGTGCGCGACGAGGTCGAGGTGTTCCTGGGCGATCTGACGAACTCCGAGGCCGCGCTCGGCGCCGTTCGCGGCATGGATGCGGTGCTACACCTCGGCGCGCTGATCCCGATCCCGTATTCGTATGTGCATCCCCGCGAGTTCGTCGACGTCAACGTGACGGGAACGCTCAACATCCTGGAGGCGGCGCGGCAGCACGACGTCAAGCGCCTCGTCCAGGTGTCCTCGAGCGAGGTGTACGGCTCGGCCCAGACCGTGCCGATCCACGAGTCGCATCCGCTGCATCCGCAGTCGCCGTACGCGGCGACCAAGGTCGGGGCCGACCAGCTCGCGCTGACCTACTGGCGCTCGTTCGAGACACCGGTCGTTCTCGTCCGTCCGTTCAACACGTTCGGGCCCCGGCAGTCCGCTCGCGCAGTGATCCCGTCGATCATCAGCCAGGCACTCGACCGAGGCGTCGTCCGCATCGGCTCGACCGAGACGACGCGGGACTTCCTGTACGTGAAGGACACCGCCCGTGGGATCGCTGCGTGCGCGACGAACGGGCCGCTCGGCGAGACGCTGAACCTCGGCACAGGCGAGGAGCACCGGATCGGCGACGTCGCGCGGACGATCTTCCGTCTGCTCGACCGCGAGATCGAGCTCGTCGGCGACGACGCGCGGCTCGCCCGGCCGCGAGCGAGGTCGAGCGTCTCGTGGCAGATGCAACGTTCGCGCGCGAGAGCCTCGGCTGGGCGCCCGCCTACTCGCTCGAAGAGGGGCTCGCCGAGACGATCGACTGGGTCAGAGGGGCGCTCGCGAGCTACAAGACCGACCGGTACGTGGTCTAACCGCCCTCTTCCCCAAAAGGGGGTCGTCGCCCTCGCGGGGGGCTGCCGAAGGGAAGACCATGCGCCGCCTCATGGTCACCTCAGCAGCCTTCAGTGTCGCGCTTCTGCTGGCCGGTGTGACGTTCTCCGCCACGAAGCACGCGTTCTTCTCCAAGTCCTCGAGCGCCGTCCGTCTCAGCCACTGGCACCTGTCCCGCGTCGACGCACAGGTCCCCGCGCGCGCATCGGCGGGTGGCTCGTCCGCACCTCTCGCGCGTCGCAGCCGCCGCGCAGCGAGATTCGCGCCGTGCTCGGCATCCGCGGCAAGCGCCCCGCACGCGCGTGCGTGCGCCTCCGCCTCCTCGCGGGCGACACTGTCCGCGGCGGCATGGTTCGCTGCCTCCACGTCGCTGCCCGCACGCGCCAGGTGGCGCTGCATGCGTGGGCGCCGGCCGGCAAGCGCGTCGTGCCCGAGGTCGCCGTTCGCTACTTCGGCACCGAGCGGCACGTCGCGATCATGCTTGCGTACGTGCGCATCCAGACGGCCGCCCGCACGACGAAGCCCTCGCGGACCGGCTCACCCACGGTCTCGGCCCACGGCGGTACGAGTTTCTGGTCGGATCCGGTGCCTGCCTCCGCGAGCGCGGACCCCAACAGCCCCGCGATGATCAACCTCCTCCAACAAGGAGGCCAACAAGGCTTCGTCATCGCCGCCCAAAAATGGTCGGTCGCCGTCTACCACGCCGACCAAACCACCCCCAAACACACCGTCACCCTCACCGCCAGCTGGGCACCCAAACACCAATTCACCGGCATCCCCATCCCCACAGACGCCACCCCCAGCCCCGACGGCGACGGCCACCTCGCCATCATCGACCCCACCACGGATGGCGGCGGCGTCGAGCTGGTGACGGACATGCTTGCGGCCCTTGCGCGCCGCGCAGAGCGGGATCATGCGGCCGAGAGCCGCTTCCCGGGGCGGATGAGTCCGGAAGCCCTGCCGGCGTGGAGCGAGCCGTTCGCGGCCGGTCAACGCAAGGCGCTCGCCCGTGTCAGTCCGTTCGCGTCCTTTGACCGCCAGGCCGCATGGGGCGGCTCGGACGGATCGGGGGTAACGGTCGCCGTCATCGACTCCGGTGTGGAGGCAGGCCACCCCCGATCTTGGTGGCCGGCTCGTCCGGAGCGTCACGGTCGAGTTCGACGGTGACGGAAACACCTCGATCGTGGACGACGCGGACGCCATCGATGTCGTCGGCCACGGCACGGCGTGCGCCGGGCATCATCCACGGGCCTCGCGCCCGCAGCGCAGATCGTGTCGATCCGGGTCCTCGGGCCCGAGAACCGCGGCAAGGGGACGCTCTTCGCCGCGGGCCTCCAGTCGGCCATCGAGCAGGGCGTCTCGGTCGCCAACCTGAGCCTCTCATCGAGGAGCGAGGCGATGTTCGGCGCGCTCCATGACTGGCCGACCAGGCGTACTTCGCCAATGTCCTGCTGGTGTCCGCGGCCAACAATGTCCGGGTCGCGAGCTACCCGTCGCTGTTCGCCGCCGTGGTATCGGTCGCCGCCCACGATCTTGCCGATCCACTGGCCTTCTTCTACAACCCACGCCCGCCCGTCGAATTCGAAGCACCAGGCGTCAACGTCGAGGTTGCCTGGAAGGGCGGTGGACGGATCGTGGCGACCGGCAACAGCTTTGCCGCGCCGCACATCGCGGGCGTGAGCGCGCTGATCCGCTCGAAGCACCCGACGGCGACGCCGTTCGAGGTAAAGGCGATGCTCGCCGCGACGGCCAGCCGCGAGGCGGGTGGGGGCTAGTCGCGCTTGGTGCCTACGGCGTCGTCCGGTCGTCCTCGTCGGTGTCGTTCGGCGTCAGCTCGCCGCCCTGCGTCGGCATCCGCGGGCTGAAGTCGACCGGTGGCGCCGGGTTGGTCCAGCCATGACCTTCCACGTCGGTCTCGTCGATGAACTGCTCGCCGGGGCCCGGCGCCTGGGGCTGGAGACCCTCCTTGGGGAGCTGGATCCGCTTGTTCGTCATTGCTCTCACCCTTCCGCTCGCAGGGCTGTGATCCCTGATGAGCCGTACCTTAGCCTCCCGCCCACGTCCTGCCGAGCGCGGGGCTGACCGTCCTGGTGTCGGCTAGCTGACACCCTCGCCCTCGTGGTAGGTCCGCTGCAGCACGTCCACCGAGGGGCGCGGCGTCCGCAGGTCGCGCAAGGTTCCTGGTCGACGCCGGCGAGCCGCGGCAGGTCGGCGGTCTCGGTCCGGAGCAGCCGCGTCGTGAGCGTCGCGTGGACGAGCCTCTGGATCTCCGGCACGACCATCGTCGCGCGCAGCGCCTCGGCCGGGACCTCGAGCAGGATGGTGTCCGAGTCTGCGATCACGTCGGCCGTCCGGGCGCTGCCGGTCAGCGCGGCGATCTCGCCGAAGAAGTCTCCCGCGCCCATCGTCGAGAGACCGCGATAGCTGTCGCCGTCGGGGATACCGGCGGCTGCCGACCCGTCGAGGATGAAGTAGGCCGACGAGGCGATGTCGCCGTGCTGGACGATCTGCGTCCCGCTCGGGACCTCGCGGACGCTCGCGCTTCGAAGAACGCGGCCCGCTGCTCGGGGGAGAGCTGCCCGAGCGGGCCGATGCGGCCGCCAGGCGATCGAAATCGGCCATGGTGGCCGGGCCGGGCCGGGAACGTGCGCGAGCCCGGCGCCCCGCCGGCGGCCGCCAGTCGCGCCGCGGCGGCACGCCATGTCGCCGACCCTCAGGCCCGGGCGCGACGAGCGCGACAGCCGCCCGACAGAACAGCAGGCCGACGCGAGAAGACGACCATACCGGATGTCGACCACGTCGGCCAGCCCGGCACCGGCCATCCCGACCAGGAAGATGACGTCGCGCATGACATAGAACGCCGAGAAGACGCGGCCGCGCATCTCGCGCGGCGTGTTCCGCTGCAGCAGCGTGGACCGGCGAGCACCGACGACGGCGAGTTGAAGAACCCGCTGATGGTCACGAGCAGGATCGCGAACGGGACCGACGTGGCGAGGCCGTACAGGATCCCGACGACGCCCATGCCGACCATGCGCGACGACGATCCAGACGGGCTCCGGGAGGCTGCCGGCCGAACCGGGCCATGAAGAACGAGCCGACGCGAAGCCGACCGACGTGAGGCCCTCCTGCAGCCCGTACTCGAATTCGGTCGCGCCGAGGACCCTGATCGAGAACGGCAGGAGCAGGACGTTCCACAGCCCGAACGCGAAGAACATGAACGCGCCCACGACGAACAGCGAGCGGATGATCGGCGTGCCGAACAGGGTCGCGAAACCGTCCTTAAGGTTTGCGACGACGACCGCGACGCTCGCGTCCTCCTCCGGCGACCGGCATCGGATGGCGACCCATGAGGAAGATGCAACCGCGCCGAAACGAGGAACGTGCCGGCGTCGATGATGAACGCCCAGTAGAGGTCGACGGTGCTGGCCAGGAGACCCGCCGCGGCAAAGCCGATCGCCGTGGAGCCGAACGAGGCGATCGACAGGAACGAGTTCGCCGAGAGGAGCTCCTCGTCGTGGCGAGCTCGGGGATCAGGCTGTCTGCGCCGGGTCGAAGAACTGCTTGACCCCGGCGTTGATGAGGATCAGTGCGTACAGCCCGACGACGGCGATCGACTGGATGCCGATGACGAACGCGATCAGGGTGACGATGACCGCCTGGACGAGGCACGTCGCGATCAGGATCCTCTTCCGGTCGTGGCGGTCCACGTAGACGCCCGGCGAGCAGCCCCACGATCAGGCTCGGGACCGCGGTGGCCATCAGGGTCAGGCCGACCGCCAACGCCGACTTTGTTTCGCGATAGACGAAGATCGCCGCCGCGAGGTCGGTCAGCGACGAGCCGGCCGTCGACACCAGCTGCGCCAGCCACAGCAGGCTGAAGTCGCGCTTGCGGAAGACCGCGAACATGGACGGAGCGGGCGCAGCCGCGGTCATCGGTCTCCGGCGGTCGTTGGGGCGACGTCGCCTTGCGTCGGGCCGAGTCTAGCCCGCTCCTGGGGCGACCGTCACGCCTTCGCGCAGGAGCAGGTCCTGCTTGTTCCGGAGCGATTCTTGAGATCTCCCCAGCGATCCCCGCCCCAGCCGCCGAGTGTCCCGTCAGAGGCGATGACCCGGTGGCACGGGATCAGGAATACGACCGGGTTACGTCCGAGGGCACCGCCGACGGCGCGCGAGGCCCGGGGTGACCCGATCCGTCGAGCGATTCGCCGTAGCTTGCCGTTCGGCCCCACGGGACATCGGCGACGGCCCCCAGGACGTACCGATCCCAGGCCGGCCGGTCGGCGAGGTCGATGGGCGGATGGTCCTCGGGGGACGCCCGGACAGGAACGTCCTGACCCACTCGACCCCATCCGTGAGGTGCTTCTCGCGGCTTCCGCTCCCGGCACTGGCCCCGGCCCTGGCTACGGGTCCGCCGATGCGTCGCACCACGGACGCCTCGAACGCCTCCTCGGTGGTCAGCCACTCGATGGCGACCACGCCACGCTCGGTGGCGGCGATGAAGACCGGCCCCCAGGGGCTGTCGAGGGTGGTGGTGATCGCCCGGGGCTCGTTCATCGACGGAGTCTGACGCAGCCCGGGTTCGGGAGCCAGCCCCTGGCGGCCCCGGGACCGTACACTCGCGGGCATGCACGATCACAGGGCTCGGCGGGTCACCGACCGCCCACGCCGTGCTCGATGCCCGACCCGCGCGACTTGACCGGCCGTTCGCCACCACGTCGAGATCGCCGTCCGGTTCGCCGACACGGACGCGATGGGCCACGTCAACAACGCCAAGTACCTGACCTATTGCGAGATCGCCCGGATCCGCTACTGGACCGACATGACCGGCGAGCCGATCGCCCTCGGTACCGAGGGCGCCGAGAGCCTCATCCTCGCCGAGGCGAGGATCACCTATCGCGCGCCGGTGTTCCACGGCGAGGTGGTCACCGTCGAGACGCGGGCCGCCGCGATCGGCCGCACGTCGTTCACCCTCGAGCACCGGCTCCTGGCCGCGTCGAGGGCGACGCCGCGCCTGGTCGCGGTCAGCGAGTCGGTGCTGGTCCGCTACGACTACGCGGCCGGCGCGCCGGTCCCGCTGTCGAGGATGCGCACATCGCGGCGATCGAGGCATTCGAGGGTCGCGCCTCCGTCGCTGCGCCCGGCAGTCGACGACGCGCCGGAAGATCGCGACCGCGTTCTGGCCGCCGAACCCGAACCCGTTGATGGCGGCCGTCTCGACCCTCGCCTGGCGGGCGGTGAGCGGCACGTAGTCGAGGTCGCACTCGGGGTCGGGCGTGCGTCAGGTTGGCCGTCGGCGGGATGACCCCGTCGCGGATCGCCCCGACCGCGGCGAGCGCGCTGGCGATGCCCGGCCGCGCCGACGAGGTGCCCGATCATCGACTTGGGGGAGCTGATCGCGACCTTGTAGGCGTGGTCGCCATAGGCCGCCTTGATCGCGCGCGTCTCGGTGACGTCGTTGAGCGATGTCGAGGTGCCGTGGGCGACGATGTAGTCGATCTCGTCCGGCGCGACCTCGCGTGTTGCGCAGGGCGTTGGTCATCGCCCGCGTCTGGCCGCGGCCGGTCGGTTCCGGCGCGCTGATGTGGAACGCGTCCGCGGTCAGCGCGCCACCGAGGACCTCCGCGACGGGTGTCGCCCCGCGCGCCGGGCATGCGCCAGCGACTCCACGACGACGACGCCGGCGCCCTCGCCGAGCACGAACCCGTCGCGGGTCCGGTCGAACGGCCGCGACGCCGTCTCCGGGTCGTCATTGCGCTTCGAGAGCGCGGTCATGTTGGCCAGCGCGGCCACGCCCATCGGCCAGACCGGCGCCTCGGAGCCGCCCGCGAGGACCACGTCGCACTCGCCCGTCCGAATCAGCCGCAACGCGTCATGGAACGCGATGACCGAGGTGGCGCAGGCCGCGACCTGGGTGATGACCGGGCCGGTCGAGCCCGAACTCCATCGAGAGCATGCACGCGCCCATCGAGCCCGACAGCCCGGGACGGCGAACGGCGCGACGAAGCGCGGACCCTTCGCGTCGTGGACGTGCGTCCCGTCGATGATCTGCTCGATCCCGCCGCCGCCCGTGTTGACGACGACCCCGACGCGGTCGCGCTGCTCCGGGGTCATCGCCGCGAAGTCGATGCCCGAGTCGCTGACGGCCTCGCTTGCCCGGCCGCCATCGCGAAGTGGATGAAGCGGCTCATCCGGCGGGCCATCTTGCGGTCCATGACGGTCGCCGGATCGAACCCGAGGACCTCGGCCGCGATCCGGACCTCGTGCGCGGACGCATCGAAGCTCTGGATGGTCCGCGTGCCGGTCACCCCGGCGTTGAGGTTGCGACCAGTACGTCGGGAAGTCGTTGCCGATCGGCATGATGGCGCCGAGGCCGGTGATCACCGCCCGGCGGGCGGGGTCCTGTTCAGGCAATTGCACTCCTGGCCGGGCGGCAATCATGCGTCGGGCTGTGCCCCGGCAGGTCAGGCCGCGATTGTACTGGCGATGCGCACCGCTCGCGACGGCGCGGGCAGCAAAGGGTCCGGTGACGATCTCCCTTGGGCGATACCCAGCCATGACGGCTGACCGCCCGCCGCCATGTCGCGGGCAGCCCGACAGCGACGCGTGCGTCTGGTGGCGCATGGATCGCAGGTGAGCCGGCGATAAGGACCGCCTGCTTGAATGGGCCATGCCATACGACCTTCGAGATCAACCCATCCCGATCGAAAACGTCATCTTTCATTTCGGGTACGAGTTACGCAACGTTCGGCTGCAACGGTTCGCGACACAAACCCGGTTGAGCCAGGTAAGCGGGGTGAGCCAGAGCGTCCTGTCCATGATCGAGAACGGATTGGCTCAAGGGATCCGTCTCGAGCGGATCGCGCACGTCGCCGCAGCACTTCAGGTCGATCTCCTGCTCCGCCCGTGCCCGCATCCACCAGGAGCCGGTCAGTCGCGAGCCCTCGCTCGAGCCCGTCGCCTGCAAGGAGCGACTCGCATCCCAGGCACGCGGCGGCTCGTGCCTCATCCCGATTGGAAGGAGTTGTCTTCCTGAATGACGCCCTGACCGGGCTGCCCAGGCACCGCGACGTCCGAGCCACCCCCCGGGCCACCGCGGCGTCCGAGCGACCCCAACGGAACCGCGAAGTCCGAGCCACCCGGGCACAGCGATGTTTCGAGCGATCCCTCGGAACCCCGACGTCCGAGCAACCCCCCGGGGATCGCCAGCGAATACCCGGGTCTCCAATCACCCAAGGGAGATCGTCAAGGGATGTCGATCCCGGCCGGCTCGATCGCGAGCGCGCTGCTCAGTCGCCGTCATACCGCTTGAAGATCACCGCGCCGTTGTGGCCGCCGAGGCCGATGTTGTTCGAGAGCGCGTAGCGGACCGGCATCGAGATCGTCTCGTCGACGACCCAGAGGTCGCAGGCCGGGTCGGCGTCGCGGTAGTTGAGCGTCCCGGGGACGGTCTGCTCGGCGACGGCCATGACCGTCGCGAAGGCCTCGAAGGCGCCCGCGGCGCCCATCATGTGGCCGGTCATCGACTTGGTGCCCGAGATCGCCAGCGGACTTCGGGCGTCCCGCGCCGACGCGATCGCCGAAGACCGCCCAGATGGCCTCGGCCTCGCGCGCGTCGCCGACCGGCGTCGACGTCCCGTGGGGATTGATCATGTCGACCTCGTCGGCCGGGACGCCGCGGCGCTCGAGGGCCATCTTCATCGCCCGCGCCGAGCCGATCCCGCCCTCGATCGGCTGGATCATGTCCCAGCCGTCGGCGGCCGAGCCGTAGCCGACGACCTCGGCGTAGATCTTCGCGCCGCGCGCCTTGGCGAGCTCGAGGTCCTCGAGGAACAGCGAGCCCGGCGCCCTCGCCGAGCACGAAGCCGTTGCGCGTGGCATCGAACGGGCGCGAGACGGTCTCGGAGCGGCTCGCCCGGCCGGGGCATGCCCATGCCGCGCATGTTCGAGAAGCCGGCGTGGCGACCTCGAGCAGCGGCGCCTCGGTGGAGCCGCTGATGACCGCGATGCAGTCGCCGCGGCGGATCGCCTCGGCCCCCTCGGCGACGTTGTGGGTGCCCGTCGAGCAGGCCGACACGATGCACGATGTTGTGCCCGATGGCGCCGGTCTCGATCGCGATCATCCCCGACGTCGATGTCGACGAGCGCGTTGGCGATGAACGTCGGCTGGACGCGATTCGGGCCCTTCTCGAGCAGGGTCGTGAAGTTGTCGATCATCAGCTGCTGGCCGCCGGCGCCGGAGCCGAAGACGACGCCGACCTCGGTCCGGTTCGCGTCGGTCGATCTCGAAGCCCGAGTCCGCGAGCGCCTGCTTGGCCGCGGCGACCCCGAAGTGCATCTCGCGCTCGCTGCGGCGGACGGCCTTGGGGTCCATCCAGGTCGGACGCGCTCGAAGTCGCTGGACCTCGCCGGCGGGCTTGTGCTCGTAGGGCGACGTGTCGAACCGGTGATCGGCCGCGAGGCCGGAGCGGCCCTCGACCAGGTTCGCTCCAGGCGGTGTCGCGGTCGTTGCCGACCGGGCTGACGACGCCGAGGCCGGTGACGACGACGCGACGGTGTGATCTGGGCTGCGCACGATGGCGCTCCTTGGGTCAGGCGATGGGCTGGTCAGGCTGGGATGCGTCGAGCTGGGACGAGGATCGGCAGGTCGATGGCCGCCGCCCGCGAGATCGTCGTCGGGCGATGGCGTTCGGCGTCGGGGGCGATGCGCTTGATCAGGTTGGTCAGGACCTTGCCGGGCCCGACCTCGACGAACGTGTCGACGCCGTCCGTCGACCATCCGCTCGACGGCGCCGACCCAGTCGACGCCGGCCGTGAGGTGCTCCACCAGCTCGGCGCGGGCGCCGTCGCCGTCGAGGATCGCGCGCGCGTCGGCGTTGGCGAGCAGGGCGGCCGTCGGGCTCGCGGAACTCGACGTCCGCGAGGACCGCGCGCATGCCCTCGGCCGCCTCGGCCATCAGCGGCGAGTGGGCGGCGACCGACACGGGCAGCACGATCGCGCGCTTCGCGCCGAGGCTCCTTGGCGAGCTCCGCGGCGGCCTCGATGGCCGCCCGCTCGCCGGAGACGACGACCTGGCCGGGCGAGTTGCGGTTGGCGACGGCGAAGGCGCCGTGCGCCGAGGCCGCGGCGACGAGCTCCGGCAGCGGGGCGTCGTCGAGCCCGAGGATCGCGGCCATCGCGCCGTCGCGGCCCGCGCCGCTGGCCTGCATCAGCAGGCCGCGCTCGCGAACGAGCCGGACGCCGTCGGCGAGCGTCGAGCGCGCCCGGCGGCGACCATCGCCGAGTACTGGCCCATCGAGTGCCCGGCGGAGAAGCGCGGGCTCGGCAGCGTCATGCCGGCCGCGGCCGCCGCTCGCGCATCGGCGGCGAGGTCGGCGATCGAGGTCGCGAGGAGCGCCGGCTGCGCGTTCTCGGTCCGGTTGAGCTGCTCCTCCGGACCCTCCCAGGCGAGCGCTCGAGATGGGCTCGCCGAGGGCCGCGTCGGCGGTCGCGAAGACGGCGGCGCGGCCGGGGAGGCGTCGGCGAGCGCGCGGCCCATCCCGACGGACTGCGAGCCCTGGCCGGGAAAGACGAAGGCGAAGCTGATGATCATCGGGCTCGAGCGTAGGGCCTCGGCGCGCCGCGTCCGGCGCGAGTGCGCGTGCACGGTTGCATCGCCGTTCGCGCTCGTCCGTAGCGCTTGTGCCGGATGTCCGACTGATCGACGCGATGCCCCGTCCGTCCGACCGCGGCCCGCGCCGTCCGCGCCATCGCCCGCCGCTTCGAGGCGGACCTTGGAGCGCCGGTGCTCGCCTCCGGGCCGCGCATCCCCAACGTCCGCCAGATCTCCGAGCGCGTGGCGATGGGCCGCGCCCTGTGGCGGGAGCTCGTCGTCGGCTTCGCCTCCCAGCTGGGGAGCTGCGCCTCGGCTTCACCCAGCTCGCGGCGCTGTACGTCCTCGCCGGACCCGCTCAACCCCCGGCTCGCGCGCGGCCCGTTCGGCTCGCAGTCGGTGGCCGCCGCCTCGGGCTACGTCGTGCCGTCGTGGACGCTGCCCGACCCCGAGGCCCGCCCCGGCTCGATCGACTCGATCTCGTTGCGCAGCAAGGCTCTTCGTCGTGAGCAGTGGATCCGGCTCTACCGCCCCGCGCGGTTCCGTGAGGTCCGTCGCTACCCGCTGCTCATCGTCCACGACGGCGACGACTACCTGAACTACGCCGCCGCGAAGACCGTGCTCGACAACCTCATCCACCGCGGCGAGGTCGCCCCGCTCGTCGCCGCGTTCATCCCGCCGGGGAACCGGCTCGTCGAGTATGCGAACCACGCGCCGCACGCGCGCTTCGTCGCGCGGGAGCTGGTGCCCTACCTCACCGAGGAGCTGCCGCTCATCGACCTCCCCGACGGGCGGTGCCTCATGGGCTCCAGCTTCGGGGGAGTGGCGTCGCTCTCGACGGCGGTGCGCTACCCGTCGGTGTTCGGGTCCCTGCTCCTGGAGTCGGGGTCGTTCGTCTTCACCGACATCGGCGCGGAGCACGGCGGCGGCCCGGTGTTCGACCCGGTGGTGAAGTTCGTCAACGCCTACCGCGCGCGGCCCCGAGTGGTCGCCGACCGGATCTTCCAGACCTGCGGGATCTACGAGCCGCTCATCACCCCGAACCGCTCGATGGTCTCGACGTTCCGCGACACCGGCATGGACGTGCGCTACGTCGAGGCCCGCGACGGCCACAACTGGGAGAACTGGCGCGACCGCCTGCGGGACGCGCTGACCTGGATCTTCCCGGGCGAGCAGAAGTTCGTCTACGAGTAACCGACCGACTGACCCAGTGAGGGGCACGCTGCACATGTCTTCGTCTGGACTGGGCGACAAGGTCGTCGAGCGCTGGATACTCGCCGCGGACCCAGCGCGAGCTGACGCTGGCGCGGTGGGGGCACTACGGGACACCCGCTGCTCGTCTTCCCGACGGCCGGCGGTGACGCGGAGGAGATCGAGCGACACCACCTGCTCGGCCACCTGGCCGAGGCGGTCGACGCCGGCCGGGTCAAGGTCTACTCGGTGGACAGCACCGCCGGGCGCGCGCTGGCCACGCACGAAGGCTCGCCGGAGCACCGGATGTGGCTGTTCAACCAGTACCACGACGCGATCGCGTCGGAGGTGGTCCCGGCGATCCAGGCCGACACCGGCGGGCACGAGATCGTCGCCGCCGGGTCGTCGATCGGCGCGTTCAACGCGCTGGCGATGGTGTGCCGCTACCCGCAGCTGTTCCGGGCCGCGATCTGCATGAGCGGGACCTACCACATGGAGAAGTTCATCGGCGGGTTCAACGACGACCTCTACTTCTCGTCGCCCGTGCACTTCGTCAAGGGGATGGAGGAGCCGCAGCTCGACCTGCTGCGCCAGCGGTTCGTCGTGCTGGCCTCCGGCTCCGGTCGCTGGGAGGACACCGGCGAGTCGTGGGCCGTCGCGAACGTGTTGGGGGAGAAGGGGATTCCCAACCGCGTCGACGACTGGGGCCCGGACGTACGACCACGACTGGCCGACCTGGTGGAAGATGCTGCCGACCTACGTGGACGAGATCGTCGGATGACCGCTGACGCCCGACGCTCTGGCGTCGGCGGTCGACCGGCTCATGCCGCAGGCTCGGGCCGACCTCGAGCGGCTCGTGGCGATCCCGTCGGTGGCGTCCGAGGACCGGCTCCCGGTCCCGGCGGGCCGGGAGGCGGCCGAGGTCGTGGCCGGCCTCTACCGCGAGCTGGGCATCGACGACCTCCGGCTGCTCGACGCCGACGACGGCAGCGTCGTCGTCGTCGGTCACGTCGACGGCCCGCCGGCGCGCCGCGGGTACTGCTCTACGCGCACTACGACGTCCAGCCGCCGGGGGACGCGCTCCGCGTGGTCCAGCGACCCGTGGACCCTCACCGAGCGGGACGGCCGCTGGTATGCGCGCGGGGCGGCGGACTGCAAGGGCAACCTCGTCATGCACCTCACCGCGCTTCGGGCGCTGCGCGACGTCGACGGCGGCTGGCCGGTGGCCCTGACCGTCGTCTGCGAGGGCTCGGAGGAGATGTCCACCGGCGGCCTGGAACGGCTGGTCGCCGCGCAGCCCGACCTCTTCGCCGCCGACGTCATCGTCGTCGCGGACACCGGCAACGTCGAGGCCGGCGTCCCGACGGTGACGACCAGCCTGAGGGGCACCGGCAGCGTCCTCGTGACGGTGCGGACGATGGCGGGACCCGTGCACTCCGGCGCCTTCGGCGGCGCCGCGCCCGACGCGATGGCGGCGCTGATCCGGGTCCTCGACACGCTGCGCGACGACGACGGGCGCGACGACGGTGGCGCGGCGTGCCCGTCCGACGGGGAGTGGACCGGCGCGGCATACCCGGTGGAGCGGTTCCGTTCGGACGCAGGCGTTCTCGACGGGGTGGACGTCATCGGCGGCGGGACCGTCGCGGACGCCCTGTGGGCGCGGCCGGTCGCGACGGTGCTCGCCATCGAGGGTCCCGCCGTCAAGGACGTGACCGCGTCGGTGCAGGCCGAGGCCCGGGCGGTGGTCAACCTTCGCGTGCCGGCCGGGGTCGACGCCGCCGACGCGCAGCAGCGGCTCGTGGACCAGCTCACCGCCGCCGTCCCCTGGAACGCCCGGATCACCGTCGAGCCCAAGACCCTGGGGCGCCCGTTCGCGGCGCGGACCGACGGCCCCGCATACGCCGCTCTCGCCGTCGGCGATGGAGCAGGCGTACGGCCGGCCGATGGTGCAGACCGGGCCAGGGCGGGGCGATCCCGCTGTGCGTGGCGCTGGCCGAGGCGCATCCGGACGGCGGAGATCCTGCTCATCGGGGTGGAGGAGCCGGCCTGCCGGATCCACGCGCCGAACGAGAGCGTGAGCCCGGACGAGCTGCGCCGGACCGCCGTGGCCGAAGCCCTGCTGATGCGAGCGCTGGGGGCGGCGGTCGGGGGCCATGATGACCCCGTGGTGAGGCGACGCGTCACGATCCTCGATGTCGCGGCCCAGGCCGGCGTGTCGATCGCGTCGGTGTCGGCCGCGCTCAACCAGCGACCCGGGTGTCTCCGACGCGACCCGCGCCCGCATCCTCGCCGTCGCCGGGAGCTGGGCTGGGTGCCGTCGCTGCGCGGACGCAGCCTGTCCGGCAAGCGGGCGTATGCCGTCGGTCTGGTCATCGAGCGCCCCTCGACGGTCATCGAGTCCGACCCGTTCTTCGCCGGGTTCCTGGCCGGGGTCGAGGTGGTCCTGAGCCGGCAGGGCTACGCCCTGGTGCTGCAGCTGGCGGCGAACCGGCCGGCCGCGATCGAGCGCTACCGCCAGCTCGCGCTCGACCACCGGATCGACGGGGCCTTCCTGACCGACATGGCCCGCAACGACGCCCGGGTGCCCATGCTCCAGGACCTCGAGCTGCCCGCCGTCGCCGTGAACCCGGCGCCCGGACTGCGGGCTGCCCGCCGTCCGGCAGGACCACCTCCCGGGTCTGGAACAGCTCGATGGCCCGGCTGATCGGGCTCGGGCACCGCCGGATCGCCCACGTCGCCGGCGTCGGGGGCTGATCCACACCCGGCAGCGGGTCGAGGTCTGGCGCTCGGCGGTCACCGCCGCCGGGCCTGACACCCGGGCCGCTGGTCTACGGGGACTTCTCGACCGAGAGCGGCAGCCGCGCGGCGGACCGCATCCTGGCCGGCCCGGCGGAGTGGCCGACCGCCGTGGTCTGCGCGAACGACCTGATGGCCATCGGGTTCATCGCCCGGGCCAGCGCCCTGGGAGTCGACGTCCCGGCCAGATGTCGGTGACCGGCTTCGACGGGCTGGAGATCGGCGCCTACGTGCGACCAGCCCTCACGACGGTGGCCACCTCGCCCCGAGCGCTGGGCGAGGCGGCGGCCCGGCTCCTCCTCGGCATCCTGGCCGGCGAAGCTCCGGCGACGTGAACGTGCCGGCCGACGGTGCCGCTGTTCCGTGAGTCGCTCGCCGCACCGCCGCCGGTGCTGACCGGAGCGCCGACGGCCGACACGCCGCCGCGTCGCGACTTCCCACTGGACCGTCGGTAGTGCTACGTTTCGATCACCAAAACGTTTCGGTCATTGGGAGAGCAGACATGGCGACGACGAAGTTGCGCATGACCCGGATCTCGACCATCGCAGCGGTCATCGCCGTCGCGGCCACGCTCAGCGCGTGCTCCAGCGGGGACGGCGGCGGCGGCGCCGCGGCCCCCTCGCTCGGGGGTGACGTGAGCGGCGCGCTGAACATCCTCGTCTCGAGCGCCACGGGGTCCGACGCGGGCTTCCAGGCCGTCAACAAGGCGTTCCAGGCGGCGCACCCCGGCGTGCAGGTGACCTTCTCGCCGATCCCGAACGAGGACTACAACCAGGCCCGCTCGTCACGGCTGACCGCGGGCAGCGCCGACATCGTCGTGGCCTTCCCCCGGGAGCTGCCGAGCTACGTCCCGGCCGGCAACGAGGGCGACGACGCCCGGCTGGCCGAGGCCGGGGGGTTCCTCGACCTGACCGGCCAGCCGTTCCTCAGCGCGTTCGACAAGACCGTCCTCGACGCCACGAAGTTCAAGGGCAAGAGCTACAGCGTCCCCACGGGGCTCAGCTACTACACGGGGATGATGTACAACAAGAAGATCTTCAAGGACAACGGGATCAACGTCCCGACGACCTGGACGGAGTTCACCGCCGCGTGTGACGCGCTCAAGGCCAAGAACATCACCCCGATCGGCCTGGCCGGCAAGGACACCGCGGGGGTGGCGACCCTCGGCATCGTGCAGTCCGTGTACCCGGCCAAGGCGGACAAGGACGCGCTCGCGAAGGGCCTCTACGACGGGTCGGTCAAGCTCAACGACGGCAAGCAGCTCGAGGTCCTCACCAAGCTGCAGACCCTCTACGGCTACGCCGAGCCCAACTTCGCGGGCGTGAACTACACGACCATGACGGCGGACTTCGTCAACGGCAAGTCCGCGATGATCGCGGACGGCACCTGGGACGTCACGGCGCTGCAGAAGGCCGGTGGCTCGGCGCTGGACTTCGGCTACTTCCCGCTCCCCGCCAGTGACAACGCGGCCGACAACAAGTCGCTGGGTGGCAAGGTCGAGCTGTCCCTGGCCATCCCCAGCAACGCCAAGAACCCGCAGGCCGCGGTGAGCTGGATGGACTTCTTCACCAAGAACTACGCGCTGTTCGACGACCAGGCCGGCTTCGCGCCGTCGGTCACCGGCGCCAAGAGCAACGAGTTCTACACGTCCATCGCCGACGCGACCGCGCAGTTCCAGCCCGCGTGGGACACCATCTGGATCGTCAACACCAAGGCCGGTCCCGCGGCGTCGGTTCCCTTCAACTGGGCCGGCGTGAGCCCGATGGGGTCGCAGGACGCCGCGGCCGCGGCGGGTGCCGCCCAGAACGACTGGGCTGCCGGACTGTCGAAGTGAAAGGAAGCGTCTTCCTCTTCGGGCGGCGCTCGACCGCACAGCTGATCTTCGCCCTCGGGCTCGTGCTGGTCATCGTCTTCTCGCTCGTCCCCGCGGTCGGCATCCTGGTCATCTCGTTCACCGACATCCGGTCCCTGCCGTTCCTGCCGGTGCACTTCGTCGGGCTGCAGAACTACCTCACGTTCTTCAGCTCGGCGCAGCTCGGCTACAACCTGCACGCGCTGTGGAACACGCTGGTCTTCGCCATCTCGGTCACGCTGCTCCAGAACGCGATCGCCCTGTTCGTCGCGGTGCTGCTCAACCAGCGGCTGCGCGGCCGCAACGTCGCCCGAGGCATCGTCTTCCTCCCGACGATCCTCGGCGTGACGGTCATCGGGCTGGTGTTCAGCCTGGTGTTCAACCCCACCGGTGGCCCCGCGGCCAGCGTGTGGAGCTGGTTCGGCGGGTCGTCGGCGTTCTTCGGCTCGCCGTCGCTGGCCATGCCGCTCGTCATCGCGGTGCAGGTGTGGTCGGGCGTCGGCGTCGCCGTCGTCATCTACCTCGCCGGCCTCCAGGCCATCCCCACGGAGCTCTACGAGGTCGCGTCGATCGACGGCGCCGGCAGCTGGCAGCGCCTGCGCCACGTCACCATCCCGCTGCTCGCTCCCTCGGTGACGGCCAACACCCTGCTCAGCGTCATCGGCGCCCTGCAGAGCTACCAGCTCATCTACGTCCTGACCGGGCCCATCAACCCCGCGACCCAGGTGCTGTCCCTGGCGATCTTCACCCAGGGGTTCGGCGGCGCCCAGGGCGGGGCGGCGCTCTCGCAGGGCTACGCGGCCGCCATCTCGATCGTGCAGTTCGTCATCGTCATGATCGTCTCGCTGTTCCTCCTGGGCTACCTGCGGCGACGGGAGACGGTGCTGTGAGCGTCATCGGACCCGCCGTCGCCACCTCGGCGACCACGCCTCGACCCGACCGCCCGAACCCGCCGCCGGCCAAGAAGGGAGGGGTCCGCGGCAAGATCGCGCTGTACGCCCTGCTGGTCGTCGTCGTCCTCATCTACCTGTATCCGCTGCTGTTCCTCGTCAACACCGCGCTGAAGTCCGACGCCGAGTTCGGGAGCAACCCCACGGGCCTCGTGACCTCGCCCGAGCTGAGCAACTTCGGCACCGCCTGGTCCAAGGGCAACTTCGCCGGGTACTTCGGCAACTCGATCCTCTACACGTTGGTCGCCGCGGCGCTCGGCACCGCGATGTCGCTCATGGTCGGCTTCCCGGTGGCGCGCGGCTACCTCAAGCACACGAAGCTCTGGAACGGCCTGTTCGCGGCGATGCTGTTCCTGCCCAACACCCTGGTGACCGTGTTCCAGCTGGCCCTGAGGATGAACCTCTACGACACCCGGCTCGGCTACGTGCTCATCATGGCGTCGGGGGTCGGTGTCGGCCCGCTGCTCATCACCGGCTACCTGAAGTCGGTGCCCAAGGAGATCGACGAGGCGGCGGCCCTGGACGGCATCTCCTACACGCGGTACCTGTTCCGCTTCATCCCGGCCCTCATCCGGCCGGTGCTCGCCACCGTGTTCATCCTGCAGGCGATCGGCGTGTGGAACGACATCATCCTCGCCACCATCCTGCTGCCGGACGCGACCAAGTACCCGCTGACGTTGGGGCTGTTCGCGTTCAAGGGCACCTACACCAGCCAGTGGAGCCTGCTGGCCTCCGCGACGATCATCGTCGCCGCACCGTTGCTCGTCGCCTACGTCTTCCTCCAGCGCTACCTCGTCGCCAGCGTCGTGGGCGGCGCGGTGAAGGGGTGAGCCGCCCATGGTCCCGATGTCCACTCACACCCCAGGGAGCGCACGGATGATCACCCGTCGTTCGTTCATCACCGCCACGGCCGCCCTCGCCGGCAGCGGCCTCGCCGTCGGCTCCGCAGCCGCCACCGCAGCACCCGCCGCCGCGGCGCCCAACGCCGCCGGCGCGACGCCACTGACCAACCTCGCGCACCTGCGCTGGCTGCTCGACGACGTGCCGCTGCTCCCGACCGCCGTCCACACGACCATCGACATCGCCACGCAGCCCACCGGACTCACGCCGTGGACCTACGCCAACGCCAACGCCGGTGGGGGCTGGACCCGCGTGGGCGGGGGGTCCCTCGATCCCGCGACCGGCTACTGGTCGCAGGGCGCCTACAACGCCGACGACATCGCCCGGGCCGCCGTGGTCTTCGTCCGCGCCGCGGTGCAGGGCGCCGGCGGTCCGTCGGCCGGGCAGCCCGACCGTGGGGGAGCCCTCGCCGAGGCGCGGCAGCTGCTGCGGACGCTGACCTACCTGCAGGACGCCACCGGTCCCAACGCCGGGAACGTCGCGCTCTGGATGCAGGCCGACGGCACCCTCAACCTCACGCCGCAGCCCCCGGACTCGCCCAACCCGTCCGACTCCGCCGAGTCCTTCTGGCTGGCCCGGACCATCTGGGCGCTCGGCGAGGCCTACGCCGCGTTCCGGAGCACCGACCCGACGTTCGCCGCGTTCCTGCGCGACCGCCTCCACCTCGGCCTCGACGCCCTGGACCGAGGGTGCCTGAGCGCCTACGGCCAGTGGCTCGTCGCCGACGACGTGCGGGTGCCGGCCTGGCTCATCAGCGGGGGAGCGGACGCGACGGCGGAGGCCTGCCTGGGGCTGGTCGCCTACGTGCGCGCGCAGCCCGACGACCGGCGGGCCCGCACCGCGCTCACCCGGCTGGCCGAAGGTGTGGCCGCGATGGGGTCGGGCGACACCGGGGTCTGGCCGTTCGGCGCCGTCCTGCCGTGGACCCAGTCGCAGAGCTTCTGGCACGCCTGGGGCGGAGAGGCGCCGCAGGCGCTGTGCCGGACCGCGGCGCTGCTCGGCGACGCCGACCTCCGCGAGGCGGGCCTGGCCGACGCCGGGTCGTTCACCCCTCAGGTGCTGACCTCCGGCGGTCCCCACAACGCCTGGACGCCGGTGCCCGGCGAGGCCCAGATCGCCTACGGCGCCGAAGGCCGCGTCTCCGGGCTGCTGGCCGCGGCCGACCTCACCTCGTCGGCCGGCTTCCTCACCCTGGCCGGTCTGGCCGGCGGCTGGTTCTTCGGCGCGAACCTCAGCGGCCGGGCGACGTACGACCCGTCGACCGGCGCGACCTTCGACGGGGTCGAGACCGACGGCCGGGTCAACGCCAACTCCGGGGCCGAGTCCACGATCCACGGCCTCCTGGCCATGCTGGCGCTGGACGCCCACCCTGTCGCTGCGACCCTCGCCTCGTCCATCACCGGCTACGCCTACCGAGGGCTGTTCGTCGTCGAGGCGGAGGCGGCCGCCCTCGCGGGCGGGGCCGCCGTCGTCCGGCCGCCGTCGGCGTGGACCGGTGCCGCCAACTGGTCGGCCGGCGCCTACGTCACCGTGCCGGCGGGCGGGACGGTCACGTTCGACGTCTCCGGACAGGACGGAGCCCTGGTGCACCCGATCGTCAACCGGCGACCGGGCAGCCACGGCACGAGCACCTACACGGCGGTGGACGGACGCGGCCGGCGCACCGTCCTCGGGCGGCTCGACAACGGCGGCCTGCGGGACACCGGCGTCGTCGAGGCCGACGGCCTCCTCAAGCCGTTCCCCCTCTCGCGGAACCTGCCGGCCGGAGCGGTCAGCGTCGTGGTCGAGACCACTGGCGACCTCCAGCTCGACGCCCTCATGCTGCAGCCGCTCGTCACGACGGTCAGGTATGCGCGAGGGTCCGGCACTCCGGCGGTGCTCTACGTCAACTCCGACGACAGCCCGACGAACACGTCAGCCCTGGCGTCCGGAGTCGGCTGGGCGTGGACGCCCGACGGGGCACGGCGAAACCTGGTGGGCCTGAACGGGGTTCACCTGCCGAGCGGCGGGTTCGCGGTCACCACCTGACCCGCGCGGAGCGGGCCGAGCGCATACCGCCAGGCGTTGGCCCGGATCGGATGGCCCTTGGGGTACTCGAAGTCCTGCTCGCCCTCGAAGACGAACCCGAGCCGTTCGCAGAGGGCGTTGGACGGGCCGTTGGTGACGTTCGGGAAGGCGTAGACGTCGTCGCGCGTGCCGAACCGGGCGGCGTGCTCGAGACAGGCCCGCATACCGGCCGCCGCCAACCCGCGACCCTGGAACTCGGGCAGCACCCCGTAGGCGCACTCGAAGACCTCGCGGCCGTCGTGCTCGACGTTCCAGTAGCCGACCAGGCCGACCGGCTCGTCGTCGACCCGGACGGTGAACATCCAGGCCATGCCGTCCTGCCAACGGCGTTGGTAGCGCTCGTGACGGTCCCGTACCTTCTCCGGCGACTCGGGTCCGCCGAGGTGGACCGTCATCTCGGGGGTGTTGCTCCGCTCGAGCACCGGGAGGTCGTCGGCGGACCACGGCCGGATCACGACGGGCGACGTCACGACGGGTCCTCGTCCTCCTCGCGCCACCGGCTGGTGATGGGTAGCCGGCGGTCCTTGCCGAAGGCCAGCGGCGAGATCTTCGGGCCCGGCGCGAACTGGCGGCGCTTCCACTCGGCCCGGTCGACGAGCTGGATGACCTTGTCGACGGTCGCGGCGTCGAAGCCGTCGGCGATGAGCCGCTCACGGCCGTGGGCGACGCCGACGTAGCCGGCGAGGATCGCGTCGAGCACCTCGTAGGGCGGCAGCGAGTCCTGGTCGGTCTGGCCCGGCCGCAGCTCGGCCGACGGCGGCTTGGTGATCGTCGACTCGGGGATCGGCGGCGGCTCGCCCTGCGACTCCGCGTGCCGGTTGCGCCACGAGGCCAGCTCCCAGACGAGGGTCTTGGGCACGTCCTTGATCGGGGCGAAGCCGCCGACGCTGTCGCCGTAGATGGTCGAGTACCCGACCGAGACCTCGCTCTTGTTGGAGTTGGCGAGGACCAGCGGGCCCTCCTGGTTGGAGACGCCCATCCAGATCACGCCGCGGACCCGCGCCTGGAGGTTCTCCTCGGCGACGCCGGTCAGCCCGAGCTCGGTGAGGAACGGGTCGACCATCGACTGGATCGGCACCACGCGGTAGTCGAGGCCGAGGTTCTTGGCCAGCTCGGCGGCGTCGTCCTTGGAGCCCTCCGACGAGTACTTGCTGGGGTTGCTGATGGCGACGACGTTCTCGCCGCCCAGCACGTCGGCGGCGATCGTCGCGACGACGGTGGAGTCGATCCCGCCGGAGACCCCGAGCAGGACCTTGCGGAAGCCGTTCTTGCGCACGTAGTCGCTGCAGGCCGAGCCCGACCGCGCGCCAGACCTCCTCGACGGGGTCGAGGCGGGCGTACATCGGGCGGGTCCACCGGCGCGTACGGCTCGACCGCGTCCGCCGAGACGACGACGTGGACGACGCCGGCCGGGAGGTGCCGGTCGTCGACCGTCGACGCGGCCAGCTCGAGGTCGACGACGACCAGCGACTCGACGAACTGCGGGCCGCGGGCGAGGACCACCCCGTCGGCGCCGACGACCATCGAGTCGCCGTCGAAGACCAGCTCGTCCTGCCCGCCGACCATGTTGAGGTAGGCCAGCGTGCACCCGGCCTGGGCGGCCCGGCGGCGCACCAGCTCGAGCCGGGTGTCGTCCTTCTCCCGCTCGTAGGGCGAGCCGTTGATGACGAGCAGGAGCTCGGCGCCGGCGTCGCGGGTCTGGGCGACCGGTCCGCCCTCCTGCCAGAGGTCCTCGCAGATGGCGATGGCCACGTCGACCCCGCGCACCCGGATCACGGTGAGCGACTCGCCGGGCGCGAAGATCCGGTACTCGTCGAAGACGCCGTAGTTCGGCAGGTGGTGCTTGGCGTAGCGGCCCACGACGCGGCCGTCGTGGATGACCGCCGCGCAGTTCTGCGGCAGCGTCCGCCCGGGGTCGGCGTCGAGGGCGCCGTGGTCGGCGCGGTCGAGGTAGCCGACGACGACCGGCACGTCACCGTGGCCGTCGGCGGCGAGGTCGCGCGGCCAGCTGCACGACGGCGCGGCGGCTCGCCTCGACGAACGACTCGCGCAGCGCGAGGTCCTCGACCGGGTATGCGGTGAGCACCATCTCGGGGAAGGCGACGAGGTGCGCCCCGGCGGCGACCGCCTCGGCCACCCGGTCCCGGATCATCCGCGCGTTCCCGGGCAGGTCGCCGACGACCGGGTTGACCTGGGCCATCGCGAGTCGCAGCTGCGCCATGGTTCGAGCGTAGTTGGCGACGAGCCGCAGCCCCCGGCGGCGTGGCAGGATCGGCCGGTGGCCGACCGCTCCGTCTACGACGACATCGTCGTCGGCGCCGGCCACAACGGGCTGACGGCGGCCGCCTACCTGGCCCGCGCCGGCCGGCGCGTCCTGGTCCTCGAGCGTCTCGACCACGTCGGCGGAGCGGCGGTGTCGGCCGCGCCGTTCCCGGGCGTCGACGCGCGGCTGTCCCGGTACTCCTACCTCGTCTCGCTGCTGCCGCGACCGGTCGTCGAGGACCTCGAGCTCGACGTCCGGCTGGTCCGCCGCCGGTACTCGTCGTACACGCCCGTTGCCGGACGACCCCACCCGCGGACTGCTCGTCGACGCCGCGGACCCCGAGGCGACCCGGGCGTCATTCGTGCGCGCGCTCGGCAGCGACGTGGACTTCGTTGCCTGGCAACGGTTCTACGGCCGGATGGCCCGGGCCGCAGAGCGGCTCTGGCCCACCGTCCTCGAGCCCCTGCGCTCCGCCGACGACGTGCGTCACCTCGTCGACGACGACGAGCTGTGGCGGGCCCTCACCGGCCGCGCCGCTCGGCGCGCTCCTGCGGGAGACGTTCACCGACGACACCGTGCGCGGGCATCGTCGCCACCGACGCGCTCATCGGGACCTTCGCCGACCTCGACGACCCGGCGCTGGCCCAGAACGTCTGCTTCCTCTACCACCTCATCGGTGGGGGCACCGGCGACTGGGACGTCCCGGTCGGCGGCATGGGCGCGGTCACCGACGCGCTGGCCCGGGCGGCGGCCGGAGCCGGCGCCGAGCTCGTGACCGGCGCCGACGTCGTCTCGGTCGACGGCGACGGCGAGGTCGTGTGGCGCCCCGGACGGGCGCGAGCACCGGGCCCGCGGTCACGTCCACGCCGGCCTGGCGCCGGCCCTGCTGGACGACCTGCTCGCGGCGTCCGGCTCGGCGCCGGTGGCCGGTGACGACCCCCCGCCGGAGGGCGCCCAGCTCAAGGTCAACCTCCTGCTCCGGCGGCTGCCCCGCCTCAAGGACCGCTCCGTCGACCCGCGGGCGGCGTTCGCCGGCACCCTGCACCTGCGCGAGTCGATGGCCGACCTCCAGGACGCCTACGCGTCGGCGACCGCCGGTGCGCTGCCCGACCGGCTCTCGTGCGAGGTCTACTGCCACACCCTCTCGGACCGGTCGATCCTCGGCCCGCGACCTCGCGGGCTCGGACGCGCAGACGCTGACGCTGTTCGGCCTGCACACCCCGGCGCGGCTGTTCGCGGGCGGTGACGAGGCGCATACCGGCGCGCCGGGACGCCGCGCTGAGGCCGCGCTCCGCGCCCTCGACGACGTCCTCGACGAGCCCCTCGCCGACGTGCTCGCCCGGGACGCCGACGGCGCGCGTATGCGTCGAGGTGCGGTCCCCGCTCGACCTCGAGCGGGACCTCGGCCTGCCGGGCGGCAACATCTTCCACCGACCGCTGCGCTGGCCCTGGGCCGAGCGCCCCGACGAGGTGGGCACCTGGGGCGTGGAGACCGTGCACCCGAAGGTGACCGTCTGCGGAGCCGGCGCCCGCCGCGGCGGAGGCGTGAGCGGCATACCGGGCCACAACAGCGCCCAGGCGGTGCTCCGGTGACGCGCCGCGGTCCGGTCGGTCGTCGACCATGCGGCCCACTCCCGCTTCTCCGACCCCGGGTCCGCACGGGGCACTGCTGGACGCGGTCGACCCGGACCTCGGCAGCGTCAGCGAGGTGACCCGAAGCGTCCTGATCCACTACCGGGCGTCCGGCGAGGAGCTGCCCGCGGAGACCGTCGGCGAGATCGGCTCGCGCTGGGTCGCCACCATGCTCGACCACGACCAGGCCCGACATCCGGTGCCCCTCACGACGCCGCGCGACGCGCGCTCGCGCGTCCAGGGGTGCTGCCGCGACTTCACCCTGCTGGCCGTCGCCGTCCTGCGCCAGCACGGGATCCCGGCCCGGAGCCGGGTCGGCTTCGCCGGCTACTTCGTCCCCGGCTGGCACCACGACCACGTCGTCCCCGAGGTCTGGGCGGACGGCCGCTGGCGACGGTTCGAGCCCGAGGTGGCCGAGGGGTACGGCGCGATCCCCGACCCGCTGGACCTCGGACGTGGGGGAGGGCAGCGGCTTCGAGACGGCGGCCGAGGTGTGGCGGGCGCACCGGGCCGGCCGGATCGACGCCGACCGCTACGGCGTCGACGAGTCGGTCCCGCACGTCCGCGGGCCGTGGATGATCCGCAACTACGTGGTCCAGGAGGTCGCGCACCGGTTCGGCGACGAGATGCTGCTCTGGGACGACTGGGGGATGTGCGGGGGACCGGGCTCCGAGGACGACGACGCGGCCGACATCGACGAGCTGGCCGCGCTCCTCATCGCTGCCGACGCCGGTGACCTCGAGGCCGAGCGACGGCTGCTCGACCGGTACCGGCGGGACGACCGGCTGCATCCCGCTGACCGGGTCCGCAGCGTGTCACCGGTGGACGGCACCTCGACCTGGGTGGACCTGACCAGCCGGCGCTGAGTCAGCGGCCGCCGTCGCGGGCGCGCTTGGTGTAGACGCCTGCGGTCAGCGTCCGGTAGGCGCCGCCGACGACCTTCTGCCAGCACGTCGAGGTCCACGGCGTCGAGCGTCCTTGAGGTAGAGGCAGCCGACGCCGGTCGTGTGCGGGCCCAGCCGGGCCAGCTCGTCCTGGTGGGCGGCGACCCCGTCGACCAGGTAGACGGTGGTGGCCGCCTTGCGGGGGGCGAACGACACCGCCGCCGTGTCGCCTTCCCGGCCGCTCTCGTACGTGTAGTGGTACGAGCCGAACCCGACGATCGAGCCCCAGAGCACCGGCGACTCCCCGGTCACCCGGGAGAAGAGCTCGAGCAGGGTCTGCGCGTCACGGCGACGCCGCTCCGGCTGCACCTTCGCGATGAAGGCGTCGACCTCGGACGGTACGGGCATCGGGCTCACCTCCGTCATCACCAGGCCGCCGGCTCGCCCGGGCGGTAGGTGCCCAGTGTCCACTCGACGCCTTGCGGGTCGACGACCCGACAACGGTAGTTCCACTCGCTCTGCTCGGGAACCCACACGCTGGTGCCGCCGGCGGCGGTCGCCGACGCATACCCCTCGTCGACGTCCTCGTTCGTCGGGCACCGCGAGGTAGAGCCCGATGCCGCAGGTGTCGCCCTTGCGGGGCGGCCGCTCGTAGCCGTGTCTCGTCGGTGAACAGGGTGATGGCGGCGTCGCCGCGGCGCAGCTCGGCGTGGGCGACCGTGTCGCCCTCCTCCGGCCAGCGGCGGACCAGCTCGAAGCCGAGGCCGCCCCGCAGGAAGTCGATCGCGGCGGCGGCGTCGGGGTAGCCCAGGTAGGCGTGCAGCGTCGAGGTGGGCAGGTCCGTCATCGGTCGAGCGTCACACGGGCGGAAGCGGTTCGTCCAGCCTGCGGGTTGGTCACGCCGACGAAACCTGCGTGCGGCAGGATCGGCACATGGATCGCCAGCAAGAGTTCGTGCTCCGGACCATCGAGGAGCGCGACATCCGCTTCGTGCGGCTGTGGTTCACCGACGTGCTCGGCACCCTGAAGTCGGTCGCGGTCGCCCCGGCCGAGCTCGAGGGGGCCTTCTCCGAGGGCATCGGCTTCGACGGCTCGGCCATCGAGGGCTTCGCGCGGGTCTTCGAGGCCGACATGCTGGCCAAGCCGGACCCGGCGACGTTCCAGGTGCTGCCGTGGCGCGGCGAGAGCCCCGGCACCGCGCGGATGTTCTGCGACCTCCAGATGCCGGACGGCTCGCCCAGCTTCGCCGACCCGCGGCAGGTGCTGCGCCGCGCGCTCTGGCGGGCCGGCGAGCTGGGCTTCACCTTCTACACCCACCCCGAGATCGAGTTCTTCCTCCTCAAGCAGAGCTGGAAGAAGGGCCGCCGGCCGAAGCCGGTCGACGACGCCGGCTACTTCGACCACGTGCCCGCACGGCAACAGCCACGACTTCCGCCGGGCGACGATCACCATGCTCGAGGCGATGGGCATCTCGGTCGAGTTCAGCCACCACGAGGGCGCGCCCGGCCAGAACGAGATCGACCTGCGGTATGCGGACGCGCTCACCACCGCGGACAACATCATGACCTTCAAGACCGTCGTCAAGGAGGTCGCGCTCGAGCAGGGCATCTACGCGACGTTCATGCCGAAGCCGTTCGCCGAGTACCCCGGCTCCGGGATGCACACCCACCTCAGCCTGTTCGAGGGCGACACCAACGCGTTCCACGAGGCGGGCGCGCCCTACCAGCTGAGCAAGACCGGCCGGCAGTTCATCGCCGGGCTGCTCCGGCACGGCGCCGAGATCACCGCGGTGACCAACCAGTGGGTCAACTCCTACAAGCGGCTCTGGGGCGGCGGAGAGGCGCCGGAGTACATCACCTGGGGCCACAACAACCGCTCGGCGCTGATCCGGATCCCCATGTACAAGCCGAGCAAGGGCCAGTCGACCCGGGTCGAGATGCGCTCGCTCGACGCGGCGTGCAACCCCTACCTGGCGTTCGCCGTGATCCTCAACGCCGGGCTCAAGGGCATCGAGGAGGGGTACGAGGTCCCGCCGGAGACCGAGGACGACGTCTGGAACCTCACCGACTCCGAGCGGCGGGCCATGGGCATCGAGCCGCTGCCGACTCTCGCTCGGTCGCGCGCTCGAGGTCATGGAGCGCAGCGAGCTGGTCGCCGAGACCCTCGGCGAGCACGTCTTCGACTTCTTCCTGCGCAACAAGCGGGCCGAGTGGGAGGACTACCGTAGCCAGGTGACCCAGTTCGAGCTCGACCGCTACCTGCCGCGTCTCTAGCGGTGGCGGTCCGGTGACGGCGCGGGCCACCACGCCCGGCGGGCGGCTCGCCCGGCTCGGCTTCGCGGACCCCGGTCGGGCCGAGGCCCTGCTGCAGGACCGGGCGCTCACCGGCTTCGCCGACCCGCTCGACGACGTCTTCCACGACGGCCTTCCCGACGCGCTGAGTGCGGCCGCCGACCCGGACCAGGCGCTGCTCGGGCTGGTCCGCCTGATCGAGTCCCTGCGCGACCGCGGCATGCGCGCGAGGACCACGACCGGCTCGGACGGCCGCCGCCCCGGCGCCGACCGGGACGGCGAGGACAAGGAGAGCGCCGCACTGCTCGTCGCGCTGCGCCGCCCCGGCCCGGCTCGCGACCGGCTCGTCGCCGTCCTGGGCGGGTCGATCGCGCTCGTCGACCACCTCGTCGGCCATCCCGAGCACTGGCGCTGCGTCGCCGAGGCGACCCGGCCCACCGCCGCGGGCCTGCGGGAGAGCCTGGTGGCGGCGGTCGGGCCGGACCAGACGGGGGGACCGGAGCGCCTACGACGCCCTGCGGATCGCCTACCGGCGCGAGCTGCTGGCCATCGCCGCCCTCGACCTCACCGCCGCCCGACCCCGTGGGCTACCTCCCGACGGCCGCGGAGCAGCTGGCCTGGCTGGCCGAGGCGGCGCTGGAGGCCGGCCTGGCCATCGCCCGCGAGGAGTACGGCGCGGGCGCCGCCGACGCCCGGCTCGCGGTGATCGGGATGGGCAAGACCGGCGGCGGCGAGCTGAACTACGTCTCCGACGTCGACGTCATCTTCGTCGCCGAACCCGCCGAGGGCGTCGACGAGGAGCGCGCGCTCGCCGTCGCCACCGCCCTCGCGACCGGCATGATGCGGGCCTGCTCGGCCAACACCGGCGAGGGCACGCTCTGGCCGGTCGACGCCGCGCTGCGGCCCGAGGGCCGGGCCGGACCGCTGGTCCGGACCATCGCCAGCCACCGGACCTACTACGAGCGCTGGGCGAAGACCTGGGAGTTCCAGGCCCTGCTCAAGGCGTGGGTGTCGGCCGGCGACCTGGAGGTCGGCAAGGCCTACAAGGAGGCGATCTCAGCCGCTGGTCTGGGACGCCGCCGGACGGGACCACTTCGTCGAGGACGTGCAGGCCATGCGCCGCCGCGTCGAGCAGCACGTCCCTGTCGCCGAGGCCGACCGCCAGCTCAAGCTCGGCCGGGGCGGCCTGCGCGACGTCGAGTTCGCCGTCCAGCTGCTCCAGCTCGTCCACGGCCGGGGCGACCCGTCGCTGCGGTCCGCGACGACGCTGGAGGGCCTGTCGGCGCTCGCGAAGGGCGGCTACGTCGGCCGCGAGGACGCGCTCGACCCTGGGCGAGGCGTACCGGCTGCTGCGCACCCTCGAGCACCGGATCCAGCTCTACCGCCTGCGCCGCACGCACCTCATGCCCACGAGCGAGACCGACCTGCGGCGCCTCGGCCGGGCCATCGGGCTGCGGGTCAACCCGGCCAAGGAGGTCGTCGAGCTGCGCGGCGTCACGGTCGCGCGAGGTGCGCCGCATCCACGAGCGGCTCTTCTACCGGCCGCTGCTCAACGCCGCCGCCAAGCTCACCTCGGCCGACACCTCGCTGACGCCCGAGGCGGCCCGAGCCCGCCTGGCGGCGTTGGGCTTCCGCGACCCGGCCGGCGCGATGCGGCACCTCGAGTCGCTCACCGCGGGCGTCACCCGCCGGGCCGCGATCCAGCGGACGCTGCTGCCGGTGATGCTCGGCTGGTTCGCCGACGAGGCCGACCCGGACGCCGGGCTGCTCGCCTTCCGCCGGGTCAGCGAGGAGCTCGGCACCATCCACTGGTACCTCAAGATGCTGCGCGACGAGGGCTCGTCGGCGGAGCGGCTCGCCCGGACGCTCGGCCGCAGCCGGTATGCGGCGGACCTCCTGGTGCGCTCGCCGGAGTCCGTCGCGATCCTCGGGGAGCCCGGCGGCCTCACCCCGCGCGCCCAGGAGCAGCTGCTGCTCACGCTGGGCAGCGCCGCGGGGCGACGGGCCGACGCCGACGCGGCGACGGCCGCCGGTGATGCAGCTGCGGCGGCACGAGCTGCTGCGGATCGCCATCGCCGACCTCGCCGCACGAGATCGACCTCGCCGAGGTCGGCCGCTCGCTGTCCGACCTCACGTCGGCGATCATCCACGTCGTCCTCGAGATCGCCGTGCGCAAGGTCGAGGAGCAGCTCGGGTCGCCGCTCGGCACCGCCATGGCGGCCATCGGGATGGGCAGCCTCGGCGGCCGGGAGATGGGGTACGCGTCGGACGCCGACGTCATCTTCGTGCACCGGGCCACCGGTGAGGTCGCCGACGACGAGGCCCAGCGCCGGGCCGTCCGGTGGTCCAGGAGTTGCGGCGGCTGTTCGGGCCCGCCGGCCCCGACCCGCAGCTCACCCTCGACAACGACCTGCGCCCGGAGGGCAAGGCCGGGCCGCTGGTCCGCAGCCTCGCCGCGTACACGACCTACTACCAGCGGTGGGCGGCCACCTGGGAGTTCCAGGCGCTGCTGCGGGCCCGGCCGGTCGGGGGCGACCCCGACCTGGGCCAGGCGTTCATGGACGTCATCGAGCCGGTCCGCTACCCCGCGGACGGGCTCACCGCCGCGCAGGTCCGCGACATCCGGCTGATGAAGGCCCGCGTCGAGGCGGAGCGGCTGCCCCGCGGCGGCGACAAGCGGACGCACCTCAAGCTCGGGCTCGGCGGCCTCACCGACGTCGAGTGGACCGTCCAGCTGGTCCAGCTCCAGCACGCGGCCGCCGACCCGGCGCTGCGCACGACGAGCACGATGGCCGGGCTCGACGCCGCCGAGGCCGCCGGGCTACCTGTCGGCGTCCGACGCCCGGAGCCTGCGCGCCGGCTGGACCCTCGCCGCGTCGCTGCGCAACGCCTCGGTGCTCTGGCGCGGACGGCCGGTCGAGTCGGTCCCGGCCGACATGCGCGACGCCGACGGCATCGGCCGGATCATCGGCCGGCCACCCGGAGCGCAGTCGACGCTCGAGGAGGACTACCTGCGCGTCGCCCGCCGCAGCCGGGCCGCGACCGACCAGAACTTCTACCAGAGCCGCCAGGCTTGAGCCAGGAGTCGGCAGGAGTAGCCCGCCGCGCACCGTGACCTGTACCGTCGGCCGGGTGTCGGGGCACGGGACAAATCAGACGTCCATGCCGCCGCTCTCCCAGGTGTTCGCGGTCCGTGGGTATCTCGCGCTGTTCATCGCCGCCAGCCTGTCGACCTGGGGCGACTACATCGCCCGGCTGACCGTCGCCGCCGTGGTCTACGACCGCACCCAGTCACCCCTCGCGACCGCGACGACCCTCGCCGTCAGCCTCGTCCCGTCGATCTTCGGGCGCAGCGTGCTCGGACCATTCGCCGACCGCATCCCGTACAAGTACGTCCTCATCGCCTCCCACGTCAGCCGGGCCGTCATGGTGCTGCGTGCTGATCTGGGCCGTCGTCGGTCGAGGCGCCGGTCGCCGACGCTGCTCGTCGCTCTGTTCGTGCTCGAGACGCTCGGCGGACCGGCCTCCGCCGCGCAGCTGGTCCTCATGACCGACCTGTTCGCCGACCGGCGGGTGTTCCTGCGCGCCATGGGCCTGTCCGCGCTCGCGGAGCAGGCCAACCAGGCGCTCGGCTTCGCTCTCGGCGGGATCATCGTCCTCGCCGCTCGGGGCCGACCCGCGGGCTGGCGCTGGACTTCGCGACCTTCGTCCTCTCGGCGGTCGTCGTCGCCCTGGTCGTCTCGGCCCAGCCCGGTCCGGGAGCGCCGCGGCCCGGGCTGTCCGGGCTTCTTCGCCGACCTCGGGACCGCCGCCGACCTCGTGGCGCGCCACCGCGTCCTGCGGCGGCTGCTGGCGCTCAGCCTGGTCGCGGCCCTGGGCATCTCGGCCCCCGAGGCGGTCGCGCTGCCGTATGCCGGCAGCCCCGGCTACGGCGGGCTGCTGATGGCCTGCCCCATCGCGGGCGCGGCGGTCGGCGTGCGTCGTCGTGAGCCGCTGGGAACCCCACGTCTCCAACGGCCGGATCATCGGCGATGGCGCTCGCCATGCCGGTTCCGCTGCTGCTCACGGCGTTCCGGCCGCCGATCGTCGTCACGGCGCTGCTCTGGTTCGTGGCCGGGACGCTCCAGGCGTTCATGCTGCCGCTGCAGTCGACCTTCTCCCTCGTGACGCCGGAGGACCGCCGCGGCGCGGTCTTCGGGCTCGGCGGGGCCCTCTCGGTCACCGCGGCCGGTGGCTCCTACCTCGTCGCCGGCTGGCTCTCCGAGCTGACCAACCCCGCATCGGCGGTGACGATGTGCGCCGTGGTCTGCCTGGGCGCGACGGTCCTGCTCGCCGCCCGCTGGCCCTCCGGCGAGCTCGACACCGCCGTCGCGGGCGCTACGCGTCCTAGCGGTCGTCGAGCGATCGCCCGTTCGCGAGCGTCCGCGTCCGAACATCGGCAACATCGGTCCGGCCCTCGCTCGCGGAGGCTGGCGCTCCGAGGTCGAGTCTGGGAGGTTCTCTGCACGTTGCCGGGGAACCGATCGGGTCCCAGGTCGTTGGTGAGATGAGGCCGCGACCGCGCCGATCGTGACCTTGGACCGTTCGACCTCGACTCATCGGCCCAGAAGGAGTGGACATGGGATTCCTCGACAAGCTGCTCGGCCGGGAGCCCGCGGCAGCAGTACCAGCAGGGCTACGGCCAGCAGGACTACCAGCAGGGCTACGGGCAGCAGCAGGGGTATGCGCCGGCCACCGGTCCGCAGGACTCGACCACGGGCGCCACCGCCCAGGACCGGGCGGCGATCGCCCGCTACCGCTACCTGCTGCGCACCGCGCCCCCGGAGCAGATCGAGGAGGCGCACGCGCAGGCGTTCTCCCAGCTGAGCCCCTCGCAGCGCCAGCAGGTGCTCCAGGAGATGACCCAGACCCTGCCCGGCCTCCGAGCGGCCGCAGTCGGACGACCCGCGGCAGATGGCCCGGGCCGCGACCCGCGCCGAGATGCAGCAGCCCGGCTACCTGCAGCGCACCTTCGGCGGCCGGGGCGGGATGGCCGGCGGCATGGGTGGCGGCATGGGCGGCGGGATGATGGGCGCGCTCGGCGGCTCGCTGCTCGGCACCATCGCCGGCGTGGTCATCGGTACCGCCGTCGCCGACGCCATGCTCGGCGGCTTCGAGGGCTCGCCGGAGCAGCAGGACTTCGCGGCGGGCGGCGACGGGTCCGGCGACGCGGCCGGTGACGCCGGGGTGGACGCCGGCGGGGACGCCGGCGGCGGTGACGCCGGTGGCGGCGACGCCGGGTGCGGCCGACGCCGGTGGCTACGACGCGGGTGGCGGCGACTCCGGTGGTGGCGACTTCGGAGGCGGCGACTTCGGTGGCGGCGACTTCGGCGGGTTCTGAGCCCGCCACACCTGACGGCCTCTGAGCACGACGGGAGGGGCGCCTGCCGGTCGGCAGGCGCCCCTTCTCGTCGGTCAGGGCGGCGTCAGCCGCCGGCGGGGATGGCGTCCAGCAGCGCCGGGTTCGGCACACCGAGCCCGGTGACCGGGTCCCAGCCCTTCGTCGTCGACAGCGAGCTGTCCTGGTTGAAGGTGCGGACCGAGTACAGCAGCCCGGCCGACGAGTCGAACCCGTTGGCGTAGTCGACCCGGACGACGCCGAGGTCCTTGGTGCCGCGGACGTCCGTGATCGAGCCGGCCGGCGCCGAGTACAGCAGCGGGTTCAGCAGACCGAACCCGGCACCGTTCTTCTGGATGCCGCAGCGCGGCGAACCCGGCGAGCAGCGGCGACGCCAGGCTGGTCCCGCCGATGCGGTACTCGCCGTAGTGGACACCGTCCGGGAACGTCTGGGTCTGACCGATGAGCATGCCGGTGCTGGGGTCGGCGTCCATCGACACGTCGGGCACGCCGCGCGCGGCGTTGCTGACGGTGCCGTTCTGGTAGGACGGCCGGTTGAACAGCGCGGAGTAGCCGCCGCCGGCGCCGTAGAGGTAGCCGGCCGAGGTCCACGACTTGCCGTTCGCGGAGAGGCTGTACTTCTGGGTGCCCCAGCCGGTCTGCATCGAGATCTTGCCGTTGCCGTTGATGCCGGTGGACGTGCCGCCCGCGGCGGTGACGTAGGGGTCGGAGGCCGGGTAGTCGACCTGCTTGATCCCGGTGTTGGCGAGCTCGTCGCCGTTGTCACCGGAGCTGAAGAGGAAGCTCTGGCCCTGCAGCGCACCCTGCAGGAAGACCTGCTCGTACGCGGCGACGTTGGCGGCGGACTCGTTCTGCTCGAGGTCGCTCCACGAGTTGGTGACCACCTGGGCGACGTTCTCGTCGACGACCCGGCCGAGCGTGGCGAGGAAGTCGTCGTCGAAGCAGCTGGACGAGGCGTAGTAGCGGATGTTGGCGCCCGGCGCCATGGCGTGGGCCGCCTCGACGTCGAGGGTCTCCTCACCGGACCAGCCGCTGGGGTCGCACTGGGCCCGACGGTTGTAGGAGTCGGCAGGTTCTGGGTCAGCTGGCCCGGCCGGTAGGCGCCGTCACCGTGGTTCACGGCGTACTGGTTGGCGTCCTTCTCGATCTTCTGCCAGGCGTACGCGTCGGTGATGGCGATCGTGGCGCCCGCGCCGGTGAGGCTCGAGTTGTTCTCGTAGGCGGACCGGAACTGTGGCCCGGTGTAGCCGCACGGCGCATACGACAGCGTCTGTCCCTGGAACTGCGGGAGGGGCGTCTTGTAGTCGGCCTGGTACTGCGCCGCGACCTGTCCGTAGTAGATGGAGCACGGGCGGGCGTTGACGAAGCCGGTCGGCGGCGTCACGTTGGGGTTGTTCGCGGGTGCGGCGGCCTTCTGGTCGCCGGGCGTGACGCGGTTCGCCGTCTTGGTGTAGGCGGTGGTGTCGAGCCCGGTGACGGTGAGGACGTTCCCGGCGATGCTGGTCGGGCACGCTGGCGGCCGAGCTCGGGGCGGTCACCGTCTGGCCGTCGTGGGTGAAGGTGCCGAGCTGGACGCCGAACGCGGCGCCGAGCTGGCTGGTCGTGCCGCTGGCCTCGACGTAGCGGTGGTGCGCCTCGACGCTGCCGACCTTGAGGCCGGCGCCGGTGAGGAAGCCGCTGACCTGGTCGACCTGCTGCTGGGTCGGGGCGTACTTCGCCGCGTACTGCGCCGTGGTGAGGAACTGCCGGTACTGCGCCGACGACGGGTCGGAGACCGCGGCGACGGCCGCCTTGAGGGCGTCGTTGCCCCCGTTCGGCGTGAGGTAGACGCGGACCGTCTGCGTGGTCGCCGCGAACGGGGTCACCGCGTTCTTCGAGGCGTGGCCGAGCCATCGAGGCAGGGTGTTGTCGATGGTGACTTTGCCGTTCGCCGCCTGTGCGGCGGGAGCGACGCCGAGGCCGATACCGGCCGCGACGGCGGCCGAGGTGACGAGCACCAGGGCACGGCGGGATTGCACTATGGGCATAACCGTCCTTCGATCTGAGAGATGTGGGACCTTCACTGCACCCCCGAGGGAGTGGCCTCCGGCCTGGCGGGTGAGCCCTCGCCGTCGGCGTCCGCCACGTTATGACCGGAAATCGGCGATCCCGGATCTCCCAGGCTCTTGCCACGGTCTTGACAGGCGGCGGTCAGCAGCCCCGTTCTGCGTCCGACCCCTGGGCGCCCGCCGTGGTGCATGCTGAGCCTCGTGCTGGGTGACGTGAGCTCTCTCGACCGCTTCGACCTGACCGGCCGCGTCGCCGTCGTCACCGGGGGGACCCGGGGGCTCGGTGCGGGTTTCGCCGCGACGCTCGCCGACGCCGGGGCCAGCGTCATGCTCGTCGCCCGGGACGCCGACCGGGGCGAGGCCGCCCGCGACGCCATGACCGACGCGGGGGCGACCGTCGACTTCGTCGCGGCGGACGTCACCCAGCCCGACGACGTCGCCGGCATGCTCCAGGCGACGCTGGACCGGTTCGGACGCGTCGACATCCTCGTCAACAACGCCGGCGCCTGCATCCACAAGCCGGCCCTCGACGTCACCGACGAGGAGTGGCGCCAGATCATGGACGTCAACCTCGACGCCGTGTGGCGGTGCGCGCGCACCTTCGGACGCCACTTCGTCGCGCAGCGCTCGGGCGTGATCGTCAACATCGGCTCGATCTCGGGCCTCATCGTCAACCGCCCCCAGTGGCAGCCGGCCTACAACGCCTCGAAGGCCGCGGTGCACCACCTGACCCGCAGCCTGGCCGCCGAGTGGGGGCCCTACGGAGTCCGCGTCAACGCCCTGGCCCCCGGCTACATCAAGACCGACATGTCCCCGGTCGACGAGCCCCGGTTCCGGCGGCACTGGATCGAGGACGCGCCCATGGAGCGCTACGGCACGGTCGAGGAGCTCGCGCCCGCCGTGCTGTTCCTGGCCAGCGACGCCTCCAGCTTCGTGACCGGCTCCGTCCTCGTCGCCGACGGCGGCTACACGGCGTTCTGACCGCGTGCTCCCGTGCTCGTGCCTCCGGTGCCTGCCGGACCCCTTGGGTTTGCCGGGGTTCGCCAACGGGCACTGAACCGGGGTGCTGCTGATCTTCGGAATCCACAACGCGTTTCGCGTGCTGGCCACACCCACCCGGACGTGTCGCCGGTGTGGGAACCACGCCCAGCACGAGGTGCTCGAAGCGTCGCGCAAGTTCTCGCTGTTCTTCATCCCGCTGTTCCGGGTGGGTGCCCGGCGCTACTACGACACCTGCCCGGTGTGCGGCCTCGAGCTGGAGCTCACCGAGGCCGAAGCCCGCTCCTCGTCCACCGTCCCGTCGCCGGTGGGGCCGCAGGACGCCGTGGACTGGAGCCCGCAGGACCGCCGCTGAGCGTGCGGCCCCGGTCTGCGGTTGCCGCGGAGCCGTCGGGGGTAGGGGACACCAGTTCGGGGGAACGGCGTCCTTCCTGTACGCCCTGTCCGGCCTTTCGGCCGTTGCCCCCGGAGCGCACCCTGTCTGCTGGCCAGCTCGACCCCGACCTCCGTCCTCGACAGTGGTCTTCGTGCCCGGGTTGGGCCTCGACGCCGCTCCTGGGCCGGCGTACGGACGGACCTGCCGGCGCCCACACCGTGGCGCTGCTCCCGTCGATGGGTCAGCCCGCTCCCCGGACCTGACCTGCGGTCGAACGGCAGGCGGAGCGGCTGCTGAGCCGTCTGCCGCGACGGTCCGGTGCTCCTCGTCGGCCGCTCCGCCAGCTGCCCGTCGTGGTGGAGGCGGCGGCCCTCTCCTCCCGCGTGGTCGGACTGGTGCTCATCGGTCCGGTCACCGACCCGGAGGCCGACACCTGGCCGCGGATGCTCAGCCAGTGGCTGCGCGCGGCCCGTTTCGAGCGGGCCCGCGAGGTCCCCGTGCTCACGCCGCAGTACCGTCGCACCGGCGTGGCCGGCATGCTGCGCGGCATGGACGCGATCCGGTCCTACCGCACGGACGTCGGGCTGGCCGATCTCTCGCTCCCGGTGGAGATCATTCGCGGGCACCACGACCGCATCGCCTCGCTGCCGTGGTGTTCGTCGCTGCGCGACGTGAGCGGTGGCCGGCTCGCGGACGTCGAGGGTGCGGGGCACATGGTCCCCCTCACCCATCCGACGGTCATCGCCGCCGCCGTCGAACGCGTACGCCTCGACGCGACCTTCCGGGGAGCGAAGTCGGTGCTCTGACGCCGACAATGCTCCCCACAAGGGTGGAGGCGCGTCGACGCCGGGCAGCCCCACCGTGTGTTGAGATCGTCCCGTGGACATCTGGCAGCGCGAACGCACCCTGGCCCGGACGACGGTGGCGTGGGGGCTGGCCAGCACGGCGGCCGGCCTGGTGCTGGCGGCGTCCCCTGACCCCTGGCGCCGCTCGTTCGGGCAGCAGACCGCGGGGTGGGGCGCCGTCGACCTCGGTATCGCCGTCGTCGGCCTGCGCCTCCAGGATCGCCGGATGCGGCGGCTGCCCGACCCGTATGCGGCGCCGGCGCAGGAGCGCGAGCGCACCACGCTGCGCCGGGTCCTGTGGGTCAACGCGGCGGCGGACGTCGGCTACGTCGCCCTGGGGGCGGTGCTGGGCCGCGACCACCGGGCCCGCGTCGCCGGAGCGGGGGTCGCCATCGTCGTCCAGGGCGCGTTCCTGCTGGTCCACGACACCGTCCACGCCGTCGGCGCCGGCCGTCCTCCTGACGGCTGCGCCGGTTCCGGGTGCTTTAGTCCTCGATGACGTCGAGACCCTGCGCCCGGAGCAGGGCGAGGTTGTCCAGCATCCCCTTGACCACCTCCGGCGGGTGACCCTCCCAGTCATCGAGCTCGGCGACGACGCGCAGTGGGTGGTGCGTGCGGTAGGACTGCGTGACGTTCCCGGGGAACCGCTTGTTGGTCACGTTCGGGTCGTCCTCGAACGGCCCCAGCGGTTCGACGACGTAGATGTGTCCGCGGTCCTCGCTGCCGGCCAGCGCGGTCGCCAGCTCGGCGCCCCAGGCGGCGGTCTCGACCAGGGCGCTGAAGTAGATGTTGTTCGACACCCGCCCGTCCTGGTAGTTCGAGCCGTGTCCCGCCACGAGCTCGGTGCCGACCTCCACCTCCGCCTTGGTGCCGTGGAAGAACGGCCCGGCGACGTGGTCGTGGTGGTCGTAGGTGACGGCGACGTAGGGGCTGGCGTTCTCGTCCACGATACTGGCTCTCCTCGCTGGCGACGGACCTGGCCGGGGTCCATGGTCCTCCTCGACGAGCGGCAGGGCATGATCGGCCCATCAGCGTCACCCCGCTGCACCCACGACTCTCGGAGGGCGAATGACCGTCATCTACACCGCCGTTGCCACTGCTACCGGTGAAGGCCGCAACGGGCATACCCGCTCGTCCGACGGACGGGTCGACCTCGATCTCGCCGTCCCGACGGCGATGGGTGGCTCCGGGGAGGGCGCCAACCCGGAGCAGCTGTTCGCCGCCGGCTACGCCGCCTGCTTCCACAGCGCCCTCAAGCGGGTGGCCAGCAAGGCCTCCGCGCCGATCGCCGACTCGTCGGTGACCGCCGAGGTGGGGATCGGGCCCAACGGCTCGGGAGGGTTCGGTCTCGAGGTGACCCTCAACGTCGAGCTGGGCGGCGTGGACCAGGACACCGCGGAGAAGCTCGTCGAGGCCGCACACCAGATCTGCCCGTACTCGAACGCGACCCGGGGCAACATCCCCGTCACGCTGGTGACCACCGTCGAGTGACCCAGGAGCGCGTGCTCAGGTCCGTCGGCTGCGCCGGGCGAGATGGAGGACGAGGTCGGCGTTGACCGACACCCGCTCGGGCAGGACCGCGGCGATCCGGTCGAGGACCTCCGCCCGCAGGTCCTCGGGCAGCACGAGGTAGGCCGAGACGGTGGACAGGTGGCCGACGTAGTCACCGGCGGACATCGACAGGCGGCGTTCGAGGGTGCGCTGCCGCACGTCGGTGAACTCCGGCGCGGCCAGGAGCTCGGTCCCGGGCCACTGGACCGGGCTCGTCGGCCGGCGTGCCGTCGGGGGAGGGCACGTTGTCGTCGAGGCCGTAGGCGGCCAGCACCTCACCGACCGCCTCGCCGACGTCCGGCTCGTCGAGCCGGAGCTGGCTGCCGAAGGAGGCGAACACCCCGCCCGGAGTGATGAGCGTCGCGATGCGGGACCACCGCCCGACGGGGTCGGTCCAGTGCAGGGCCGAGGCGGCGAAGAACAGGTCGTAGGCCTGCGCGAGGGACAGCTGCTCCAGCGAGGCCTCGACCAGGACGACGGCCTGCGGTACGCGGGTGCGCAGCTCCGCCAGCATGGCCGGGTCGGGGTCGGTGGCGGTGACGGCGATCCCCCGCGCGGCGAAGGCTCGAGTGGCCTTGCCGGTGCCGGCGCCGATCTCGAGGGCGGTACGGACCGGTCGGTCCGCGTACGCCAGCACGTCGTCGACCAGCCGGTTCGGGTAGCCGGGTCGGAACCGCTCGTAGGACGACGCCACCGACCCGAACCTCAGGGCTCGACTGTTCACGCGCTCACCGTGGCACAGGCGCCGCGGCTCCGTGCCGCGACGCCGCGTCGCTGGACGGCTCAGTCGAGGCAGAACTCGTTGCCCTCGACGTCCTGCATGACGAGGCACGACTCGTTGACGCCGTCGGCGACCAGCAGCTGGTAGCGCGTGGCCCCGAGCGGGATCAGCCGCGCGCACTCGGCCTCGAGCGCCGCGAGGCGCTCCGCACCGACGAGGCCGGTGCCGACACGGACGTCGAGGTGCACCCGGTTCTTGACGACCTTGCCCTCCGGGACGCGCTGGAAGAACAGGCGCGGCCCGACGCCGTCGGGGTCGACGCAGGCGAACGCCGAACCCTGCTGCTCCGGCGGCATCGAGCGGTCGAACTCGCCCCAGTCGGCGAACCCCTCCGGCGGTGGCGGCACGACGTAGCCGAGGACCTCGCACCAGAAGCGCGCCACCCGCTCCGGATCCGCGCAGTCGAAGGTGACCTGGAACTGTCGTACCGATGCCATCGGACCACCGTAGAGGTGACCTCCCACAGGCGCTGCGGGTGATTTTCTCGCACCGGCGTCGCGGCGAGCTCCCGTCCCCGAAGAGCGACTGAAGCGGCGCCGGCACTGGGCGTACCACCGCGATCGCGGACCGCTGCCGGCTGGGCGGGCGGCGGGGCTGCGATCATCGGCATCATGTCGGCTGCCAATCGCACCGTCGTGATGGCGCTGCAGTTCTGGCCGAGAGGCGGCTCAGCCCAGGTGGTCCGCTATCTGGCGCCCGAAGTCGTCGCCGCGGGGTGGCGGCTGTCCCTGGTGGCCGGCTCGGTCGGGGCCCCCGGCGACCTGGGCTACGCACCGGAGTTCTTCTCGCCGCTGCCGGTGACGGTGGTGGACTACACGGACGCCATGGAGGTCTGGCGCGCCGGCGGCGACCCGTTCAGGGCCGAGGTGCCGCTGCATCCGTCGTTCGAGGATCGCCAGGGCGCGCCCGACCGCATCTTCGCGAGCGTCGATGACGCGGACTTCGAGCGTCAGGTGTCCGCGTGGTCCTCCGCGCTGCAGGGCGCGGGCCTGGCGGAGGCGGGGCTGGCCCACCTGCACCACCTCACCCCGGTCAACGAGGCGGTCCAGCGGCTCAGGCCCGAGCTGCCCGTCGTCGTCTCCCTGCACGGCACCGAGCTCGGGATGCTCGAGGCCATCGAGGGAGGTGGCCCTGGTGCCGAGCCGCCCGGCTGGACGCATGCTGCGGCGTGGACGGCGCGGCTGCGGGGATGGGCGCACCACGCCGACCGTCTGGTGGTGAACTCCCCGACGGACGCCGCCAGGGCGATGGCCGTGCTCGGCGTCGCCGAACATCGGGTGGTCGTCGAGCCGCCGGGCGTCGACCAGGAGCGGTTCCGGCCGGTCCGGCGGACCCCTGTCGAACGGGTGGAGCTGCTTCGCTCCTGGCTCGTGACGCAGCCGCGGGGGTGGGACGAGTCCGGTGTGGTCGGGTCGGTGGGCTACCGCGACGGTGATCTGGCCGCCTTCGGTGACCCGGACCTGCCGGTGCTGATCTTCGTCGGCCGGTTCACCCGTCCGAAACGGCTGCCGTTGCTGTTGCGGGCGTACAACCGGGCACGACGCGACTTCGGCCTGCGCGCGCCGCTGCTGGTCTGCGGCGGCTTTCCCGGCGAGTGGGAAGGTGAGCATCCGGTGACCGTCGTACGCGACGAGGGCATCGACGGTGTCTTCTTCACCGGGTGGCGCGGCCATGAGGATCTACCGGCGGGTCTCGGCTGCGCGGACGTCTTCGTCTCGCCCTCGGTGGGCGAGGCGTTCGGGCAAGTGTTCGTCGAAGCCATGGCCTGCGGTCTGCCCGTCATTGCGGCGGCGTCGGGAGGTCCTTTGTCGTTCGTCAACACCGTCGCGGACGCACCGAACGGCTGGCTGGTGCCACCGGACGACGCCGAGGCGCTCACCACCGCCCTCGTAGAGGCGACGTCATCGTCGACGGGTCCGGTCCAGCGGGCGGCGCGCTCGGCCAACGCCCTGGCGCAGGTGAAGCAGCAGTTCTCGTGGGCGGCTACCGCGCGGCATACGGTCGGGCTCTACGAGTCCGTGATCGCGGAGTCATCTGGCGGCCGCTGAGGCGACCACCGGCACATCCCGTGGACGGAGCAGTTGGCCGGCGTTGCTGATCGGATCTCGGCTTCGGCTGGTCATCGAAAAGCAGCTCCGGTGATGTGGGCACGAAAGAACTCGCCGGCCGCTTGACGGTGGGTTCCGCGCCACCAGCCGGCGCTGAGCACCGCAGGCACGGTGACGCCGCCGTCGGTGCGCTCCTGTCGCACGGTGACCCCGAACGGGTAACGGGCGAAGGGTTCGCCGTCGGGATTACCCCACCGTTGGATGCGCAGGTCGCACAGCTGCCCCTGTGGGCCGAGCAGCAGCTCGACACGCTGTTCCTCGACGCCGTCGCCCCAGGTGGCGACCGCGGTGTCCGGCCCTGCGGCGGTCCACACTGCGCTTCGGAATGCGGTTGGTAGCAGCGCGATCTCGGACGCGAGCCGACCGGCGGCGCTGCGGGTCACGTCCGGTCCGCTGGCGGTCACGACGGGAACGAGGTCGAGCAACCGCCACCGCATCTGTCCGGTGCCGCCGGCCAGCCGGTCGTACCCGATGACGGGCATGCCGAACAGCCGGGCATTGGCCGCCCAGATGTACCCACCGGGTTGGGCCAGCACCTGCGTGGCCGTGAACGAGCGCCACGCCCCGATCTTGATCGTGCCCCGCATCGACACCTGCACCGATCCCCAGAGAGGTGTCCCTGGCGAGATGCTGTGGGTCAGGTATCGGCGGGCCGGCTCCGGCAGCTCGGCGACCATCGCGGTGTCGAACGGCACCGGGTCCACGGTCGCAGCGGACAGGTGGGCCCAGTCGTCGCGCACCCGTCGAGCCGCCCACGGCACCTTGGCCGCTGCCGGCCGCGCGCGCCCGGTGGCGAGCGCCCTCCGGTCACCGGGGCCGCGTGGCGAGAGTGCTCATGGTGCTCAGCGCAACCACGGAGGACGTCGGGAGGTCCGCCTGCGCGGGAACCGTTGGCACGGTGGTGGATTCGGCCATGACGGCACGTCCTTCGATATCGAACGCTCAGCGAGGCGGCTCAGGTCCAGGGCGGCCGACGTTGCCGCGTTGAGCTGGTCAACGGTCCCGCAGCACGGCGGTCGGTGACCGCCGAGCCTCTCGCGTCGTTCGACCCTCGACCCTACTCACGACATTCATAACTAGCAACTGATATCTAGAATTGCTGGTGTACCTTGGCCCGCATGGCGGAGTGGAGCTTCCTGACCAACCACGCCCAGGCGCTGCTCTGCATCGCCCATGACCCGGGGGCGCGACTGATCGACATCGCCGCCGCCCTGGGCATCACCGAACGCACCGCCTACGGCATCGTCAACGACCTGACGAAGGGCGGGTACGTGGTGAAGGAGAAGGACGGTCGCCGTAACCGCTACGAGGTGCAGGGGCACCTGCCCCTACCCGGACCGGCAGTTCGGTCGACGACGGTCGGGGAAGTGCTGGCCGTTCTCATCGGCGACAGTGGCGCCGTGTCCCCTGTGGCCCAGCGGAAATCGCCGGTCGATGTCTGAGCCGGTGCGCGAGCGAGAAGTCGTCGTCCGACCGTTCCCGTCCAGCCGGCGGCTGGTGACCGCAGCGGTGCGCGCCGGGCGCCGATCCATGCCGATGCACGGCCTGTTCGACGTCGACGTGACCACCGCACGGCGCCTCCTCACCGAACACGAGCCACCCCTGTCCTTCACCGCGTTCGTCGTCGCCTCGATCGGGCGGGCGGCCGCCTCCCACCCGGAGGTCCATGCGTACCGGGACTGGCGGGGCCGACTCGTCCAGCATCGGTATGTCGACGTGCAGACCCTGGTCGAGGTACCGCACCGACCAAGGGCCGTTCGGACTGGTCCACGTCGTCCGCGACGCCGACATCCGCAGCGTCGCCGACATCAGCAGCGAGCTGCGCGGCGTGAAGAGCCACGCCGACACCACCACGACCGGTCGCCTGCTCACGCAACCTCGGCCCCACGCTGGGGCGAGTCCCCGGTGTCTATCCGTTGATGTACGCCGGCCATGAGGCGCTCACGCCGCGCCCACCAGGCCACCGGCACCGTCCAGGTCACCGCGGTAGGGCATGTTCGCCGACGGCAGCGGCTTCGCGATCGCCCCGCCCACCCTGGCCTCCCTCCTGCTGGTCGTCGGCGGCATCAGCCGGCGGCCCCGCGTCATCGGTGACGGCATCGAGGTAAGAGACGTCGTGGACCTGACGCTCACCATCGACCACAACGTCGTCGACGGAAGCCCCGCCACCCGGTTCGCCGCCGACCTCCGACGCCTTCTGCACACCGCCGCCGCCCTGACCAGCTCCCCGGTTTGCGTGCAGGCGCATACTCAGGGGTAGTGGACTGCATCCGTCCTCCGTGCAGGTTGAGGATCGAGGGTTCATGTGTCAGTCGGAGCACCCAGCGACGGGCTCGCACCGGCTGATCGCGGCGCCGTGGAGTACGACCTCGTCGAGATTGCGGCGGCGATGCGCTCGCTGTCCCAGAGGGTCGCCGTCGACGACAGTGAGTGGGCACCGCTGGACGCGTTGGTCCGGGTGGCCGTTGAGCAGGTCCCTGGGGCTCGTTGGGTGAGCGTGAGCATGTTGCGCACGGGACGCTTCACGACACCGGCGTCGACGGCGGAGGAGGCCGTGCGCGCCGACGTCCTGCAGTACGACATCGGGTCAGGGCCGTGCGTGGATGCCGTGCTCAACGAGTCGCTCTTTCGTCACGGGCGAGGTGGGCACCGACCTGCGGTGGCCTCAGTGGGGGAGCCGCGCAGACACCGAGCTGGGGATCAAGAGCGTGCTCTCGCAGCGGCTCCATCTGCAGAAGCAGCGTGGGGTGGTTGCCGGGTTGAACATCTACTCCGACGTGTCTGCGGCCTTCGACCGGGCGGCTGTCGGCGTCGCCCTGATCCTGGCGACCTATGGGGCGATGGTCCTCTCCGACAGCTGGCGTCGCACCAGGCCGGGACCTGAAGCAGGCCCTGGAGAGCAACCGCGAGATCGGCATGGCGATGGGCATCCTCATGGATCAGCATCGCTTCACCCGCCAAGCGGCGTTTGACGTACTGCGGGTCGCGAGCCAGAACTCCAACCGGAAGCTGGCCGACATCGCGGTCGAGGTCGCCGACACCGGAACGCTGAGCATCGACCACGACAGCCGGGACCGCCAACTGCCTCTGAGCCAGGATTTCGTGGCCGGAGTCTAGCCAGATCCGGCATCTCGGGCACGACCACCGCCGACGGCGGTCACGCTGTCTTGTGTCCGGCGAGCGGCGTGCGCGGCGACTCGCTGAGTCGGGTCTCCTCGATGCTCGAAGAGACCTGTCAGGTTGAGCGCGACGAGGATCCGGGTCAGGGACCACGGCGGGTTCCGAATGGTGAGCCCGCCACTGATGAGGGCCTGCACCTCGATGAGGGCAGCGAGTCCGGTGGCGTCCATGAACGGCACGTCGGTCAAGTCGACGACCAGCTGGCGACCTTCGGCGCTGGCGCCCGCTCGCCGCAGCTGCATCCGTAGCCCCGTCTCGTGGTCGCGTCGCACGCGCCGAACAGGCGCAGCACGAGCGGGCACGCTTCAGGTACCGGTTCCGTGCGGCGCCTGCGGTTCACCGTCCCTCGGCTCACGTCCGAGCTGATCAGACCGCCGGGGACCAGGGCTGCTGAGGGCTTTCGCCTCAGCGACCAAGATACTCGCGACACACAGGGTTGCGCCTGCATCGAGAGCACATGCATGGCACGCACCAACGCGAAACGCCGCCGAACGCTGACAAACGTCGAGAGACGTCTGTGCAGGTCAGGCGGCGTTTCGGTCAGACGTTGCAGGTCACCGAACCCCGGGCATTAGATGTCGAAGTACATCTCGAACTCGTGCGGGTGGGGCCGGAAGCGGATCGGGTCCACCTCGTTGACCCGCTTGTAGTCGATCCACGTCTCGATGAGGTCCTCGGTGAAGACGTCACCGGCGAGGAGGTACTCGTGGTCGGCCTCCAGCGCGTCGAGCACGGCCGGCAGCGAGCCGGGCACCTGGGCGATGTTGGCGTGCTCCTCCGGCGGCAGCTCGTAGAGGTCCTTGTCCACCGGCTCCGGCGGCTCGATGCGGTTCTTGATGCCGTCGAGGCCGGCCATCAGCTGCGCCGCGAACGAAGGTACGGGTTGGCCGACGGGTCCGGGATCCGGAACTCGATGCGCTTGGCCTTGGGCGACGTCCCGGCGATCGGGATGCGCACGCAGGCCGACCGGTTCCGGGCCGAGTACACCAGGTTGACCGGCGCCTCGTAGCCCGGGCACGAGCCGGTGGTACGAGTTGACCGTCGGGTTGGTGAACGCCAGCAGGGACGGCGCGTGCTTGAGCAGGCCGCCGACGTACCAGCGCGCGATGTCCGACAGGCCGCCGTAGCCGCTCTCGTCGTAGAAGAGCGCCTCGCCGTCCTTCCAGAGGGACTGGTGCGTATGCATACCCGAGCCGTTGTCGCCGAAGATCGGCTTCGGCATGAACGTCGCCGTCTTGCCGATGGCCCACGCGGTGTTCTTGACGACGTACTTGAACTTCATCATGTCGTCGCCGGCGTTGAGCAGCGTGTTGAACCGGTAGTTGATCTCCTGCTGGCCGGCGGTGCCGACCTCGTGGTGCGACCGCTCGACGGTCAGGCCGACGCCGGCGAGCCCGATGCAGATCTGGTCACGGGCGTCGGCGAAGTGGTCGACCGGCGGGACGGGGAAGTAGCCGCCCTTGTAGCGCGTCTTGTAGCCCGCGGTTGCCGCCCTCCTCGGCGCGGCCGGTGTTCCAGGCCGCCTCGATGGAGTCGATGTAGTAGTAGCTGGCGTTCTGCTTGGTCTCGAACCGCACGTCGTCGAAGATGTAGAACTCCGCCTCGGCGCCGAAGTAGGCGGTGTCGGCGATGCCGGTGGACTTCAGGTAGGCCTCGGCCTTGGCCGCGATGTTGCGCGGGTCGCGGCTGTAGGGCTCGTCGGTGAACGGGTCGACGATGGAGAAGTTGAGGATCAGGGTCTTCTCGACGCGGAACGGGTCCAGGTAGGCGCTCCGGATGTCCGGGATCAGCTTCATGTCGGACTCGTGGATGGCCTGGAACCCGCGGATCGAGGAGCCGTCGAACGCCTGGCCGTTGGTGAAGAAGTCGATGTCGACGCTCTCCGCGGGGACGTTGAAGTGCTGCATGACACCGGGCAGGTCGCAGAACCTGATGTCGACGAACTTCACGTCCTCCTTCTCGATGAACTCGAGAACTTCCTCGGGCTTGCTGAACATCCAACCTCCTGTAGTGGCGGCGCGCGGTGGGCGCGGTGGAGCAGGGACATGAGGCTCCCGAACCGCTCGTACTGTCCGGATGAGAGACTAGGGGGAGGGCATTTCCCGCCCGTGACCCCAATGTTTCGCACGAGTTACGGCAACCGGCAGGAGGCGCCCGCGTGGTGGACCGCAAGGACGTCGCCTCCTGGCTGGAGGGTCCCAACGCCCAGACGGCCCGACGCCGCCGACCGACTATCCCGGACGACGGCTCGGTATGCCGCAGCAGGGGCCCGGTTCGGTCGGCCGGTTCGGCCGCCGGCTGGTCGCGATCCTCATCGACTGGACCCTCTGCCAGCTCATCGCCTACGCGTGGTTCGGGCGTCCGCCTCGGCGAGGGCAGCTCGGGGTCCTGGTGGCCGCTGGTCATCTTCGCGCGTCGAGAACCTCCTGCTCCTCTCGACGCTCGGGTCGACGTTCGGCCAGCGGCTCCTGGGCCTGCGGCTGGAGTCCCTGAGCCGGGGGCCGGGCGTCGGTCGTCAGGTGCCTGCGCACCGTCCTGCTGTGCCTGGCCGTGCCCGCCCTCATCTGGGACCGCGACCAGCGCGGGACTGCACGACAAGGCCGCCCAGACCGTGCTCGTCCGCCGGTGACGCCGGAAGCCGCCGAGGTCGCGCTGGTCACCTGCGCCGACGAGCGCTACCTCGAGCCCGAGGTCCACGTCGCCGCTGCCGCCCTGCGGGAGCAGGGTGTCGCCACCGACGTCGTCTCCTGGGACGAGGACCGCGACTGGGCGGCCTACGAGCTGGTGGTCGTGCGGACGCCGTGGGACTACTTCGACCGGGTGACCGAGTTCCTCGACTGGGCCGCGGCGGTCGAGCGGGTGACCACCCTGGTCAACCCGGTCGACGTGCTGCGCTGGAACTCGCACAAGGGCTACCTCGCCGAGCTGAGCTGCCAAGGGCGTGCCGACCGTCCCCACCCGGCTGGTGCCGGGGGACTCCGTCGACGTCGCCGACCAGGTCCGCGAGGTGCCGTGGGAGGAGATCGTCGTCAAGCCGGCGGTCGACGGTGGCGCCCGAAACGCGTGGCGCGGTATGCGTGACGACCCCGCCCTGAGCCGGGTGGCCGAGCGGCTCACCGACCAGGGCGACATCGTCGTGCAGCCGTTCGTCCCGGCCATCGTCGACGGCGAGCGCTCGCTGGTGTTCCTCGGCGGCCGCCTGTCCCACGCGGTCCGCAAGGTGCCCAAGGCGGGGGACTACCGGTCGCAGCGGCACCTCGGCGGGAGCGAGGTCGACCACGAGGCGGACTCCGCGGAGCTGCAGGTGGCGCTGGCGGCGATGGCGGCGGCCCCCGGTCGGCTGACCTACGCCCGGGTCGACCTCGTCGACTGGGAGGGCGCCCCCGTCCTCATCGAGCTGGAGGTCATCGAGCCGGACCTGTTCCTGCGCGACGTCCCCGAGCGGGTCGAGCGGTTCGCCGAGGTGGTCCGCGGACGAGCTGGCCACCGCCCGGTCCGAGCGCTAGGCGGCCTCAGCCGCGCCGGTGTCCGGTGGCCGCGGTGAGCCCGCCGAGGCCGATGTAGGTCAGGCCCGACGGCGATGCGCCCCCGACGGACACCCCGCGCGCTGCGCCGCGCCAGCCGGGAGCGCACCAGCCCGCCGAAGACGCCGTAGGACACGTCGAGCACGGTGCCGATCGCGATGATGACCGCGCCGAGCACGAGCACCTGCGTCCACGCCGCCCCGGCCTCGGGGTGGATGAACTGCGGGAAGAACGCCAGGAAGAACAGGGCCGCCTTGGGGTTCCCGATGCCGACGAGGAACCCCTGCCGCCAGCTGGTCCACGCCGTCACCGAACCGGCCGCGAGGACCGGCGCCTGGGCGTCGGCCCGCTCGCGCAGCGTCCGGACGCCGAGGTAGACGAGGTAGGCCGCACCCGCATACCGGACGACCGCGAAGGCGGTCGACGAGGCCGCCAGCACGGCGGTCAGCCCGAGCGCCGTCGCGACGACGTAGACCGCGTTGGCGGCCTCCACGCCGAGCGCCGACAGCGCTCCGGCGCGCGGGCCGCCGGCGACCCCGCGGGCGACGAGGAACAGCATCGCCGGGCCCGGGAAGAGGACGAACAGCAGCGCCGTCACGGAGAACGCGGCGAGGGTCGACGGGCTGGGCATAGGCCGGATCGTATGCGGGTGGGCCGCGCCCGACGCCGCCGAATTACCGGTCGGCCGAGCGGACCCGCTCGTCGTGGACGTCGTGGGCCCGATGGATGAGGTCGAGCAGCTTCTGCTCCTCGCGGATGTAGCGGCGGTACTTCTCCGGCAGCGCCTTGACGCGCTGCTCCTCGTCGACGAGCCGCTGGAAGCCGGCGGCCCGCAGCTCCTCGTCCTCCTCGTAGCCGATGTCGAGGTAGTTCTCGGCGAGGTGGCGCAGGCTCGAGACCGCCTGCTGGGCGCGACCGCGCGGGCTCAGCAGCGACGCGACGACGGTCACGAGCAGGACGCCGATGATGACGCTCAAGGACAGCGGCGTGCTGATCTCGACGACGTTGACCGGCTCGCCGTCGTTGATGAACGGGACGTTGTTCTCGTGCAGGGCGTGCAGGACGAGCTTCACGCCGATGAACCCGAGGATCGCGGCCAGCCCGTAGGACAGGTAGATCAGCCGGTCGAGCAGCCCGTCGATGAGGAAGTACAGCTGGCGCAGGCCGAGCAGCGAGAACGCCGTCGCCGTGAAGACGATGTAGACGTTCTGGGTCAGCCCGAAGATGGCCGGGATGGAGTCCAGGGCGAAGAGGATGTCGGTGCCGCCGATGGCCGCCATCACGAGCAGCATCGGCGTCATCACCCGGCGGCCGTTCTCGACGGTGAACAGCTTGTCGCCGTCGTAGCGTCTCGGTGGTGTGGAACAGCCGGCGGGCCAGCCGGATCATGATGTTGTCGGCCGAGTGGCTGTCCTCGCCCTCCGGCTTGAGCATGTTGCCGGCGGTCAGCAGCAGGATCAGCCCGAACAGGTAGAACACCCAGGCGAACTGGTTGATCAGCGCGGCGCCGACGAGGATGAACGCCGGTCCGGGCGATGAGCGAGAAGACGATGCCGAAGAGCAGCACCTTCTGCTGGTCGGCCCGGGGCACCCGGAAGCTGGTCATGATGATGAGGAAGACGAAGAGGTTGTCGACCGAGAGCGCCTTCTCGGTGACGTAGCCGGCGAAGTACTCCGACCCCGCCGCCGGCGCCGCCGAACACGAGGACGCCGACGCCGAAGAGCACGGCGATGCCGACGTAGAGCGCCGACCAGCGTCGCCGCCTCGCGCAGGGTCGGCGTGTGCGCCTTGCGGACGTGGAAGAAGAAGTCGAACAGCAGCAGCCCGCCGATCGCCCCGATGGTGAGGGTCCAGACGAGCGGCGAGACGGTCATCCCGGGATCTCCTGGTGTCGGGGGCTACTCGAGAGCGCAGGCGCGGGCTAGCGGCCGCGCATCGCCTTGCGGTCCATGCGCACCTTGGTCGGGTCCACACCCTTGGGCAGCGGCGGCCGGACGCCACCGATCGACTTGAGCCGCTTGTTGACCACGGACGACCTCGTCCTTGGTGAGCACCGGCTTCATCCGCTGGACCCGGTTGGCCAGCTTGCGGATGCTCACCTCGTCCTCGGTGCCGCCCTCGCCGACGCGCAGCAGGGTGACGGGTACGCCGGACGCGACCCGCTCGACCTTGCGGCGCTCGGCGACGAGCAGCTTCTGGGCGCGGCCCGACGGGCCCTCGCCGATGAGGACGATGCCCGGCCGGCCGACGGCGCGGTAGACCAGGGCGGCCGACTGCAGGTCGGTCGCGCGCTGGGCGTCGGCGGCGACCGGGGTCTCCTCGATGTACCAGCCGCGCCGGATCGAGCGCAGGGCCGCGCCGACGGCGCCGGGCTGGCCCTCGATCTGCTTGTATGCGGCGCGCTCGGCCCGCCGGCTCAGGACGATCGTCGCGGCCAGGAAGGCCATCGGGAGACCGACGATCAAGCGCGTAGATCAGCGCGCTGAAGATGATGCCGACGACCGCCGCGACGACGAGCACACCGAGCGCCGCGAGCGCCATCCACCAGCCGATGGCCGGGTCGACGGCCTTGGCGGAGAGGAAGACCTGCTTGACCTGGGCGATCCGTCCGGGCTTCTTCGCGGGCGTGCGGCGCCTTGCTCCTTCGCGGCCATGCGGTCAGGATACGCGTGCGGTGAGGGCTGCGCTGCGCGCAACCAGGGTCGCCGCCTCCTGGCGGGCGGGGGAGTCCGCCGCGGCGGCGAGGTGGGCGAGGTGCTCGGGGATCGGGCGTCCCCAGTGCTTCATCGCGGTGGCCCAGAGGCGGCCGGCGCGGTAGGACGAGCGGACCAGCGGACCGGCCATGACGCCCTTGAACCCGAGCTCGTCGGCGACCTCGGACCAGTGCACGAACTCCTCCGGCTTCACCCACCGGTCGACGGGGTGGTGGCGCGGGGAGGGGCGCAGGTACTGGGTGATGGTGATGATGTCGGTGCCGGCCTCGTGGAGGTCGCGGAGGGCCTGGTCGATCTCGTGGTCCTCCTCGCCCATGCCGAGGATGAGGTTGGACTTCGTCACCAGGCCGGCGTCGCGGCCCATGGTGATGACGTCGAGGGAGCGCTCGTAGCGGAACGCCGGGCGGATCCGCTTGAAGATCCGCGGCACCGTCTCGACGTTGTGCGCCCACACCTCGGGGCGGGCGTCGATGACCTGGCCGACGAGCTCGGGGATGGCGTTGAAGTCGGGGACGAGGATCTCGACGCCGGTGCCGGGGTTCAGGGCGTGCACCTGACGGATGGTCTCGGCGTAGAGCCACGCGCCGCCGTCGACGAGGTCGTCACGGGCCACGCCGGTGATGGTGGAGTAGCGCAGCCCCATCTGCTGCACCGACTCGGCGACCCGCCGGGGCTCGTCGCGGTCGAGGTCGGCCGGCTTGCCGGTGTCGATCTGGCAGAAGTCGCACCGCCGCGTGCACTGCTCGCCGCCGATGAGGAAGGTGGCCTCGCGGTCCTCCCAGCACTCGAAGATGTTGGGGCAGCCGGCTTCCTGGCAGACGGTGTGCAGTCCCTCGGACTTCACCATCGCGCTGAGGTGCGGTGTACTCCGGGCCCATCTTGGCGGTGGTACGGATCCACGACGGCTTGCGCTCGATCGGCGTCTGCGCGTTACGCGCCTCGACGCGCAGCATGCGCCGGCCTTCCGGGGCGATGGTCACGAGTGCTGCCTCCTGGTTCAGTGGTGCGCGTCCTCAAGGCTACGTCAGCGGCGGCGGCGGTATTCCCGGCGGCCCGGTCGAGGCCGAAGCGCTCGCCGAGCAGCCGCATACCCGCGTCGGCGGCGGCCCGGTCGCCGGTGAGGGCGAGGTCGAACAGCAGCCCGCGGACCGCTGCGAGGTTGACGCGGGCCAGCTCGGCCGCCTCCTCGCGGGGTCGGCCCAGCCGGGTCCACAGGTCGGTCAGCGCGTCGGTCCAGCCGTCGGTGAGCCAGTCGCGGAGCCCGGCCGCCCACGGTCGGCCCTGCATCGCGTGCCCGGCCAGCTCGAAGTAGAGCGGCGCGAACGTCGTCGCGGAGTCGGCCACGTGCTCCCAGAACCGCAGTCCCGCGGCATACGGGTCGTCCTCGTCGAGCAGGAGGCGCGCGAGGAGGTCCCGCTCGCCCTGCTCGACCGTCTCCACGACCGCGGCCAGCAGTCCCTCCCGCGAGCCGAAGTGGTAGATGAGCATGCGGTGGCTGGTGCCGACCTCGGTGGCGAGCGTGCGCAGGCTGGTGTCGCCGACCCCGTGCTCGGCGAACCAGGCGACGCAGCGGCGCGAGCAGCTCGTCGCGGGCCGCGCTCACGCGGCTTCGGCCCGCTCCTTGAGGTTGCCGCCCTCGATGTCGACGTAGCGCTGGGTGAGCCTCCCGTAGGCGAGGCGCACCACCGCCGGCGAGCGGACCGGTCCACTCGATCGCGAGGGTGGCGCGGCTGCCGCCGTCGGGGAGCGGCTCGACGACGTGCGACCCGGTGGTGGTGACGCCGAACGTCCTGGACTGCCAGGTGAACCGGTGGCTCGGCGCCCACTCGGTGAGCTCCCACGTGGCGCGGGGGATCCGCGGCTGCTCCATGACGTAGCGCGCACCGACCTCCTCCGGGCGGTCCGGGTCGACGGGGGTCACCGAGCGTCACGGTCGCCGGCAGCAGGTGCGGCCAGTGGCGGACGTCGGAGATGAGGCTCCAGACCGTCTCGGGCGGCGCGGCGATGTCGGTGGTCGAGGAGATCGGCATGTACCAGATGGTACACGCCGGACGCGGTGGGCGGCCTCAGCCGAGGACGTCGACCAGGTGCTTCTCGACGTGGGGCAGGACCTCGTGCACCGTCACGTCGCGGCCCAGCTCCTTGGAGAGCGAGGTCACGCCGGCGCCGACGATCCCGCAGGGGATGATCACGTCGGCCCAGCCCAGGTCGTTGTCGCAGTTCAGGGCGAACCCGTGCATGGTGACGCTCTGGCTGACCCGGATCCCGATGGCGCCGATCTTGCGGTCGGGCCGCACCGCCGGGTCGCCGGGGTCGCCGTCGTCGGCCAGCACCCATGTCCCGCTGCGTCCGTCGACCCGGGTCGCGTCCACGCCGAAGTCGGCGCAGACCCGGATCATCATGTCCTCGAGGCGCCGCACGTGGGCGACGACGTCGATCGGCTCGGGCAGCCGGACGATCGGGTACCCGACGATCTGGCCGGGCCCGTGCCAGGTGATCTTCCCGCCGCGGTCGACGTCGATGACCGGCGTGCCGTCGAGCGGGCGCTCGTGGGCCTCGGTGCGCTTGCCCGCGGTGTAGACGGCCGCGTGCTCGAGGAGCAGCGCGGTGTCCGGCTCCTCGCCGGCGACCACCTTGGCGTGGAGCTCGCGCTGGAGGTCCCAGGCCCGCTGGTAGTCGACGTAGTCGGGACCGAACCCGAGACGGATGACCTGCATCCCCCGAGGCTACGCCGGACGAACACACCCAGCATGATGGGCACATGACGAGGGGGGCCGGGGCCCGGGGCGTGCGCTGGGTCGCCCTGCTGATGGTCCTCGCCTGGCTGGGCGTCGGTGGGATCGGCGGCCCGCTCGTCGGGCGGCTGTCGGAGGTGCAGACCAACGACAACGCCAACTTCCTGCCCGCGTCGGCCGAGTCGACGGCGGTCAACACCGTTCGTCCAGAAGACCACCGACACCCAGTCGCTGCCGTACCTCGTCGTCGTCGAGAAGACCAGCGGGCTGACCGCGGACGACCTGCAGAAGGTGCAGGCCTACGTCGCGTCGATCCCCAGCCTGACCTTCGCCGCAGACCCCTCGCGCACCGTCGGGCGAGTTCCTCCTCGCCGCCGCCGCAGACGGTGGTCCCCAGCCAGGACAAGCAGGCGGTGCTCATCCCGGTCGCCTTCGTCGCGGACAAGGCCGAGGACACCATCGCCGGCAAGTCCGCCCTGTATGCGGTCGCCGCAGGCCCTGCGCGCGGCCGGCGCCGCCCAGCTCGCGCCGGCCGGGATGGCCCTGCACGTGACCGGGCCCGGCGGGTTCTTCGCCGACTTCATCACCGCGTTCGGCGGGATCGACGGGATCCTCCTCGTCGTCGCCCTCGGCGTCGTCTTCGTCATCCTGCTCATCGTCTACCGCAGCCCGATCCTGCCGATCGCGGTGCTCGTCACCGCCCTGTTCGGCCTGTCCGCAGCGGCCCTGGTGATCTTCCCCCTGGCCAAGAACGGGTCGATCAGCCTCAGCGGCCAGAGCCAGGGGATCCTCTCGATCCTCGTCGTCGGCGCCGCCACCGACTACGCCCTCCTGCTCGTCGCGCGGTACAAGGAGGAGCTGCACGACAACGAGTCGACCTGGGCGGCGATGCGGGTCGCCTGGCGGGCCGCGGTCGAGCCGATCGCCGCCAGCGCGGCCACGGTGATCCTCGGGCTGCTGTGCCTGCAGCTCTCGGACCTCGGCAACACCCGGGGGCTCGGGCCGGTGGGCGCGTTCGGCATCGCCGGCGCGTTCCTCGCCTCGCTGACCTTCCTGCCCGCCGTGCTGCTGCTCATCGGCCGACGCATCTTCTGGCCCGGGATCCCGAAGGTCGACCACGTCCACGCCGAGGACTCCATCGGCCGCCGCGGCATCTGGGGCCGCGTCGCCGGGCATGGTCGGCGCGCACTCGCGGCGGACCTGGATCGTCACGTTCGTCCTGCTCGCCGCCTGCGCGGCGTTCGTGCCCGACCTTCGAGGCCAAGGGCGTCACGCAGTCGGACCTGTTCCTCACCACCGTCGACTCGGTCACCGGACAGGAGGTCCTCGGCCGGCACTTCCCGGCGGGTTCGGGCTCCCCGGTGCGAGATCGTCACGCCGCAGGCCAAGGCCGACCAGGTGGTCCAGGTCCTCGGCACCATCGACGGGGTCCAGAACCCCCAGATCGGGACGGTCCCGGGTCAGCCGCCGAAGGTCGTCGACGGGCAGGTGCTGGTCCAGGCGACGCTGGTCGCGCCGGCCGACAGCGTCGAGGCCGAGTCGACCGTCGACACCATCCGCACCCGCCTCGACGAGGTCGGCACCGAGGTCCTCGTCGGGGGCAGCACCGCCGTCAACCTCGACGTCCGGCACGCCAGCGAGCGCGACCTCAAGGTCATCATCCCGACGATCCTCGGCGTCATCTTCGTGGTCCTGCTGCTGCTGCTGCGCTCGATCACCGCACCGTTGGTCCTCGTGGCCGCCAACCTGCTGTCCTTCGCCGCGACCATCGGCGTCTCGGCGCTGGTGTTCAACCACGTCTTCCACTTCCCGGGGTCCGACCCGTCCACGCCGCTCTACGGGTTCGTCTTCCTCGTCGCCCTCGGGATCGACTACTCGATCTTCCTCATGACCCGAGTACGCGAGGAGTCGCGGATCCGGGGCACCCGGCCGGGCATCCTCGTGGGGCTCGCGGTCACCGGGGGGGTGATCACCAGCGCGGGCATCGTTCTCGCCTCGACGTTCTCGGCCCTCGCGGTGCTGCCGATCCTGTTCCTCGCCCAGATCGCGTTCATCGTCGCGTTCGGCGTCCTGCTCGACACGCTCGTCGTGCGGAGCCTGCTCGTCCCCGCCATCTCCTACGACCTGGGCGACAAGATCTGGTGGCCCTTCGGGCTGCGGCGAGCGGGGGCGCACGAGGCGGCGCGGGTGAAGGCCGCGCATCACGAGGAGGACGACGGTGGCCGCCGAGGTCGAGGACCTCACCGGCGACCAGCGGCTGCCGGCCGAGCCGCGGCGGGGCGTCGGCGGCGACTGAGGCGGTCGACCGCCACCGGGTCGCTACCTTGAGCCTCATGACGAGCTCCAGCGCCGGTGGCCTCCGAGTCGGGCTCGTCGGGTACGGCGGCGCCGGTCGCGCGTTCCACGCGCCCGCTCCTCGCGCGAGGCCGGGCTCGAGGTGGCCGCCGTCGCGACGAGCAACCCCGAGCGGGCCGCGCAGGTCGCGCGACGACCTGCCGGGCGCCGAGGTGGTCGCGGACCTCGCCGCGCTGCTCGACGGTCGAGGGCCTCGACCTCGTCGTGCTCGCCTCGCCGAGCGGCGTCCACGTCGCCCAGGCGCGCGAGGTCGTGGCGGCCGGGCTGCCCGGTCGTCGTCGACAAGCCGCTCGGGGTCGACGCCACCTCGGCGCTGGAGGCCGTCGACGTCGCCGCCCGAGCGGGCGTGCCGTTGACGGTGTTCCAGAACCGCCGCTACGACCCGGAGTTCCGCACGCTGGCGCAAGGTCCTCGTCGGACGGCCTGGTCGGCGCAGGTGGTCCGGGCCGAGCTGCGCTGGGAGCGCTGGCGACCCGTGCCCGAAGCAGCGCTGGCGGGAGAACGCGCCGCCGGAGGAGGGCGGTGGGCTGCTGCTCGACCTCTACCCGCACCTCGTCGACCAGGCCCACCTGCTGTTCGGGCCGATCGAGACGGTCTACGCGGAGCTGTCGTCCCTCACGACGGTCAGCGAGGACACCGCGTTCCTCAGCTGCCGGCATACCTCCGGGGTCGTGTCGCACCTCGGCTCCACCTCGCTGGCCGCCGCGCCCGGCCCTGGCTGCGGCTGCTCGGGCGGGAGGCGCGCCTACGTCGTCGGCGGCCTGAACGAGGAGCCGACCGCGTTCACCGAGTGGCAGCCGTCCGACGCGGACCATCTCGGCTGGCTGGTCCGCAGCGACGGCCGACGCGAGGCGGTTCCTCGGGTGCCGGGGGACCAGGCCGACTTCTACCGCGAGGTCGCGCAGGCCCTGGCGCAGCCCGACCCGCAGGCGGCCATGCCCGTCGACCCCCGCGACTCGGTCCACGCCCTCGCGGTCATCGACGCGGCGCGCACGAGCGCCGAGTCCGGTCGGGTGGTCGAGGTCGTCACGCCGGGCGAGGCGCCCTGACGCCGGCCCTGTGGATAACTCGGCAGGGGGTGCGCGACCGCTCGGCCACGATGGCTGAGTGACCCTCACCGCCCCCGCGCTGCACCGGTATGCCGGTCCGCCCGCCGTGCCGGGGTACGCCGTCGGCGAGTTCCTCGGGCGCGGGTTCGACGGGCGTCGTCTGGGCGGCGACCGCACGTCGAGAGCGGTGAGCGGGTCGCCCTGAAGGTGCTCGAGCCCGGCGGTCGACCGCGCGTCGACCTCGACGCGGTCGACCGCGAGGAGCGGCTGGGGCGAGCGGGTGTCCGGCGCGCACCTGCTGGCCGTACGCGGCCGGGTGGCGCTGGAGGACGGCCGCGTCGCGCTGGTCATGGGGCTGGCCGACGGAGGCAGCCTGCGCGACGTCGTGACGATCCGCGGTGCGCTGCCGTTGGGTGAGGTGGTCACGGCCCTGACGCCGCTGGCCACCGCGCTGGCCGAGCTCCACGACGCGGGGGTCGTCCACGCCGACGTGGCGCCCGGCAACGTGCTCTTCACGCCCGGACGGTCGGCCGATGCTCGCCGACCTGTCCTCCGCGTGGCTCGTCGACGACGGCTGGCCGGAGCGTCTCGCTGGGCACGCCGGGTTCGCCGCGCCGGAGGTGGTGCTGGGCCGGCCGCCGGTGCCGGGCAGCGACGTGTGGTCGCTCGGCGCGCTGGCCTGGTACGCCCGGACCGGCGGGCTGACCCCGCCGCGCGCTGGGTGGGCGACCTGCACTGGTCGCGGGGGATGGCCGGGCGCTCGGGACGGGCGACCCGGACGACGACGGCTTCGAGCGCGGCACCGTCGCCGACGTCATGGCCGCGGTCGGGCCCGAGCTGACGCCGCTGCTGGTCCGGATGCTGGCCGACGACCCCGAGGCCCGGCCGTCCGCTGCCGAGGTGGCCCTGGCGCTCTACCGGGCGGCCGCAGCCGGAGCCGGTCCGGCTCGTCGGTCACCACCCCGACCCGGCGGCGGCCGTCACGACCCGGATCCGACGCGACGCCGCCGAGACGCGGTCGCGGGCTCGCAGCTGCGCGAGGCGGAGCGGGCGAGCGACCGTCGCGAGCGGCGAGAGCGACGACGCGCCGGCGGCGGCGCGGCGTGGCTCCGGCCGTGGGCCAGGGAGGCGGGCTCACCGGACCTCGGGTCGGCGCGGGTCGGAGGCGGAGGCTCCGGTCCGGGTCTGCGCTCGGGGTGGCGGCTCGGGTCGTCGTGGTCGGCCTGGTCGGGTCGTCCTGGCCGGGCGGGATGCTGGCGCTGCTGCGGCTCACCGGTGGTCCGCTGGAGGTCGTGACGGCGTCGGTCGCCGACCCGCCGACCCCTCGGTGCCGGCGGCGACCCCGCCGACGGCCCGGCGAGCGCCACCGGCCAGCCCGCCGCCCGGCGGCCGACCAGCCCGGCCAGCCCGACCAGCCGCCGCGCAGCCCGACCTGCCGACGCCGCGACGACGACCGCCGTGACCGCCTCGACGGACGCGGGCGCGGCCGCGCCGACCGACGCCGTCGCTCGCGACCCGGTCGCGCCCTGCAGCGACTGGCCGACCTGCGCGCGGCGGCGCTGGTCGCGGCCGACCCGGTGCTGCTGGCCAGCGCCGAGCCGGCCGGGTCGACGGCGTACGAGAACGACGTCCGCACGGTGACGCGGCTGCGCGACCAGGGCCAGCGCTACGCCGACCTGTCCTTCACGGTCCGCTCCGCCGAGGTGTTGTCAGTGCGTCCCGACCACCGTGGTGCTGCGCGCGGTCGTGGACCGGTCCGGCCTACCAGGTCAGCCGGTGGGCGCCGGCGGCGCGGTCCGGACGAGGCGGTGGGCCCGGCGGCCGGGCAGCCGCTGCTGCGCTACACGCTGACGCGGACCGACGGAGGCGTGGCGGCTCACCGAGGTCGGTCCACCGTGACCGGGCGAGCGACGACCGACCGACGTGACCTGGCCGGGAGCCGGGAGTCAGAGGATGGTGGTGACGGCGCTGGAGATCGACTCGTGCACCCACTCGAAGCCGGCCTCGCGGAGGCGGGTGGGCACGACGCGCTGGCTGCCGGTCACCTCGCCGGCGAACTCGCCGAGCACGGCCCGCAGGGCGAACGCCCGGCGCGGGGAGGACCGTCGGGCGGCCCAGCTGCCGGCCGATCTCGTCGACGATCTGCTTCTGGTGCAACGGTTCCGGCCCGACGACGTTGACCGGACCGGTGATGTCGCGTCGGTCGAGGAGGAAGACCATGGCGCGCACGACGTCGTCGAGGGCTGATCCACGGCCACCACTGCCGTCCGGAGCCCAGGGCTCCGGCCAGGCCGAACCGGCCGAGCCGGACCAGCGGTTCGAAGGCGCCGCCCGTGCGGGACATGACCAGGCCGGTCCGCGACATGGCCACGGGTGCACCCGCGGCGGTGGCGGCGAGCGGTCGACGGTCTCCCACGCCTGCGCCACCTCGGCGAGGAACCCGTGTCCCTCGGGGCTCTGCTCGGTGAGGATCTCGTCACCGCGGTCGCTGCCGTACCAGCCGACCGCCGAGGCGCTGACCAGCCGGATCCGGTCGCCGTGCGCCGCGACCGCCGACGCGATCGTCGACGTGCCGTCGGTCCGGGACGCGAGGATCTCCTGCTTGTAGCTGGGCGACCAGCGACGGTCGCCGACGCCGGCGCCGGCGAGGTGGACGACGGCGTCGACGTCCTCGAGCGCGGCCGGGTCGAGCCGGCGCTGGGCGGGGTCCCAGGAGATCTCCGACCCGGTCCGCGCCTCGCGCCGCACCAGGTGCCGGACGTCATCGCCGCGAGCGATGAGATAGGACGACAACGCGCCCCCGATGAGCCCCGAGGCTCCGGTGATGGCGACGCGCTGGCTCATCCGGTCAGCCAACCACACGGCCTCGGCTGACTCGGACCGAGGTCACCGGTGACGCCAGGTGGCGTCACCGGTGCCTCTGAGGTTGAGCGAGGGCGTCGGTCAGAGGCCGAGCGAGGCCTCGAACCGCCCTTCCTCGAGCCGGGTCTTCATCGCGCCGAGGAACCGGGCGGCGTCCGCGCCGTCGACGATCCGGTGGTCGTAGGACAGCGCGAGGTACATCATCGACCGGACCGCGATGGTCTCCCCACCGTCGGCGTCGCTCGACGACCACCGGGCGCTTGACGAGCGCGCCGGTGCCGAGGATCGCCACCTGCGGCTGGTTGATGATCGGGGTGTCGAACAGCGCACCCCGGCTGCCGGTGTTGGTGATGGTGAACGTCCCGCCGGCCAGGTCGTCCGGAGCGATCTTGTTGTTGCGCGTGCGGTCGGCGAGGTCGGCGATCGCCCGGGCGAGCCCGGCGATGTTGAGGTCGCCGGCGTTCTTGACGACCGGGACGATGAGCCCCTTCTCGGTGTCCACGGCGATGGCCAGGTTCTCCTGGCCGTGGTAGACGATCTCCTCGCCGTCGACGCTGGCGTTGACGTTCGGGTGGGCCTTGAGCGCCTCCACCGCCGCCAGCGCCAGGAACGGCAGGTAGCTGAGCTTGACCCCCTCGCGCCGCTCGAACTCGCCCTTGGCGCGGGCCCGCAGGCGGGCGACCTTGGTCAGGTCGACCTCGACCACCGTGGTCAGCTGCGCCGACACCTGCAGCGACTCGACCATCCGCTGGGCGATGACCTTGCGCAGCCGCGTCATCTTCTCGCGGGTGCCGCGCTTGTCCGACACCGCGAGCCGCCGGAGCGGCCGCACGGCCGGCTGCGCTCGGTGCGGGTGCGGCAGCCGGCGAGCGGGTGCCGGCTCGGCGGCCGCGGCGGCCGCCTTGGCCTTCTCGGCCGCGTCGAGCACGTCCTGCTTGCGGATGCGGCCGCCGATGCCGGTCCCGGTCAGGGCGCCGAGGTCGACGGAGTGCTGCGCGGCGAGCTTGCGCACCAGCGGGGTGACGTAGGCGCTGCCGTCGTCACTGCCGCCGTTGCTCCCGCTCGTCGCCGAGGTGGTCGTGAGGTGGCCGTCGAGCTGGCCGGAGCCGTGGCCGTCGCGGGGGCCGGCGCCGAGGGAGTGGCCTGTGCCGCGGGGGCACTCTCCGAGGGCGGCGGTCCGCTCGCGGCGTCGGTGGCCGCGTCGGCCACCTCCTGCGGCGGCGCCTCCTGCTCCGCCGACGGGTGCGGCGGGGGCCTCGGCCGCGGGCTGCGCCGGAGCGGTGTCCGCCTGCGGCTGCTCGGCGCTGTCGGCCTGCCCCTCGGCCTCGCCGCTGTCGCCGCCCGACGCGTCTGCCCCGCCACCGGACTCGCCGCCGATGACGGCGAGGTCGCCGCCGACCGGCACGACCTCGTCCTCCTGGACGAGGATCTTCGAGAGCACCCCGGCGACCGGGCGACGGGATCTCGGTGTCGACCTTGTCGGTCGAGACCTCGAGCAGCGGCTCGTCGACCTCGACGGTGTCGCCCTCGGACTTCAGCCACCGGGTGACGGTGCCCTCGGTGACCGACTCGCCCAGCGCGGGCATCTTGACGGTCTCGCCGCCGGACGACCCGCCCGAGCCACCGGACCCGCCGGACCCACCGCTCGACTGCTGCTGGCCACCCGAGCCCTGCGACTGGCTCTGCTCCGGCTCCGAGGTCTGCGCCGCCATCGGCTGCTCGACCGACGGCTGCCTCCGGCTCCGGCTGCTCCGGCTCGGGAGCCGACGGGTCGGACGACCCGCTGTCGGCCGGCGCTCCTCCGCCGCCCGCGTCGGCCTGTGCGCCGTCCGCCGGCGCGTCGTCCGCGGAGCCCGAGTCGCCGGACCCGTCCGAGCCCCCGCTCGCGGCCCCCTCACCGATGACGGCGAGGTCGGCGCCGACCGGCACCGTCTCGTCCTCCTGCGCCAGGATCTCCTGCAGCGTGCCGGCGACCGGCGACGGGATCTCGGTGTCCACCTTGTCGGTCGACACCTCGAGCAGCGGTTCGTCCACGGCGACGGTGTCGCCGACGTTCTTCAGCCAGCGGGTGACCGTCCCCTCGGTGACGGACTCACCCAGGGCCGGCATGGTCACGCGTTCGGACATGAGACGAACTCCTCAGAAGGCTGGGTTGGCGATCGGTCGGTGCGGACATTGTGGCCGAGCGGTCGGCCTCGTGGGGACGTGCGGGTCAAGTGGGTGGTCGGTCGGTGGTCAGGCGTGGGCGTGCAGCGGCTTCCCGGCGAGGGCGAGGTGCGCCTCGCCGAGCGCCTCGTTCTGGGTCGGGTGGGCGTGCACCAGCGACGCGACGTCGGTCGGGAACGCGTCCCAGTTGACGATGAGCTGCGCCTCGCCGACCTGCTCGCCCATCCGGGCACCGATCATGTGCACCCCGACGACCGGGCCGTCCTTCTCCCGGACGAGCTTGACGAAGCCCTGGGTCTGGAGGATCTGCGACTTGCCGTTGCCGCCGAGGTTGTACTCGTAGGTCTCCACCTCCGCCGTATGCCTCGCGCGCCTGCGCCTCGGTCAGGCCCACCGAGGCGATCTCCGGGTCGCAGTAGGTGACCCGCGGGATGCCGTGCTCCTCGATCGGCGCGGGCGACAGGCCGGCGATCTCCTCGGCCACGAAGATGCCCTGGGCGAACCCGCGGTGCGCGAGCTGGAGGCCCGGGACGATGTCTCCCACCGCATACACGTTGGCGATGTTGGTGCGCAGTCGCTCGTCGGTCGGGACGAGCCCGCGCTCGACCGTGACGCCGGCCTCCGCGTAGCCGAGGCCGTCGGTCGACGGTCCGCGCCCGACGGCGACGAGGAGCAGGTCGGCCTCGACGGTGTCGCCGCCCTCCAGCTCGACCGTGACGACGTCACCCTCCTGCCGCGCGCCGGAGAAGCGGACGCCGGTGCGGAAGGCGATCCCGCGCTTGCGGAACGCGCGCTGCAGCTGGGTGGAGATGGCCTCGTCCTCGGCGGCGACGAGGCGGGGCAGCGCCTCGATGATCGTCACCTCGGAGCCGAACGAGCGGAACACCGAGGCGAACTCGACGCCGATCACCCCGCCGCCCAGGACGACCACCCGAGCCGGGACGTGGTCGAGGCTGAGCGCCTGGTCGCTGGTCATGACCCGGCCGGTGATCTCGAGCCCCGGCAGCGACTTCGCGTAGGAGCCGGTGGCGAGCACGACGTTGCGCCCGGTGAGCCGGCGCCCCTCGACCTCGACGGTGTCGGTGGCGACGAGCCGGCCCGCCCCTTCGACGTACTCGATCGAGCGCGACGAGACGAGGCCCTGGCAGCCCCTTGTAGAGCCGGCCGACGACCCCGTCCTTGTAGGCGTGGACGCCGGTCATGTCGACGGACTCGAAGGTCGACTTGACCCCGAACTGTCGCCCGTCGCGGGCGGCGTCGGCGACCTCGGCGGCGTGGAGGAGGGCCTTGGTGGGGATGCAGCCGCGGTGCAGGCAGGTGCCGCCGAGCTTGCCCTTCTCGACCAGAGCGACCGTCGAGTCCGAGCTCCGCGGCCCTCAGGGCGCACGCATACCCTCCGCTGCCACCCCCCAGAACGACGACGTCATAGGGCGTGTCGGCATCAGCCGGCATGAGCGAGCTCCTTCGCAAGCGGGTACCTCAGCATCTTGTCACTGATGACGTATGCGGGTCTTCCCGGGGCGTCCCGGTCAGCGGGTGAAGGCCTGCAGCTGCTCGCACCGTGCGCGCGCCTGCAGCCCCACGGCGTGGGCCGGGTCGTCGAACCACGCGAGCTTCGCTGCGCCGTCGGTCGGGTCGCCCTCGATGAAGTCCGGCAGCAGCGGGCTGGACGGGCCGAGGGCGCACCACATCGCGAAGCTCTCGGCGAAGTCCTCGACCGGGTGGGTGGCGGCGTACGAGTCGACGAACCGATCGTGGTGCTTCTCGTAGAAGGCGTCCAGGGCGTCGGCGCGCTGCTGGTCGTCGGTGATGTCGTCGGCCGTGGACCACTCGTCGAGCAGGTCGTCGTCCCAGGTGTCGTCGACGAACGTCGGGAGCGCCGCCTCGTCCCGCAGACACCCTTCCTCCATGAAGATCCCCTGGCACGAGGACTCGTCCTGCCCGGTCATCTCGGCCCGGTTGAGGCTGAGCAGGTGCCCGACCTCGTGGGCGACGTTGAACGTGACGTCGAGGTCCGTGAGCGACGTTGAGCGCGAGCGAGAGCCGCCAGTGCGCGCTGGCCTCGGTGCTGTTCGGTTGGGCGAACACCTCGCCGGCGCCCGAGCCCCCGCTGAGATCGGCGTCGAAGACGAGGAGCTCGTCGACGTACCGGAGCACCTCCGCGGGAGTGGCGGCGACGACGATGCCCCACAGCTGACGGTCGCACTCGCGGACCGGCCCGGCGGAGTCGGCGGGTTCCAACGTGCCGTTGCGGACGACGTACAGCCGCTGCAGCTCCACGCCCGCTGCCGAGGTGCGCGAGGTCCGAGCCGAACGGGTCGCCGGGTGGGATGTGCGCCGAGGTCGGCGGGTTGTCGGCGACCAGGCACGCGTGGTCGAGGTGCAGCGCGCCCGCGGCCGCCGGAGCGGTGCGTGGAGTGCCGGTGGTCGGCGACGAGTTCCCCGTGGAGGTCGGTGTCGCTGTCACGGTGGGCCTCGGAGTGGTCACCGGTCGTGGTCGGTCGGCCGACCGGCCGGTTGGAGCTGACCGGAGGCCGCACCGTGCCGCTCGAGAAGCACCAGGGCGATGGCGCCGTGGGCCAGCAGCGCGACGACGGAGAGCGCCACGACGGCGACGAGCAGCCCGGATCCCCGGGGCTGCCAAGGGCCCTGCCCTGCCTGAGCAACCACCTCCGCACGGTACCCTCAGCCATGGGTTTGTTCGGCCGTTTGCGGAGCAAGGTGAGTGGGGACTCCGCGCCGCACCGACGGTCCCAGCATGTCCGTGGACCACAAGGCGGTGCGCGACCACCTGCGCTCGTTCGCCACCACGCGGCGCGGGGTCGAGGCCTACGTCGAGCCGGCCACCAACGTCAGCGCCGAGAGCGTGGTGCTCGTCGCCACGGACGGCGAGTGGACGCGTCGGGCCGTGGGTTCCCGGAAGGCGGCCTTCGAGCTGGCCCGCTCGCTCGACCTCCCGGTCTACGACGTCCTCCTCGTCGGCTACCCCAAGCGGATGCGCGAGTGGAGCTCGCGCCAGCGGCGCGGCCAGGCCTGAACTGCGTCGCGCGCGACGCGCGGCGGATGACAGAGTGGGCGCAACGTCAACGTGACGTCGAGACGTCGAGGAGCTGACATGTCAGGCAAGGGCAAGAAGAAGTCGTCCGGACCCTCCGAGGAGATGAAGGCGAAGTTCCGCGAGGCCCTGGACAAGAAGCACGCGCACGCCGGGATGGACGTGTCCGCGGACGGCGACGCCGCCAAGGTCAACGAGGCCCACGGTCCGGCCAAGGCCCAGCAGATGTTCCGGCGCAAGTCCGGCAGCTAGGACCCGCGGCAGGACACCGGGCACGCCACCCCGACTAACCTCGGCGGCATGTCCGACCTGAAGACCTCGCCGCTGCACGACCGTCACGTCGCCCTCGGGGCCAAGATGGCGGACTTCGGCGGGTGGGACGATGCCCATCGAGTACCCCGGCGGTGGCGTCGTCGCCGAGCACACCGCGGTGCGGGAGCGCGTCGGGATCTTCGACGTGAGCCACCTCGGCAAGGCGTCGGTCATCGGCCCGGGCGCCGTCGACTTCGTCAACGACTGCCTCACCAACGACCTGCGGCGGATCGGGCCCGGCCGGGCGCAGTACACGATGTGCTGCGACGCCTCCGGCGGGGTCGTCGACGACCTCATCCAGTACGTCCGCGCCGAGGACGACGTCTTCCTCATCCCCAACGCCGCCAACACGACCGAGGTCGTCCGCCGGCTCGCGGAGGCCGCCCCCGACGGCATCGCCGTCGAGAACCTGCACGCCGCATACGGGATCGTCGCGGTGCAGGGGCCGAGGTCCGACGAGGTCGTCCAAGCGCTGGGGCTGCCGACCGAGCACGACTACATGGGCTTCGCCGTGGCCGACTGGGACGGCCGGCCGGTCATCGTGTGCCGCACCGGCTACACCGGCGAGCGGGGCTACGAGCTGGTGCCGCGCTGGGAGGACGCCGCCGCCCTGTGGGACGCCCTGACCGAGGCGATGGCGCCGTACGACGGGCTGCCCTGCGGGCTCGGGGCGCGCGACACGCTGCGGACCGAGATGGGCTACCCCCTCCACGGGCAGGACCTGTCCCTCGACATCACCCCGGTGCAGGCCCGCGCCGGCTGGGCGGTCGGCTGGAAGAAGCCGCGGTTCTGGGGTCGGGAGGCCCTCCTCGCCGAGAAGGAGGCCGGTCCGGCCCGCCAGTCCTGGGGCCTCCTCGTGACCGGGCGCGGCATCCCGCGCCAGCACTGCACGGTCACCGTCGGACGGCCGGCCGGTCGGCGAGGTGACGTCGGGGACCTTCTCGCCGACGCTGCGCCAGGGCATCGCCCTCGCCCTGCTCGAACCGTAGGTGGGGCTGGGCGACGACGTCGTCGTCGACGTCCGCGGCCGCGAGGTGGCGGCCACCGTCGTCAAGCCCCCGTTCGTCCAGGTGCAGACCCGGCAGGCCTGACTTCACGCGTCTCCTCGCGGCGGCGCTGCCTGCCCCGCCCACACCAGGGCCGCGACGCCCAGCAGCAGGACGACCAGGCCGACCCACACGACGACCGGTACGCCGGACCCGGTCCCCGAGGTGCCGGAGCCGGGAGACCACCGGACCCGCGGTCTCCGTCGGCGACAAGCGGTCCCGCGCCGGGCGTCGTGCTCGACCGGCGGCGGGGCCGGGCCGTGCCGACGCGGTGGCGGCGAGGGTCACCGGCGTGTCCGCGGCCTGCTGCTCCTCGCTGAGCGAGGCCACCGCTCCGCCGCAGCCGGTCGCCGGGTAGCCGTTGACGCCGCAGACCAGTCCGGTCGTGCCGTTGCGCACCGCCGCCACCGCCGCGAGCACCTCGGCGCCCGTCGCCGCGGTCGGGACCACCGCGCACTCGGCGGCCGGGTCGGGTGGTGTGGAGGTGCCGTCGCCGTCGACGGCGCGGCCGTAGTCGACGACGACGCCGACCCGCTTCATGCCGGACGTGCGCGTCGGTCGCGTCGCAGACCTGCTCGAACGTGGGCTCACCCGCGGGGTACGCGGGGGAGTCCCGCTCTCCTCGGTGATCGCCCAGCGCCAGCCCTCGACCGACCCGTCGGCGGGGTTCGTCTCGCGCGGGTCCCTTCTGCGCGAACGCCCACGCCCCGCCGGTCAGCTGGTAGTAGCCCCAGTACTGGAAGGTGGCCGCGTGCGCGGGCACGGCGGTCAGCAGGCCGACGGCCAGCAGCGGCGACCGCCGCGAGACGGCAGCACGCGACGGGTAGTGCGGGCGCGGGCGGGTCATGGGAGGAACCTGCCGCACGGCCGCGGGCCGACCGACGCCCGGTGTATGCGTAGCATCGGCCCCATGAGCGGGAACTGGTCCTGGGAGCTCCTCGACGCGCAGCGCCACCCCGTCACCGACACGTCCGCCGGGGGCACGTTCCCCTCGCAGAGCGAGGCCGAGTCCTGGCTCGGCGAGGAGTGGCGCGACCTGCTCGACGCCGGCGTCGACGCCGTCACCCTGCGCGAGGGCGACGCGGTCGTCTACGGGCCGATGAGCCTCCAGCCGATGGAGTGACGCCCGCTCACGCCCAGGGCGAAAAGCGGTTGCCCGGGTGTCGGGGGTCCCGCATAGCCTTTCCGGTACGCGCGGGACGGTCGCGGGATGGACACCGGATGCTTTGCGGTGTTGTCGCCCCCGACCATCCCGGCCGCGCACCCGATGACTTCGGCGAGACGACGGGGTCTTACCCGCTATGAGCCCGAGCCTGACGATCGAAGGACCCGACGTGACCCCCTCCACCGACCACGCGGACGGCGACGTCCACGCACCCGGACGCCACCGGCATCCTGCGCGTCCTCGTCGGCGCGACCTTCGTCGTGATCCTCAACGAGACCATCATGGTCAACGCGATCCCGCGGCTCATGCACGACTTCGAGATCACCGCGCGGGCCGCGCAGTGGCTGTCGACGGCGTTCATGCTGACCCTGGCCGTCGTCATCCCGATGACCGGCTGGTTCCTCCAGCGGGTCACGACCCGCCGTGCGTTCACCGTGCGCTCGGGCCTGTTCATCGCCGGCACCGTCCTGGCGACCGCGGCGTGGAGCTTCCCGGTGCTGCTGGCGCGCCCGGATCGTCCAGGCCAGCGGCACCGCCGTGATGATGCCGCTGCTGATGACCACCCTGATGACCATCGTGGCCCCGCGCGAGCGCGGCAAGGTCATGGGCAACGTGACCCTGGCCATGGCGGTCGCCCCGGCGCTCGGCCCGGCCGTCTCCGGGCGTCCTGCTCCAGCTCGGCTCGTGGCGCTGGATCTTCGCGGTCGTCGTCCCCATCGCGGCCGGCATGCTCGTCATCGGCCTGCGCAAGCTGGTCAACGTCGGCGAGCCGCAGCCCGGCGGCGATCGACTGGAGCAGCGTCGTGCTCGCCGCGCTCGGGTTCGGCACCTTCGTCTACGGCCTCAGCCAGATCGGCGTGGACACCCAGGTGGCCGGCGGCCTGCCCGCCATCCCGACCCTGGTCCTCGGGGCGCTCCTCGTGGCGGTGTTCGGCTGGCGCCAGCTGCGGCTGCAGCGCACCGGCACCCCGCTGCTCGACCTGCGCACCCTCGGGTTCCGGACCTTCGCCGTCGCCCTGGCGCTGATGTGCCTGTCGTTCATGGCGCTGATGGGCGTGATGATCACGCTGCCGCTGTTCCTCCAGAGCGTCTCGGGCATGACCCCGCTCACCACCGGTCTGCTCCTCATGCCCGGCGGACTGGTCATGGGGCTGCTCGGCCCGCGGGTCGGCTCGCTGTTCGACCGTACGGCGCCCGGGTGCTCGTGGTCCCGGGGTCGGCCCTGCTGCTCGGCGTGCTCGCCGGGTTCGCGACGATCGGCACCGCCTCGCCGGCCTGGTGGCTGCTGACCCTGCACGTGCTGATGAGCGTGGCGTTCGCGCTGATCTTCACCCCGGTGTTCACCGTCCGGCCTCGGCGCCCTGCCGCCGCACCTCTACCCGCACGGCAGCGCCGTCCTCGGCACGCTGCAGCAGGTGGCCGCGGCCATCGGCACCGCGGTCGTCGTCACCATCCTCTCGGTCCGCTCGGCGTACCCTGGCCGCGTCCGGCGCCGACCCGGTGTCGGCGCTGAGCGGCGGGATCCAGCTGGGCATGGTCTTCGCGGCCGTCATCGGGGTCGGCGGTCCTCGTCCTCGCGTTCTTCGTGCCGGGCCGTGAGTCGGCCGGCCAGGGCCACGGCCCGTCGTCGAGGACGGGCACGCCGGACCCGAGGACACGCCGCGGGACGCACGACGCCGACCGCCAGGTCGCCGTATGACCCGCTGCGGCCTCGAGGCCGCCCTGGTGGCCGGGACCTCCCGGCGCCAGGTCGGCTGCGCGCGACGGCACGGGTATGCGTCGGCGCCGCGCGCCGCCGCCCGGGCGGTCGTCGCCACGGTGCCGCCGGTCCGCTGCGGCGGACGTCACCGTGCGCTGGCGGGGTCGCGCGTCTGACGCCGGCCGGCGCCGACCGGCACGGGGTTCGGACGCTGCCGGCCGTGTCCCAGCCCTCGGCGCGGCCCGCGTCGTCGCTTGACTGGCAGTCGAGCCTTGACTGGCGGTCCACCGGCAGCCGACCGCTCGACTGGCAGTCGAGCACGGGCACGGGACGGCGGACGGGACGCGCATACCGGCTCGGTAGCCTCCGCGACATGCCCCTTCCCGAACACCTCGCCGCCACCCTCTCGGCCGACGTCGCCGACGCCCAGCGCCGCTGGCGCACCCCCGGCCTGTCCGTGGGCGTCGCGCGGGACGGCGAGCTGGCGTGGTCGAGCCACGTCGGGCCTGGCCCGGCTCGACCCGCCGACGCCGGCGCACGACGACACCCAGGTGATGATCGGCTCGATCACCAAGACCTTCACGGCGCTGCTGGTCATGCAGCTGCGCGACGAGGGCCGTCTCGACCTGGAGGACCCGCTCGGGACGTGGCTGCCCGAGTCCCGGCACGCCTCGCTGACCGTCCGTCGGCTGCTCAGCCACACCTCGGGCCTGCAGCGCGAGCCCGTCGGCCACCTCTGGGAGAGCCTCGACGCGCCCGACGTCGACCGCCTCCTCGCCGAGCTCGAGGACGCCGAGCAGGTGCTCCCGCCGCACCTCGCGTTCCACTACTCGAACCTCGCCTTCGCCCTGCTCGGCCAGGTCGTCGAACGCCTCCGCGAGCAGCCGTGGGAGGAGGTGCTCCGCGAGCGGGTGCTCACGCCGCTGGGCATGACCCGGACCGGCGCTGACGCCCGTCGACGACCACGCCCACGGCTTCCAGGTCGACCCGTTCGCCGGGCACCGCCACCCGGGAGCCCGAGCTGGAGCTGCGGGCGACGGCACCGCTCGGCGGTCTCTGGTCCACGGTCGCCGACATGGCGCGCTACGCGACGTTCCTCGCCCACCCGGACCCGGCCGTGCTGCGGCCGCAGACGCTCGACGAGATGTGCCGGCCCCTGGTGATGATCGACCTCGAGCGCTGGACCGCGGGCTACGGCCTGGGCTACGAGCTGGTCCGCAGCGGCGACCGGGTCCACGTCGGCCACCGCGGCGCCATGCCCGGGTTCCTCTCGGGCCTGCGGGTCACCGAGCGGCGGGCGTCGGCGTCTTCGCCGTCGCCACCACGACCGCCGGCGCCGACGCGGTCCGCTGGCGACGCGGCTGCTCGACCACGTCGCTCGACGCGCTGCCGCGGGTGCAGCCCGCCTGGGTGCCCGAACGCCGCAGCCCGACCTCGAGGAGCTGCTCGGCTCGTGGTGGAGCGAGGGCGAGGAGCTGGTCCTCGAGGTGCGCGAGGGCGAGCTCTGGATGCGGGTCGCCGGCGGGACGCCGCAGGACGAGACCCGGTTCGCGCGCGAGGACGCAGTCGACCTTCCGCGCCGTCGCCGGCCGGGAGCAGGGCGAACGGCTGGAGCTGGTCCGCGGCGCCGACGGCCGCCTCGTCAAGCTCTACTTCGCGACCTACGCCGTGACCCGCACGCCGCATGGCGTTCGCCGACCTCACCTGAGCTGCGGAGGCTCGTGAGGTGCTAGGAGGGGTAGTCGCCGCGCTTGACCTGGGGCTTGGGCATCCGCGTCGGGCCGCAGCTGGAAGGCGCGCATCACCGCGTACATCGTGGCGCCCGACGGCACCTTGCCCACGCCGAACTTGGCGATGAGCCGCGCCTTGATCCGCCGCCACATCAGCACCGCGTCGACGATGGCCACGGCGATGAGCCCGTAGGTGAGGAAGAACACCGTCATCAGCGCCCAGCTGGTGCGCAGGAACGACAGCGCCAGCACGATGACCATGATCGGCAGCACGACCTCGCCGACGCTCCACCGCGCGTCGACGTAGTCGCGGATGAACCGCCGCTCCGGGCCCTTGTCACGCAGCCGGGAGGCCGGCGTCGTCGCCGGTGACCATCGCCGCCCGCTGCCGGGCCAGCGCCTCCCGCCGCTTCTCCTTGTCGCGCTCCTTGGCCACCTTCCGGTCGGTCACGACGAGCGGCTGCTTGCGGGCCGCCTCCTGGACGCTGCGCTTGGGTGTCGGACGGTTCTTCGCCCCCGGCCGCTCGTCCTGGACGCTGGTCGTCGCGGCCAGCTCGTCGTTGAGGGTCTTCTGCTGCCAGGGCATACGCACCCCCACAGGGTATGCGGTCAAGGCCGCAGTCACTGCGCCGCTAGAGTCGCGGCCGTGGCTGACGACGTCCTCACCCCTGACCAGATCGACGACCTCAAGCAGCGGGTGACCGCGCTCCTGCCCGGCGTGCGCACCGGACCTCGAGGCCCTGGTCCGCATCCCCAGCGTGTCGCTCGACTCCTTCGACCAGCAGCACGTCGACGACAGCGCGCACGCCGTCGCCGCAGCTGCTCCGGGCCGAGGGGCTCGACGTGGAGATCGTCCGCGAGGGCGGCCGTCCGGCCGTGATCGGCCACCGCGACGGGCCGCCCGGAGTCGCCGACGATCACCCTCTACGCCCACCACGACGTGCAGCCCCCGGGCGACGACGCGCTCTGGGACTCGCCGCCGTTCGAGCCCACCGAGCGGAACGGGCGCCTCTACGGGCGCGGGGCGGCCGACGACAAGGCCGGCGTCATGGCCCACCTCGCCGCCCTGCGCGCGTTCCCCGACGGGCCGCCCGTCGGGCGTCACCGTCTTCGTCGAGGGCGAGGAGGAGATCGGCAGCGACTCGCTGCTGACGATCCTCGAGCGCCACAGCCCGAAGCTGCGGGCGGACGCGATCGTGCTGGCCGACTCCGGCAACTGGGACATCGGCGAACCCGCCCTCACCGTCACCCTGCGCGGGCTGGTCCGGGTCGTCGTCACCGTCACGACCCTCGACCACGGCGTCCACTCCGGCATGTTCGGCGGCGCCGTCCCCGACGCCATCACCGCCCTGATCCGCCTCATCGCCACCCTCCACGACGACGAGGGCAACCTCACGGTCCAGGGCCTGAAGTCCGGCGAGGCGTCCGACCTCGACTACGACGAGCAGCGGCTGCGGCTGGAGTCCGGGCTGCTCGACGGCGTCCAGACGATCGGGACGGGCACCATCCTCACCCGGCTCTGGAACAAGCCGTCGCTGACGACCATCGGGTTCAACGCGCCGACCGTCGAGAAGTCCTCCAACACCCTCGTGCCGTCGGCGTCGGCCAAGCTGTCGATGCGGATCGCGCCGGACGAGGACCCGCGGGAGGCGGAGGCCCTGCTCCGGGCGCACCTGGAGCAGCACGTGCCCTGGGGCGCCCGCATGGAGGTCCGCCTCGACGACGAGGGCCCCGGCTTCGCCGCCGACGCCAACGGGCCGGTCTACGACCAGGTCCGCGCGGCCTTCACCGACGCGTGGGGCGTCGAGCCGGTCGACATCGGCGCGGGCGGGTCGATCCCGTTCGTGGCCCGGTTCGCCGAGGTCTTCCCCGAGGCGGCGATCCTCGTCACCGGCGTCGAGGACCCCGACGGCCGCGCCCACGGCGCCAACGAGTCGCTGCACCTCGGCGAGTTCGAGCGGGTGTGCCAGGCCGAGGCGCTGCTGCTCGCCCGTCTCGGGGCCATGCCCCGGTGACCGACCGCGAGCACGACCTCGTCGTCCTCGGCGCCACCGGCTTCGTCGGGCGGCTGCTCGCCGCCTACCTGGCCAAGCACGCCCCGGCCGGTACCCGCGTCGCCCTCGCCGGGCGCTCGCGGGACCGGCTGGAGTCGGTGCGGAGCGGCCTGCCGGCGTCCGCGCATACCTGGCCGTTCGTCCTCTGCGACGCCACCGACCCGGCCCAGGTCGCCGACCTCGCCGCCTCGACCCGGGTGGTCGTCACCACGGTCGGCCCGTACGCGCGCTACGGGCTCCCGCTGGTCCGCGCCTGCGCCGAGGCCGGCACGCACTACGCCGACCTGACCGGCGAGGTGCTCTTCGTCCGCGACGCCATCGACACCGCCCACGAGACGGCGGTGCGCACCGGGGCGCGCATCGTCACCTCCTGCGGCTTCGACTCGATCCCGTCCGACCTCGGCGTCCACCTGCTCCACCGTGAGGCCGAGCGCCTGGGCCTGGGCGGCCTCGGCGACACGACCCTGCTCGTGACCAGCCTGAGCGGCGGCTTCAGCGGCGGCACCATCGACTCGATGCGCTCGCAGATGGAGGCGCTCGAGGCCGACCCGTCGCGGAAGCGGGTGGTGTTCGACCCGTTCGCCCTCAGCACCGACCGCGCCGCCGAGCCGGACCGCTCGGGCCAGCGCGACACCATGTACGTCTTCCGCGACGCGCCGACCGGCCGGTGGACCGCCCCGTGGGTGATGGCGACCTACAACTCCCGCATCGTGCGCCGCAGCGACTCGCTGCTCGACCACGCCTACGGGCCGGCGTTCCGCTACCGCGAGGCGATGGGGTTCGGCCGCGGCACCCAGGGGCGGCTGCAGGCCTACGCGCTGGCCGCCGGCCTGGGCACGGCGTTCGCGGCGATGTCGAACCGGTACACGCGCTCGGTGGCCGACCGGTTCCTGCCGTCACCGGGGGAGGGCCCGGACGAGCAGGCCCAGGCGGAGGGGCACTTCCGCGTCGAGCTGCGGACGACGACCGAGTCCGGGCCGGCGGCTCCTGGCCGTCGTCGCCGCCAAGGGCGACCCCGGGTATGCGGCGACCGCCGTCATGCTGGGGGAGTCGGCCCTGTGCCTGACGCTCGACGCCGACCGGCTGCCGTCCGGGCGGCGGGGTCCTCACCCCGGCCGTGGCCATGGGCGACGCCCTCGTCGAGCGGCTCCGCATCGCGGGGATGACCCTGACCGTGGGGCCGGCCGCCGCTAGCCCGCTACCCGGAACCGTTCTGGAAGGAGATCGCCATGCACCCCACCGGCGTCACCGCCAACCTGCCCGCCACCGACATCGACGAGGCGCGCGAGTTCTACATGGACTACCTGGGGCTCAGCGTCGAGGAGATGAACCTCGGCTGGGTCGCCCGGTTCACGCACGCCCGACGGGCGGGCGTCGGTCCAGGTGGTGACGCGCGACGAGTCCGCGCCGGTCGACTCGCAGCTGTCGGTGCACGTCGGCGACGAGGTCGAGGAGGCCTACGCGGAGGCGCAGCGGCGCGGCTACGAGATCGTCCACCCGCTGACCACCGAGCCGTGGGGCGTCCGGCGGTTCTTCGTCCGGGCGCCGAACGGCACCGTCATCAACGTGGTCAGCCACTCCGACGACTGAGTCACCCGACTGACGCCGGGCCCCTAGGCCTCCTGGTACCCGCGGTAGAGGCCGGTCCGCAGCTCGACCGCATACTCGCGGGCCTCCGGCATACCGGACGACATCGCCACCGCGATCTCCGCCTCGGTGTCGAACGGCACCCGCACGAACTGGATCCCGAACGGCGCCGGCTCCAGCGAGTCGGCGACGCCCTCGAGGACGACGTAGGAGGCGGTGGTGGCGTCCAGCGGGTTCCCGACGCTGCCGACGTTGACGAGGGTCTGGTTGTCGTCGCCCTCGAGGTAGGTGCCGTGGATGTCGCCGTAGAGGACGCAGGTCGGCTCCGGGCCCGTCGCCGGTGTGCTCGGTGTTGACGAACATGCCGGCGTACTGCTCCGGCGTGTGCCGGTAGGACACCCGGCTGAAGACCCCCTGCGGCGACGCGTGGAGCACCCGGACCCGCCGGCCGCTGAGGACGAGGTCGTGGTGGAACGGCAGGCGCGGCCAGCCAGCCTGCTGGTCGGGGTCCAGCTGGTCCCACCACCACGCCGCCGGACCGTCGGCGCCGGTGCTGAGGAACGCCTCCCAGTTGCCCTGCACCGTCGCCTCGCAGCGCTCCCGGGTCAGCCGCGACGCAGTCGGCTCCGCGCGGACCCTTGCCCACGACGTCGCCCAGGTTGACGATCCGGGTGATGCCCGCGTGCGTCGATGTCCGCGAGGACCGCCTGGTAGGCCGTGAGGTTGCCGTGGACGTCGGAGACGACGGCCACCCGGTCGAGTGCCGTCATCAGTCCTTGGCAGTCTCGCCGGGAAGCGCGAGCATCTGGTCGAGCGCGATCCGCGACCAGTGCGCGACGTCGGGGTCGACGCGGATCGGGTTGACGACGCGGCCGTCCACGAGGGACTCGAGCGCCCAGACGAGGTGGGGCAGGTCGATCCGGTTCATCGTCGAGCAGTAGCAGACGTTCTTCTCCAGGAAGGCGATCCGTCTGGTTCGGGTACATCTCGCGGAGCCGGTTGACGAGGTTGAGCTCGGTGCCGACGACCCACGAGGTGCCGTCCGGCGCCGCGCCGATGGTCTTGATGATCCGCTCGGTGGAGCCGATCTCGTCGGCCAGCTCGCAGACGTCGTAGCGGCACTCGGGGTGGACGATCACCTTGACGCCGGGGATGTCGCGGCGGGCCTGCTCGACCGCCTCGACGGTGAACCGGCCGTGGACCGAGCAGTGCCCGCGCCAGAGGATCATCCGGGCGTTCTCGAGCTGCTCACGGGTGACGCCGCCGTGCGGCTTGTGCGGGTCCCAGAGCACGCACTCGTCGAGGGACAGGCCGAGCTCGCGCACCGCGGTGTTGCGGCCGAGGTGCTGGTCGGGCAGGAACAGCACCTTGCCGGTGCCGTCGACGCCGCCGGTCTGGTCGAACGCCCACCGCAGCGCGGTCTTCGCGTTGGACGACGTGCAGATGGTCCCGCCGTGCCGGCCGGTGAACGCCTTGATGGCGGCGGACGAGTTCATGTAGGTGACGGGTCGGACGATGTCGGCGATGTCGTCGCCGAACACGTCGACCAGCTCGTCCCAGGCGTCCTCGACCTGGCCGATGCCGGCCATGTCGGCCATCGAGCAGCCCGCGGCGAGGTCGGGCAGGATCACCGTCTGCTCGGTCGGACGTGAGGATGTCGGCCGACTCGGCCATGAAGTGCACGCCGCAGAAGACGATGTAGGGCGAGTCCGGCCGGGCCGCCGCCTGCTGCGCGAGCTTGAAGCTGTCGCCGGTGACGTCGGCGAACTCGATGACCTCGTCGCGCTGGTAGTGGTGACCCAGCACGAACACGGTGTCGCCGAGCGCGGCCTTGGCCTTGCGGGCGCGGGCCACCAGGTCCGGGGTCGGACGGGGCGGGCAGGTCGCCGGGGCACTCGACCCCGCGCTCGGAGTCCAGGTCGCGGCCCTGTCCGAGCACGAGGAGCGGCATCAGCGAGGGGCGGGGGTGGGCGCCTTCGCGGGCGATCGTCGTCACGCCTCCGATCGTATGCCGGTGCCGGCTACCGGTTCGCGATGCCGTCGAGCCGCAGGGTGTTCGACTCGTCACGGTGCGAGCCGGTGGTGCCGACGTGCTTGTCGCCGATGCCCGGGCCGTTGCGGATGACGTGGCTCATCGCGTTGGCGTGGCCGTGGCCGATGCCGTACGTCGTCTTCAGCCACGACACGACCTCGCCGGCCTTGGTGTCCGGGCCGACGCCGGCGGCAGCGGCCTCGTCGACGATCTGCTGCGGGGTCTTGCCGGTCTGCTTCTCGACCGCGTCGAGGTATGCCTGGAAGGACATCGCTCGTCTCCTCGGGTGGAAGGGCTGGTACCGGGTGAGACCCGGATCGGCCGCCCGACTCATCGGTGGCGACGCGGGCGCGATGTCGCGGGTCATGTCGCGCACAGGGTGGTGATCACGACCTCCAGCGCGACATGAGGCGCGACATGAGCGACGTGATGACCGGCGCGATGCACGTCGGCGTCCGGACGGTGTGGCGGCCTGGGACCATGCCGGTATGCGCGTCGTCCTCGCCCCGACCCGGTTCGCCGGGACGCTGACCGCCCGGGAGGCGGCGGAGGCGATGGCCCGCGGCTGGTCACCGCGCGGCCCCGCACGACGACCTCGTCCTCGCGCCCGATGTCGGACGGCGGTCCCGGGTTCCTCGACGTCCTCGGCGACGCCCTGGGCGGCGAGACCCTCGCCGCGACGGTCGAGGACCCGACCGGCCGCCCCGTACCCGCCGGTGTCCTCGTCGTCGACGACGACGGGACGCGGACCGCCTACGTCGAGGCCGCCCAGGCGTGCGGCCCCGACCTGGTCGACCCCGACACCCGCGACCCGGCGCATACCTCGTCGTTCGGCCTCGGCCAGCTGCTCCAGCTGGCCCTGTCCACCGAACCGCGCCGCATCGTCGTCGGCCTCGCCGGCTCGGCCGTGCACGACGCCGGCGCCGGGCTGCTCGCGGCGCTGGGCGCGGGGGAGCGTGACGTCCTCGGCGCCGGCGGCCTGGCCCTCCAGCAGGTGACGACCGGTGACCTGCCGGGGCTGCCGTCGGTCGTCCACCGGTTCCGGGCCGTCGAGCTGGTCCTCGCGACGTCGGCGACGCTGCCGCTGCTCGGGCTTCCAGGGCGCGAGCGCCGTCGAGGCCGAGGACCGCGGCGCCACGCAGGGAGCAGGCGCAGGCCCTGGAGGCGGCGTTCGGCCAGTGGGTCGACGTCGTCACCCGGGTGCTGCCCCAACCGCGTGACCTCCTCGGGGGTGGTGCCCGGCGCATCGACAAGGAGTCCGGCGCCGGCGCCGCCGGCGGCATCGGCTACGCGCTGCTGCTCCTCGGCGCGCGCCGGGTCGGACGGGGCTCAGCTACGTCGCCGAGCAGATCGGCCTGCCGGCGCTGCTCGTCGGGCGCCGACCTCGTCGTCACGGGGGAGGGCACCTACGACTGGCGGAGCCTGCGCGACTCGGCGACCGTCGGCGGTGTCCGAGCTGGCGATGGCCGCCGGCATACCCGCCGTCGCCCTGGCCGGACAGGTCCGCGTCGGCCGCCGCGAGGCCATGACCGCGGGGCTCTCCGGCGCGTACGCCGTCTGCGACCGGCCCGAGGACGTGCCCGGCGCCCTGGCCGACCCTGTGGGGACGCTCGAGGCCCGCGCCGCGCGGGTCGCGGCCACCTGGTCACCGGCCCCCGAGGGCTCGGCCTAGACTGGAGGTGTCCTCGGGAACACATCTGAGGACAGCGCGGTTGTGGCAGTTACGCCCGACTTCGCCCGCACACCCGAAGGAACCCACGGATGAGCGTTCAGGACCAGACCACCCAGCCAGCAGCACCGACACCCACGGCGTCGTCCTCACCGGCCTCGCCGCCGGCAAGGTCAAGAGCCTCCTCGAGCAGGAGGGCCGTGACGACCTGCGCCTGCGCGTCGGCGTCCAGCCCGGCGGCTGCTCCGGGCTGATCTACCAGCTGTACTTCGACGAGCGCACGCTCGACGGTGACCTCGTGCGCGACTTCGAGGGCGTCGAGGTCGTCGTCGACCGGATGAGTGCCCCCTACCTCCTCGGCGCGACGATCGACTTCGCCGACACCATCGAGAAGCAGGGGTTCACCATCGACAACCCCAACGCGGGCAGCTCGTGCGCCTGCGGCGACAGCTTCAGCTGATCCCAGCACCCTCAGCGCACCCGTCGGGGTGACATCGGCCGTCCGCGCGGCCGCGATGTCACCCCGACGTGCGTGTCCGGGGTAGGTTTCCGCGCGTGAAGATCGCGGTCACCGGGTCCATTGCGACCGACCACCTCATGACCTTCCGGGGCCGCTTCCGCGACTCCCTCGTCGTCGAGCAGCTCGACAAGATCTCGCTGTCCTTCCTCGCGGACGAGCTGGAGATCCGCCGCGGCGGCGTCGCGGCCAACATCGCGTTCGGCATGGCCAACCTCGGCCAGCGGCCGATCCTCGTCGGCTCGGTCGGCGAGGACTTCGCCGACTACCGCTCCTGGCTGGAGCGCCACGGCGTCGACTGCGAGTCGGTCCACGTCAGCGACACCCGGCACACGGCGCGGTTCGTCTGCACGACCGACGACGACATGGCCCAGATCGCGACGTTCTACGCGGGGGCGATGTCCGACGCGCGGCTCATCGAGCTGAGCCCGATCGCCCAGCGGGTCGGCGGCCTCGACCTCGTCCTCATCGGCGCGAACGACCCCGAGGCGATGCTGCGGCACACCCAGGAGTGCCGCACCCGCGGGATCCCGTTCATCGCCGACCCGTCGCAGCAGCTGGCCTTCGCCGACGGCCCGGAGATCCGCCGCCTCGTCGACGGCGCCGCATACCTGTTCACCAACGAGTACGAGGCGCACCTCACCGAGCAGAAGACCGGCTGGTCGGCCGACGAGATCATCGGGCCGCGTCGACGTGCGGGTCATCACGCGGGGCAGTGACGGGCGTGACCATCCACCGCAAGGGCGAGGACGTCATCTCGGTGCCGGTGGCGCGGGAGGTCCGCAAGGCCGACCCGACCGGGGTCGGCGACGCGTTCCGCGCCGGGTTCCTCACCGGCCTCTCCGGCGGGCTGGACCTGCGCCGCTGCGCCGAGCTGGGCTCGATGCTCGCGACCTACGTCATCGAGACGGTCGGCACCCAGGAGTACCAGCTGGGCCAGGACCACTTCCTGTCCCGGCTCGCCGACGCCTACGGGCCCGACTCGGCCGACGAGATCGCGCCCGGTGGTCGCCTGCCGGCACGGCTGACCGCCTCGTGCCCGACGCTCCCGCCGCCGTCCCGCTACGTCTTCGACGCCACCGGGGCGGACGAGGGGGAGGACCTCGTCGGGGTCGGCGCCGACCTCGCCCCGGGCACGGTGCTCGAGGCGTACGCGCGTGGCCTCTTCCCGATGGGCCTCGGCGCCGCCGGGGGTCCGCCGATCGGCTGGTGGTCGCCGGACCCGCGCGGAATCCTGCGGCCGGCCGACCACCACGTGAGCCGGTCGCTGCGGCGGTCGCTGCGGCACTTCGAGGTCTGCGTCGACACCGACTTCGCGGGGGTGGTCGCCGGCTGCGCCGACCCGTCCCGGTCCGGACGCTGGATCACGCCCGAGATCGTCGCGGCGTACACCGAGCTGCACCGGCTGGGCTGGGCGCACTCGGTCGAGGTGCTCCAGGACGGCCGGCTGGTGGGCGGGCTCTACGGGATCGCGATCGGCGGGCTGTTCGCGGGGGAGTCGATGTTCCACACGGCGACCGACGCGTCCAAGGCGGCGGTGGCCGGGCTCGTCGACGTCGTGGCCGCCGACGGCGACCCGCGCCGCCTGGTCGACGTGCAGTGGCGCACGCCGCACCTGGCGACCCTGGGCGTGACCGAGGTGCCGCGGTCCGAGTACCTGCGGCTGCTGGCCGACGCCCTGACCGCCCCGCTGCCCGAGCCGCTTCCGCTGACGTCGGGTCCGCAGCCCAGACCTGCGGCGGACGAGGTAGGCGGTGTGGTCCGGCTCGTCGGTCGTCTCGACCAGCTCGTGCCCCCGCATCCGGCAGAACGCGGCCACGTCGGACCGGGCCGCCGGGTCGGTCGCCAGCAGCCGCACCAGCGAGCCCGCCGGCAGGTCGCGGATCGCCGCCCCGAGCCGGATGACCGGGATCGGGCACCGCAGCCCTCGGGCGTCCACCTCGCACGGCCTCGCCGCCCGTCCGGTCCGCCCGCAGCTCGGTACTCACAGCCGGTCGGTCCCCAGCTGCGCCCGCACCGCGGCGACCGCGTCGGGCAGCGCCTCCCCGAACGCCCGCACCCCGGCCGCTCGTGCCTCGTCCCCTCCGGGCACCGCCGCCGCCAACGGCAGCGTCACCCGGACGTTCCCGTGGGTGAGCACCCCCATCGCCGCGAGCACGTGGCTGGGCTCGAGCGTCGAGGCCGTGCACGCCGACCCGGACGCCACCGCGAACCCGCGCCGGTCGAGCTCGTGCACCAGAGCCTCGCCGTCGACGAACAGGCACGAGAACGTCACGACGTGGGGCAGCCGGTCGACCGGGTCGCCCACGACCATCGTGTCGGGAACCCGAGCCGCCGCCCGTCCGGATCCTGGTCCACCAGCTCCCGCGCGCGCATCGACTCCTCGGCGCGGTCCGCTGCCGTCGCCAGCCACGCCTCGGCCGCCGCGAGGACCAGCGGCACGACCGGCTCCGCGTCGGTGCGCCCGAACTCGGCCTCGCTCACCGCGCCGGGCCGCCGCCAGCGGGTTCGCTCCGGCACGACGAGGACCCCGACGCCGGCCGGCCCGCCCCACGACCGGGCGTCGCCGACGAGCACGTCGTAGGCCTCCGGGACCGGGTCCCGTCCGAGCCCGGCCTGGGCGTCGACGACGAGGGGTATGCCGCGGGCCCGGCAGGCCTCCCACGCCGCCGCCAGCGGCTGTCGGGTGCCCACCTCGCCGTTCGCGCTCTGGAGCGCCGCGACCACGGTGCCGGGCTCGCCGAGCGCGGCCGTCCCACGCGTCGAGGAGCACGCGCCCGGACGAGTCCACCGCCACCTCGGCGAGCAGGTCGCGGCGTCGTCGGCGCGCCGCCGCCACCGCCCGGCCGGGCACGAGCACCGCGGAGTGCTCGACCGCACCGGCGACCGTCCGCATACCGCGCCGGCGCCCGCATACCGGATGCCCTCGACCCCGGCGGTCAGCGCGACCGGACCGCCGGGCAGGAAGCTGACCTCGGGCGGCCGGACGCCGAGCCCGGACGCGACCGCCTCGCGGGCGTCGTCGAGGAGGCGCCGGGCCTGGCGGCCCTCCGCGTAGAGCCGGCGCGGGTCCGCCCAGCCGGCGTCCAGCGCCGCCAGCAGGACCTCCCGGGCGGCCGGCACCATGGGCGCGGCGGCCCCGTCGAGCAGGACCCGCGCCGCGGCTCGTCCCGGGGGTCCCGCAGGCGTCGACACGCCTGTCACGTTAGCCTCACCAGCGACGCGACCCAGCCATGATTCTGGGGGGCCACACAGTAGGGTGACGACGTACGCTGAGGTCACTGATTCGCGTCCTTGTGGTTCCGCCGACCCGGAAGGTTCCCCGTTGCGCAAGCACCTACGACCGACCGCGCGCCAGACGCGTCGGGGGCTCACCCTCACCGGCCTGTTCGTCGCCGCGGCGGTGTTCCTCAGCGGGTGTGCCAGCAACGGCACCGCGTCGAGCGGATGGCTTCCGCAGGGCGACAACGGCGGCGAGGTCACCGACAACGCCGGCCGGGTCACCAACCTCTGGGTCGGCACCTGGATCGCCGCGCTGGCCGTCGGCCTCATCGTCTGGGGCCTGACCGTCTGGGTGATGATCGCCTACCGCCGCAAGAAGACCGACGTCGGCCTGCCGCCGCAGCTGCGCTACAACGTGCCGATCGAGATGCTCTACACGATCGTCCCCGTGCTCATGGTCGGCGTGCTCTTCTACTACACCGCGCGCGACGAGTCGGCCCTGCTGGACGTCTCCGCAGAAGCCCGACGTGACGATCAACGTCGTGGCCAAGCAGTGGAGCTGGGACTTCAACTACGTCGAGGCCGACGTCTACGAGTCGGGCGTCCAGGTCGAGCTCGACAAGAGCACCGGCGAGCCGCTCAACCAGCAGCCGGTCCTCGTCCTCCCGGTCAACAAGCGCGTCGAGTTCGTCCTCAACGCCCGTGACGTCATCCACTCGTTCTGGGTGCCGGCGTTCCTGCAGAAGCTCGACATGCTGCCCGGCAAGACCAACCGGTTCCAGGTCGTCCCCACCCAGGAGGGCACCTTCCAGGGCAAGTGCGCCGAGCTGTGCGGCGCCTACCACTCGCAGATGCTCTTCCAGGTCAAGGTCGTCTCCCAGGCGGCCTACGACGCGGAGATCGCCCGGCTGAAGTCGCATCGGCCAGAGCGGTCAGCTGCCCAATCACCCTCAACCGCGAGCCGGTGCTGCCCGCGGACCAGAAACTCGTTCCTCCAGCCTCCGGGAGCTAGCCATGGCCGCGACGACGACGACGCCTCCGACCCCGCGGCTCGACGCTCGAGTACTCCACCGGCGAGCGGGCCTACAGCCGTCCCAAGCTCCTGCCGGGCCAGACGTTCATCAAGTACATCACCACCACCGACCACAAGGTCATCGGCAACCTCTACTTCATCACCTCGTTCGTGTGGTTCCTGCTCGGCGGCATCATGGCCCTGCTCATCCGCACCGAGCTGGCCGCTCCCGGGCCTGCAGGTCGTCGACAACCCGGAGCAGTACAACCAGCTGTTCACCATGCACGGCACGATCATGCTGCTGCTCTTCGCGACGCCGCTGTTCGCCGGGTTCGCGAATGCGGTGATGCCGCTGCAGATCGGCGCTCCTGACGTCGCCTTCCCGCGCCTCAACATGTTCGCCTACTGGCTCTACCTCTTCGGCGGAGCGATCGCCGGCGCCGGCTTCCTGACCCCGCAGGGTGCGGCGTCGTTCGGCTGGTTCGCCTACGCGCCGTTGTCGGACAACTCGCTACAGCCCGGGTCTCGGCGGTGACCTGTGGGTCTTCGGCCTGGCCCTGTCCGGGTTCGGCACGATCCTCGGCGCGGTCAACTTCATCACGACGATCATCTGTATGCGGGCGCCCGGCATGACGATGTTCCGGATGCCGATGTTCACGTGGACCATCGCTCGTCACCTCGATCCTCGTGCTCATCGCGTTCCCGGTCCTCGCCGCCGCGCTGTTCGCGCTGGGCGCCGACCGGCGGTTCGGGGCGCACGTCTTCGACGCCGAGAGTGGCGGAGCGATGCTGTGGCAGCACCTCTTCTGGTTCTTCGGCCATCCAGAGGTCTACATCATCGCGTTGCCGTTCTTCGGCATCATCAGCGAGGTCCTACCGGTCTTCTCGCGCAAGCCGCTGTTCGGCTACAAGACCATGGTCTTCGCGCCGATCGCCATCGCGGCCCTCTCCGTCGCCGTCTGGGCGCACCACATGTACGCGACCGGCCAGGTGCTGCTGCCGTTCTTCGCCATCATGACGATGTTGATAGCCATCCCCACGGGCGTGAAGTTCTTCAACTGGATCGGCACGATGTGGGGCGGGTCGATCACCTTCTCCGCCTCGATGATCTGGGCGATCGGGTTCATCGTGACGTTCCTCTTCGGTGGCCTGACCGGCGTCATCCTTCAGCAGCCCGGCCCTGGACTTCCACCTCTACGACAGCTACTTCATCGTCGCGCACTTCCACTACACGGTGTTCGGCACCGTGGTCTTCGCGATGTTCTCCGGCTTCTACTTCTGGTGGCCGAAGTTCACCGGCCGGATGCTCGACGAGCGGCTCGGGAAGATCCACTTCTGGATGCTGTTCATCGGCTTCCACACGACGTTCCTCATCCAGCACCTGCTGGGCATCGAGGGCATGGCCCGCCGGTATGCGGACTACCTCCCGGAGGAGGGGTTCCAGACCGCGAACATCATCTCCACGGCCGGCGCCTTCCTCCTCGGCGCGTCGACGCTGCCGTTCCTCTACAACGTCTGGAAGACGTGGCGCTACGCGCCGATCGTCGAGACCGACGACCCGTGGGGCTACGGCGCGTCGCTCGAGTGGGCCACCTCCTGCCCGCCGCCCCGGCACAACTTCGACAGCATCCCGCGGATCCGGTCCGAGCGGCCGGCGTTCGACCTGCACCACCCGGAGGTCGCGCCACCGACGGTGGCGGCACCTGACGCGCCCGGGCTGGTCAAGGCGATGGGTCCGGCCGACCTCGGGGAGATGCCGGGGCACGAGGCCGGCGAGTCCGGTGATCCGCCGGGCCCCGGGCACGGGACGGCGACCCGATGAAGGTCGAAGTCCAAGATGTTCCTCGTCCTGGCGGTGTTCTTCGTGCCGGTGGGCCTCCTCTACGGGGTCTGGAGCCACTGGACCGAGATGGTCGGCCCGTTCGGGATCCTCCTGACCGCCGCGCTGTGCAGCCTCATCGCGTTCTACCTCACGGTGACCGGTCGCCGGTTCGACAACCGGCCCGAGGACAACCCCAACGCGCTGATCTCCGAGCAGGAGGGCGACTACGGGTTCTTCACGCCGTACTCGTGGTGGCCGCTGTGGCTCGGGATGACCGCCGCGATCTGCTTCCTCGGCCTGGCGGTCGGCTGGTGGCTGTTCATCATCGGCGCGTTCTTCGGGATCGTCGCCATCGTCGGCTGGACGTTCGAGCACTACAAGGGCGAGTACGCGAACTGACCCGCATACCGGTCTGAGGTCACCTAGCCGGGGTCCCCGCGAAGTATCGGAGCGAAGCGGAGAACTTCGTGGGGTGACTAGTCCCAGCCGAGCTCGTGGAGCCGCTCGTCGCTGATCCCGAAGTGGTGGGCGACCTCGTGGACGACGGTGACGGCGATCTCGTCGAGCAGGTCCTCGCGGTCGTCGCAGAGCCGGGTCAGCGGGCCCTTGAAGATGGTGATCCGGTCCGGCAGCGACCCGGCGTCCCACCAGCCGTCCCGCTCGGTCAGCGGCACGCCCTCGTAGAGCCCGAGCAGGTCCGGCTCGTCGCCGGGCGGCTCGTCGTCGACGAGCACGGCGACGTTGCTCATCAGCCGGGCCAGCTCGTCGGGGATGAGGTCCAGCGCCTCGCCGACCGCCTCCTCGAACTCCTCGTCGGTCATCGCACCGGTCATGGCCTCACTGTCGCACGCGGGATGCGGCCGGCCCTCGGGCGGCAGGGCAGGGTGGTCGGGCGCCGGTAGTACCGGCCGCCGCTCGCCCTGGCTGGCTAGCATGGGCCCTGCGGCGATGGGCGCCGGGGGTGATGCTTCCCCGTCGGGAAGGGACCGGATCCATGGCTGCCGACCCGGCGAACGTGACCCGGCCGCCGGCCGTCGGGTCTGACGGCACTCCGGGCCGGGCGCACGCGCCTCCCGTCTCGCGCGCCGGGTGCCGTTCACCCTCGGCGTGGTCGGCACGATGCTCGTGCTCGGGGTGGTCACCGGGTCTCTGTGGAGCGCCCTCCAGGACCGTCCGCTGTTCGAGGTGGTGGCCTACGGCCTGCCGTCGCTCGAAGCGGCACGGTGGTGGACGCCGGTCACCGGTTCCTTCTTCGCCCTGACCCCGGCGCAGTACCTTCCGGTCGCCGGAGGCGCCCTGGTGCTCTTCGGGTGGTCGGAGTGGCGTCTGGGGACCCGCCAGGCGGCCATCGTCGCCGTGAGTACGCAGCTGGCCGGCGTCCTCGGTACCTCTCTCTTCCTCCTCGCCTTTCGTGGCACGGGTTGGGAGTGGGCGCAGCGGCTGGCCGAGACGCTCGACGTCGGCTTCAGCGCCGGGGCCTCGGCGCGGTAGCCGCCGCGTCCGCCACCGTCTCCCCACCGTGGCGAGGCCGGATCCGGCTGCTGCTCAGCGGTTTCGTCGACCGTCGCCCTGCTCTACATCGGCCTGCTGTGGGATCTTCGAGCACTTCTTCGCCGTCCTGCTCGGCCTGGCGATGGGACCGGTGCTGCTCGGCGGAAGGCCCCGCTTCGGGACCATCCGGCTGAGCCGGCACGAGTGGCGGATCATCGCCTCGATCTCGTTCGTCCTCATCGCGGTCGTCAACGTGCTGCTGTTCTTCGTTCCCTCGGACGGTCCACTCGGAGCCACGAGCTCGGACTCCGACGCGGTCAGCGTCGCTGGTCAACGCGGCGCATCTCCCTGGCCATCGCCTGGAGCCTGCGTCGTGGCTCGCGGCGCGCGTGGTGGGTGGCGATCGTGCTGACCTCGCTCGTCGTCGCCACCGGGATCCTCCTCGTCGTCGTCGCCATCGTCGGCCACCGCCGGAGCTGGAGGCCGAGGGCGACCTCGGCTCGTCGACTCCCGAGCTGGTGGTCACGCTCCTGCTCGTCGGTCGTGCAGCTGTGGGTCCTCATCGCCGGTCGTTCCGCGTTCCGCGCCACGTCTCGACGGAAGCGGCGAGCCGCCTTGGCCGCCGAGGCGAGCGACCGCGACACGGCGATCGCGCTGTTGAAGCAGTACGGCGGGACCACGATGTCGTGGATGGCGACGTGGCCCGACAACCTCTGGTTCATCCACCACGACGGCTCCGGCGTGCCCGGACGGCTTCATCGCGTTCCAGGTCCACCGCGGCGTCGCCATCGCCCTCGGCGATCCCGTCGGCCGCTGACGCCGCCACGCGGGCCCCGGTGCTGACCGGCTTCGTCGACGACCAGGAGATGCGTGGTCTGCAGGTGTGCTTCTTCTCGGTCAGCGAGGAGGTCGCGGACTGGGGCCGGACCCGACGGCCAGCGCGCGGTCCTCGTGGCGCAGGAGGCGGTCATCGACCTCGAGGGTCTGGAGTTCAAGGGCAAGTCCTGGCAGAGCGTGCGCACGGCGCTCAACCGCGCGGGCAAGGACGGCATCGTCTACCGGGAGGGCCGCCTGGCCGAGATGCCCCGCGGCCTGCTGACCCAGGTCGGGCGATCTCCGAGCTGTGGGTCTCCGACAAGGGTCTGCCGGAGATGGGTTTCACGCTCGGCGGGGTCGACGAGGCCCTCGACCCGGACACGGTGGTGGGCCTCGCGGTCGACGCCGACATGACCGTGCACGGGGTGACGTCGTGGCTACCGGCCTACGGCCCGGACGGCGTCGTCGACGGCTGGACCCTCGACGTCATGCGGCGCCTTCCCGACGGCTTCCGTGCGGTCACGGAGTTCCTCATCGCCAGCGCCTGTCTCAGCTTCCGCGAGTCCGGTGCCACCTTCGTGTCGCTCTCCGGTGCGCCCCTGGCGCACTCGGGCGACGGCACGGCGGAGCGGGCGGCCCTGGAGCGGCTCCTCGACCAGCTCGGTGAGGCCATGGAGCCCTTGTACGGCTTCCGGTCGCTCGACGGCTTCAAGCAGAAGTTCCGACCGCGGCACGTAGCCGGTCTACCTCGTCTTCCCCGACGAGTCGGCGCTGCCGCGCATCGGGCTCGCGCTCACCACCGCCTACCTGCCGAGCGCCACCCTTCGCGACCTGGCGCGCGCCGGCCTGAGCAGTCGCCGGACCGACGCCCCCTGACCTGACGAGCCGGTCGAGGGGCTGCGGCTTAGAGGTCCTTCTCCGGCGCGCGCTTGACCGCCTCGCGCTCCGAGACCGGCAGGCCGAGGCCCTGGGTCTCCGGCGGCCCCTCGAGGCTGCCGGAGGTCTCGGGTCGACGAGATGGCCTCGTGCTCGCCGTGGTGGTGCGCGGCGGCCAGCTCGGCCGGCGTGACGGGCGCGACCCGGTCCTTGAAGTAGAAGTTCGACAGCCTGGCCCGGATCCGCTCGGAGCGGGCGCCCTTGGCGGCGACCCCGTTCGCGTCGGTCTGCGACCCGATCGCGAGCGGCTCCGGCGACTCCTGCTGCACCAGGGTCCAGCGCTCGTACTCGTCGAGCGGCTCGTGCTTCTCGAAGAACCGGCCCTCGGCGGTGCGGATGATCGTGCCGCTCTCGCGACCGTGGAGCACCTTGTCGCGGTCGTGCCGCTGCAGGCTGAGGCAGATCCGCTTGGTGACCCAGAACGCCAGCGGTGGCAGCACGAAGCATGCCGAGCTGGAACAGCCGCGTGATGTCGTTGATCGACATGTGCAGCTTGATGGCGATGATGTCGTTGCCGGAGGCGAAGAAGAGGATCAGGTAGAACGACACCGCCATGACGCCGATGTCCGGTGCGGACCGGGGCGTTGCGCGGCCGGTCGAGCAGGTGGTGCTCCCGGTTGTCGCCGGTGACCCACTTCTCGAGGAACGGGTAGATCGCCGAGCAGCGTGTAGAGCACCGGGATCAGGGCGATGGCGCCGAGGAAGACGTTGAAGCTCCACGTCCGGTTGAACATGACGAACTCGAGCCAGCCGGGCAGGAGTCGCAGCGCACCGTCGGCGAAGCCCATGTACCAGTCCGGTTGGGACCCGGCCGTGATGGGGGAGGGGTCGTAGGGCCCGTAGGCCCAGATCGGGTTGATCGTCACCAGTCGCGGCGATGAGCGCGCATGACGCCGAAGACCAGGAAGAAGAAGCCTCCGGCCTTGGCGATGTAGACCGGCATGAACGGGTAGCCGACGACGTTCATGTTGGTCCGGCCGGGCCCGGGGTACTGCGTGTGCTTGTGCACGAACACCAGCACGATGTGCGCGGTGAACAGCCCGACGATGATCGCCGGCAGCAGCAGGATGTGCACCGAGAAGAGCAGCGGGATGATCTGCTCGCCCGGGAACGGACCGCCGAAGACGATGACCGTCACGTAGGACCCGATGACCGGGATCGAGCGCATGAAGCCCTCGGCGGCGCGGAGGCCGGTGCCGGAGAGCAGGTCGTCCGGGAGCGAGTAGCCGGCGAAGCCCTCGATCAGGGCCAGCATCGACAGGAGGCGTGCCGATGCACCCAGTTGATCTCGCGCGGCTTGCGGAACGCACCGGTGAAGAACACGCGCAGCATGTGCACGGTGATCGCGACGATGAACAGCAGCGCCGCCCAGTGGTGGATCTGCCGGATCAGCAGGCCGCCACGGACGTCGAACGAGATGTCGACGCGTCGAGCGGTAGGCCTCGGACATCGTGATGCCCTGCAGCGGCAGGTAGGAGCCGTCGTAGACGACCTGGCCGGCGCTCGGGCACGAACCAGAAGGTGAGGAACGTCCCGGTCAGCAGGCAGATGATCAGCGTGTACATCGCGATCTCGCCGAGCATGAACGTCCAGTGGTCCGGGAACGTCTTCTTCAGCAGGTATGCCGTGAAGCCGGCGCCGCCGGTGCGGTCGTCCAGCCAGCCGGCGAGGCCGCCGGCCGCCTTCATCCCGCCGCTCGGGGCGGGCTCGCTGACCGGGTCGTGCTCGCGCAGCGCCTCGGCGCTCCTCGGGTCCACGGCAGTGCTCATCATCGCTCCCAGTAGCTCGGCCCCACGGGTTCGGTGAACCCTTGGGGCGCGACGAGATAACCCGAGGCGTCGACGGTGATCTTCAGCTGCGGCAGCGGCCGCTTGGCCGGGCCGAAGATCACGTCCATGTCCCTGGTGGCGTCGAAGGTCGACTGGTGGCACGGGCAGAGCAGGTGGTGGGTCTGCTGCTCGTACAGGCCCACGGCGCATCCGACGTGGGTACAGATCTTGGAGTAGGCGATGATCCCCTGGTAGCCCCACTCCTGGGCCTTGCGGCCCTTCTCGTCGTCGGCGAACTGCGACGGGTCGAGGCGCATGAGGATCACGGCGGCCTTGGCCTTGTCCTCGAGGACGTGCGTGCTGTCCTTGAGGGTCTCGGGCATGACGTGGAAGACCGAGCCGATGGTGATGTCGCTGACCTTGATCGGCGTCAGCTCGGGGTCGCGCATCAGCCGGATGGGCGTCCCGGGGGAGCCGTCGGCGTTGGGGGTGATGTCCCAGATCGTGTGGGCGAGCTCGTCGGCCTCGGTCGGGTTGCCGAGCGAGCCGGCGACCTGGACGACGAAGGGCAGGGCGAAGAGCCCGAGCGCGCCACCGAGCGAGTACTTGAGGATCGGGCGACGGCCCAGCTGGGCCATCTCGCCGCCTCCGAGGATGAGGGCGGCGGCGTTCTTGCGGTTGGCGTCGGACGACCGCTGGAGGTGGCGCTCCTCGACGATCTCCTCGTCGGGCATCATCGTCTTCGCCCAGTGGACGACGCCGAACCCGATGCCCAGCAGGGAGATCGCCATCGTCACCCCGAGCACGACGTGCAGCAGGTTGGCGCTGCCGATGCCGGGGATGAAGACGTCGGTCGTGTAGTCGATCGCGAAGTAGGCGACGAGGAAGACCAGCGTCGCGAGCATCGAGACGCCGAACATCGTGGCGACCTGGCGCTCGGCGCGCCGGCCGGCCTTCTGGTCGTGGTCGGCGAGGCGGTGGACGTGCGCCGGGGAGGCCGGGGTTCTCGAACACCGCGGGAAGTCCACCGGTGCCGATGTGGTGCCCCTGGTCGAGCCGGACCGGGACGCGAGGGTCCGACCCACCGTCCTCGACCATGGTGCCTCCGCCGTGCGGAGTGTCCTCGTTGCTCATGTGGGCATCGATCCTTGTCGACTCGTCCTGATGTCGATTAGAACAAACTTATGGGGCCGGCGCAGTAGCGCATGTCACGCGGCCTTGGACCCGAGCCAGACGGCGATCGCGACCATGATCCCGAGACCGAAGATCCAGATGAACATCCCCTCGGACACCGGCCCGAGGTTGCCGAGGTTGTTGCCGCCCTGGTTGGTCTGGTTCTGGACCGTGTTGATCCACGCGATGATGTTCCGCTTGTTCTCCGGGCGTGATGTTCTGGTCGTTGAAGACCGGCATCGACTGCGGCCCGGTCAGCATCGCCTCGTAGACGTCGCGGGCGGCGACGCCCTTGAGCGTCGGCGCGTACTTCCCGCGCGTCAGCGCTCCGCCGGACCCGGCGAAGTTGTGGCACATCGCACAGTTGACGCGGAACAGCTCGCCGCCCACCGCGACGTCCGCTCCCTCGAGGTTGAGCTGCTCCTCGGTGGGGATCGCGGGGCCGGGGGCCAGCGAGGCGACGTAGGCGGCGAGCGCGGCGATCTCGTCCTCGGAGAACTTGATCTCCTTCTGGCGCTCGGCCTGGACGCCGGGGTTGGCGAGCGGCATCCGGCCGGTACCGACCTGGAAGTCCACCGAGGCGGCGCCGACGCCGACGAGGGTCGGTCCGGCGGCGGATCCCTGCGCGTTCAGCCCGTGGCAGGTGGCGCAGTTGGCGAGGAACAGCGCGCGGCCCTGGGACACGGCGTCCGCCGTCGGCGCCTGCGCCTGGGCCGGCTTCGGCGCGAGCAACGAGTAGGCGGACCCCACGAGCACCAGCCCGAGGAACAGCAGGATCGCGATCGCGGCGGGATGGCGACGACGGGCGGCCAAGGCGTTCAACGGGCGGTCCTCACGTCCGGGGGCTGAGTCGACATCGAGAAGGTGACCGGGTCACTTGAGCAGGTAGATCGTCGCGAACAGGGCGATCCAGACGACGTCGACGAAGTGCCAGTAGTACGAGGTCACGACGGCGCCGATGGCTTGGGTATGCGTGTAGCGCCGGGTGGCGAAGGTCCGGCCGATGATGAGCAGGAAGGCGATCAGGCCGCCGGTGACGTGCATCCCGTGGAACCCGGTGGTCAGGTAGAACACCGAGCCGTAGCGGTCGGAGGAGAGCGTCACGCCCTCACTGGTCAGCTCGGCGTACTCGAAGATCTGGCCGCCGATGAAGAACGCGCCGAAGAGGTACGTCACGACGTACCACTCGCGCATACCCCATGCCTTGATCTGCCAGAGCTTCCCGGTCCGCGCCGGCTGACCCGCCTCGGCCTTGAACACGCCGAGCTGGCACCACACCGAGGGACGACCAGCAGGACGAAGGCGTTGAACGCGGCGAAGGGGACGTTGAGCTTGGCGGTCTGCTCGGCCCACAGCTCGGGGGAGAGCGAGCGGATCTGGAAGTACATGGCGAAGAGGCCCGCGAAGAACATCAGCTCGCTGCCGAGCCACACGATGGTGCCGACCGACACCATGTTGGGCCGGGTCGCCGGACCGGAGCCCAGGTGCACAGAGCGCGATGGTGCTGCCGATGCGGTCGCCACGTCAGCATTATGGGGGCAACGTCGCTCCATGCGCAGCGACCCCCCGGAGCCTGCCGTGCGATGGCACCGGTGAGGCTGTGACGTCCCGTCGGCGGTCCCACGGCCTTCGCTACCATCGGCGCCATGACCGACTCGCACGGCGGACACCGCGACCCCCATCTCCACCGACGTCGCGCAGGGCACCTCGACCGCTGGGCCGGGACCGGGGTCCACGCCGCGCCGGTCCATCCGCGTGCTGCTGTTCAGCGACGACAGCGCGACCCGCGACGCGGTGCGTCTCGGCGTCGGCCGCCGGCCGGCGCGCGACGTCGAGGTGTCCTCGTGGCTCGAGTGCGCGACGCCCGCCGCGGTCGTGGCGGAGGTCGAGGGCGGCGGGTTCGACGTGCTGATCCTCGACGGCGAGTCGTCGCCGATCGGCGGCCTGGGGCTGGCCAAGCAGCTGAAGAACGAGATCTTCGACTGCCCGCCGATCCTCGTGCTCACCGGCCGCCCGCAGGACGCGTGGCTCGCCGCCTGGTCGCAGGCCGACCTCGCCGTGCCGCACCCGCTCGACCCGATCGCGCTGGCGCGCGCCGTGGCCGACCTGGGTCGCCGCACCGGCCCGTCGGCCTGACGCCGCCCCGATGAGCGACGCGGATCCGCGGCGTCACGCATACCTGGCCTGACGTCCTCACCACGCTGGTCGCGCGGCACCGACCTCGGGACCGACCGGGCCGAGTGGGCGATGAACGAGATCATGTCCGGCGCGGCGACGCCGGCCCAGATCGCCGGGTTCCTCATGGCGCTGCGGGCCAAGGGCGAGACGGTCGAGGAGATGCGCGGCATCGCCGACCAGATGCTCGCGCACGCCAACCGGATCACCGTGCCGGGCGTCAGCCTCGACGTCGTCGGGACCGGCGGCGACCGCGCGCATACCGTCAACATCTCGACGATGGCGGCGATGGTCTGCGCGGCCGCCGGCGTCCGCGTGGTCAAGCACGGCAACCGGGCGGCGTCGTCGTCCTCGGGTTCGGCCGACGTGCTCGAGGCCCTCGGGGTCGACCTGGCGCTCGAGCCGTCGCGGGTGGCGGCGGTCGCCGAGGAGGCGGGGATCACGTTCTGCTTCGCGCAGGCGTTCCACCCGGGCTTCCGGCACGCCGGCGGCGTGCGCCGCGAGCTCGGGGTGGCGACGGCGTTCAACTTCCTCGGGCCGCTCACCAACCCCGCTCAGCCGACGTATGCGGCGGTGGGGGTCGCCGACGCGCGGATGGCGCCGATCGTGGCCGGGGTGTTCGCCTCGCGCGGGCGGGACGCGGCGGTGTTCCGCGGCGACGACGGGCTGGACGAGCTGACGCTGGCGACGACGTCGTCGGTGTGGTGGGTACGGGCCGGTTCGGTGACGTCGCGCGTCGTGGACCCGGCGCGGTTGGGGCTGGCGCTGCAGCCGACGTCGGCGCTGCGGGGCGGGGACCCGGCGCACAACGCCGACGTGGTCCGGTCGGTGTTCGGCGGCGAGACCGGGGCGGTCCGCGACGCGGTGCTGCTCAACGCGGGGCTGGCGCTGGCGCTGACGGGTACCGACTCCGGGTCGTCGGCCGACGCGTTCGAGGCGGACGTGCGCGCGGGGATGGCGCGGGCGGCGGCGGCCGTCGACTCGGGCGCGGCGACGCGGCTCGTCGACGTCGTGGGTCGCGGCGACCCGGTCCGGCTGACGCTGCGGTCAGTCGTCGCCGCCGAGGCCGATCGAGAAGGCCTCCTCGGTGTCGCGCTTGGAGTAGGTGCGGAACGCGATGTGGGTCTCGGTGCCGCGCCACGCCGTCCACCTTGTTGAGCCGGTCGGCGATGACGTCGGCCAGGTGCTCGTGGTCGCGGACCCGCACCATCGCGATGAGGTCCGCGTCGCCGGTGACCGAGTAGACCTCGGTCACCCCGTCGAGCTCCGCGATGCCCTGGCCCACCTCCGGGATGCGGTCGACGTCGCAGCTGACCATGACGATGGCGGTGATCACGGGACGATTGAACTACAGGTATGCGGCCTGCCCGAGCCGGCGTCCGGCGTGCCCGGTCAGCGGGTCCGTGGCACGTCGCGCAGCGGTCGGACAGTTCGCGGCCGCTCACCGGCCACGGACCGCGCCGCGCGCGGCCCGACTGGGCTCAGCCGGCGGCGGGGAGGTCGCGGTCGAACGGGGCGACGTCGCTCGGGCGGCGCTCGTCGAGCAGCATCCGCACGCCGCCGGCGCCGCCGACCGGGCAGGACCACGAGCCGTCCATCTCGACGATCCGCACGCCGGGCGCCTCGAGCCAGCGCAGGATGATCTCGGTCTCCTCGGGCGTCGCCGCGGGAGACGGGTGGACCGGCGCCTCGACCGCCTCGGCGGTCGCGCAGAGGTTGCGGACGTAGAGCATCGGGTCGGCGCCGGCCGGGCTCACGCTGGTGCCGGCCAGCCGGCCGTAGCGGACGCAGACCAGCTCCCACCCGCCGGCCTCGGAGCGGCGGGCCGCGACGATCTGCGGGCTCGAGGCCAGCGGGGCGATGCGCTGGGTCCGGGCGGCGGCGCGGACGAGGTGGAGCAGCCGGTCGCGGACCGTGCCGGCGTCCTCGAACCGCTCCTGCTCCGACAGCGGCCGCCATCCGCGCCAGCAGCGCGTCGGTCACGGGGCGGGCGTCGCCGGTGAGCAGGCCGATCGCGTCGCCGACGACCGCCGCGTACTCCTCGACCGTCTGCCGCCCGGAGCAGGGCGCCCCGCAGCGGCCCATCTGGCCGAGGGCGCACTCGGAGCCGGTCGCCGCGGCGCCGACAGCTTGCCGGTGCACTGCCGCAGCGGCACGACCTCGTGGACGGCGGCGACGGCGGCCTCGGCGGAGCGCTTCGACCGGAACGGCCCGAGGTAGCGGGCGCCGTCGGGCTTGACCTCGCGCACGATCGACAGCCGCGGGAACAGCTCGTGGGTCAGCTTGACCCAGATGACGCGCTCGGGGTTGCGCGAGCGCCGGTTGTAGCGCGGCTTGTGGGCGGCGATGAGGCGCAGCTCGCGGACCTGCGCCTCCAGCGTCGTCTGGCAGACGATCGGCTGGATGCTCGTCGCCAGCCCGACCATCTCGGCCATCCGGGTCCGCTGCTCGGAGGCGGTGAAGTAGGAGCGGGCGCGGGCGCGGATGTTGCGCGAGGTGCCGACGTAGAGCGGCCGGCCGCGCTCGTCCTTGAAGATGTAGACCCCGGGCAGCGGCGGCAGGTGCTCGGCGAGGAACCGCTTGCGGCGCTGCGCCGGCGTGACCCGCGAGGTGTAGCTGGACAGCTCCTCGAGGGTGTGGACGCCGAGGTTGCCGACGCGTTCGAGCAGCCCGTGCAGGACGTCGACGGTCGCGCGGGCGTCGTGCAGGGCGCGGTGGTCGGGCGTCGTCGTGCGCGCCGAAGACGACGGCCAGCGAGGAGAGCTTGTGGTTGCGCGACTCGTCCTTCATGACCAGCTGCCGGGCCAGGTGGACGGTGTCGAGCACCCGGAACCCGGGCCACGGATGTCCGGTGGCCCGGGCCGCCTCCTTGAGGAACGACACGTCGAACCCGGCGTTGTGCGCGACGAGCACGCTGTCGCGGGCGAACTCGAGGAAGGCCGGCAGCACCGACTCGATCCGCGGCGCCTGCGCGACCATCGCGTCGGTGATGCCGGTGAGCACCTGGATGAACACGGGGATCGACTCGCCCGGGCCGCACCAGGGTCTGGAACTCGCCCAGCACCTCGCCGCCGCGGACCTTGACGGCGCCGACCTCGGTGATCGACGACGCGGACGCGCTGCCGCCGGTGGTCTCGAGGTCGACGACGACGAACGTCACGTCGTGCAGCGGCGTGCCGAGGTCGTCCAGGGTGCCCTGGACCGCCCGGGTGAACCGGGCCGGCGCTGCCACTGCCGCTCACACGGCCGACGGTAACCGCGCGCTCCGACAGCCTCGGGCAGGCGCGCGGAGGGTCCGGGCTGGGGCTGGGCCGGGCACTCGCGACCGGTGGGCTGTCGGTGGTCGGTCCTAGCGTTTCTCTCGTCAGGTCGACCGGACGACAGCTCGAAGCAGTCGTGAGGAGGCGTCATGCGCGTCGAGAACCCCATGGTCATGGACTGCGACACCTGCCCGGTGCGCGGACTGCGGTGCGACGACTGCGTCGTGACCGCGCTCGGCCACCTGCCGGTGGTCGTGCTCGCCGACGGCGAGCTCGCCGCTCGACGCGGCCGAGCGGCGGGCCGTCGACCGGTTCGTCGCCGCCGGGCTGGTGTCGCCCGACGTGGCCGGCACCCTCGTGGCGCGCCGCGAGCCGTGGGGCGCCGAGGCGGCCCCCGGGCACCGCGCCGTCGGCTGACCGCGACGGTCGCGACCCGCCGGCCGGCCGCGGCCTCGCGCGATCGGCTCCGCGCCGGCGCCACGCCACCTACCATCTGTGGGTGAGGTGGGTACGGCACGGGGGTATGCGACGCTGCGCGCCCGCCAGTCCCGCCGGTCGCCCGGCGTCGCTCGCACCGTGACGCGCCACCGGCTCGTCGCCGCGGCCGCCTCGCCGTCCTGGCGCTGATCCTGACGGCCGGCTGCTCGCTCGTCGGCGAGCCCGCCGGCGACCGACGACGGGCCGCACCGGTGAGCCGACGGCCGCCTACCGGCCCACGCCCGTCGCCACCGCCGACCACCGAGCCCGCCGTGGGGCCCGGCACGCCGCGTCGGACCTGGTGAACCAGCGGATCGCCGCGGTCGGGGCCAAGAACCGCGCGTCCTGGCTCGGCACGGTCACCGACCCGAGCGCCGGGTTCGGGGCGGACCAGGCGGCGCTGTTCGACCGGATGACGTCGCTGCCGATCGGCCAGCTGGCCCAGCGCAACGTCGACGTCGAGCGACCGCCCGGCGCGCCGGCCACCGGCGAGCCCGAGTCGTGGGTCGCGCGGATCCGCCAGACCTACGCGTTCACCGGCTACGACGTGGGCCAGCGCGACTTCACGGTCTCCTACGTCCTCAACCGCACCCCGGACGGCTGGCGGTTCACCGGCGTGGCCGACGGCCAGAACGACCGGCAGCCGTTCGACCTGCCCGGGCTCGCCGTGGTCAGCTCACCGGACACCCTCGTCATCGGCGACGTGCCCGCGGCGACGCTGCGCGCATACCTGGCCCTCGGCGACGCCGCCCACGACCGGATCGCGACGGTCTGGGGCGAGGCCCAGCCGGCGGTCATCGTCGCGCCGAGCACCCTGGACGCGCTCAAGGCCCAGCTCGGGCCGGGCCGCGGGCGAGGGCTTCGACCAGATCGCCGCCGTCACCGACGGACCGCTGCTGCGCGACACCCCGGCGCAGAGCGACCGGGTCTACCTCAACCCCGACGCGTTCAAGGGGCTCAGCGCCACCGGCCGCAGCGTCGTCGTCACCCACGAGCTGACCCACGTGACGGTGCGGGCCACGACGGCGCGCAGCGTGCCGATCTGGCTGTCGGAGGGGTTCGCCGACGACGTCGCGCTCGCGCCCGACCGGGCTGCCGGCGCGCACCGTCGCCGCCGACCTGCTGGACCAGGTCCGCGCGGGCAAGGGCCCGACCCAGCTGCCCGACGAGGCGGCCTTCGACCCCACCAAGGGCCAGATCGCGCCGTCCTACAGCGCGGCGTGGCTGGCGGTGTCGCGGATGCGGCAGCGGTTCGGCCAGGACAAGGTGGTCGCCTTCTACCGCGCGATCGCCGGACCGCGGACGGGGGAGCCGGGCGTCACGACGCCGGTCGACCAGCTCACCCAGGCGGCGTTCGAGAGCGTGCTCGGGCACGACGCAGGACGCCTTCGTCGCCGACTGGCTGGCCTACCTCAAGCGGCTCTCGCGCTGACCCGTTCGTGCAGCGTCCGGTCGGCTGGGCCGGTCCCTCAGCTGCGGCTCGCCGCCGGGGCGTAGAGCGCCTCGACGTCGTCGTGGAAGTCCTTCATGACGACGTTGCGCTTGAGCTTCAGCGACGGCGTGAGGTAGCCGTTCTCCTCGGTGAAGTCGTTCGGGAGGACCGCGAACTTGCGGATCGACTCGGCCTTGCTGACGGCGGTGTTGGCGTCGTCGACCGCCTTCTGCAGCTCCGCGAGGACGGCGTCGTTGGTCCGCGCCTGCGCGACGGTGAGCGCCGGGCAGGCCGTTGTTCTTGGCCCAGGCCGGGAGCATCTCCTCGTCGAGGGTCAGCAGCGCGGCGATGAACGGCTTCTGGTCGCCGACGACGATGCACTGCGAGACGAGCGGGTGGGCGCGCAGCCGGTCCTCGAGCACCGCGGGCGCGACGTTCTTGCCGCCGGCCGTGACGAGGAGCTCCTTCTTGCGGCCGGTGATCTTGAGGTAGCCGTCGTCGTCCAGCTCGCCGATGTCGCCGGTGTGGAACCAGCCGTCCTGGATCGCCTCGGCCGACGCCGCGTCGTTGTTGCGGTACCGCGCGAAGACGTTGACGCCCTGGATGAGGATCTCGCCGTCGTCGGCGATGCGGATGCCGACCCCCGGCAGCGGCGTGCCGACCGTGCCGATCTTGACCTTCTCCGGCACGTTGACCGTGGACGGGCGCCGTGGTCTCGGTGAGGCCGTAGCCCTCGAGGACGATGACACCGATGCCCCGGTAGAAGTGGCCGAGCCGCGTCCCGAGCGGCGCGCCGCCGGACACCGCGTACTGGATCTGGCCGCCCATGGCCGCCCGCAGCTTGCTGTAGACGAGCCGGTCGAAGACCGCGTGCTTGAGCCTTCAGCCCGAGGCCGGGGCCGCCGGAGTCGAGCGACTCGCTCCACGCCATGGCGGTCGCGGCCGCGGTGGCGAAGATCCGGCCCTTGCCGTCGCCCGCCGCCTTCTGCTCCGAGGAGTTGTAGATCTTCTCGAAGACCCGGGGCACGGCGAGGATGAACGTCGGCTGGAACGACGCGAAGTCGTCGAGCAGCGTCCGGATGTCGCTCGAGTGCCCCATCCGCGCGGTGGCCTCGACGCAGAGGACCTGGATGAACCGGGCGAACACGTGCGCGAGGGGCAGGAACAGCAGCGTCGCCGCGCCGTCCGCCCGGACGACCGAGGCGAGCGACTCGCAGGTGTTCTCCGCGAGGTCCTTGAAGTTGCCGTGGGTCAGCTCGCAGCCCTTGGGCCGGCCGGTGGTGCCGGAGGTGTAGATGATCGTCGCCAGCGAGCCGCGGTCGGTGCTCGCGCGGCGGGCGTCGAGGGTGTCGTCGCTGACGTCGGCGCCCGACCCGGTTGAGCTCGTCCAGGGCGCCGGACTCGATCTGCCAGACGTCGCGCAGCCCGGGCAGCCGGTCGCGGACCGACGGACACCGCGCCGGCGTGCGTCGCGGTCTCCACGACGACGGCGACCGCCCCGGAGTCCTCGAGGATCCAGGCGACCTGGTCGGGCGAGGAGGTCTCGTAGATCGGCACGGTGACCGCGCCGGCGGTCCAGATCGCGTAGTCCGCCAGCGTCCACTCGTAGCGGGTCCGCGACATCAGGGCGACCCGGTCGCCGACGTCGACGCCCGGCCGCGATGAGCCCCTTCGCCAGCCGGGCGACGTCGTCGGCGAACTGCGCGGCGGTGACGTCCTGCCAGCCGGCTCCGGACCGCGTCGCGAAGACCACCTTGTCGGGAACCTCCTGGGCGTTCACCACCACGGTCTGGGCGAGGTTGCCCTCGGTGGTCGGAGCGACGACGGGGGCGACGACCTTGTCGCGGACCTGCTGTGACACGGCGGGCTCCTGCGAGTGGTGGGACGGACGTTTCGGAGGATACCCGGGGGTATGCGGCGACGGGCCGGTCCCGGGCAGACCGGGCCCGGCAGCGCCTCGACGCAGACGGGAAGGCGCGCCCGCAGAGCCCCGGAACGCGCGCATCCAGGTTGTAGCCTTCCGCCCATGCCCGACCGCACCGAGAGCTCCATCGTCATCGACGCCGCCCCCGGCGCGGTCCTCGACGTCATCGCGGACTTCGGTGACTACCCGAAGTGGGCGACCGAGGTGAAGTCCGCGACGGTGCTCTCCGAGGAGGGCGACGGGTGGCCGGACCGGGTCGAGTTCGTCGTCGACGCCGGGGTCATCAAGGACACCTACGTCCTCGACTACCAGTGGGACGTCGACGAGGAGGGCACCGGCGTCGTCTCCTGGGGGCTGGTCAAGGCGACGGTGCTCAAGGCGATGAACGGGTCCTACACGCTGAGCCGCCCGCGGCGCCGGCACCGACGTGACCTACCGGCTCGCCGTCGACCTCACCATCCCCATGCTCGGCATGCTCAAGCGGAAGGCGGAGAAGGTCATCGTCGACACTGCGCTGCGGGAGCTGAAGAAGCGCGTCGAGGGCTGACGGCCCGGTGCGGATCGTCCTCTTCACGGGGAAGGGAGGGGTCGGCAAGACCACCACCGCGGCGGCGTGCGCGGTACGGGCGGCCCGGTCGGGGACCCGCACCCTGGTCATGTCGACCGACGCGGCCCACTCGCTCGGCGACGCGCTCGGCGTCGAGCTCGGCGGCGCCGGACCCGGTCGAGGTCGAGCCCGCGGCTGACCGCGCTGCAGGTGAGTGCCCAGAGCCGCCTCGGCGCCCAGTGGCGGGTGGTCCAGGACTACCTGCTCGAGGTGCTCGACACCCTCGGCATCGACCCGGTGGTCGCCGAGGAGCTGACCTCGCTGCCGGGGGCCGAGGAGATCGCCGCGCTGCTGGAGCTGCGCTCGCGGGCCGACTCCGGCGACTGGGACCTGCTCGTCGTCGACTGCGCGCCGACCGCGGAGACCCTGCGCCTGCTGGCCCTGCCGGAGGCGCTCGCCTGGCACCTGGAGCGGCTGCTCCCCGCGCAGCGGGGGCTGATGCGCACGCTGCGTCCGGCGGCCGCCGCGGCGGCGGGTATGCCGCTGCCCACCGCCGAGGTCTCGACGACGGTGTCCGGCTGGTACCGGCAGATGCGCGACGTCCACGCCCTCCTCACCGGCCCCACCGCGTCGGTCCGGCTGGTGCTCACGCCCGAACGGGTGGTCATCGCCGAGGCGCGGCGGACCTGGACGTCGCTCGGGCTCTACGGGTTCGCCGTCGACGGCGTCGTCGTCAACCGGGTCATCCCGGCAGCGGCCGACCGGGGCGACGCCTGGCGACGGTCCTGGAACGAGGCGCAGCGAACCGGGCTCGCCGAGGTGGCCGAGTCCTTCGCCGGGCTGCCGATCCTGCGGGTGCCCTACCTCGCCGGCGAGCCGATCGGCGCCGACGCGCTGGACGCCCTGGCGGGCCAGATCGAGCCGGCGACGTGTCGACGCCCGACGACCCGCTCGGCGTGCTCGGACCGGTGCGGCACGACGGCATGCGCGTACGCCGGTCCGGCTCCGGCTACGTGCTGAGCCTGCCGCTGCCGCTCGTCACGCCCACGAGGTCGACCTCAAGCGGCGGGACGCCGAGCTGCTCGTCTCGGTGGGCGACCACCGGCGGGTGCTCAGCCTGCCCGCGGCGCTCCAGCGGTGTGTCGTCCGCGGCGCGCGGGTCCGCGAGGGGACGCTGCGGGTGACGTTCGAGCCGGACCCCGACCTGTGGCCGGTCCCGGTGGACGACGGTGATGCGGGAGGTCGCGGATGGCTGAGGAGGCCGAACGGTCGGGACCGCCCGGTCGGGTCCGTCGCGGAGGAGACGGCGCGGCTGCTCGACGCGCTGCTGGCCGGCGCCGGACGCGGCGCCGACGACCGGTCACGCATACCCGACTCCCGAGGTCCGACGCGGAGCCGGCCGCCGACCCCTGCCCGACCTGCGGTCACGCGCCCGGGGGCGTCGCACACGCGCCGCGTCGGGCGAGGTCTGCCACCTCTGCCCGGTATGCCAGCTGCTGCGGGTCGTGCGCACCGTGCGACCCGAGACGCTCGACCGGCTGGCCGACCTCGCCGCCGCGGTCACCGAGACGCTGCGCGACACCGCGGCGAGCCGGTGGCGCGAGACCGGTTCGCCGCCGCCGCGACGGCCGCGGCCCGAGGTGGAGGAGATCCCGATCGAGGGCGAGAGTCCGACGTCGAGACGAGGAGGCGCGGTGAGCGGTCAGCTGGCGATCGGGATCGACATCGGCGGGACCAAGGTCGCGGGCGGCGCGGTCGACGACACCGGCACGGTGCTGGCCCGCGCCCGGCGGGACACCCCGCACCGGTCGATGTCGCCGGACGTCGTCGAGAACACCATCGTCGAGGTCGTCGACGAGCTGGTGGAGACGGTGCGGGTCGACCAGCTCGGCGAGATCGTGGCCGTCGGGATCGGCGCGGCGGGCTTCGTGGCGGCCGACCGGGCCACGGTCGTCTTCGCCCCCCACCTGTCGTGGCGGCACGAGCCGCTCCGCGAGGCCCTGACCCGGCGGGTGCACGTGCCGATCAGCGTCGACAACGACGCCAACGCCGCCGCCTGGGCCGAGTGGAAGTTCGGGGCGGCGCGCGGCGAGAGCCACCTGATGATCGTCAACCTCGGCACCGGTATCGGCGGCGGCATCGTCATCGACGGCCAGGTGCAGCGCGGGCGCTACGGCATCGCGGGGGAGTTCGGGCACATGCAGGTCGTGCCGAACGGGCTGCGGTGCGAGTGCGGCAACAAGGGCTGCTGGGAGCAGTACGCGAGCGGGAACGCCCTCGTCCGCGAGGCCCGCGACCTCATCGCGGCGCGCTCACCGGTCGCGAACGACCTGCTGGCGTCGGTGGGCGGCGACCCGTCGAAGCTCACCGGTCCGCTCATCACGGCGGCCGCCCAGCGGGGCGACCCGACGGCGGTCGAGCTGCTGGCGGAGATCGGGGAGTGGCTCGGGGTCGGCATCGCCAACCTGGCGGCGGCCTTCGACCCGGGCACGTTCGTCATCGGCGGCGGCGTCAGCGCGGCCGGGCCGCTGCTGCTCGACCCCGCGCGGGAGACGTTCCGGCGTCAGCTCACCGGGCGTGGGTACCGCCCGGAGGCGCGGATCGTCGCCGCCGAGCTCGGCAACGAGGCCGGCCTCATCGGCGCCGCCGACCTGGCCCGCCTCGGCCAGTAGCCGCGGCGCCAGCCCTTCGGTGGAGCGAAGTCGGCGTCAGGGCACGAATTTCGCTACCACCCGAGGCGCCCGGCCGGCTAGAGGCGGATGCCGTCGTCGTCGTCGTCGCGGTCGAGCGGCTGGCGCAGGACCAGGAGCACGAAGCCGGCGATCGAGACCAGCAGCGCGCAGACCATCCACCAGCCGTTGCCGTCGCGGTTGAACAGCAGCAGGTAGAGGAACATCAGCGGCCCGGCGACGAGCGAGACGATCATCAGCCAGAAGTGCTTGTCCTCCGACGGCGGCAGCGGCGCGGGTGGCGGCGGCGAGTAGTGGTCGTCGGCCTCGGGTCCCAGCTCGGCGTCGTCGTCGACCGGCTCGCTCCGACCGGGTCGGCCACCGGCTCGGCCCGGCGGTCGTCGAGGTCGGACAGCTCCGGCAGGTCCGACACGTCGCGGATCCGGCGGATCTCGGGCAGCCGGGTGGCGCGGTCCTCCGGGGGAGCCGGTCGGCCGGCGCGCGGGAGCGCCAGGGTGTGCGCCTCGGCGTCCGGGACTCGGCCGTCGGGTCGGTCCGGGTGTCCGCGGGGTCGTCCGGCTGGGGTCGGGCTGGGGGTCACCGTAGGGGTCGAGGCCGAGCGCGACGTCGTCCCAGTGCGCCATGATCGCGGCGAACTGCTCGTCGACGTCCTTCTCCGCCATGACTGAAGAATCTCACCCCTCGGAGACGTCGGCGCGCGCGGTCCCGGCCACCCGCTCGATGAACCGGACCGACTCATCGTGGATCAGCGGAGCGTCGTTGTCGAGAGTTGCCACGTGGTAGGAGTTCTCGAGCCAGATCTCGGTGACGTCGGTGCTGCCGATGTGCTCCAGGAACAGCGCCGAGCTGGCCAGCGGCACGACGTGGTCGACCCGGGAGTGCATGAGCAGCACCGGCTGGTTGATCTCGCCCAGGTCGCGCCGGACCTCGGCCCACAGCTGGGTCTGCGAGTGCATCGCCTTCAGGGGGTTGCGGTCGTAGGCCAGCTCCACCTCGCCGCCGACCATCTTGACGTCGTTGGCGATGCCCGGGAACGACGGCACGACGCGCTGCAGCATCGGCAGCAGCGCGAGGAGCCGGTTGTCGTGCAGGTAGATCGGGTTGACCAGCATCAGCCCCGCCACCCGCGGGCCGTGCTCGAGGGCCAGCTTGGTGGCGAGCAGCCCGCCCATGGACATCCCCGCGACGAAGACCGTCCGGCAGCGGGACCGCAGCTCGCCGAACGCCGTGTCGATCTCCGCGTACCAGTCCGGCCACCGGGTGGTGTTGAGGTCCTGCCACCGGGTGCCGTGCCCCGGCAGCCGCGGGAGGCGTACCGAGTAGCCGGCGCCGGCGAGGTGCTGGGCCCAGGGCCGCATACTCTGCGGCGACCCGGTGTAGCCGTGGACGAGCAGCACGCCGATGTCTCCGCCGTCGTGGGCGTAGGGCTCGGCGCCGGGGAGAACGCTCTGCGTCATGCCGGTCTCCTCGCAGGTATGCCGGTCGGCCGCCAAATCGTCGCACGACGGCCCGGCTCGCTGATAGTGCCGTAAAGTGCCGCACATCACAGGGGTTTCAGTCCCGGGAAGGACGAGATCTCACGGTGTTCTACTGGGTGCTCAAGACCGTCGTCCTCGGGCCGCTGCTCAAGCTGCTGTTCCGCCCGTGGGTCGAGGGCGAGGAGCACATCCCCGACGAGGGGGCCGCGATCTTCGCGAGCAACCACCTGTCGTTCTCCGACTCGATCTTCCTGCCGCTGATGGTCCCGCGGCGGATGACGTTCCTCGCCAAGTCCGACTACTTCACCGGGCGCGGCATCAAGGGCAAGGCCACGGCGGCGTTCTTCAAGGGCGTCGGCCAGGTCCCGGTGGACCGGTCCGGGGGCAAGGCCGGCGAGGCCGCCCTCAACTCCGGTCTGCGGATCCTCCGTCGCGGCGAGCTGCTCGGCATCTACCCCGAGGGCACCCGCTCGCCCGACGGCCGGCTCTACCGCGGCCGCACCGGTGTGGCCCGGATGGCCCTCGAGGCCGGCGTCCCCGTGCTCCCGGTCGCGATGATCGGCACCGACAAGGCCCAGCCGACCGGCAAGAAGCTGCCCCGGATCATGCGCATCGGCATCCGGATCGGGCGGCCGCTCAGCTTCGCCCGCTACGAGGGCATGGAGGACGACCGGTTCGTGCTCCGGTCGATCACCGACGAGATCATGTACGAGCTGATGCTGCTGTCCGGCCAGGAGTACGTCGACGAGTACGCCACGTCGATGAAGGACCGCATCGTCCGCGCCGCCAAGGTGCGCGCCCGCGAGCTGCAGGAGGCCGCCCGGCCCGGCAGCGCCGCCAAGGAGCTCGAGGAGGCGCTCGACGCCGCCGAGGGCACGCTCGAGCAGAGCGACTCGCCCGTGGACGACGTGTCCATCGGTGACGGGAGGAAGCGGCCGAGGACGAGATGGCCGCCGACCCCGGTGAGCGGGCCGCCAGCTGACCATGTCGTTCGCGACTGTCGAGCCGAGGGCCCAGCGCCCCCGGCGCGCCGGACGACTCCCTGGTCGTCTCCGCCTTCTGGCGCGCCATCCGGGTGCTGCGCCCGCTCGCCCTCCTGTATGCGGTGTGGGGCGCCTGGACCCGGCGCGACGACATGCAGCAGCCGGGCGCGGCGTTCGCGATCCTCGGCGTCCTCGCGGTCTGGACCGCCGTCCAGGTCGTCTGGGAGCGCCGGGAGCTGTGGTGGCACCTCGTCGAGCTCGGCCTGGCCGTCGGCGCGGTCGTCGCGACGCGGTGGGTCGACACGCCGGACGCCGCCTTCCGCGGGACGACGACGCTGCCCGGGGTGTGGCAGGCGGTCCCCGTCGCGTCGATCGGCATCCTCAAGGGCTGGCGGGGCGGGCTCGGCGCCGGCGGGGTGATCGCCCTGGCCATGGTCGTCGCCACCCGCTCGGTCGAGGTCGCCGCGGTCAGCAACGGGCTGCTCGTCATCCTCGTCGGCGGCACCGTCGGCTACTGCGCCGACCTCGCCCGCGCCGAGCAGGCCGAGCTGAGCCGGGCGCTGTCGCAGGAGGCCGAGGACGTCGAGCGCGACCGGCTGGCCCGGACCATCCACGACGGCGTCCTGCAGGCGCTCGCCTTCATCCACCGTCGCGGGGTCGACGCCGGCGGCGAGGCGGCCCGGCTCGGCGCGATCGCGGGGGAGCAGGAGCAGCGGCTGCGGGCCCTGGTCAGCGGCGTCCCCATCGACGAGCTGGAGAAGACCATCGGCGGTCCGGTCGACCTCAGCCAGTACCTGCGGCAGGCCTCGGCCGGCATGGCCGACCTCGTCGCCCCGGCCGACCCGTCTACCTGCCCCGCCGCCCCGCCAACGAGCTGGTCGCGGCCGTCGAGGCGGCCCTCGACAACGTCCGCAAGCACGCCGGCCCGGACGCCCACGCCTGGGTCCTCGTGGACGACGCCGGCGACGACATCGTCGTCACGGTCCGCGACAACGGCGTCGGCGTCTCCGAGGAGCGGATCGCCGAGGCCGGCAGCCGCGGCCGGCTCGGGGTCTCCGCCTCGATCCGCGGGCGGCTCGAGGAGCTCGGCGGCTCGGCCCGCTACCTTTACGGACCGGGCGGCGGCACGACGGTCGAGATGTGGATCCCCAAGCGAGGCGCGTGACATGACGGCGAACCAGCCCGGCCCCGACGGTGGCCGCGGCATCGAGGAGGTCGAGTCCTTCGACGCGGAGGACGAGCCGCTCGACGACGCCTCGATCCGCGTGGTCGTCGCCGACGACCACCCGATGTGGCGCGACGCCGTCGCCCGCGACCTCGCCGACGCCGGGTTCCAGGTCGTCGGCACCGCGGCCGACGGCCTGTCGGCGATCCGCCGGGTCAAGGCGACCACCCCCGACGTCCTGGTCCTCGACCTCAACCTGCCGGGCGTCCACGGCGTCGGGGTATGCGAGCAGCTCGCCGCCGAGGACCTGCCCACCAAGATCCTCATCCTCTCGGTCAGCGGCGAGCGCCAGGACGTCCTCGACGCGGTCAAGGCCGGCGCCTCCGGGCTACCTGGTCAAGTCGGCGGCGCGCGAGGAGTTCCTCGAGGCGGTCCGCCGGACGGCCCGGGGACGCGCGGTGTTCACGCCCGGCCTCGCGGGGCTCGTGCTGGGCGAGTTCCGGCGGATGCAGAACGCCGGCAGCGGCGCCGGAGCCGCCCCGCAGCTCACCGAGCGCGAGACCGAGGTGCTCAAGCTGGTCGCCACCGGGATGAGCTACAAGGACATCGCCGCCCAGCTGTTCATCTCGCACCGGACGGTGCAGAACCACGTGCAGAACACCCTCGGCAAGCTCCAGATGCACAACCGGGTCGAGCTGGTCCGCTACGCGATCTCGAAGGGTCTGCACCGGGACTGACGTCCGGCGGTCCTAGTCTGGGCCGCGTGCCGCGTCGACCCGTCCGTGTGGTCTCGGTGCACTCGTTCCGCGGCGGCACCGGCAAGTCCAACCTCTCGGCCAACGTCGCCGCCCAGCTGGCCAAGGAGGGCCTGCGCGTCGGCGTCATCGACGCCGACGTCCAGTCGCCCGGCATCCACGTGCTGTTCGGGCTCAAGGGCGACGACATCACCTCGTCGCTCAACGACTTCCTCTTCGACGGGGTCCCGATCGAGGACGTGGCCGTCGACGTCACGCCGCCGGGCCTGCCGGGCCGCGTCCACCTCATCCCCTCGAGCATCCAGCCGGGGGAGATCACCCGGGTGCTGCGCACGGGTACGACTCGCAGCAGCTGGTCCAGGGGCTGCGGGAGTTCGTCGACGCCCTCGAGCTCGACGCGCTCCTCGCTCGACACCCACCCGGGGCTGCAGGAGGAGACGCTGCTCTCGCTGGTCGTCGCCGACACGCTGCTGGTGGTCCTCCGCCCGGACCAGCAGGACTACGAGGGCACCGGGGTCACCGTGCACGTGGCCAAGGAGCTGGAGGTGCCGCGCATCGCCCTGGTGGTCAACCAGACGCCGACGACCTTCGACCCGGCCGTGGTCCGGGAACGGGTCGAACAGGCCTACGACTGCCCCGTGGTCGCGGTGCTCCCGCACTCCGAGGCGATGATGGCGCTGGGCAGCGCCGGGATCTTCTCCCTGCAGCATCCCGACGACCCGCTCACCGCCGAGATGGTGCGGGTGGCCGAGTTCGTCCGCCGGGGGGCGGAGTGAACCGGACGCCGGAGCGCGAGGAGGGTCAGTCCCTCAGCCGGGCCGAGCTGCTCGGGGGCCTGGCCGGCCGGCGGGTCAGCACCGCGATGTACGTCATCGAGAGCCGGACCGCATACCTCGCCCTCAAGGCCCGCAACGCCACCGCCCCGGCGCTGTCCGCCGGCGTGCTGGAGGAGCAGGAGCGCGTCTTCCTCTCCGCGCTCGCCGCCGGGCGGGACCTGCCGGCCCCGACCATCCAGGAGCTGGACCAGTTCGCGCCGCAGTGGGCCTACCTCGTGCCCACCGACGCGGTGGCCCGGGCCGAGCTGGCGCACCGGATCGGCGACAAGTACCGCTACCGCGAGTCGGACGTCGGCCGGATGCGGCTGGCGCTCGGCCTCGACGACCCGTCGGTCCAGCAGGCCTACCGCGACCGGCACGACGGCGAGCTGGCCGACAACTACGACACCGACCTCACCGTCCTGGAGAAGCTGCGGTGGGCCTGGTCGCGGCTGTCCCGCCGGCTCGAGGAGCTGCCGCCGTTCTGGACGACGTACGGGCTGACCCTCACCGAGACCGTGGGCGCCGGGATGCTCGCCCTGCCCATCGCCGTCGCGGGCGTCGGGCCGCTGCCCGGAGTCGCCATCATCGTGGTGCTCGGGCTGCTCAACGTGCTCACCGTCGCGGCGGTGGCCGAGACCTTCACCCGCACCGGGTCGGTCCGGTGGCGCGGTGCCTACTTCGGCCGCGTGGTGCGCGGCTACCTCGGCCGCACCGGTGGCGTCGCCTTCGGGGTCGGCATGACGATCTACACGGCGCCGGTGCTGCTCGCCTGCTACGTCGGCTTCGCCGTGACCGTGGCCCGGACCACGGACACCAGCGCCCCGCTCTGGGCGGCGGGGCTGTTCGCGGCGAACATCGCGCTGATCTTCCGGAAACGGCTCGACGCGACGATCGCGTCCGCCTTGATCGTCGGGGTCTTCAACGTCCTCGGATCCTCATCCTGGTCGTCCTCGCGCTGACGGTGCTCGACGTCGACAACGTCCGCTACACCGCCGTCCCGTTCCTCGGCGGCCGCCCGTTCGACCCCAGGTCCTCGAGCTGGCCTTCGGCGTCGTGCTGCTGTCGTACTTCGGCCACACCTCGGTGGGGAACTGCGCCAAGGTGGTCCTCACCCGCGACCCCGGCGGGCGCTCACTGATGACCGGCAGCGTCGCGGCCATGCTCACCGTCGTCGCCCTCTACAGCCTCTGGGTGTTCTCGGTCGGTGCCGCCGTCCCCGCCGCCCGGCTCCGCTCGGAACCCGGCACCGCCCTGGTCCCGCTCGCCGAGGAGGCCGGCCGGGCCGCGTCCGTGGTCGGGTTCATCTTCGTGTTCCTGGCGGTCGGGATGGGCACCGTCCACCTGTCCCTGGGCTCTACAACCTCGTGGCCGAGCGGTTCGTCGACCGGCGCGCAGTGGCCCGGCTGCTCGGGATCGGCCTCATCGGCGCGATCTTCCTGCTCGCCGAGCTGCTGATCATCACCGAGACCGCCTCGTTCGCCGGGTCCCTCGGCATCGTCGGCGCGCTCACCGGTCCCCTGATGGGCGGCGTGTTCCCGGTGCTGATGCTGGAGTCGAGCCGGCGCCGCGGCGACTACGAGCCGGCGCTGTTCTGGCGATGGATGGGACAGCCGGTGGTGGCGGGCTTCGTCTTCGTCGCCTTCATGGCCACCGAGGTCATCTACGTCTGGCTGTGGCCGTCGGCCGTCGAGCGGGTGGTCGCCGCCACCGTCGTGGTCATCGTCGCCGTCATCACCGTCGTCATGCTCCGGTCCGGGGCCCTGCGGCCGCGCGCGGTCATCGAGGTCCGCCGCGACGAGGAGTCGGGACGCGACCACGTCCAGGTCGTGTCGCACGGTCGTACCGTCCGCGTCGACGAGCTGGCTCCGGGCGACCGGGTCGTCGACGTCCCCCTCGGCCCGCTCGACGTCCGCGAGATCCGCGCCTGGGCGCACGAGGTCGACCCCGGCGGGGAGTCGCAGGTGCTGGCGGCGACGGCGGTGCTGCGCGGTCCGGACGGCGAGTCGCCCCAGGAGATGCGCGACGGGGTGCTGGTCCTCGACGTCGGTGACGACCCCGGCACGCTGGAGCTGCGGCTGCCCCGGGTCAGCCCGGGCGGTCGCCGATGATCCGGCGCAGGTCGGACGCCTGCGCCCGCAGGCCGCCGAAGTAGTCGGTCTCCGTCACCTGTCCCGACCTGCTCGGCCTGCCGCTCGTGGTCCAGCTCGATCCGCAGCTGGTCCAGCTGCCGGCGCAGGGACTCCTCGCGCTCGGCCGCGGCCCGCGCCCGCCGCTCCTCCTCGAGGATGCGGCCGAGGACGCTGGCGGCCTGCGACGCCACCGCTCCGGTGAGCTTGAGGTCGGCCGCCTCGAAGGTCCCGTGGCGACGGCGCAGCACGAGCGCGCCGCGCTGGGCGCCCCGGAACGCCAGCGGGGCCACCAGCAGCGCGCCGTCGTCGCCGTCGCCCTCGATCCGCAGCCGGGTGAGGTCGTCGGGTATGCGAGGTGTCCCCTCCGCCGTCCGGGCCAGCACCTGCGGCCCGTCGACGGTCACGACGAGGTAGGCGTCGTCGACCGCGACGTGCCGGGTCGCCTCCCGGACCGTGCGGGCCGCGAGGTCGGCGCGGTCCGGGGCCGTGGCGAGGACCTCCCCGAGCGTGTAGAGCAGGTTCACCTCGCGGTACATGTCGAGGACCTCGTCGGCCAGCTCCCGCCGCTCGCGGTCCAGGCGGGCGAGAGCGCCGAGGACCTCGGCCGTCGCGGCGGCGTGGGGGCCGGTGACCCGGCCGAGCATCGTGCCGTCCGGTCCGATGACCGGGACGTCCGCGCCGTCCGCGCCGTCCGATGCGTCGGGGGCGTCCGGACCGGCGCGGGCTCGGCCCGGCGACCAGCCGGCCCTTGCCGTCGACGACCGAGTCCGCGCCGTCGCGAGACGGTCGCGACCGCCGCCGCGACGTCGTCGCGGCGGAGCAGCTTCCGGAGGCGGGTCGCCTTGACCATCAGCGCTACCCGTCCGCCGACGCCGAGCCGCGACCGGGCCAGCTCGAGGATCTCGTCCGGGTCGAACGGCTTGGTGCGGAACTCGTCGGCGCCGGCCGCCAGCCCCTCCTCGCGGTCCGCGTCCTGGCCCTTCGCGGTGAGCAGGACGATGGTGACGCCGGCCAGGCCGAGGTCGGCCCGGACGGCGCGGCATACCTCGTAGCCGTTCATCATCGGCAGCATCACGTCGAGGAAGACGAGGTCGGGGCGGCTGGGCGGTGATGACCGCGAGGGCCTCCTCGCCGTCGGCGGCGGTCAGCAGCTCGACGTCCTCGTCCTCGAGGTCCTCGAGGGTCTGCTCGAGGAGCGCCCGGATGTGCGGCTCGTCGTCGACGATGAGGATGGACCGGGCCACGGTCACGACCCGGCCCGAGCTCGGCAGCGTCACCGCGAAGGTCGACCCGCGGCCCGGCTCGCTGTCGACGTCGATGTGGCCGCCGTGGTGCTCGACGATCTCCTGGCAGATCGGCAGCCCCAGCCCGGTGCCCTGCGGCTTGTCGGTCAGCGTGTCGCCGACCTGCTTGAACCGCACGAACAGGTCGGGCACGTCGTCCGGCGGCGATGCCGGGGCCGGTGTCGGACACCGCCACGACCGACGTGCCCAGGAGTCGCGCCGGTGCCGACCGTCACCGCGCCGGTCGACGGTGAACTTGCAGGCGTTGGAGAACAGGTTGATCACGACCTGCTCCAGCCGGTGGCGGTCGCCCCGGATCGGTGGGCAGGTCCGGGTCCAGCTCGACCACGAGCGGCAGGCCCTTCTCCTGGAACAGCGGTTCGACGGTGGCGCCGACCTGCCGGACCAGCGCGTCCACGTCGACCTCCTCGTCACGCCACTCGACCCGGCCGGCCTCCATCTTGGCGAGGTCGAGCAGGTCGTTGATGAGGGCGGTGAGCCGCTCGCCCTCGGTGACGATGATGTCGAGGTTGCCCGCGGACCTGGGTCATGGCCCGCGCCGGTCGCGGCGTCGGGGTCGGCGACGGCGGGGTAGACCCGCTCGTCGAGGCGCTTGCCGATGATCTTGGCGAACCCGAGGATCGAGGTCAGCGGCGTCCGCAGCTCGTGGGAGACCGTCGAGATGAAGTCGGTCTTCATCCGGTCGACCTCGCGCTCGACGGTGATGTCGCGCACGAGGACGACGGTGCCCCGGCGCGGCGCGCGCCGGTCGGGTCGACGATGCCGCTGGCCACGGCGCGGCCGAGCCGGCCGTCGGCCAGCGGGATCTCACGGGTCGCCGCGCCGGTGGAGCCGATGCCGTCGAGCTCGGGGAGCACCTCGGCGGCCGGGTGGTGGAGCAGGCTGCCCGGACGGGCGGCCGAGCATCTCCTCGAGCCGCCGGTTGACGCGGAGCGACCGTCCCGTCGGGGTCGACGACCAGCAGCCCCTCGCCGAGGTTGTCGAGGACGGCCGCCAGCTCGTGGCTCGAGCCCGACCGCCTCGTCGCGGGCCCGGGCGGTCTCCTCCCGGGAGCGCCTCCAGCTCGGCGGTCCGCTCGGCGACCTTGTGCTCCAGCGAGCGCTCCGACCGGTGCAGCTCGGCGTTCGCGTGCCGGAGCCCGTCGACCACCTCGGCCAGGCGGCCCGAGTAGGCGTACAGGACGGTGAGACCGAGCCCGAGGAAGGCGACCGAGACGAACACGAAGACGACCTGGATCAGCCCCGTCGGCAGCCCGGAGACGACGGGGACGACCGCCCGGACCGCCAGCAGCACGGCGACGACGGCGGCGACCGCGCTGACCACGGAGACGACGAGCAGGGTGCGGCGCTGCACGTAGGGGATCGCGAAGAGCACCGGGAAGACGGTCAGGACGGCGAACCCGCCGAACAGCGACGGGACGAGCAGCGGGGCCACGACCAGCTGGAGCCAGAACGTCGCGCAGACCGCCAGCACGGCGGCGTCGACGCGCCCCGACCGGTAGAGCCGCAGCGACCAGGCGAGCAGGCCCACGCACAGCACCGTCGCCACGAGCAGCGGCCACACCAGGGCCGTTCGCACGACGGCGAGCACGACGACGAGGACCACCACCCCGGCGCCGGCCGCGGTGAGGTCCAGCAGGACGAACCGGCGGAACCGGCGCTCGGCCTCGGCCCCGTCACCGACCGGTGGCGACGTCGAGGCTGGTGTCCGGTCCCGGCGACGCCATCCGCATACCCCTTCGCCCACGGCCGAGCTCGTCGCCAGTGTAGGGGCGACCGGCGGGTGCATCCGTGAGGGCACCGGTCGGCGGAAGAGAGGTCACAGCGGCTTTCGGGGAACCGCATTCCCCCGTTCGTGGAGTGGGCCACGTCGCCGGTCAACCCACCACGAGGAGTTTGTATGCGCATCGTTCGTGCCCTCGCCACCGTGGCCCTCGCCGCGGGAGCCTCCGCCGGCGTCGCCCTGGCGACACCCCTGTCGGCCCACGCGGCCGGGACCGCCATGGTCTCGATCCTGCACGCCGTCCCCAGACACCCCGGTGGACGTCTGCGCCAACGGCAAGCCCCTGCTGACCAACTTCCAGCCGGGCACGCTGACCGACCCGCAGAGCCTGCCGGCGGGTTCCTACGACCTCAAGCTCACCGCCGCCAACAGCGGCTGTGACGCCGCCGCCGTCCTCGAGGCCAAGGGCGTCAACGTCCCGGCCGGCGCCAACATCACCGTCGTCGCGCACCTCGACGCCAGCCGGCGCTCCGAAGCTGACGCCGTACGTCAACGACGTCTCCGCGGTCCCCGCGGGCAAGGCGCGGCTCACCGTCCGTCACGACGCGGCCGCTCCCGCCGTCGACGTGCGCGCCGGTGGCACGGCGGTCATCACGGGGCTCACCAACCCGAACGAGAAGTCGCTGGTCACGGCCGCCGGCACGGTCTCGGCCGACGTCGTCCTCGCCGGGAGCACCACCGTGGCCATCGGCCCGGCCGACGTCACCCTCAAGGAGGGGACGAGCACCATCGTGTACGCGTGGGGCAGCGCCTCCGCGAACAACCTCAAGCTCGCGGTCCAGACCATCTCCGGCATGCACTCCGCGCCGGGTGGGGTCAACGCGGGTACCGGTGGCCAGGCGGCCTCGGGTTCGTCGGCCGCTGAGGCCGCCGGTCTCGTCGCGCTCGGCGGGCTGGCGGCCGGTGGGTTCGCGCTCGTGCTGACCCGTCGCCGTCGAGACCGCACGGGCCACCTCGGTCCGCTGACGGCCTGAACCGACCGGAGACACTGCATGAGCCGCCCCCGCTGGGCCAGGGTGACCGCCGTCGTGGCGGCCACCCTGGCCGGGGGCGCGCTCGTGGCCTTCCTCGTCGTGCCGCGCGGCGGCCCGACGGACGACCCGGTGGCGGCGGGTCTCGTCGCGCCGGCGACCACCTCGAGCACCTCGGCTCCGGCCGCACGCAACGACCACGACCGGGTCCCCGACGGACCCGGCCCTCCCGTCGCTGACGCGCGGCTCCGGCCACGCTCGGCGCCCAGACCGCGGCGGCGGCGCCCACCCGGGTCGCCGTCGCCCGGCTCGACATCGACATGACCGTCGAGCCGCAGGGCGTCCTCCCGGACGGCCAGATGGCCCTGCCCGTGAGCCCGACGGTCGCCGGCTGGTACCAGTTCGGCAGCGCCCCGGACGACCCGGCCGGAGCCACCGTGCTGGCCGCACACGTGGACAGCAAGACCGGCATCGGGCCGTTCGTGCGGCTCAACCAGGCCAAGGCCGGCGACGAGGTGGACGTCTGGACCGGCGGCCAGCGACACGCCTACCGCGTCACGAAGGTGGTCCGCGTCGACAAGACCCAGCTCGACGGCAACGGGCTCTTCGCCGTCAGCGGGCCGCGCGTCCTCCACCTCGTCACCTGCACCGGCGCATACGTGCCCGGATCGGGCTACACCGACAATCTCGTCGTGATCGCGGACCCGGTGGTGACTTAGGGTGACCGCAATGACCGAGATCGAGCGGGCGGACACCGAGACGTCGCGCAGCACGCTCGCCCTGGCCGAGGCCTTGGCGGACGGGTCGCTCGACGCCCTCTCGGAGTGCTACCGCCTGTGGGGGCCGCTGGTCATGGGCATCGCGACCCGCGCCCTCGGCAACCGCACCGACGCGGAGGACGTCACGCAGCAGGTCTTCGTGGCCGCGTGGAAGAGCCGGGGCACCCTGCGGCCCTCCGAGTCCGCCCTGCCCGCGTGGCTCATCGGCATCGCCCGGCACCGGGTCGCCGACGAGTACGCCCGGCGCGCGCGGGCCACCCGCGTCTCCCAGGCGGTGGCGGCCAACACCGTTCCCGGGGTCCGAGGTGGAGGGCCGCGACGTGGTCGACCGCCTCGTCGACCGGGTCCTGCTGCGCGAGGCGGTGGAGCAGCTGACGGAACCTCGTCGCTCCGTACTCCATCTGGCGTACGTCGAGGACCGAACACAAGAGGACATCGCCAAGCAGCTCGACCTGCCGCTCGGCACGGTGAAGAGCCACATGCGCCGCGGGCTGCTGCGGCTGCGACAGGATCTGCGTAACGGCTGGGAAGGAGGCGACCGATGAGCCACGTGAGCGATGACGTGCTGGCCGGGATCGCCCTCGGCGACCCCGACGTCGACCCGGCCGACCGCGACCACGTCGACTCCTGCCCGGTGTGCTCCGAGGAGCTGGCCGAGCTGCGCCAGGTGCAGCGCCTGCTGCGCGACGAGGTCGGTATGCGTGACGCCCACCGCGTCGACCCCGGCCCCCAGGTGTGGGAGCGGGTGCTCGCGGCGACCAGCGGGAGGCCATCGTCGAGGCCGGTGGCGAGTCCGCGCGGCCCGCCTTGGCTGCCGTTCCCGACGCGCCGGCCGCGCCGGCCGGCCCAGGTCGAGTCGGAGGCTGCCGCGAGCCGGTGACGCCGATCGCGGCCCGTCGGGCGGCCAAGGCCGCGGTCGACCCGGTCGTGGTGGCTGGTGGCGGCCGCGGCGGCCTGCCTGCTGCTCGGCGTGCTCGTCGGGCGCGCCGTCTGGGCCCCCGGCGAGACGTCACGTCCCCGGTGGTCGCGTCCGTGCCGCTGACGACGCTGGACGCCAGCGAAGCAGCAGGAGGGCACCGCCCAGCTGCTCGGTGGCCAGGGCGGCCAGGGCCAGGAGCTGAGGGTCGACACCAAGCCGATGTCGGCGGGGTCGGGCTACGTCGAGGTCTGGCTCATCAACCCGACGGCAAGCGGATGGTCTCGCTCGGCGTCCTCTCCAGCGACCAGGCGACCTTCCCGGTGCCGCCGGACGCGATCAAGCAGGGCTACACGATCGTCGACCTGTCGAACGAGCAGTACGACGACAAGCCGCAGCACAGCGGCGACAGCATCATGCGGGGCACCCTGCCGGTCTGAGCCGTCACGGCGTCGGTCCGGGTCGGGTCCGCGGTCGGTCAGCGAGTCGGTCGGAGGTGGCGGCGCGCAGCGCCCGGAGCACGCGGGCGTCGATGCCCTCGTCGGTGAGCCGCATCTCGTAGTTCTCGACGCCGGCCCACTCGGCCAGCGCGTCGGAGGCGGCGCCGGCGTACCCGAGCCGGGCCAGCCGCTCGCACACCTCCGCGGCCAGCTCACCGGTGAGCGGCTGCACGTCCTGCGGCCCGCCGAAGTAGAGGTCGCTGAGGTCGAGCAGCCGGGCCAGCTCCTGGGGCGCCTGCGGGTGGTCGTCGACCCGGAGGTCGGCGCGGACGCCGCTCTGGTCGTAGCCCCCACCGGCGGCGACGACGAAGAGGGCCGCGCTCTGCCGTCCGCGGGCGTCACCACCGGCCGCGTCGCCGGCGAGCAGCGCGGCGACCAGCCGGTGCTCGAGCGGCTGTACCGGCGCCGTCGAGCCACGCCCGCTCCATCTCGGCGACGACCTGCTCGCCGACGAGGATGTTGCCCTGGATGGCGTAGCGGCCGCTGTCGTCCGCGCCGACTGCGGCCGCCGGCCCACGACAGGCAGTCGCGTCCGGTGTAGGTGGCCTGGCTGTCGACGCCGACCACGCCGAGCTGGCGGTCCTCGCGCCCGGGGTCGGCGGCCGTCACCTGCTCGACGGCTGTCGGTGGCGTCGCGTCCCTCGCCGAGCAGCCGGAGCGCGTCACCCTTGTAGGACCACTTCGCCGAGGCCTGCGTGGCGGCGGCGCCGACGAGGACGTCCGGCCGCCGTCGCCGCCAGCCGGGCCTCGGGGACCACGGAGCCCACGGCGAGGAACTTGCTCGCGACGGCGACCCCCGCAGCCGTACCGTCGGTCGCGACGATGGAGAAGGTCATGTTCAGCACCCTATGCAGCCGCTGTGCGCCAGGCCTCGAGCGGCCCGTCATCCGGACCGTGGCCGAGGCCCAACGGCGCCGCTCCTAGAATCTGGGGGTGACCGTGAACGACAGTGCGCTGCTCCAGGCCGAGCTGGAGGCCTCCGCGGCCTCCCTCGTCGCGGGCCAGCAGCCGTACTGGCCGGACGCCGTCGCCGTCCAGGCCGCGGTCGACACCCTCGCCGTCTACCCGCCGCTGGTCTTCGCGGGCGAGTGCGACCTGCTGCGCGACCGGATGGCCTCGGCGTCGCGCGGTGAGGCGTTCGTGCTCCAGGGCGGTGACTGCGCGGAGACGTTCGCCGCCGCGACCGCCGACAACATCCGCGACCGGATCAAGACCATCCTCCAGATGGCCGCGGTGCTGACCTACGGGGCGTCGGTGCCGGTCGTCAAGGTCGGCCGGATGGGCGGGCAGTACGCGAAGCCGCGCAGCACCGGCACCGAGACCCGCGACGGGGTCGAGCTGCCCGCATACCGGGGCGACATGGTCAACGACTTCGCGTTCACGCCGAGGCCCGGACGCCCGACCCGAACCGGCTGGTGCGGGCCTACCACGCGTCCTCGGCGACCCTGAACCTCGTGCGCGCGTTCACGATGGGCGGCTTCGCCGACCTGCGCCACGTGCACGACTGGAACAAGGGCTTCGTCGCCAACGCCGCGAACCAGAAGTACGACAAGCTCGCGCACGACATCGACATGGCGATGAAGTTCATGGCCGCGTGCGGCGCCGACTTCGACGCGATGCGCACCGTCGAGTTCTTCGCGGCGCACGAGGCGCTGATGCTCGACTACGAGCGGCCGATGACCCGCATCGACTCGCGGACCGGCCTGGCCTACGACACGTCGGCGCACTTCCTCTGGGTCGGGCGAGCGCACCCGTGACCTCGACGGCGCGCACATCGACTTCGTGTCGCGCATCCAGAACCCCATCGGCGTCAAGGTGTCGGCCAACGCCGAGCCCGACCTGCTGCTCAAGCTCATCGACAAGATCGACCCCGACCGCGTCCCCGGGCCGGGTCACCTTCATCACCCGGATGGGCGCGCAGACCATCCGGACGGCGCTGCCGTCGATCGTCGAGCGGGTCACCGACGCCGGCGCGCAGGTCACCTGGATCTGCGATCCGATGCACGGCAACACGTTCTCGTCGACGACCGGCTACAAGACCCGCAACTTCGACGACGTCGTCGACGAGGTCCGCGGGTTCTTCGAGGTGCACCGCGCGCTCGGCACCGTGCCCGGCGGCATCCACGTGGAGCTGACCGGCAACGACGTCACCGAGTGCCTCGGCGGAGCGGAGAAGATCCTCGACGCCGACCTGGAGAAGCGCTACGAGTCGGTGTGCGACCCGCGCCTGAACCACCAGCAGAGCCTCGAGCTGGCGTTCCTCGTCGCGGAGATGCTGGGGGAGTGAGCACGACGTTGCGGGCCGACCTGCTGTCCGACACCCTGACCCGCCCGACCGACGGTCATGCGTGCGGCCATGGCCACCGCCGAGGTCGGCGACGACGTCTTCGGCGAGGACCCGACGGTCAACGCCCTCGAGGAGGAGGTCGCCGACCTCCTCGGCCACGAGGCGGCGCTGTTCACCCCGACCGGGTCGATGGCCAACCAGCTGGGCCTGCGGCTCCACGTCGCGCCGGGGCAGGAGCTGGTCTGCGACTCGCTCGCCCACGTCGTCCGCGCCGAGCTGGGGCGGCGGCGGTGTTCTCCGGCATCTCGTCGCGGACCTGGGTGGCGCCGCGCGGCCTGCTCTCCGCGGCCGACCCGCTGGCCCTGATGATCACCGGCGCCGGCGTCTACCAGGTCAACACCGCGCTGGTCGTCGTCGAGAACACCCACAACTTCGGCGGCGGCACGGTGCAGCCGATCGACGAGATCCGGTTGCTGCGCAAGGAGACTGCGGACCGCGGGGTGCGGATGCACCTCGACGGGGCGCGGCTCTGGAACGCCCACGTGGCGTCCGGGGTGGCGCTGGCCGACTACGGGCGCGAGTTCGACACGGTGTCGGTATGCCTCAGCAAGGGCCTCGGCGCGCCGGTGGGCTCGGTGCTGGTCGGGTCGGCCGACGCCATGGCCGAGGCGCGGATCTGGCGGAAGCGCTACGGCGGCGGGATGCGGCAGGTCGGGATCCTGGCCGCGGCCGGCCGGTATGCGCTGGCGCACCACGTCGAGCGGCTGGCCGACGACCACGCGCGGGCCCGCCGGGCCGCCGCGGCGTTCGCCGAGGCGTCGCCGGGCTGCCTGGACCCCGCTCTCGTCGAGACCAACATCCTCGTCATGGACGTGTCCGGCGCCGGCTGGACCGGTGCGGCCCTGGCCGCCGCGGCCCTCGAGCAGGGCGTCCGGATCTACGCCGTCGGCCCCGCGGCGGTCCGGCTGGTGTGGCACCTCGACGTCTCCGACGAGGCGACCGACGTGGCCATCGACGTGGTGTCCGGCCTGCTGCGCTCCGGCCCGGCCTGAGCCCGGACGGCCAGCGGCTCACACCACGGTCACAGCTCGGCGAAGCTCGTGAGGCCGGCCAGCTTGAGGATCTGCGTGCGGACGTCCGGACACTGAGCGAGGGTCGCGGCCTCGAGCTGCGCGCCGTCGGCGGGGATGCCGTGGGACTGGAAGAACCCGAACAGGTTGCCGGCGAGGCTCGCCTGGACCCCGACCGGCGCGCCGATCGCGGTGAGCGTCGGGAGCTGACCGGTGAGGTAGGTGCAGACGTCGGCGGCGGGGTAGGCACCGGCTGAGGTCGTGGTGGCCCTGGTCGACGGTGTCGACGGTGTCGACGGTGCCGACGAGGTCGGGGATGACGCCGACGTCGCTGCTGTGGTCGATGTCGCCGAGGACGACGCCGCGGGTGGGGGAGGAGCGCCGGCGCCGGTGCTGCAGGCGCCGAGTCCCACGAGTCCGATGAGGCCGGTGACGAGCAGGGCGGTCGAGGGCGCCATCCGGTTCATTGCCATCCACTTCGTCGAGGTCGCGCCTGGGCTGGTCCCGGACGGCACTGGTGAGGACTGTCGCCCGGGTGTCGGTGATACGCAGGATGACAGCCGGAGTGTCCGGCCGGTAGCCGCAACAACTGACGACAGTGGCAGTGGTGGTGGCGTTCCGGGCGTTCCGGCCGCAACAACTGACGACAGTGGCGTTGTTGCGGCGGCCACCCGTCGGCCCTACCGGTCCAGGTCGCGGATCACCAGGCCGGTGCGGAGCTTGGGCGTGAAGTAGGTCGACTTGGGCGGCATCAGCAGCCGTTCCTCCGCCGTGCGCCGGATCTCCTCGACCGACACCGGCCGGATCAGCACCGCGGCGGTGGCGACCCCGTCCCGGACCGCGGCCTGCGTCTCGGCCAGGCCGTGCTGGTAGGTCACCTCGGCGGTGGTGTCGGCCAGGGTCTCCTCGAGCCACAGCCCGTCGAGCGCGCGGACGCCGTCGAACGCGCCGGGCTTCGGCGTCAGCCAGTCCCACCCGTCCGGCCGGACGAGGACCAGGCGCCCGTCCTGCTGCATCCGGGCCAGCACCTCGGGGACCAGGTCACCGTCGCCGGCGGTCGAGGTCGAACCGGTCGGCCAGCGCCGTGGCCAGGTCGTCGGCACTGATGCCGGTGTAGAGCCGGTGGATCGCCTCGACGCTCAGCTGGTCCTCGACCAGCTCGCCGACGAAGGCCAGGACGAGCTCGGCCCCGGGGTCGCCACCCTCGGCCCGGCGCTCGTCGCGGTAGCGGCGGGAGATCGCATACCGGTGGTGACCGTCGGCGATGAGCGCCGGGGTGGAGGCGACGGCGGCGCGGATCTCGTCGACCCGCCGCAGGTCGGTGACCCGCTCGACGACGTGCTCGACGCCGTCGACGGTGACCGCCCCGACCGGCTCGCCGGGGGCCTCGAGCAGGGCGGAGAGGCCCGGGTATGCGGACAGGCACCACACGGGGGAGAGGTTGGCGTGGGTGGCCCGGGTCAGCTCCAGCCGGTCGGTGGACGCCTTGGGCGTGGTGCGCTCGTGGGCGAGGACCTCCGGCGACCCCTCGTCGACCACCTCGATCGCGCCGAGGACGCCGCTCAGCTCGCGCGGCTGCCCCGTCGCGTCGGTGAACCGGCGGCGGTAGATGGTGAAGCCGGGCCGGTCGTCCGTGACGAGGTCGCCGTCCGCGCGCCACTGGTTGAGGGTGATCGCCGCCTCGCTGTAGCGGTCCTCACCGCCGCGCGGGACGTCGACGCGCACGATGTTGTGCGGGTCGAGGGCCGCCAGCGCGTCGACGTCGGCGTCGGACAGCACGTCGTACGGCGGCGCGGTCACGGCGGCGAGGTCGTGGGAGGCGGCATACCGGACCGCGCGGAACGGTTCGAAGGCGGGCACGGCGCTCAGCCTGCCAGGTCGGGGAGGACGGCCACGCCGCTCCCCGACCTGGCCGCTGGGCCGGTACGCGTCAGGCCAGGGTGGCGCTGTCGATGACGAAGCGGTAGCGCACGTCGGACGCGAGGACGCGCTCGTAGGCCTCGTTGACCTTCTCGGCGGCGATGACCTCGACGTCGGCGGCGATGCCGTGCTCGGCGCAGAAGTCGAGCATCTCCTGGGTCTGGGCGATCCCGCCGATCATCGAGCCGGCGAACGAGCGGCGGCCGCCGATGAGCGAGAAGACGTTGACGCTCAGCGGCTCCGGCGGGGCGCCGACGTTGACGAGGGTGCCGTCCACGGCGAGCAGGCCGAGGTAGGCGTCGAGGTCGATGCGGGCGCTGACCGTGTTGACGATGAGGTCGAACCGGCTGGCGAGCTGCTCGAAGGTCGCCGGGTCCTCGGTCGCGTAGTAGTGGTCGGCGCCGAGCCGGAGCCCGTCCTCCTGCTTCTTCAGCGACTGGGAGAGCACGGTCACCTCGGCGCCGAGGGCGTGGGCGATCTTGACCGCCATGTGACCGAGACCGCCGAGGCCGACGACCGCGACCTGCCGGCCCGGCCCGGCGTTCCAGTGCTTGAGCGGGGCGTAGGTCGTGATGCCGGCGCAGAGCAGGGGAGCGGCGGCCGCGGGGTCGAGGCCCTCGGGGATGCGGAGCACGAAGTCGGCGTCGACCACGACGTGGGTGGAGTACCCGCCCTGGGTGGTCGTGCCGTCGACGTCCGTGGCGGCGTACGTGCCGATGTTGCCCTTGACGCAGTACTGCTCGTCGCCGGCGCGGCAGTTCACGCACTCGCCGCAGGAGTTGACCATGCAGCCGACGCCGACGCGGTCACCGACCTCGTGGCGGGTGACGTCGGAGCCGACCTCGGTGACCAGGCCGACGATCTCGTGGCCGGGCACGACGGGGAACGGCTGGGGGCCCCAGTCGCCGTTGACGGTGTGGATGTCGGAGTGGCAGATGCCGGCGTACTCGATCTGGATGAGGACGTCGTTCGGCCCCACCTCGCGACGGTCGATGGTGATGGGGGCGAGGGGCTCGCCGGCGGCGGGTGCGGCATAGGCGTTGACGCGCATGGGAACTCGTTCCTTCGTGGCGGGTGGTGGTTGGTCATGCGTGGTCGGTGCCGCGGCGCGGTGGCGCCCGCGGCTGACGGGCTCAGTGCGAGCCGCGTGCGCTTGAGGTCGTCGGCCAGCCGGCGGGCCTCGCCGGACAGCAGGTCGGCGCGGGCGGCGTCGCCGGCCTCGACGGCGTGCCAGTAGTCGACCTTCAACGCGACGTAGCGCCGACGCAGGGCCACCTGCTCGGCCTCGCGCTCGAGGCGACGCTGTTGCTGGGTCAGCAGCGCGATCTGGTCCCGGGCGGCCGAGGGTCCGGCCTGCCCGTTGGCGACGTAGCGGCGCATGTCGCTCACCGACATCCCGGTGGCGGCGAGGCAGGCCACCCACGTGAGCTGGTCGAGGTCCTGGTCGTCGTAGACCCGGTGCCCGCTGCTGGCGCCGCGGCTGACCGGGGCGATCACGCCGATGGACTCGTAGTAGCGCAGCGTGCTGGCCGGCAGGCCGGTGAGGGCCGCCGCCTCGCGGATCGTGTACTCGTGCCGGCTGGTCTGCCGGGTGCGTGGTGCTCACGTCATCGACCGTAGGAACTTCGAGTGCTTGAAGTCAAAACGAGGATCAACCGCCACCGACCTCTTGTGTTGCAAGCGTTTGCACAAAAGGGTGTTCCGAACCCCCGAACCAAGGAGCGCCCGTGCACGCCTTCGACTGGACCGTCCTCGTCCTGTACTTCCTCGTGATGATCGGCATCGGCTGGTGGGCCAAGCGGAGGGTCAAGAACGCCGCCGACTTCTTCACCGCCGGCGGCAAGATGCCGTGGTGGCTGAGCGGCATCTCGCACCACATGTCCGGCTACTCCGCCGCGGTCTTCGTCGCCTACGCCGCCATCGCCTACACGACCGGCTTCGCGCTCTACGTGTGGTGGGCCGTCGGGATCACCATCGCCTGCGGCGTCGGTGCGGTCCTCTTCGCGCCGCGGTGGCCACGGCTGCGGCAGCGGCTCGGCATCATCTCCCCGCTGGAGTACCTCACCATCCGCTACAACGTCCCCACCGAGCAGGTGCTGGCGTGGTCCGGTGCCGGCCTGAAGATCTTCGACGTCGCGGCCAAGTGGGCGGCGAGCGCCATCCTCCTGCAGGTCTTCGCGGGGGTGCCCCTCGCGCTCGGGATCCTCCTCGTCGGCGGCGTCACCCTCGTCTACTCGACCGTCGGCGGTCTCTGGGCCGACGCCCTCACCGACTTCGGCCAGTTCGTCATCCAGCTGGTGGCCGGCGTGGCGATGTTCGTCCTCACCGCCGCCAAGCTCGGCACGGTCTTCGGCATCTGGGACCAGCTGCCGCCCTCGCACGCCGCGCCGTTCGCCGGCGACTACACGCTGCCGTTCTTCCTCGGCTACGCGATCATCTCGACGATCTCCTACAACGGCGGCACGTGGAACCTCGCCCAGCGGTTCATCGCCTCGCCGAACGGTTCGGCGGCCCGCAAGTCGATCCTGCTGTCCGGTGCGCTCTACCTCATCTGGCCGCTGGTGCTGTTCTTCCCCATGTGGGCGGCGCCGATCCTGCTGCCGAACCTCGCGAAGCCGGACCAGTCGTACGCGCTCCTCGCCACCACCCTGCTGCCCGCCGGGCTCGTCGGCCTGGTCCTCGCCGGCATGTTCTCCCACACCATGGCGATGACCTCGTCCGACGCCAACGCGATCTCCTCGGTCGTCGTGCGTGACATCATCCCGGCGCTGCGCCGCGGCCGGGGCCACCTGGTGGGGGCCACCGAGCTGCTGGCCGGCCGGATCTCGACGTTCCTGTTCATCGGGCTGTCGATGGCCATCGCGCTGACCTCCGACTCCTTCGGCGGCGTCCTCGGCCTCATCATCGCCTGGTTCGGCGCCCTCATCGGACCGGTGGCCATCCCGATGCTGCTGGGCATGCTGCCGCTGTTCAAGCGCTGCGGGCCGAGTGCCGCGCTGTGGTCGTGGACCGTGGGCCTCATCGTGTTCGCGGTGACGAAGTACGCCATCCCCGGCCAGGTCGCGAGCCTCGGCACCGCCAACGCCCAGCTCATCTCGGTGATCTCGCCGATCGTCGCGTCGATCATCGTCTTCGTCGTCGTCGGCCTGGTGCGCCCGTGGCACTCGACGGAGTCCGACGAGCTCGTCGACTCGCTCTCCCACGACCAGCCCGAGCGGGTCGATGACGTCCGTCCGGCAGGTGGAGCCCGCGTGACGGCACCGACCGCGTACGCGGGTCGGCGAGGAGCTCGAGGAGCGCGTCCTGCCGTGGTGGCGCGAGCACGGCGTCGACCACGAGTACGGCGGAGTGCTCACCGGGTTCGACAACTCCGGCCGGCGGCTGACGACCGACAAGTACACCTGGTCGCAGGGTCGGTGGGCCTGGCTGTGCGCGCGCATCGCCACGGACGCCCGCGCCGGCCTGGTCCGGCAGGACCCCGACGAGTGGGCGGGGTATGCGGTGTCGACCGCCCGCTTCGTCGCCGCGCACAGCGTCCTCCCGGGCGACGTGACCGCGCACCTGGTCACCCGCAGCGGTGAGCCGGTGCCGGTGGGGGAGCACGGCGAGGTCGCGGTCAGCGTGCTCACCGACCTCTTCGCCGCGCTGGGGCTCGCCGGCGCCTCCGGCCTGCCCGACGTCGACGCGGCGGAGGCCCGGGCGTGGCGGGAGACGGCGCGGCGCCTGCTGGTGCACGCCACGAGCCGGCTGCTGGCGCATACCGCGCCGTCCGAGCCGTACCCGGTACCGCCCGGGTACACCGACCTGGCCGGCGTCATGCTGCGCCTGCACGTCGCGACCGAGCTGCACCGGGTCGACGGCCGTGACGACACCGCGGCGATCGCCGTCGCCGCCGCGGCGGACCTCGTCGCCGGCGACCGCCCGATGTGGCGGGCCGACGACTGGTGGGAGTTCCGGCCGGACCGGGCCGAGGACGCCGAGACGCTGCTCGGGCGCCACCGGACGCCGGGTCACCTGCTCGAGACGGTGTGGATGCTGCTGGACGCGGCGCAGGTCGTGCCGGCGGTGGCCGACCTCCTGCCCGAGTGGCTGCCGGACCTCGCCCACCACGCCCTCGGGCTCGGCTGGGACGAGGGCGACGGTGGCGTGCTGCGCTACGTGGACCGGGACGGTGGCCGGCCGACCGGGCCGCACCACGACGACCGGTACGAGTCACTGGTCCTCGAGACCTGGGACACCAAGCTGTGGTGGGTCCAGGTGGAGGCGCTGCTGGCCGCGGTGCGGCTCGACGACGCATACCCGGACTCGGGCTTCGGCCCGTGGGCGGCGCGACTCACCGACTACACCCTGGCCACGTTCCCCGACCCCGACGGCGCCGAGTGGCTGCAGGTGCGGGACCGGGCGGGCCGGCCCCTGGACCGGGTCGTCGCCCTGCCGGTGAAGGACCCCTTCCACATCGCGCGGGCGCTCCTGCTCGTGCTCGAGACCCAGAATGGAGCCCGATGACCCACGTCCCCACCTCCGAACTCGCCGTCAGCGTCCTCCCGTCGCGCGCCGCCCTCGGGGCCGCGGCCGGCGCGCTCGCCGGGCGGCACCTGCGGGCGGCACTGCAGGGGCAGGAGCGCGCCACCGTCATGCTGGCCGCCGCGCCCAGCCAGTCGGCCACCCTCGACACCCTGGCGCAGGAGGCCGGGATCGACTGGAGCCGGGTGGACTGCTTCCACATGGACGACTACCTCGGCCTCGACGCCGACGCGCCGCAGGGCTTCGGCGCCTGGCTGCAGCGGGAGTTCGTCGGCCGGGTCCCCGGCGTGACGTTCCACCGGATGCCGGTGGACGGTGACCCCGAGGCGGCCGCCCGGGCGTACGCCGCGGTCCTCCCCGACGGGCCGTTCGACCTCGTGCTGCTGGGGCTCGGGGTCAACGGGCACCTGGCCTTCAACGACCCTCCCGCCGACCTGGACGACCCGGCGGACACCCGCGTCGTCACCCTGGACGAGGTCTCCCGGCGCCAGCAGGTCGACGAGGGTCACTTCGCCACCCTCGAGGACGTGCCGCAGCGCGCGATCACCGTGACGATCCCGCGGCTGCTGCGGGCCCGGCACGTCGTCGCGTCGGTGCCGGGCGAGGCGAAGCGGGCGGCGGTGCAGGCGACCCTCACCGAACCGGTCGGCCCCGACCACCCCGGGACGGCCCTGCGCACCCACCCGGACGTCGCGCTGTTCCTCGACACCGAGTCGGCGCCGCGGTGAGCGCGAGCAGCCTGGCGCAGGGCTACCTCGCGACGGTCCACGACCTCCTGCGCCGGATCGAGAGCACGGAGGCCGAGCACGTCGAGGACGGCCGCCCGGCTGCTGGCCGACCGGATCGCGCAGGACCGGCTGGTCCACGTCTACGGGCCGGGCGGCCACTCGAACCTCGCCACCCAGGAGGTGTTCTTCCGCGCCGGCGGGCTCATGCACGTCGACGCCATCCTCGACGAGGGCACGCTGCTGTCCAGCGGTGCGCTGCGGTCCATGGCCATCGAGCGGCTGCCCGGGTACGGCCGGGTGGTCATCGAGCGGGCCGGCCTCGAGAGCCGGTGACGTGCTGGTGCTCGTCAACGCCTACGGCATCAACAGCGCCCTCGTCGACGCCGCCCTGACCGCCCGCGACCTCGGCGTGTCCACCGTCGGCGTCTCGTCGCGCGAGCACGCGGAGGGCACGGCGCCCGACCATCCGGCGCGGCACCCGAGCGGCCGCAACCTGCACGACCTCGTCGACGTCCACATCGACACCAAGGTGCCGGTGGGCGACGCCGTCGTCGAGGTCCCGGGGGTGAGCGAGCGGACCGCCGCGGTGTCGACGTTCGCCAACGCGTTCGCCATGAACTGGCTCGTCATGACCGTCGTCGAACAGCTGGCCGCCCGCGGGATCGACCCGCCGATGTGGCGCTCCGGCAACGCTCCCGGGGGCGACGAGGCCAACGCCCGGTTCATCGCGCGGTTCGAGGGCCGGGTCCGGCACCTGTGAGCACCTCGCTGCGGGGCTGGGACCCGTTCCGGGAGGCCGTCGTGGACGTCCGCTGGCGGGGCGACACCATCACCGAGGTGGAGACGCTCTCCGAGCGCACCGCCGGCCCCGCCCGACGGCGAGCCGGTCCTCGCGCCGGGGCTGGTCGACCTGCAGGTCAACGGTTTTCGCGGTCTCGACCTCAACGCGCCGGACGTCTCGCCGGACACGGTGACCGGGCTGACCGAGGCCCTGGCCGGCGTCGGGGTGACCACCTGGGTGCCCACCATCGTGACCACCACCGAGGAGCGCATCCACCACGCCCTGGGCCAGGTGGCCGCCGCGCGCGCGGCCGACCCGCGGGTCGCCGCCGCGGTGCCGTTCGTCCACGTCGAGGGTCCGTTCATCTCCGACCAGGAGGGCGCCCGCGGGGTCCACGACCCGGCGCTGGTCCGGCCGCTGGACGCCGACGAGGTCGCCCGCTGGCTTCAGGGCCACGACCTGGTCGGCGTGGTGACGGTGTCGCCGCACACGGCCGACGCCCCCGAGCAGGTCCGCCGGGTCCGCACCCTCGGCGTCGACGTCTCGCTCGGGCACACCCACGCCACCACCGACCAGCTGCGCGCGGCGGTCGACGCCGGGGCGACGCTGGCCACCCACCTCGGCAACGGCATCCCCTCGCTGCTGCCGCGCCACCCGAACGCCATCTGGACGCTGCTCGCCGAGGACCGGGTCACCGCCGGCGTCATCGCCGACGGGCACCACCTGCCCGCCGAGGTGCTGACCGTCGCGCTCCGCGCCAAGGGCACCGACCGGCTGTTCATCGTCTCCGACAGCACCGCCCTCGCCGGCCAGCCGCCGGGCCGCTACGCCACGCCGGTCGGCGGCCAGGTCGACGTCGGCGCGGACGGGCGGCTGTCCTTCGTCGGCACCGACCTGCTGGCCGGTGCCGGCGTGGACCTCGCCCACGGGCTGCGCCACCTGCTCACCGATCTGGGCCTCGACTGGGCCTCGGCGCTCGCCCTTGCGACCGCCACCCCCGCTCGCGTCGTGGCGCAGACGCGCCTCGGCCGTCGCGGCATGCCGGTCGGCCGGCTCGAGCCCGGCCACCGCGCCGACCTCGTGCTGCTGGCCCCGGACGGCCCCGATCGCGGGCCGGGTCGCCGCCGTGGTCGTCGGCGGCGTACCGGTGGGCAGCCAGGGGTGACCGGGCCCGCACACCCGCTGGCTGCCGGCGCCGCGGTGGCCGCCGTGGACGTGCCGGTGGGGACGCCGCTGTCCGGGTACGCGGCCCGGGAGGGCGGCGCCACCGGCACGCACGACCCGTGCACCGCCCGGGCGCTGGCGGTCGAGGACACCTGCTGGGTCGCCGTCGACGTCTGCGGGCTGGACCGCGCCACCTGCGCGGCGGTCGCCGAGCGGGTCGGGCTGCCGGACGGGCACCTGCTGGTCACGGCGACGCATACGCACTCGGGGCCGGCCTGCACGCCCGGGCGGCTCGGCGGCGACGACCCTGTCGTCCGACAGCGGGTGGTCGACGCCGCGGTCGACGCGGCGACGCAGGCGCTGGCCGCCCGACGGCCGGTACGCCTGTGGTGGAGCTCGGTGCGCGGGGCCGGCGTGGCCGTCGACCGGCGGACGCCGTCACGACCGGTCGACCCGCCGGTCGACCTCCTTCGGTTCGTGGCGGAGGACGGCGCCGTGGTCGGCTGGCTGGTCAGCTACCCCTGCCACCCCGTCGTCCTGGCCGCCGACAACCGGCTCGGTCTCCGCGGACTACGTGTGGGCGCTCCGCGCCGAGCTCGAGGACGAGGCGCCCGGGTCGGTCGCCGTCTTCCTGCCGGGGACGTGTGGCGACCTCAACAACGGCCACGCCGCGGAGGCGTCCTACACCTCGGCCCCGCTGGCGGGTCGGACGTTCGCGGAGGCCGAGCGGATCGGCCGGCACCTCGCCCGGACGCGCGTTGGCCGGTCCGGCGACCGAGCTCGACACCGGCGGTGCCGTCGAGGTGCGCCAGGCGACGGTCGAGCTCGCGCTGGCCCCGCTCGACGAGGAGCCCCCTGCGACGCTGGCCGAGCGCTGGACCGCCGAGCTCGCCGGACGCGGAGCCGGGCCGCGCGGCGCTCCTGCGCGCGTGGGTCGACTGGGCCCGCCAGCGGTCGGCGGCCGACCCGACCTGCGTACGCCGCGCGGGTCACCGCCGTGCGCTGGGGTGGGCTGTGGCTGGTCGGGCTCCCGGGGGAGCCGTTCCTCTCCTTCGCCGACGGCGCTCCGGCAGCGGGTCGAGGGGCCGGTGCGTCGTGACCGGTTACACCGGCGACTGCCCGGGGTACCTCCCGGACGCCGAGGCGTACGCGCACGGCGGCTACGAGGTCACCGACGCGCACCGGTACTACGGGATGCCGGCGCCGTTCGCCCGGGGCAGTGCCGAGCGGCTCCTCGAGGTGGCGGTGGACCTGGTGTCGGGCCCGTGAGCGACCGGGGGCGGTCGGGTGCGCGGGTGCGACCGACGATCACCCAGCTGGCGGCGCAGCTCGGCGTCTCGCCGGCGACGGTGTCGCGGGCCTTCTCGCGCCCCGAGCTCCTGCGCCCCGAGACCGTCGACCGGGTCCTCGAGGCGGCCCGGGTGGTCGGGTACGTCCCGAACCGGCACGCCCGGGCCCTGTCCACCGGCCGCACCGCCGCCGTCGGGATCGTCGTCACCGACATCGCCAACCCGTTCTTCCCGCCGCTGATCCGCCACGTGCAGAACCTCGCCCAGGACCGCGGGCTCACCGTGCTCCTCGCCGACACCGACGAGCAGCCGGCGCGGGAGGAGGCCGCGGTCGCCCTGCTGTCCCACCAGGTCGAGGGCCTGCTGCTGTGCTCCTCGCGGCTGCCGTCGACCACCCTACGCCGCCTCGCCCAGCAGCACCGCCTCGTCCTCGTCAACCGGGACGTCTACGAGACCGCCCGGGTGCTCCTGGACACCGGTCCCGCGGTGCGTGAGGCGGTCACCCGGCTGGCCGAGCTCGGGCACCGGCGGGTGGCGTACCTCGCCGGCCCGCAACCGCGCTCGTGGTCGAACTCGCAGCGCAGCACGGCGGTCCACGACCAGGCGGCGCAGCTCGGCCTCGCGCTCGTCAGCCTCCCCACCGCGCACGGCACCTACGAGGACGGGTATGCGCTGGCCGCGCCGGTGCGGGCGGCCGGAGCCACCGCGGTGCTGGCCTTCGACGACATCCTCGCCCACGGCGTCATGGGTGGCCTCGCCGCGCTGGGCGCCCAGGTGCCCGGCGACGTCTCGGTCGTCGGCTGCGACGACGTCCTCGCGACCACGACGCACCCGCCGCTGTCGACCATCGCCGTCGACCTGCGGGCGGTGGCCGAGGCGTCGATGGCGATGCTGCTCGACCGCCCCGGCGCCCAGCCGTCCGGACGGACGCTGCTGGTCTCCCGGCTCGTCCTGCGCGGGACCGTGGGCCCGGCGCCCGGGCGCCGAGCGGTCGTCAGGTGACCTCGTGGTGGAGGGTCTCGGCCGAGGGCTCACCGGCCCGGCGGCGGGCCGCCGCGCGCAGCTCGACGAGGTACATCGCGGCCAGCACGAGGACGCCGCCGATCGCCATCCGCCAGGTCGCGCGACTCCTGGCCGGACGACCACCGCGAAGAACGCCGCGAACACCGGCTCCAGGGTCATGACGATCGCCGCCCGGGTCGCGGTCATCCGGGCCTGGGCCCAGGTCTGGACCCACAGCGCCACCACTCCGGCCGCGGTCGCCATGTAGAGCACCGCCGCCCACTGCCCGCCCCCGGACGGCAGGACGACCCCGTCCGGCAGGGCCGACACCACGCAGACCACCGCGATCGCGACCATCTGCACCGCCGCCAGCCCGGTCGCGTGCGACGGCGTCGACCAGCGGCCGAGCCCGATGATGTGCAGCGCGTAGACCGCCGCGCAGGCCAGCGTGAGGGTCTCGCCCAGCCCGAGCGACAGGCCGCCGCGCAGCGACAGGACGCCCGAGCCCGACCGTCGCCAGCGCCACCGCCGCCCACGTCGACGGCGGTACCCGCTCCCGCAGCAGCACCGCGGAGAGGATCGGCGTCAGCACGACGTAGGTGCCGGTGATGAACCCGGAGACCGAGGCGTCGGTATGCGCGAGGCCGACGGTCTGCAGCAGCTGGGCCACGCCGTAGACGACGCCCAGCCCGAGTCCCACCCGCCACTCGTGCCGCCCCAGCCGCCGGACGTGCGGCCAGAAGATCACCAGCATCAGCACGGCGGCGATGGAGAACCGCACCGCGAGGAAGTCGGTCGGCGGCACCGTCGCGACGAGGTCGCGGATGAGGAAGAACGTCGACCCCCACACCGCCGTGAGGAGGACGAGCAGGCCGGTGGCGACGACCCGCGCACGCGACGCGGTGAGCGCCACCTCAGACGATGGTCAGGGTGACCGTGGCGCCCTTGCGGGCCATCGCGCCCGCCGCCGGGTCGGAGGCGCGGACGATGCCGAACAGCCCGCCGAGCACGTTGGTGTAGGCCACCTGGAACCCCGCCGCCTTGAGCTGCTGGGTCGCCTCGTCGCGCTGCTTGCCGACCGTCGCGGGGACGGCGACGAGCACCGGCCCCTTCGACACGACGATGGTCACGGTGTCGCCCTTGAACAGGTTGCCGTTCGGCGGCGCCTGGCTGACCACCGCACCGGCCGGCACGGTGTCGCTGTTGACCTGGTCGCCCTCCTTGACCGTCAGCCCGGCGTCGGTGAGCGCCTTCTTCGCCTGGTCGGCGGGCTTGCCGGTGAAGTCGGTGACCGCGATGGGCTGCTTGCCCTTGCTCACGGTGAGCGCGACGGTGGCGCCGGGCTTCGAGCGAGGTGCCGGCGGCCGGGTCCTGGGCGAGGACCTTGCCCGCCTCGACGGTCTCGCTGAACTCCTCCTTGCGCTCCCCGAGCACGAGGTGCTGCGCCGTGAGGGTGGCCGCGGCGGCGTCGGCGGCCGTCCCGACGAGGGTCGGCGCGGCATACCGCTCCTGGCCCTTGGAGACGGTGAGCCCGACGGTCGAGAGCTTGCGGACCTCGGCGCCCGCACGCGGGGTCGGCGCTCATCACCGTGCCGGTGGGCGCGGTCTCGTCGAAGGTCTCGGTCACCGACGAGCGCAGGTCGGCGCGCTGGAGCGCCGCCTGCGCCTCCGCCTGGCTCATCCGCTCGAGGGTCGGGTACGCGGGTCATCGAGCCCGGTCCGTTGGTGAACCACCAGGCGGCGCCGCCGCCCGCGACCGCCAGGACGAGCAGCACGGAGACGACGACGGGCCAGACCCGGCGGCGCCGACGACCGGTGCCGGTCGGCGAACCGGGCGGCGGATGCGGGGCGGCTGGTTCCGGGGCGGTGCGCGAGACGACCGGGACCACCGACGTCGGCGCGACGTCGCTGCCGAGCCGGGTCGGCACCGCGGCGGCCGCGTCGTGCTGCGGGGTGCCGGCCGGGCGCAGGTCGAGCTCGGTGGTCGTCATCATCGCCCGCGACCGGCGGACCTCCGCGAGGTAGTCGCCGGCGTTGGCCGGGCGCTTGTCGGGGTCGCGGGCCGTGGCGAGGGCGACGAGCTGGTCGAGCTCCTCGGGGACGGTCCGGACGGCCTCCGACGGCATGGGCACCGAGCCGTGCACGTGCTGGTAGGCCACGTGGATCGGGCGAGTCGCCGTCGAACGCCTTGCGGCCGGTGAGCATCTCGTAGAGGACCAGGCCCGCCGCGTAGACGTCGGAGCGGGCGTCGGCGATGCCGCGCTCGACCTGCTCGGGGGAGAGGTAGGCGACGGTGCCGAGCAGGGTGCCGGACGCGTTGGTCGTGGTCGCCGCCGTGACCGCGCGGGCCAGGCCGAAGTCGGCGACCTTGACGACGCCGTCCTCGCGCAGGATGACGTTCTCCGGCTTGACGTCGCGGTGGATGAGGCCGGCGTCGTGGGCGGCGGCGATGGCCTGGAGGATCGGGTCGAACAGGTCGAGGGCGGCGCGCGGCGTCAGCGGTCCCTCGGCGGTGAGGACGTCGCGCAGGGTGCGCCCCGGGACGTACTCCATGGCCAGGAACATCGTCGTGCGAGCCGGTGGAGTCGTCCTCACCCTGGTCGTAGACCGCGACGACGTGCGGGTGGCTGAGCCGGGCCGCCGACCGCGCCTCGCGGCGGAACCGCGACACGAACGTCGCGTCGCGGGCCAGGTTGTCGTGCATCACCTTGACCGCGACCTCCCGGTCGAGGCGCTGGTCGAGGGCGAGGTACACGGTCGCCATGCCGCCGTCCGCGAGGTGCGAGAGCACGCGGTACCGGCCGTCGAGCACTCGCCCGACGACGGACAGCGAGGAGTCCGTGACGCTCGACGTCATGCGCGGGAGTCTACGAAGCCCGAGGCCGTGGATCGTGCAGGCGGGGCCGGACCTAGAGTGGTCACTGTGACGGAAGTGGATGACCTGGAGGCGCTGGTCGGCGACTGGACCACCGTTCCGGACATCGCCGAGCGGTGGGGCGTGTCGCTCGCCCGGGTCCGGCAGCACCTCGCCGACCGCGAGCTGTTGTCGTGGCGCACCGGCGAGCGCCGGGTGATCAGCGTCCCGGCCAAGTTCCTCGACGAGGCCGGGCCGCGGCACGAGCTCAAGGGCACGTTCACCGTGCTGGCCGACGGCGGGATGAACGACGAGGAGATCCTGCGCTGGCTGTTCACGCCGGACGAGACGCTGCCGGTCGAGGGCGCGCCGATCGACGCGCTCATCGCCGGCCACAAGACCGAGGTCCGGCGCCGGGCCCAGGTCACGGCGCTCTGAGCCGCGCTCTCGGGGCTGGTCGGGGCTGATCGGTGCGTCACCTCGCGTATGCGGCGATGCTCGGCTTCTGCCTCGTCGGGACCCTGCCGCTCAACTGGTTCTTCCACCTGGGCCTGCTGAGCCAGGTCCGCCGGCTGGTGCTGTCCATCGCGCCGGTGTTCGTGGTCTTCGTGGCGTGGGACCTCGCCGCGACCCACGCCGGGCACTGGACGTTCGACCCGGAGCAGACGCTGCCGGTGCGGTTCTTCGGGCTGCCGCTGGAGGAGCTCGGGTTCTTCGTGGTCATCCCGCTGGCCGGGCTGCTGACCTACGAGGCGGTCGGCGTGGTCATGGCCCGACGGCGGAGGCGGTCGTGACCTACACGGCGGCCGCGGTCGTCGGGATCGTCGTGGCCGTCGTCCTCGACCTGTGGGTCCTGCGGACCCGGCTGCTCGCCACCCGGCAGTGGTGGGCGGCATACGGGATCGTCGTCGCGTTCCAGCTCATCACCAACGGCTGGCTCACCGGGCGGCTCATCGTCACCTACGACCCGGACGCGATCCTCGGGTCGGGGACCGTGCCGTTCCTCGGGGACGGCCGGATCGCGTATGCGCCGGTCGAGGACCTCGGGTTCGGGTTCGCCCTGGTCCTCGCGACCTGCGCCCTGTGGGTGTGGTGGGGGCCCCGGCTACCGGGGCGGGAGGGTCCGCGGTAGCCCGAACGACGGCAGCAGGCCGTTCTCGAACCGGGTCATCGCGCTGACCCGGTCACCGGAGAGCGTGAGCACGAGGAGCCCGGTGCCGTGGCGGCGGCCGTCCGGGGCCTTGAGGTAGAGGCCGAACGCCGGCTGCCCGTTGGCCCGGGTCGGGACGAGGTCGAAGGAGCGCCCGTCGCGGAAGATGAGGTCGCAGAAGCGTCTGGCGGCCTCGTGGCCCTCGTACTCGTGGGGCATCGGCGGCATGGACACGAAGACGTCGTCGGTCAGCAGGGTGACGAGCGCGTCGATGTCGCTGGCCTCGTAGGCGCGGACGAAGGCGCCGACCAGCGCCTCCTCGGCCGGTGAGCCGGTCACGGGCGGCGGCTGGTGTCCGGCGTCCTCCGCCCGGCGCTGCGCGAGCGTCGCGCGGGCCCGCTTGAGCGCGCTGGTGACCGACTCGACCGTCGAGTCGAGCATCTCGGCGACCTCGCGCGCGGGGAAGCCCAGCACGTCGCGCAGGACGAGGACGGCCAGCTGGCGCGGCGGGAGCAGCTGCAGGGCGGTCACGAAGGCCAGCGAGATCGACTCCGACTGCTCGACCCGCGCCTCCGGGCCGGGCGCCTGGTCGGAGCCGCTCCTCGAGGTAGGTGTCCGGCAACGGCTGCAGCCAGACCACCTCGCCGAGCCGCGTCGGTTCGGGCGGCTGCACTCCGGCCACGTCCCACTCCTTCGCCTGGCGTCGGCCGGCGGAGCGACGCGCGTTGAGACACCGGTTGGTGGCGATCCGGTAGAGCCACGTGCGCACCGACGCCCGACCCTCGAACCCCGCGATGCCCTGCCAGGCCGCCAGCAGCGTCTCCTGGAGGACGTCCTCGGCGTCCTGCACCGAGCCGAGCATCCGGTAGCAGTGGACCAGCAGCTCGCGCCGGTGCGGGTCGGTCAGCCGGGCGAACGCCTCGGCGTCGCCCGCCTGGGCACGGGACACCAGGTCGGTGCTCATGTCGTCGGTCCACCCTCTCCTGACGCGTCCTTCGGCGGCGCGTCACCGGTACTGACACCGGCCGGGCCGCCGACTGGGCGGCCGGCCGACGCCCAGGATGCCGTGGGCCGCGGTGTCTACCTCCACGTCAGCATCCCTACGCACGACGGAGGACAGCATGGGACGAATCGTGGTCAGCGAGAACATCTCGCTCGACGGGGTCATCCAGGACCCGAACGGTGACGAGGGGTTCGCGTTCGGGGGGTGGTTCGCGCGGATGTCCGACGAGGACCGCACGGCGTGGGCCGAGATCGAGCTCCAGGAGGCCTACAACACCGCCGCGTGGCTGGTCGGTCGCGGCACCTACGCCTGGTTCGCGAAGCGGTGGGCGGACCGGCCGGGGGAGTGGGCCGACCGCCTGCGCGTCATCCCCAAGTACGTCGTCTCCTCGACGATCGACGAGGCCACGGAGTGGTCCAACTCCACGGTCCTCAACGGTGACGTCGTCGAGGCGGTCACCGCCCTGAAGGAGCGGGTGGACGGCGACATCCTCGTCTACTCCAGCCGCCGGCTCGTGCGGACGCTGCTGGACCACGACCTGGTCGACGAGGTCCGCCTGATGACCTACCCGGTCGTGCTCGGCGCCGGCGACCGGCTGTTCGACGCCGCCGAGCAGACCACGGCGCTGCGCCGGGTGGCGGTCCGCCCGGTCGGGGAGAGCATCGTGCTCCTCACGTATGCGCCCGCGAGCCGCGCCGCCGCCTAGCCCCGGTCACCCCATCCCGCCGACAGGTCACTTTCGGCCGCTCTGAAGGTCCCCAGAGCGGCCGAAGCTGACCTCTCGGCGCGGCGAGCGGTGACGGGTGCCGGTCAGGCGGTGCGGGAGGTCGTCACGGTGACGAGGGACCCGAGGACGTCGACGGCCTGCCCGTCCAGCGCCGGGCGCGTCGGCGAGCGCGCCCCGGGCCTGCGCCGCCAGCTCGGCGATCATCGTCTCGACCTCGGCGACGGCGCCGGTGTCGGCGATGATCCCGCGCAGCTGGGCGACCCCGTCGGCGTCGAGGTCGGGCTGGCCGAAGAGCTTCTCGAACAGCGCCGCCTGGTCGGTGTCGGCGTGGGCGAGGGCCAGCGCGACGAGCACCGTCCGCTTGCCCTCGCGCAGGTCGTCGCCGGCCGGCTTGCCCGTCGCCGACGGGGTCGCCGAAGACGCCGAGCACGTCGTCGCGCAGCTGGAACGCCTCGCCGAGGGCCAGCCCGTAGGCCGACAGCCGGCCCATGTCGACCGCCTCGACCCCGCCGACGGCGGCCCCGATGAGGAGCGGGTGCTCGATGGTGTACTTCGCGCTCTTGTAGCGGATCACGTTGCGGGCGCTGTCGATCCGCGCCGACGTGTCGAGACGGTCCCACCCGCGGGCCGACTCCAGCAGGTCGAGGTACTGACCGCCCATCAGCTGCGTCCGCATGGTGTCGAAGGTGCGCCGCCCGCGGTCCAGCTCGCTGCTCGGAAGCCCGGACGTCGCATACAGCTCGTCGGACCACTGGAGGCAGAGGTCACCGGCGAGGATCGCCGCCGACTCGCCGAACCGGGCGCTGTCGCCGGACCAGCCGGAGTCGGCGTGCAGGTTCCCGAACACCCGGTGTGCGGCGGGCATACCGCGGCGGGTGTCGCTGCCGTCCATGACGTCGTCGTGGAGCAGCGCGGCCGCCTGGAAGAACTCCATCGCCACCGCGAGCCGGATCAGGGCGTCGGAGTCGGGTCGGCCGGACGCGCGGTAGCCCCAGTAGAGGAAGCCGGCCCGCAGCCGCTTGCCGCCGGCGATGAGCCGCTCGACCGCGTCGATGAGGGGGCCGAGCTCGTCACCCACCGGGGCGAGGACGGTTCGCTGCACCTGCATCTCGGCGTCGACGGCCGCCTGGACCCGCGTCCGCAGGTCACAGAGGTCGAGCGGGCTGGTCACGGGCAGGTCCTTCCCCGGGTGTGCGTAGTTCGCCTGCTGTCGGCCAGGGTACGGCGCCGCCGCCCCCAGCCCGTGATCTGGTCGCTCCCGCCCACTCGGGAGAGGCCAACGTACCCTGACCGGTATGCCGGTCAGTACCCGCCTGCCGAGGCCCGAACACCTCACCCGGTCGATCCCCGCGGCGCTCGCCGGGACGCGGCCGAGCATCAGCTTCGAGTTCTTCCCGCCGCGCGACGACGCCGGCGAGGCCGTGCTCTGGGAGGCGATCCGGCGGATCGAGAAGGTCCACCCGACGTTCGTGTCGGTCACCTACGGGGCCGGCGGCACGACCCGCGACCGGACCATCCGGGTCACCGAGCGCATCGCGCGCGAGACCCTGCTCACGCCGCTGGCCCACCTGACCTGCGTCGGGCACTCGGTCGGCGAGATCCGCAACGTCGTCGGCTCGCTGTCGGCGGCGGGGCTGCGCAACATCCTCGCCCTGCGCGGCGACCCGCAGGGTGGCCCCGGCCAGCCGTGGGTCAAGCACCCCGAGGGCGTCGACCACGCCGACGAGCTGGTCTCCCTGGTGCGGTCGCTCGGTGACTTCACGGTGGGCGTCGCGGCGTTCCCCGACCAGCACCCGGAGAGCCCGAGCCTGGACTTCGACGCCGAGGTGCTGGTCCGCAAGGCCGACGCCGGGGCGGAGTACGCGATCACCCAGTTCTTCTTCACCCGCGACGCCTACGTCGGGCTGCGCGACCGGGTCGCCGCCCGGGGCCGGGACATCCCGATCATCCCGGGCCTCATGCCGGTGACCAACGTCAAGCAGCTGGTCAAGATGACCGAGCTGTCGGGGCAGCCGGTGCCCGAGTCGGTGACCTCCCGGCTGGAGGCGGTCGACGGCGACCCCGCGGCGGTGCGCGAGGTGGGCGTCGAGATCACGACCGAGCTGGCCCAGGAGCTGCTGGCCGAGGGCGCGCCGGGCATCCACTTCATCACCATGAACCGCTCGACGGCGACGCTCCAGGTCTTCGAGAACCTCGGGGTCGCCGCCGCCCGCTGACCGGCGGGCGGCTCAGCCGCCGAACGCCGTGCGCCAGAACGCCCAGAAGTGCTCGGGCGGCGCCGGCGAGGTCCACATCTGGTTGGTGAGCAGGACGGCGGTCGTGCGGGTGGCCGGGTCGTTCCACCACGACGTCCCCAGCCCGCCGTCCCAGCCGTAGGCGCCGGGGTGCCGGCCGTCCGGCTGGTCGGTCATGTCGACCCCGAGGCCGAGGCCCCACCCGCCGCCGTCCTCGCCGAGGGGCACCCGGGCGGTGGTCATCGCGGTGACGGTGCCGGGCTGCGAGCACCGTCGCGCCCGACGCGGTGCGGCCTCCGTCGAGCAGCATCGTGCCGAACGCCGCCAGGTCGTCCACCGTCGACACCAGCCCGTCGGCGCCGTTGGGGAAGGCGGGCGGGCGGCTCCACTGGCCGTCGGCGGGGTCGTACACCGTCGGGTCCCCGCCGTCCTGACCCGGCGTCCACACCGGGCCCAGCCGGTGGGCGTCGGCCGGCTCGACGCTGAAACCCGTGCCGGGCATACCGACCGGTTCGAGCACCCGTTCGCGGAGCAGCTCGGGCAGCGGCGTCCCGGACGCCCGGGCGACCAACACGCCGAGCACCTCGGCACCGATGTTGTAGAGCCAGCGCTCACCCGGCTGGTACATCAGCGGCACCGGCGAGAACAGCGCCATCCAGGTGTCCGGGTCGGGGTTGCCTGCGGTGCCGGCGGCCCCATGTGGACGCCGGCGCGCTCCAGCTCGTCGAGGACGAGGGTGGGCCCGCCGCTGAAGTCGTAGCCCAGCCCCAGCCGGAACTCGAGCACGTCGCGCACGAGGATCGGCCGCACGGCCGGCACGGTATGCGTGAGGTCGGCGTCGGGGGTGGCCAGCACCCGCCGGTCGGCGAGCTCCGGGAGCCACCGGTCGACGGGGTCGTCGAGGGCGAGCGTGCCGTCGTCGACGAGGCTCATCGCGACGACCGCGGTGACCGGTTTGGTGGTCGACGAGATGCGGAACCGCGTGTCCGGGCGGACCGGCTCGCCGGCGCCACCCGGGTGGCTGGTCCCCAGCTCGCCCCGGTCGACGTCGCCGTCCCGGGAGACCCACCAGGCGAGGCCCGGCACGGCTCCGGACTCGACGTGCGGCTCCAGCGCTGCGCGGATGCGGTCGGCCATGGGTTGCTCCTTCGGTCGGTCGTCGTCAGTCCGTTGGACCGACGTCCCGACCCGGAACTCATCGCCGGGGTATGCGCTCGCGTGTCGTCGCCGCGCCGGCGCCGCGGCGGGTCGTCGCGCGGCGGAGCGAGGCCGTTGCGCTCGCCCCACTCGTCGTAGCGGCGGCGCAGCCGGCGCAGCTTGCGGAAGACGAACATCAGCGAGGAAGGCGCCGGCGATGAGGATGACCGCGGCGATGGCGGCCGCGAGCCACGGGTTGAGGAACGCCAGCGACACGACGCCGGCGACGGTGACGTCCTCGCCGGAGGAGACCAGGACGTTGCTCACCGGTTCCGGCGACGTGTTGACCGCCGCGCGGGTGCCGGCCTTGACCAGGTGGGCGGCCAGCGCGGTGAACCCGCCGGTGGCGGCGCTGAACGCCGCGTCCAGCGAGGACGACTCGTGGCCGATGAGGTAGCCGAGGGTGGCGCCGACCATCGGCCGGATGGCCGTGTGGACGGTGTCCCAGACCGAGTCGAGGTAGGGGATCTTGTCGGCGAACATCTCCAGCACGAACAGCACGGCCGCGACGACCATGACGTCGGTGCGGCCGAGGACCGCCGGGACCTGGCCGACCTCGAAGAACCGCTGGGCGATGCCCAGGATGAGGACGACGAGGTAGGCGTTGATGCCGCTCGCCCACCCGGTGGTGAAGACCCACGGCAGGAGCTCGGTACCCATGGGTCCTCCCGTCGGTGGTGCGTTCAGCGGCCTTGGCGCGGCGACGCGGTGCGTGCCGTACCAGAGAACGTCAGGCGGCGACCTTCATACTCCACCCGGCGGGCAACGGTTCGGTATCGACTGCGCGCTCGTTTCGCCGGAGAGGGGCTCGGGTATGCGACTCGCATGCCGTGGACCGCTCGGGTGCAGCCGGTGCCCAGCGCCCACCCCTACGCCCTGGCCCTGCGCCGCCGTGGCGCCCGGGCCGGTGCGGTTCGCCGCCGACCCGACCGTCCCCGGTGGCGCCCCCGGTCAGTGGTGGCCGCCGCCGGCCCTGCGCGAGTCGTGGGTGCGCGACCACGCCGGCGAGGTCGACCTCGTCCACCTGCACTTCGGGTTCGACGCGGAGAGCCCCGAGGACCTCGACCGCTGGTGCGACGCCCTCGACGAGGAGGGCGTGCCGCTGGTGCTCACCGTGCACGACCTGGTCAACCCGCACTTCGCCGACCAGACCGAGCACCGTCGTCGCCTGGACGTCCTCGTGCCCCGAGCCGCCCGGCTGGTGACCCTCACGCCCGGCGCCGCCCGCGAGATCGAGGCGGTGTGGGGCCGCTCCGCCGACGGTCGTGCCGCACCCGCACGTCGCACCGCTCGAGCTCGTCGGGGTGGACCCGCAGCGGTCGGCGGACCGGTTCGTCGTCGGCCTCCACCTCAAGAGCCTGCGGGCCAACGTCCGGCCGGCGGGGCTCGTCGAGGTCCTCGCCGAGACGCTCGCCGACCGCCCGGGGGCCGAGCTCACCGTCCACCTGCACCGGGAGGTGACCGACCCCGGTCACCCGCGTCACGACGCCGCCTTGCTGCGACGCCTGGTCGCCCTGGACCGGGCGGGCCGGCTGCGGCTGGTGGTCCACGAGCCGCATACCGACGCCGAGCTGTGGGCCTACCTCCGGGGCCTCGACCTCTCGGTGCTGCCGTACGCGTTCGGCACCCACTCCGGCTGGCTCGAGGCGTGCCACGACCTCGGGACGGCGGTACTCGCCCCGCGGACCGGCTACTGGGTCGAGCAGCAGCCCTGCCTGACCTACGCCTCGCCGCAGCCCGACGCGCTGGACGCGGACGAGGTCGCTCGCGCCGTCGAGGCCGCCTTCACCGAGCGGCCGAGGTGGCCGGCGAGCCGCGAGGAGCGTCGCGCCGAGCAGGAGGCGATCGCCCGGCAGCACGAGCGGCTCTACCGCGCGGTGCTCGTGGCGTCCGGCCGGGCCGACGCGGTGCCCGCGTGACCGTTCCGGTCGTCGGCTGGTACGCGCACCACCTCGGTGCCGGGCACGTCACCCGGGCGGTCAACGTGGCGTCGCGGACCCGGGCCGACGTCGTCGTCCTCAGCTCGGCGCCGCGGCCCGACGGCTGGCCGGAGGCGCAGTGGGTCGCCCTCCCGCCCGACGACGCCGCCGGGGGCGAGGACCACGCCGCGGGCGGGACGCTGCACTGGGCGCCCCTGCACCACCCGGGGTACCGCGACCGGATGGCCGCTCATCACCGACTGGGTCACCGCCACCCGCCCGGCCGCCCTGGTCTGCGACGTCTCGGTCGAGGTCCTCCTGCTCGGCCGGCTGCTCGGCCTGCCCACCGTCGGGGTCGTGATGGCCGGTGACCGCCGCGACCGACCGCACCAGACGGCGTACGACGCCGCGGGGCACCTCGTGGCCGCGTGGCCCCGGCCGGCCGAGCCGGTCCTGGGGTGGCACTCGCGGTGGGACGCCAAGACCGACCTGGGCGGGAGCGATGTCGCGGTTCGACGGCCGCACTCCGGCGCCCGCGCCGGGGGACCGCACCGTGGCCGTCCTCTGGGGCCGCGGCTCGGACGCTCCCCGCCGCCGACCTCGAGTCGGCCCAGCGCGGGACGCCCGGATGGCGCTGGACGGTGGTGACGTCCGGCGACCCGGACGTCGTGTGGGACCAGCTGCAGGCCGCCGACGTCGTCGTCACCCACTCCGGTCAGAACGCGCTCGCCGAGGTGGCCGCCGCCCGGCGCCCGGCCGTGGTCGCTCCCGCAGGACCGGCCGCACGACGAGCAGGCGCACCTCGCGACCGCCGTCGCCCGCATCGCGCCGGTGACGGTCCGCACCGCCTGGCCGGCCGAGGCGGCGTGGGCCTCCCTGCTGCGGGAGACCGCTGACCTGGACCCCGCGTGCGTGGGCCGGCTGGTCCGACGGCGGGGCCGCCGACCGGTTCGCCGCCCTGGTGGACGACGTGGCCGGGGTGCGCGCCGCATGAATCCTGACGCCACCGGACGGGTCGCCGTCGTCACGCTGGCCCACGGCCGGCACGACCACCTGCGCGGACTCCTCGCGGGCCTGCGGGCGGGGACGCGGGTGCCCGACGTCCTCGTCGTCGTGGCCATGGACGACGAGGACATCGCCGCCATCGCGCGGCAGCGACGCGCCCGCCACCAGCCGAGACGCAGGTGGTGAGCGTCGCCCGGCAGGACGGTCGCCTGCCCCTGGCCGCCGCGCGCAACGCCGGTGCCCGGTGCGCGGCACGGGCCGGGGCGGAGGTCCTGGTGTTCCTCGACGTCGACTGCATCCCGTCCGCCGAGCTCGTCGAGCGGTATGCGACGCGTCGCCGGCTCGCAGGCCGGCGCCGCGCGGCGTACGCCGGCGCCGTCCACTACCTGCCGCCGCAGGCCCGCCGGCCGCGCGGCACTACGGACCCGAGGACCTCGCGCAGTCCACGGCGCACCCCGCCCGCCCCAGCCTGAAGGGGCCGGTGGTGCGGGCGGCGGACGACCTCCGGCTGTTCTGGTCGCTGTCCTTCGCCATGTCGGCCGGCGACTGGGACAGGGTCGGCGGGTTCGACGAGGGCTACGTCGGCTACGGCGGCGAGGACACCGACTACGCGATGCGCCTGCAGGCCGCCGGTGGCCGGCTGTTCTGGGTCGGCGACGCGGCCGCGTACCACCAGCACCACCCCGTGGAGTCCCCGCCGTACCGCCACCTCGAGGACATCGTCCGCAACGCGAACCGGTTCTGGGACCGGTGGGGCTACTCGCCGATGGAGGGCTGGCTGGACGCCTTCGCGGCGGAGGGACTGGTCACGCTGACCGGCCTTCCTCCACGGTGGGCTCGGACAGCAGCCGACGGTAATGACGCTCGTAGCGCGTGACGGTGAGGTCGATGGAGAGGGTCCGCTCGGCGAACCGGCGCGTCGCGTCCCGGTCGGTCCCGTCGAGCGCGACGACCGCCTTGGCCATGGCCTCGACGTCCCCGGGCCGCACCAGCGCGCCGGCCGTCGTCATGACGTACTCCGCGGAGAGGTCCTCGCCCTCCAGCACCGAGCCCACGACCTCGGGGATGCCGCCGCGAGCGAACGCCGCCACCGGCGTACCGCAGGCCATGGCCTCGGCCACGACGAGCCCGTACGGCTCGTCCCACACCGGCGTCACCAGCGCGGTGCTCGCGGACCCGACCAGCCGGGACAGGTCCGGGACCGCCAGGTGACCGGCGTACTCGACGTCCCGTCCGAGCGTCGGCCGGACCGCCTGCTCGAAGTAGTCGGCGTCGCCGACCGGACCGGCCAGCACCAGCCGCTGCCCGAGGCGCTCGGCCACCTGGACCGCCAGGTGCGGGGCCTTCTCGGGCACCATCCGCCCGAACCAGACGAGCGGCCCGCCGCCGGGGCCGGGGCGCCAGGCCTCGAGGTCGACGCCGTTGTGCACGACGTGCGGCGACCCGTGCCGCGTGGCGGTCTCCCACTGTCGGGCGACGAACCGGCTCACGGCGGCGAACCGGAGCGCGTCCGGGCCCGGGGCCGCGTCGATCGCCGACTCGAGCCAGGGCGTCGGTGGGGTATGCAGGGTGGTCGAGCACGGTCGACGGCAGCAACGGCGCCATGGCGACCGGGAGGTGGTGCAGGGAGTGGTTGTGGACCACGTCGAACGCCTCGGCGAGCGGGCCGGCCAGGGCCATCATCAGCCGCAGGTGGCTGTGGTGGTCGCGCATGAACCCGGCCGAGGGCATCGAGACGTCCTGCACCGCCTGGTCCGAGGGACTCCACGGGTCGGTCGGGAACGCGTACTCCGGGTCGCCGTGCTCGGACCCCTCGCTGGCGAAGAAGGTGACCTGGTGGCCGCGCTTGCGCAACCGGGCCACCAGCTGTCCGACCAGCGCCTCGAGCCCGCCGGCGTAGGGCTGCCGGATCGGGTAGCGGGACGGGGCGATCACCGCGACCCGCAGCGGACGGTGGGTCCGCGTCGGTGGCCGCAGCAGCGGGGCCGCGGTCGGAGCGGCCGTCACCTCGCGGGCACGGTGTAGGGAGTGGTCACGAGCAGCCCATACCCACCTGCGGCCGAATCGTCACCGGATCCGGTGAGAACCGCTTCGGCCCCCGCCTGGCACGTCGTCGTCGGACCCGAGCGGCACGGGGTCGTCACCCACGCGCGGCGCCTGGCCGAGGCCTACCAGCCGCTGCTGGCCGTCACCCGCCGGGTCGGGTCCGCCGACGAGCTGGCGGCCTTCGACCCGCAGGGCCGGCCCGTGCTCCTGCCGGTCACCGACCGGCTGCTGGGCGCGACGCCCGAGGCCGCCGCCGAGGCCGTCGAGCGGGCGTCCCGCACCGCGCCCCTCGTGCTCGCCCTCCACGACATCCCGCAGCCCGAGGAGGGCGCCGACTGGTTCCGCCGCCGCCGCGAGGCCTACCGCCGGTTCGTCGGGGCGGCCACCCGGGTCGTCGTGGCCAGCCACAGCGAGCGCCGGATGCTCGCCGGGCTGCTCGACCCCGACGAGGCCGCCCGGCTCGACCGGGTCGCCCGCGTGGTGCCGCTGCCCATCGAGCGGGTCTGGACGGCCCGGCCGGTGGCGTCGGCCGACGAGGTGGCCGTGCTGGGGTTCCTCTACCCCGGCAAGGGGGTCGAGGACGTCGTCGACGCCGTCGCGGCGCGCCCCGGACTGCCTCGGGTCGTCACCAACTACGGGGCCGCCGCCGCCGGCCACGAGGACCACGTCGCGACGCTGGTCCGGTATGCCGCAGACCGTGGCGTCGAGTTCCGGGTGACCGGCTACCTGGACGAGGACGTGCTCTACCGCACCTTGGCGACGGCGGGGATCCCGTCGCTCCGCACCGGCACGTCTCGGCGTCGGCGTCGGTCGGGACGTGGGTGGCGGCGGGGCGGCGGCCGGTGGTGCGCGACGTCGGCTGGTTCCGGCGAGCTGGCCGCCCGCCTGCCCGGGACGGTCACGGTCGCGACGTCGCTCCCGGACGCGCTGGTGGCCGCGGCGGCCGACCCGGCCTCGACGTGGCTGGCCGACGACGTCGAGGTCGGCCCCCCGTGGCGGGCCGCCGCCCGGGCGCACGTCGCCGTGCTCGAGGAGCTGACGTGACGACCGCGGCGACACCGGCGGTGAGCGTGGTCGTGCCGACCTACGACCGTCCCGAGCAGGTCGAGCGGCTCCTCGCCGGGCTCGACCTGCAGACGCTGGCTCCGGACCGGTTCGAGGTCGTCCTCGCCGACGACGGGTCGGCCCGACCGCCCGAGCCGGGCCGGCACGCATACGCCGTCCGGGTCGTGCGCCAGGAGGACGACGGCTTCCGGGCCGCGGCGGCGCGCAACCTCGGCGGCGCCGCCGCGAGCGGCGAGGTGCTCGCGTTCCTCGACCAGGACGTCGTGCCGGCGCCGGACTACCTGGCGCGGGTCCTCGACGCCACCAGCGGTCCGTGGGCGCTGACGGTCGGCCGGCGGCGGCACGTCGACCTCGACGGATGGTCCGGCGAGCGGGTCCGCGCCTGGCTGCCGGGGAGGCGCCCGGGCCGGACGGGCTGGCGGAACCGGGGTGGCTGACCGACGGGTACGCGCGCACGCAGGACCTCACGGAGCCGGACGACCGCGCGTACCAGCTCGTCATCAGCGCGGTCCTCTCGATGCACCGGGACCTCTTCGCGCGGCTCGGCGGGTTCGACCCGGAGATCCGCGGGTACGGGGGTGAGGACTGGGAGCTGGCCCACCGGGCGTACACCTCGGGGGCCGACCTGCGGTACTGCCCGACGCGGTCGGGTGGCACGACGGGCCGGACCTGAGCGGACGCGAGGAGGACCACACCGCCGTGAAGAACGCCGAGACGCTGACGCTGGCGCGCCTCCTGCCCGACCGTGACCTGCGCGGGCGCGGCCTGGTGTGGTCGTTCCCGGAGACGGTCGTCGAGGTCCGCGTGGGGGACGGCTGCGGTCCTGCCGCCCTCGTCGCGTGCGCGGAGGACCTGCTGCGGTCCGGGGACGTGGGGCTGTGGGTGACGGCCGGTCCTGCGTCCACCGAGGCGGCACGGGCCCTCGACGACCCGCGGTTCCACGTCGGTGCGGTGCCGGCCGAGGTCCTGCGGCGGGCGCGGTTCCGGGTGACCGGGCCGCCGGTGCGCCTGCGCGGCGGCACCCTCCGCGACCTGTGCGCGGCGGCCCCGCTGGACGACCACGGGCTGACCGTGCGGCGGGTCCGCGACGAGAACCGGCGCGCCCGCGGCGCCCCGACCCCGGCGGACCGGCCCTGGCCGGCCGGCGTCGAGGTCGTGCCCCTGCTCGAGGAGCCGTTCCTCGAGCGTCTCTGGTCGGCGACAGAACAGGACGGACCCCCCGTATGCCCATGAGCTCCGAGCAGGGCAAGGACTGGACGCGCGAGCGCGTCCACGAGCTCGCCCGACAGCACGGCCCGCTGCGCATCCTCGACGTCGGACCCGGCGTCGGCACGTATGCCCGGCTGCTGGCCGGACCCGACGTCGCGCACATCACGGGGCTGGAGGTGTGGGAGCCATACCTCACGACCTACCACCTGCACGACTACTACGACGAGCTGGTCGTCGGGGACGTGCGGACCACCCCGCTGCCCGAGGTCGACGTCGTCATCCTCGGCGACGTCCTCGAGCACATGGCGCGGGACGAGGCGGTCGAGGTGTGGCGGCGGGCCGCCGAGGCCGCCCGGGTCGCCGTCTACCTGTCGCTGCCGGTCGTCCACTACCCGCAGCACGAGATCGAGGACAACCCGTTCGAGGTGCACGTCGAGGAGGACTGGGACGCCGAGAGCGTCGTGGCCGCGTTCGACGGGATCGGCGAGCGGTGGGTCGGCACCGAGGTGGGCGTGTTCGAGCGGCTGACCGGGCCGGGGACCGAGCGGCCGGAGGTGGCGCCGGAGGTGGCACGGAGCCGTTAGGTGGTCTCGATGGCCTGGGCGCCGGTGACGCGCAGGATCTCGTCGTACGTCGTCGCGAACACCGCGCGGGGGTGTCCGGCGGCGGCCCAGATGGTGTCGTAGCGGGACAGGCTGACGTCGACGAGCGTCCGCAGCGGCGTCAGCGAGCCGACCGGGGCGACCCCGCCGATGACGAACCCCGTCGTCGTGCGGACCAGGTCGGGGTCGGCCATCGTGACGCGGCCCAGCTCGAGCAGGGCGGCCACCTTGGCGGTGTCCACGCGGTGCGCGCCGGAGGCGAGCACGAGGAGCGGTTCGGGGGCGGCCTCCTCGGCGGCTCCTCGTCGTCGGCCCGGGTGACGGCGAAGACCAGCGAGTTGGCGATCTGCGCGGTGGTGACCCCGAGGTACTCGGCGGCCTGCACGGCGGTCCGCGCCGACCCGGCCAGCACGACGATCTCGGTCGTCACGTTGACCGCGGTCAGGGCCTCGCGCACGCGGACCACGGCGGGGTGGTCGAGGAGGGTCTCGGTCATCTCGGCGGCGGTCACGCGTCGCTTCGCATGGGCGAACCGTAGCGCCGTCCACCGGTCGGCGAACGCCTCTTGACACGACGTCCGACCGGGGGAGTACCGTGGAGACCAGTCGAACACCTGTACGAACGAGGTCGTGACGGGTTCGACCTCTCCTCACCGTGTCCACGCCTGCCTGGAAAGGGGCCATGTCGTCATGCGCCGATACAGCGACCCCGTCGAGGTGCGCTCGGGTGCGACCGAGCTCCGGTCCGGGGCGGCGCAGGGGGCCGCCTCGGACCGCGAGCTCGTCGACCCGGCCGAGCCCGACGTGTTCATCTGGCAGGGCCGGCTCTACGTCGTCCGCCGGGTCCTCGCCCACTGGCGCGAGCGCCGGTCCTGGTGGCGCGACGCGCTCGACCCGGCGCCGGGTCAGCCGACCGGCATCGACGTCGCGTCGCGCGAGCAGCACGTGTGGCGGGTCGAGGCCAGCCGCGGTCAGGCGTTCGGGACCGGCGTCTACGACCTCACCAGCGACGGGGCCGGCGCCGCCGACGCCGAGTGGCGCCTCGTGCGCGTCGCGGACTGAGGAGAGGCGATGAGTATGCCGACGAGTGCCGTCCAGGGGTACCCGGGGTCGCCGGGGTCGCCGGGGTCAGTCCGGGGTCGCCGGGGTCAGCGGGGTTGCCGAACGCGCCGCGGTCCCGCGCGCCGCTCGCGTCGACCTCGCTCGACCTGCTCGACCGGTCGCGGGCCAGCCTGCTCGAGGCGTGCCGCACCGGCGACGCCGGGGAGCGCTACGTCGAGGCCCACCTCGGCGCCCTGCGGGCGGCGGCCGCGCTGCTCGCGGCGCGGAGCCTGCCCGGCAGCGGCGGGGCGCCCGGTTCGGGACGGACCCTGCGCACCAGCACCACCCGGTCCCGCCCCCGCAGCGTGTGGGAGCTGCTGCCGCGGGTCGCTCCCGAGCTCACCGAGTGGTCGGCGTTCTTCGCGGCCTCGGCCCGCCGCCGCGCCGCGGTCGAGCGAGGCGGCCTCATCGTCGCCCGCGAGTCCGACGACCTGCTGCGTCAGGCGGAGAACTTCCTCGAGATCATCCAGGGCCTGCTCGGCCTGCCGCGCGACGCCACCCTGGCGCCGATCTCCCGCTACGTCGCGCCGGTGTCCCGGTCCGGTGCGGTGTCGGGTCGGGGTCTCGGGTGGAGCGTCGGGCGGGGTGTCGGGCGAGTGGTCGGCGGCGGAGGCCGGTCGTGGGGCGTGACGACCCCGGCGGATCGAGCCGGTTCGGGCGGCTCGGCAGTCGACCGGCGGCCATCGGCCGGCTCGGCGGCGAGCACCCGGGGCGGAGTGCGCGGCGGCTCAGCGCGGGGGAGGCGTTCGTCCATCTCCACGTCGCGTCGGGGTACTCGATGCAGTACGGCGCCTCCACTCCCGCCGCGCTGGTCCAGCGCGCCGTGGCGTGGGGTCAGCCGGCGCTCGCCCTGACCGACCGCGACGGTCTCTACGGTGCGGTGCGGTTCGTCCAGGCGTGCACCGAGGCCGGCATCGACCCGATCCTCGGCGTCGACCTCGCCGTCGACCTCACCGGTCGACCGGATCGACGACCGCACCGGTCCGAGTCGCTCCGGCGGGTCGGGACCGTCACGGCCGACCCGTCGCGCGCAGCCGGCCCTGGCCTCCGGGCGCGGGGCGTCGGCGTGGTGGCCGTCGCTGCCGCCGCCGGCCGCCCGGCCGACGGGTCGCACCCGGCGCAGCACCGGGTCCCGCGGACGCCACGGGCGGTGGCGGCGGGCCGCTCCGAGGACCCCGGTGCGGGGCGGGCGCCATCGTCGACCCCCGCCGGCCACGGGTGACCGTGCTGGCCCGGGGTCGCCACTCCGGTCTCGACGCGGGCGCCGGATGGGGCCGGCTCTGCCGGCTGGTCACCGCCACCCATCTGCGCGGCGAGCGGGGTGACCCGGTCGCCACCCCGGAGCTCATCGCCGAGCTGGCCACCGCGGCCGGGTCGCCGACGCCGGGCGGCCGCGGCCCGCATACCGCCCGGTCCTCAGGGTCGTCGGAGGTCGTCGGAATCGGGTCCCAGCCCGCTCGTCGTCCTCCTCGGTCCGGACTCCGACGTCGGCCGGGCGGTCCTGCACCGGCGGCGGGGTGAGGCCGAGGCCGCGCTCGCCCGGTGGCGGGCGCTGCTGCCGCGCGACGCGCTCGCCATCGAGGTCGTCTGCCACGGCGGTCCCGAGGGCACCCCGGCCAGCCTCGGCCACGCCGCCCGGCTCTACGCCCTGGCCCGCGACCACGGGCTGCGCGTCGTCCTCACCGCCGCCGCCCGGCACGCCGACCCGCAGGAGGCGGCGGTCGTCGACGTCCTCGACGCGTCCCGGCGCCTCGTCGCGCTCGACGTCCGGCACCTCGACCGGATCACCACCGCCGGCCACCTCAGCCCGACCCCGTCGATGCACGCCGTCGCCGGCGACATCCTCGCGGCGTCCGGACCCGGGCCTCCAGGGCGGCACCACGCTGGCCCGGGAGGGAGCCCGCGACCTGCTCCGCTCGACCGTCGCGCTCGCCACCGAGTGCGTCCTCGACCCGACGCTCGACCTCGGCATCGGCGCGGTCCACCTGCCGGAGCAGACCGTCCTCGGCATCGAGCCCCACGTCGACCCGCATACCCGGCTGACCGAGCGCTGCCGGGCGGCGATCGGCGACGCCTACCCCGACGCCACCGCCACCGAGCGGGAGGCGGTCGAGCGGCGCCTCCAGGACGAGCTCGACGTCATCGCCGGGCTGGGCTTCCCGACCTACTTCCTCACCGTCGCCACGGTCGTCGACCTCATCAAGGACCTCGGCATCCGGGTCGCCGCGCGCGGGTCCGGGGCGGGGTCGCTGGTCAACTACCTGCTCGGGATCTCCGGGGTCGACCCGATGCGCTACGGCCTGCTCATGGAGCGGTTCTGCTCCCCGCTGCGCGCCCAGCTGCCCGACATCGACATCGACGTCGAGTCGGCCCGGCGCACCGAGATCTACGAGAAGGTGCTGGCCCGGTTCGGCGGCGAGCGGGTCACCTGCGTGTCGATGATGGACAGCTACCGCGTGCGCCACGCGATCCGCGACGTCGGCGCGGCGCTCGGGATGCCGCCGAGCGAGGTCGACGCCATGGCCAAGGCGTTCCCGCACATCTCGGCCCGCAACGTGCGCGGCGCCATCGCCGACCTGCCCGAGCTGCGGGCCAGCGGCCTCAACGCGCCGCGCCTCGACCTCATGCTCGACCTCGTCGAACGCCTCGACGGCCTGCCGCGCCACATCGCCCTGCACCCCTGCGGCGTGGTCCTGTCCAACTCGCGGCTGCTCGACCGGACCCCGGTCGAGGCCAGCTGGATCGGGTTCCCCATGAGCCAGTTCGACAAGGACGACGTCGAGGCGCTCGGGCTGCTCAAGCTCGACATCCTCGGGATCCGGATGCAGTCGGCGATGGCCCACGCCGTCGACGAGGTGCGCCGGGTCGACCGGGTCCGCATCGACCTCGACGACCGCGAGCACGTGCCGCTCGACGACGAGACGACGTTCCGGATGATCCGCACGACGCACACCCTCGGCTGCTTCCAGATCGAGAGTCCCGGGCAGCGCGAGCTCATCGGCAAGTTCGGCCCGGAGTCGTTCGAGGACCTCATCACCGACATCTCGCTGTTCCGGCCCGGTCCGGTGAAGTCCGACATGATCGTCCCGTTCCTCAACGCCCGGCAGGGCTGGAACGCCCCGGAGTTCCTCCACCCGACGCTCATCCCGGCGCTCAAGGAGACCGAGGGCGTCGTCGTCTTCCACGAGCAGGTGCTGCTCATGGTGGCCGAGACGACCGGCGTCACCCTGGCCGAGGCCGACGAGGTCCGCCGCGCGATGGGCAACCCGATCGGGCAGGCCGAGGTCGAGAAGTGGTGGCGTCCCGCGGCGCTGGCCCGCGGCTACCCCAAGGACGTCACCGACAAGATCTGGGAGGTGCTCAAGGCGTTCGCGTCGTTCGGGTTCTGCAAGGCCCACGCGGCGGCGTTCGCCCTGCCGACCTACCAGTCGGCGTGGCTCAAGGCGCACCACCCGGCCGCGTTCCTCGCCGGGGTCCTCACCCACGACCCCGGCATGTACCCCAAGCGGCTCATCCTCGACGACGCCCGCAGCCTCGGCATCACGGTGCTCGGCCTCGACGTCAACGCCTCGAAGCAGACCTACGTCATCGAGCGGGTGGACACCCCGGCCGAGCCGTCCGCCCCGCCGGTCCCCGACCTGCCGGACGGCAGCGCCTACGGCATCCGGATCTCGCTCACCGACGTCAAGGGGATCAGCGAGGCGGAGGTCGCCCGGATCGTCGCCGCGCAGCCGTTCCACAGCCTGGCCGACTTCTGGAACCGCGCCCACGTCTCGAGGCCGGTCACCGAACGCCTCGTCCTCGCCGGCGGGTTCGACACGGTCTACGGCATCGACACCATCGGGGCGTCGGTCGACCCCGGTCACGCCCACCGACCGCGGCACCGGGGCGCGGTCCGCGCCGCCCACGCCCCGGAGGGCGGCGAACGGGGCGCCCGCGGCTACGGCGCGAGCGACGACTCACGACGACCGCGGACGACACCGGGACGCCGGACGACGACTCGGGACACGCGGTAGACGACCGGGTATGCCGGCGACGACGCCGGTATGCGCGACGACGGACCGCGGTAGTGCCGACGACGAGCGCCGGTACTGCGCGACGGGCCGCTCACCGTGCTCACCTCCGCGGGCCTGGGCCGCCGCGGCCGGGTGACCCGCCGCGACCTGCTGCTCCACGTCGCCGAGCTGGACCGGTGGTCCCGGTCCACCTCGGCCGGGGCGGGGAAGCGGGTCCGGACGGGGACCCGGGCGCCGACCGCGGCGGCGACACCGGTACCGGCCGGTGACCCGTCGGCACGGCTCGGCGGCGGATCCGCCGACGTCACCGGGCTGACCGGGATCGCCGGGCCCGCGTGGGAGTCGGGCGTCAAGGCGCCGAACCGTCCGGTCACCCGCGGCCGGCCCGGAGCCCGGTCACCGTGGACCGGCCAGCGCCTGGACGACGGCACGACGGGTCGACCGCCAACGCGGTGGATCCTTCCCCCTGCTGGGGGGACAACTCACCGCCCACCAGCCGGTACCGCCGCGCGCCAACGCCGCCGGCCGACGCCACCGCGCGTGGCCACCCGGGCGGCGCTGACCACCTACGGCGGGCTGGACGTCGCCGCCCGCGCCGCCGCCCAGTCCCAGGCCGCGCGGCCGGTCGTGCCCGCATACGCCCAGCCGACCCAGCTGACCCTCGACCTCGGCGACACGCCCCGGCTCGAGAAGGGCACCGGACTGCCCGAGATGACCGGCCCCGAACGCGTCCGCGCCGAGCTCGACATCCTCGGCCTCGACGCGAGCGCGCACATCGTCGACTTCTACGCGCCGATGCTCGACGCCCTCGGGGTGACCCGGTCGACCGAGATCCTCCAGACCCGCAGCCGCAGCGAGGTCCTCATCGCCGGGGTCAAGGTGGCGACCCAGACGCCACCGATCCGCAGCGGTCGCCGGGTCGTGTTCCTCACCCTCGACGACGCGACCGGGCCGGTCGACGCGACGTTCTTCGAGGACGCGCAGGGCCCCTACGCGACGACCGTCTTCCACTCGTGGATGCTCCTCGTCCGCGGCATCACCCGCCGCACCGGTCCGCGCGGGATCTCGGTCCGCGCCACCGGGGCGTGGGAGCTGTCCGGCCTCTGGGAGGCGTGGACCCGTGGTGGCCTCGAGGCGGTGGTCGCCGCGCTGGAGGCCGAGGACCAGGCGATGGTGGCGCGCAACGACGCCGCCCTGGCCGCGGCGACGGAGGCCGACGGCCGCGACCTGCCGGTCGCCGCGCGGGTCAGCACCAGCGGCGGTGGCCGCGAACGCGGTGGCGACGCGGCCGACCTCGACGTCTACACCGGTCTGCCGCGCGGCGACCGCGACGACGCCGACTACGCCGCCCGGTTCGAGCGGGCCGCGGCGGTGGCCGCCGTGGCCGCCGGCGAGGAGGCCCGCCACGCGGCGCGGGCCGGCGGGATGGGCGGTCGCGGCTCGGTGCCACCGGGGCGGCGGGTACTCGTCCACGCGTCGGGGTTCAAGCAGTCGCCCTACGCCGACGTCAAGCCGGCCGGCGAGGACAGCCGCGGCTCGCGGGTCCTCGCGACGTCACGGACCGTCCCCGACGCCGCGGGCTATCCCGACGCTGGCGGTTATCCCGACGCCACGAGCGCCAGGCACCCCGAGGGACCCGGGCGCGACCGGGACGACGAGAGCGACGCCATCGCCGCCGACGGCGTGAGCGGCGTGAGCGGCATGGACACGTTGGGGACGCCGCCGCGCAAGCTCTGGCACGCCAGCCCGGGAAGCTCGGGGCACTAGGGTGACAGCGACCAGTGCGGCTGCCCCGCCGACCGGACGCCGGAGAGGACCGACGACGTGGCCGACGAGCGACGCGACCGTCCCGAGACCCCCGTCTCCCGCCCGCGGACGACCAGCACCGCCCCGGCGTCGCCGTGGACCCACGTCCGCAACCAGGGCGTCTGGGACGCCGTCGCCGACCTGGTCCGCACCCGCGAGGCCGACCTCGGCCGCCCGCTGCGGGTCCTCGACCTCGGTGGCGGTTCGGGAGGCCTGGCCGTCCCGCTCGCCCAGCTCGGTCACGACGTCGTCGTCGTCGACCCCAGCCCCAACGCCCTCGCCGCGCTCGAACGCCGCGCCGCCGACTTCGGCGTCGCCCGACCGCATCACCGGGCGGCAGGGGGACGCCGACAGCCTGGCCGGCGAGAGCGTCGACCTCGTCTGCTGCCACGGCGTCCTCGAGGTCGTCGACGACCCCGCCCAGGCCCTCGCCCACATCGCCGCCGCGCTCACCCCGGGCGGCCACCTGTCCCTCCTCGTCGCCGGGCGGCTCGCCGTCGTCCTGGCCAAGGCCATCGCCGGCGAGGTCGACCAGGCGCGCGAGGCGCTCACCAGCGCCGACGGGCGGTGGGGCGCGGCCGACCCGCTGCCGCGCCGGTTCGACGTCGAGGGCCTGGTCGCCCTGCTCGACGCCGCCGGCTTCACGCCCCGGCAGGTCTACGGCGTGCGGGTCTTCACCGACCTCGTCCCGCCGGCCGCGCTCGACAGCGCCGCCGACCGGGCGGCCGTCGCCGAGCTCGAACGCGCCGTCGCCACCCACCCGCACTACGCCGAGGCGCTCGGCTCCCTCGGCGCCGGCCTGCATGCCATCGCCCAGCGGTCCTGAGGTCCACCCCGGCACGCCGGTATGCGTCGCCTCCCCGCCGGGGCGCGTCGCCAGAACCCGGTGCGCACCACCACCGGCGTGCGCACCACCGCTGCGGTGCGCCGTGAGCCGCCGCCAGTACGCCGCCCCGCGGCGCACCGGGGACAGCGAGCCCGACGACACCGGCTGCACCGTCCTCCACGTCGACATGGACGCCTTCTACGCGTCCGCGTCGCTCATCGACCGGCCCGACCTGCGGGGCAAGCCGGTCGTCATCGGCGGCGGTGGCAACCGGTCGGTGGTGCTGTCGGCGACCTACGAGGCGCGCCGGTTCGGCGTGACCTCGGCGATGCCGATGGGCAAGGCCCGCCGGCTCTGCCCGCAGGCGGTCGTCATCGAACCCGACTTCACCCGCTACTCCCAGATCTCCGACGCGATCATGGCCACCTTCCACGCCGTGACCGACATCGTCGAGCCGCTCTCCCTCGACGAGGCGTTCCTCGACATCGCCGGGGCCCAGCGCCGGCTCGGCCGGCCGACCCGGATCGCCCAGTGGGTGCGCGACACCGTCGCCGACGAGCAGGGCATCACCTGCTCGGTCGGGGTCGCGTCGACGAAGTTCGTCGCGAAGCTCGCCTCCGGCCTGGCCAAGCCCGACGGGATGATCGTCGTCCCGCAGGCCGAGGTGCTCGGCTTCCTCCACCAGCTGCCGGTCGGCGCCCTCTGGGGCGTGGGGGAGCGGACCGAGGAGGCGCTCACCCGGCTGGGCCTGCGCACCGTCGCCGACATCGCGCATACCCCGGTGGAGACCCTGCGCCGCGGTCTGGGCGACGTCGCCGGCGCCCACCTGCACGCGCTGGCCTGGGGCCGTGACGAGCGGATCGTCGTCCGCGAGACGCGGGAGAAGAGCATCGGGTCGGACGAGACGTTCGCCCACGACATCGACGACCCCGTGGTCATCCACCGCGAGCTGCTGCGGCTCAGCGACCGCACCGCGGCCCGGGTCCGCGCCGCCGGGATGATGGGCCGCACCGTGACCATCAAGGTCCGGTTCGCCGACTTCACGACGATCACCCGGTCCCGGACGCTGCGCGACCCGACCGACGTCTCCCGCGACATCTACGCGACGGCGCGGTCGCTGTTCGACGCCCTGGGCCTCCAGCGCGCCCGGATCCGGCTGGTCGGGGTCCGGATGGAGGGCCTCGTCGAGGGCGACGGCGCCGCCGATCCAGGCGACCCTCGACGAGCCCGAGCACGGCTGGCGCGACGCCGACAAGGCGGTGGACCGGGCCAGCGCGCGGTTCGGCGCGGGGGCGGTGCGGCCGGCCGCCCTGGTCCGCGACCGCGGCGACGCACCGCGGTCGGCGGCGGCCGCCGCGGGTGCGGCCCGCGCCGAGGTGGCCCGCACGGTGATGGGTCGACGCCCCCGCGCCGGTCGCGACGGCGCCCGGCCGCCCGCGCCGACGATCCCGACCGGTGAGGTGCCGGGCCGGTCGAGGACAGCCCGTGAGCGTCAGCCAGGCGGTCCGTGGGTGCTCGATGCGGCCTCACGCCCGCAGATGACGGTCTGCTGACGTTTCCCACCCCTGCCCTCGGATTCGGGCAGTTGCTCCCCTCGCGCCGACATATCCTTAAGACTTACAGTGACTGTCACGTGACTGATGAGTAGGACGTCGGCGCGACGGAGTCGTCGTTCGAACTTTTCACTACGTCCGTTCGTCCTACCAGGTGACGGTCGTGCAAGGGAGGTTGACCGGTGCCGCTGTCCGAACACGAGCAGAAGGTGCTCCAGGCCATGGAGCAGGCTCTGTATGCCGAGGACCCCCGTTTCGCGACCCACATCACCAACCACGGGTTGCATCCGGGCAAACGCCGCATCATCGTCGGCGTGCTCGGTGTCGTCGTCGGGCTCGCGCTCGTCCTCCTCGCGGCCTTCAACTCCCTGATCTGGCTCGGCGCCATCGGCTTCGCGCTCATGGTCGCGGGCGGCGCCTGGGCGTTCACCCCGGCCAAGAAGTCCGTCCTCGGCGCGGTCGGCCCCGACGGCACCGTCCGGCGCACCGTCGCCGGCGAGACCCGCAAGGCCGGCCCCAAGTCGGGCGGCTTCATGCAGCGGCTCGAGGAGCGCTGGGACAAGCGTCGCCACGACGAGTGGTGACCCGCCCCTGACCCCGTGACGTCACGGCTCGACGACCGTCGAGCCGTGCCTGTCTGCGCCGCCGCCGCGGAGACGGGTCAGCCGGGAATGCCCAGCCGCCAGACGCCGACGATCCACAGCCCGACGATGACGAACCCGGCCACCAGCTCGATGCCGATCGACATCATCACGGCCTTGAGCGCGTGGCCCGGTCGACCGCCAGGCCACCCGCCGGTCGCGCTGCCGCCCCAGCTCGACGAGGAACACCCCGAGGACGAACCCGATCGCGGCCCCGACCACCGGGATCACGAAGAACCCGACGATGGCGAGGACGACGGCGAGGAACAGCGTCGACGTCTTCACCCCGGCGTCCTTGAGCCGCCGCCCCGGCACGAGGTACTGCGTGACCAGGCCCGCCGCGTACACGACGCCGCAGAGGCCGAAGACCAGCCACGACCACCGGTTGGGGTGGTCGAACGCCCAGAGCGCCGTCGCCAGCCAGACCAGCAGGAGCCCCGGCAGCACCGGGACGACGATCCCCACCAGGCCCACCAACATCAGCAGGCCCGTCACGATGACGCGTGATCATCGAACGGGCCTGTTGGCCTGGCGAGCCGTGACTCGGTCACGCCAGGACTCTACGCAGGATGCTCAGCCGAGCACGTCCTCCGCAGTGAGCCGGTCGGTCTCGTCGTGGATCTCGCTCGCGTGCGCCTGCAGCTGCGGCAGGTGCTGGCGGCCGTGGTGAGCGCAGAACAGGAGCTCACCGCCGCCGTTAAGGCGGGCGCGAATGTAGGCCTGCGCACCACAGCGGTCGCAACGATCCGCTGCGCTGAGGCTCGGGGCCAGTGTTGCGTTCACGTCTGCCTTCTCTCTGGTGTTTCGGGGTGACGGCCTGGGTTCGGACCGCCCGCCATCTCGCGATGACGTCCCCGTTGACGTCGACCGTGCGTCGCTGGGGGCGACGTCCGGTTCTCCGCTTTCAACAGTCAAGCACGGCTCGAACTTCCCACTCGGTATTCGCCCGCCATCTGACCGGCGATGCGCCGAACCGTGATGCTGTTGTGAGGCATTCGTCACACTCGGTGATACAGACGGTCCGCCGACCCCGGTTCACCTCAGCAGCAGGCCCGAGTCCCCGAACTCGTGCCAGGCATACCCGCGCTGGACGGCGGCGTCGTAGGCGCGCTGGGTCAGCTCCGCTCCGGCGACGGCCTCGACGAGCAGCAGGTGCGAGGCCTCGGGGTTGTGCCAGCCGGTGACCAGCCCGTCGACGACCCGCACCGGCCGGTCCGGGCCGATGACCAGGTCCGTCCAGCCGCCGGCCGCCTCGACGCACGCCGTCGACCCGCGGTCGCCGACTCGATCGCCCGGGTCGCGGTGGTCCCGACCGCGACCACCCGCCCGCCGCGGGACCGGGCGGCGTTGACCAGGGCGGCCGTGTCGGCGGTGACCTCGAACCGCTCGGGCTGCGGCGACTCGCCGGCATCCTGCGACGAGACGCCGGTGTGCAGCAGGACCGGCGCCACCAGGACGCCCGACCGCACCAGCCGGGTCACCAGCCGGTTGGTGAACGGCCGCCCGGCGCTCGGCATCTCGGCGCTGCCCGGGTCGCGGGAGAAGACCGTCTGGTAGTCCCGCAGCGGGTAGCGGCGGTCGAGGTACCCGTAGGCGATCGGCCGGCCGACCCGCCGGACCAGCCCGGCCAGGTCGCCGGTGACCGTCGCGCGCCACAGCCGGTTCCCGGACCCGGTGGGGAGGACCCCAGGGCGGGGTATGCCTCGACCAGCGTCGGCGACCACCCCCTCGCCGAGGTGCACCTGCTCGCCCGGCCCGAGCGTCCAGGACCGGCGTCGCGGCCGCCGGGCGCGCTCCGCAGCTCGACGACCCAGGTGCCCGTCGTCGAGCGGCGTCGCGAGGTGGACGACGAGGTCGCCGTGGCGCGGCGACCACGCGTCGACCTCGCCGGCGACGGTGGCCGGAGGTGTTGACGACCAGCACGTCGCCGCGGCGCAGGAACCGTCCGATGTCGCGGAAGTGGACGTCGTCGAGGCGGTCCGGCTGCGCGACCAGCAGCCGCACCCCGTCCCGCGGGATGCCGCGGGACTCCGGCGGCCCGACCGCCGTGGTGTCGTCCGGGGAGGGGAACCGGGTGGTCGGGGCGACGGGCAGGGCGGTCACGCGACCACCTCGCTGGCGGCGATACTCGCTCGCCCGGTACCGCCCGCTGGGTGGCGCCGTGTCGAGGAGCCGGAGCAGCGCGGGGACGACGGTCTCCGGAAGCGGCCGGTCGCTGATGTCCTCGCCGGGGAACGCCGCCTGGTGCATGGCCGTCCGCATGTCGCCCGGGTCGACGGCGTACCACCGCAGCGGCCGGCTGCTCGGCCGCGAAGGTGCCGACGAGGTGGTCCAGCGCGGCCTTGCTCGCGCCGTACGCGCCCCAGCCCTCGTAGTGCTCGACGGCGGCGTCCGACGAGACGGCGAGGACGGTGCCGCGGGCCGCGACGAGGTCCGGGAGCAGCTCGCGGGTGAGCGCCGCCGGCGCCACGAGGTTCGTCTCGCAGGACGGTCGCGGAGGGTATGCGGCGTCGAGGTCCGCGAGCGCGGGCTGCGGGCTGCCGCCGAGCTCGCTGGCGTTGTGGACGAGCAGGTCCAGCGGGCCGTGGAAGCGCACCGCCGCCGCCAGCTCGGCCCGGTGGGTGCGGTCGGTGACGGAGCCCGGCGACCGCCTCGACGGTGGTGACGCCGGCCGAGCTCGGCGGCGACCTCGGCCAGCCGGTCGGCGCCGCGGGCGTCGAGGACGAGGGTCCAGCCGCGGTGGGCCAGCGCGTGCGGCCAGGGCGCCGCCCGAGCCCGGCAGAGGCGCCGGTGATGAGGGCGGTGGGTGATGTCGTGGTCATGCGCCCATCGTCAAACTTCAAGTTGACTTGAAGTCAAGGGTAGAGTCGTGGGCATGGCCAAGGACCCGCTCACCGTCGCCGAGGTGGCCCAGCGCAGCGGGTTCGCCCCGTCGGCGCTGCGGTTCTACGAGGAGAAGGGCCTCATCGAGGCGTCCCGGACCGTCGGGCGGGCAGCGCCGCTACGCCCGGGCGGTCCTGCGCCGGCTGGCCTTCGTCCGGGCGGCCAGCAACGTCGGCCTCACGCCTGGACGAGATCGCCGCCGAGCTCGACACCCTGCCGCACGGCCGCACCCCGAACGCCGCAGACTGGCGGCGCATCTCCGAGGACTGGCGCGCCCGCCTCGACGAGCAGATCGCCGCCATCGAGGCGCTGCGCGACCGGCTCGACGGGTGCATCGGCTGCGGCTGCCTCTCCCTGGCGTACCTGCTCGCTGTACAACCCCGAGCGACGTCATCGGCACCCGGACCTCGGGAGCCGGCCGGCTGCCCGAGCTGCTGCGCCGAGCCTCACCGCCGCGCGGCCTACCCGAGTCGGTCGTCGCCGGGGGATAGCCTGCGGGCGAACCGACGGACCGAAGGACGAGAGTGGCCAGCGCTGCAGCACGACCGAGCACCAACGGGGACTACACCGCCCGCCACCTGCAGGTCCTGGAGGGGCTCGAGGCGGTCCGCAAGCGCCCCGGCATGTACATCGGCTCGCGCGACAGCAAGGGCCTCATGCACTGCCTCTGGGAGATCATCGACAACGCGGTCGACGAGGCGCTGGCCGGCGTCGGGAACCGCATCGAGGTCGTCCTCCACGCCGACCGGTCGGTCGAGGTGCTCGACCAGGGCCGCGGCATCCCCGTCGACACCGAGCCCCGGACCGGCCTGTCCGGCGTCGAGGTGGTCTTCACCAAGCTGCACGCCGGGGGCAAGTTCGGCGGCACCTCCTACGCGGCGACCGGTGGCCTGCACGGCGTCGGCGCCTCGGTCGTCAACGCGCTGTCCGCCCGCCTCGACGTCGAGGTGGACCGGGGCGGCAAGACCTACGGGATGAGCTTCCGGCGCGGCGAGCCCGGCACCTTCGCCGACCGCGGGGGCAAGAGCCCCGAGTCGGACCTTCACCGCATACGAGAGCAAGAGCGCGCTGCCGGTCGTCGGCCGGGCGAAGCGGGGGGTGACCGGCTCGCGCGTCCGGTTCTGGCCGGACCACGAGATCTTCGAGCCGGGCGCCGAGCTCGACCTCGAGCAGCTGACCGCCCGGGCCCGGCAGACGTCGTTCCTCATCCCGGGGCTGGCCCTGGTCATCCGCGACGAGCGCGGGCTGCCGGGCACGCCGGGCGCCGACGGCGTGCACGAGGAGACGTTCGTCCACCACGGCGGGATCACCGAGTTCGTCGACTTCCTCGCGCCCGACCCGCCGGTGACGCCAGGTCTGGCGGCTGCAGGGCTCCGGCACCTTCACCGAGAACGTCCCGGTGCTCGACCCGGCCGGGCACATGTCGATGACCGAGCTGACCCGCGAGTGCCTCGTCGACGTGGCGCTGCGGTGGGGGACCGGCTACGACGCCAAGGTCCTCTCTTCGTCAACATCATCGCGACGCCCAAGGGCGGCACCCACGTGCAGGGGTTCGACCAGGCCCTGCTCAAGGTGTTCCGCAAGCAGCTCGAGGTCAACGCCCGGCGGCTCAAGGTCGGCAGCGACAAGGTCGAGAAGGAGGACATCCTCGCCGGGCTGACCGCGGTCGTGACCGTCCGGCTGGCCGAGCCGCAGTTCGAGGGCCAGACCAAGGAGGTCCTCGGCACCTCGGCGGTGCGGGCCATCGTCGCCCGCGTCGTCGAGCAGGAGCTGACCGAGCGGATCATCAACCCGCCGCGCGGCGGGAAGCAGGAGGCGGCCAACCTCCTGGAGAAGGTCGTCTCGGAGATGAAGTCGCGGATCAGCGCGCGGCTGCACAAGGAGACGCAGCGGCGCAAGACCGCGCTCGAGTCCTCCTCGCTGCCAGCCAAGCTCGCCGACTGCCGCACCCACGACGTCGCGCGGTCCGAGCTGTTCATCGTCGAGGGCGACTCGGCTCTGGGCACCGCCAAGCTGGCCCGGTCGTCGGACTACCAGGCGCTGCTGCCGATCCGCGGCAAGATCCTCAACGTCCAGAAGGCGTCCATCGCCGACATGCTCAAGAACGCCGAGTGCGCCGCGATCATCCAGGTCATCGGCGCGGGGTCCGGGCGCACCTTCGACCTCGACGCGGCGCGCTACGGCAAGGTCATCATCATGAGCGACGCCGACGTCGACGGCGCCCACATCCGCACCCTGCTGCTGACCCTGTTCTTCCGCTACATGCGACCCCTCGTCGACGACGGCCGGGTGTATGCGGCGATGCCGCCGCTGCACCGGCTCGAGGTCATCAACGGCGGCGGCAAGAAGAACGAGTACGTCTACACCTACAACGAGGCCGAGATGCGGCGCACCCGCGCGTCGATCGAGAAGCGCGGCAAGAAGATCAAGGAACCGCCGCAGCGCTACAAGGGCCTCGGCGAGATGGACGCCGACCAGCTGGCCGACACGACCATGGACCCCCGCCACCGGACGCTGCGGACGGGTGACCCTCGGCGAGGCGGAGCAGGCCGAGCGCATCTTCGACCTGCTCATGGGCAACGACGTCGCCCCGCGCAAGGACTTCATCATCGACTCGGCCGCGGCGCTGGACCGGGCGCGCATCGACGCCTGACCCACGGTCGCAGGTACCGTCGATGGCTTCACCTACCGCCGATGAGGGGGAGCGATGAGCCCCGACGACGCCCGCCACGACAGCACCTCGACCTGGAGCCGCCGAGCCGTGCTGGGGGCGGTGGCCGCCGTGCCGGCCCTGGTTCTCCCGTTCGGCGCGACGGCCCAGGCGGCCGCTCGGCGTCCCGGCGTCGGGACCGAGGCCGTGCCCATCGTCACCCTCGGGAGCAAGGCCAGCTTCGTCACCGGCCAACCGGGGCCGGTCCCGGACGGCATCCGCCTCACGCTGTTCATCACGCTTCCGGACGTAGGAGATGGCAATCTCACCTTCGTCAAGCTCCTGATCCCCAATGTGGGGGAGCGGTCGCAGTTCAACCCCGCCTTGTTCTTCGTCGCCCGGAAGGGCACGATCACGCTGGACGTCGGGCCGCTCACGGCCGACCAGGTCCCCACGAAGGTCGACGTCATCCTCGTCTACGACTACAACTACGGCGAAGGCGAGATCAACGAGCAGCAGGCGGAGCAGGAGCTGACCATCGTCCCGCTGCCGGCGCTCGACATCAGGCCGCCGAAGCCGCCGAAGCCGCCGAAGCCGCCGAAGCCGCCGAAGCCGCCGAAGCCGCCGAAGCCGCCCAAGCCACCGAAGCCGCCGCGCCCCTGACCCGCGTCACCAGACGAAGGGCACCAGCCGCTTGTGGGTCGCGGCGTACGCGGCGTAGGCCGGCCCGATGTCGGCGTGCAGCGCGCGCTCCTCGACGGAGATCCGGTACGCCAGAGCGGCTCCGATGACGACGACGAAGGCCACGACCGACAGCCAGTTGCCGACGTAGAGGCCGGCGGCGACCGCCGCGACGAGGATGGCCGTGTAGGCGGGGTGCCGGACGAACCGGTACGGCCCGGTCGCCACGACCGGCTGGTCGGCGCTGGTCTGCACGGTGAAGGTGAAGTAGCGCCCGAGCGTCCGGATGCTCCACTGCCGCAGGGCGATCGCTGCCCACAGCAGCACGAGGCCGCACCACGCCGCGACCGTGCGGTCGCGAAGCCCGGAGCCGGCCAGCGGCGACGCCAGGACGATGCCGATCACGGCCGCGACCCGATGACCGCCAGCAGCCGCGGTCGCCCGGCGGCCGCGACCCCGATGAGGCTCGGCCGGCTCCAACCCAGCCGCCGGTCGACGCGGTCAGCCAGACCAGGCCGGTCGAGCGGACCAGCCCGCGGGCAGGCATCCGGCCCGACCCACAGCGACGAGCGCTGACCACCGTCAACCAGCGCGAGGATCAGGCGGGAGGTTCGCCATCCTCAGGTGCCCACGAAGATGCAGAACCGGGTCGATCCGGCCGGATCGGCGTAGACGTGGAGCGGCTCCGAGGCGCGGGTCCCGGTCCGGAGTCGTCGTACAGCAGCCGGGCACCGAGCGCCAGGGCCCGGGCGTGCTCGCGGTCGAACGCCTCGCGCGTCGACACGGTGAGGTCGAGGTGCAGCTGTTGAGGCACGCCAGGACCCGGCCAGGTCGACGCCGGGAGGTCCTCGACCTGCTGGAACGCCAGCTGGCCCACCGCCCGGGTTGCGCAGCACCAGCCAGTCGCGGCCGCGCTCGTCGTCCTGGCCGTCGGCGGGCGGCTCGTCGCCCGGCCGGTAGGTCAGTCCGAGCAGCTCCCGGTAGAACTCCGCCAGCCCCCGGGCGTCGGTGGTGTCGAGGACGGTCTGGCGCAACGTGAGCGGGTCGTCGGCCATGCGCACAGGCATACCTCCCGTTTCGGATGGCGCGCGACCGGCCCCACCCTGTGGGCGGACCGACGGCGTGCGCCCGGCGCGGTTGTTTAGGATGACTCGGTGGAACAGCCTTCCGGACCCGTCCTGCGCGCCGACGAGGTGTCGTGGGCCGGCGACACGCTGGAGCGGCTGTCCGAGGCCTTCGGCGGCAAGGTCGTCGGCCAGGGCCGGCTGCAGGAGACGCTGCTCATCGGCCTGCTGACCGGCGGCCACATCCTGCTCGAGAGCGTCCCCGGCCTGGCCAAGACCACCGCGGCCTCGACCCTGGCCCACGCGGTGAGCGGCTCGTTCAGCCGGATCCAGTGCACCCCCGACCTGCTGCCCAGCGACATCGTCGGCACCCAGGTCTACGACGCGTCGACCGCCGGGTTCACCACCCACCTCGGGCCGGTGCACGCCAACATCGTCCTGCTCGACGAGATCAACCGGGCCAGCGCCAAGACCCAGAGCGCCATGCTCGAGGCGATGCAGGAGCGGCAGACCTCCATCGGCGGGCAGGCCTACCCGCTGCCGGCGCCGTTCCTCGTCCTCGCCACCCAGAACCCCATCGAGCAGGAGGGCACCTACGTCCTGCCCGAGGCGCAGCTCGACCGGTTCATGCTCAAGGACGTCCTCGACTACCCGACCCTCGAGGAGGAGGCCGAGGTCCTCTACCGGATCGACGCCGGCGTCTTCCGCGAGGACCAGAAGCCGGTGGTCGGCATCGACGACGTCATGCGCCTCCAGGAGCTGACCCGCCGGGTCTACCTCGACCCGGCCATCGTCCGCTACGCCGTCGGCCTGGTCTACGTCACCCGCCACGCCGAGCACCTACATCGCGCCCGAGCTGGCCCGCTACGTCGAGTTCGGCGCGAGCCCGCGCGGGAGCATCGCGTTCACGCAGGCCGCCCGCGCCCGGGCCATCCTCGCCGGCCGCGACCACGTCGTGCCCGAGGACATCAAGGCCCTCGCCCACCGGGTGCTGCGGCACCGGGTGGTGCTCGGGTTCGAGGCCATCGCCGACGACACCCGCGTCGAGACCGTCGTCGACGCCCTCGTCGCCACCGTCCGCACCCCCTGAGGCCACCGCCGTGCCCGCGCTGCTGACCCCCGTCAAGAGCAAGCTCTTCATCGTCGCCCACCGGCGCACGTGGGGCCTGCTCGACGGCGAGTACGCGTCGGTGTTCCGCGGCCGCAGCCTCGACTACGACGACCTGCGCGAGTACGTCATCGGTGACGAGGTCCGCGACATCGACTGGAAGGCCACCGCCCGGCACGGCAGCCCGCTGGTCAAGCGCTGGATCGCCGCCCGCACCCAGACCGTCCTCTTCGTCGTCGACACCGGCCGCGGCATGGCCGCCCAGAGCGTCGAGCGGCGAGCCCAAGTCGGCGGTCGCGATCACCCTGGTCGGCATGCTCGGCTACCTCGGCCTGCGGCACGGCGACCTCGTCGGCCTCGTCGAGGGCGACTCCGAGGCCACGCACGGGTATGCGGCGCAGGGCCGGGAGGGCCACCTCGAGCGGCTGCTCCGGGTCATCCAGGCGCGCACCACGCTGGCGTCGCCGAAGAGCCGGATCCGCGACCAGCTCCAGTTCGTCGGTACGCACTACCGCCAGCGGATGCTCCTGGTCGTCGTGGCCGACGAGCACGAGCTGGCGGAGGCCGGACGTGAACCTCGTCCGGCGGCTCCACGCGCAGCACGAGATCCTCTGGGTCACCGTCGAGGACGCCGACCCCACCGCCGCCGGCCACGGCGACAGCGCCGTCGACGTGGGGGAGGACGTCGTCCTCGCGCCCGAGGTGCGGTTCGACGCGCGCCTGCACGACGCCTACGCCACCGCCGTGGAGGCCCGTCGCGGCCCGCGAGCCTCCACGCTGGAGGGCCTCGGCATCGTCCACGCCCGGGTCGGGTCGACCGACAAGGTGCTCGGGTCGATGTTCCGGATGCTCGAGAGGCAGCGCCGCCGTGGCCGCTGACTTCTACGCCCCGATGACCTACTCCCCGGTCTGGCTCTACCTCGGGGTCGTCATCCTCATGGCCATCCTCGGCTGGGCGGTCGTCATCTGGGCGCAGACCCGGCCCGGCCGGACGCCACGCGAGCCCGAGCCGCAGCCGGGAGTGGTGGATGACCCGGCTCAAGGGCGACTACATCGAGCGGATCGACGAGATCGTCCGGCTGGCCGACGCGGGCGAGATCGACTCGCGGCGGGCGCACCAGGACCTCAGCGTCGCGCTGCGCCAGTTCGTCCACGAGGCGTCCGGCATCAGCGCCCCGACGATGACCCTGTCCGAGCTCGGCCACTCCCGGAACCCGTCGCTCGGTCCGGTGACCGAGGTGGTGCGGGGGATCTACCCGGTCGAGTTCGGTCCCGAGCGCGAGACGTCGGTCTACCAGGCCGCCTCCTACGCGCGTGGGGTGGTGGCGGAGTGGACCTGACCTGGCTGGAGGCGCTCCTCGCGCCGGTCCTCGGCGGACAGCTGAGCCAGCCGTGGGTCGTGCTGCCCGCGCTCGGCGCGGTGCTCGTCGTCGCCCTCGTGGTCTGGCTGGTGCTGCGTCGTCGGGGCGAACCGGTACCCGTGGCGCTCGCCAACACCGAGCTGCTGCGCACCCTCCCGGAGTACCGCCGCGCCGTCCGCCGCCAGCGCTGGCTGGTGGCCGGCGGCGTGGCCCTGGTCGGGCTGCTGGCCGTGGCCGCGGTCCTCGGGGCCGCCCGACCGGTGCAGCGGGTGACGCTGGTCGACCAGAAGGACAACCGCGACATCGTCCTGTGCCTCGACGTGTCGGGGTCGATGATCGACGTCGACGCCGCGGTGGTGTCGACCTTCCTGCGGCTCGCCGACGGGTTCCGCGGCGAGCGGATCTCGATGGTGATCTTCAACAGCTCGGCGGTGCCGGTGTTCCCGCTGACCGACGACTACGACTTCGTCGGCGAGCAGCTGCGCCGGGCGCAGCGGTCGCTCACCCTCGTCGACGGCAAGGACCCGTTCTTCGCCGGCACCCTCAACGGCGCGGGCAGCTCGCTCATCGGCGACGGCCTGGCCACCTGCGTCCGCAGCTTCGACCACCCCGAGCTGCAGCGGGCCCGCTCGGTCATCCTCGCCTCCGACAACGAGGCGGCGGGCAAGTCGCTGTTCACCCTGCCCGAGGGCGGGCAGCTGGCCAAGGCCGCGGGCATCCAGGTCTACGGCATGAACCCGTCCGACAACCCCTCGTCCAGCGCCACCGTCGAGATGCGCCAGGTCGTCGAGGCCACCGGCGGCGCCTACTTCGCCCTCGACGACGCCAACGCCGTCCGTCGCACGCTGGAGGCGGTGACCTCCCGCGAGGCCACCCGCATCCCGACGTCGCCGCGCACCGTCATCCACGACGTCCCCGGCGTACCCATCGCCCTGGCCGCGCTCGCGGTCCTCGGGCTTCCTCGTCATCCGGCGGGTCCGGTGGCGGCGATGAACGCGCTCTCGGGCCTCTCGTTCCTGCCGGTCGCGCCGTGGCCGGTCCTCGCCCTGTTCGCCGTCGTCGCCCTGGCCCTGGTCTGGTGGCCGGCCGGGCCGCGCGAACGCGCCGAGTCGACGGTCGCCCGCGGCCGGCGTACGGCCATGGTCGTCCTGCTGCTCGTCGCCGCGCTGCGGCCGGCGGTCCCGGGCAACGACGTGCGCGTCGACGCCAGCGCTGTCGACGTCTACTTCGTCGTCGACACGACGTCGTCGGTGATGGCCCGCGACTACGCCGAGGCCCAGCCGCGGCTCGACGGGGTGCGCACCGACATCAAGGCGGTCGTCAACCAGCTCACCGGCGCCCGGTTCGCCCTGATGACCTTCGACATCGACACGACCCTGCGGCTGCCGCTCACCAGCGACGGGGCCGCGGTGGGGGCGGCCGCCGACACGCTCCGGCCCGGAGACCTCGGTGTGGTCGCGGGGTTCGAGCATCACCCTCGCCCGCGACCAGCTGCGGTCCGCCGCTCGAGCGCGGCCGCGACACCCACCCGGAGCGGGCCCGGCTGGTCTTCTACCTCGGCGACGGTGAGCAGACCGCGGCGCAGGACCCGCGCCCGTTCGACATCGACGGCCAGCTCGTCAACGGCGGCGCGGTCCTCGGCTACGGCACGGCGGCCGGCGGTCGGATGGCCATCACCGCCGCGTTCGAGAAGGGCGACATCGTCGACCCGTCCACCGGCCAGCCCGCGCTGTCGGTCATCGACGAGAAGCAGCTGGCCGCGGTCGCCAACCAGCTCGGCGTCCCCTACGTCCACCGGACCAGCGACGACAACGGCCTCGGGATCGTCGAGGCGATGAAGCTCAAGGAGCTCGCCCCCCTGCGCGCCACCGACTCCGCCGAGATCGTCGGCGGCCGGTCCGAGCTCGGCTGGCTGGCCCTGCTCCTCGTCGCCCTGCTGGCCGCCTGGGAGATCGGGTCCCTCGTCGCCGCCGTGTCCCGGTCGCGGCGTCCGGCACGCTCCGTCCGCCGCCGTCGGCTCGGCGGTCTCCCCACGGGCCGGTATGCGGCTCGCCGCCGCCCTGCGTCCGATCCGCAGCCGACGGCGAGGTTCGGGCGCCGCGGGGTCCCCTCCTGGCACCGCGGAACCGCCCGGCACGCCGCTCGCGTCCCCGTTCGACCCGATGTCACCACGTGAGGTCGAGCCGACCACGACCGGAGGCCGCCGATGACGACCATCAGCCCGCTCCGCCCGGGTCCCGGCGGCCCCGCCGACACGACGACGGGGCCGACGAGGCCTCGAGCCGGCCGTGGTGGCGGTTGCGGCCGACCGACCCGGAGTCCGCCGAGGCCCGAGCCGCCCGGCTGCGCCTGCGCAGGCGGCTGGTCGCTGTGGTCGCTGCCGTTCCTCGTCGTCCTGGCGCTCGTCGCCACCAAGCTGCTCACCATGGTCGCCCTCGGTGACGAGGCGCTGAAGTCCTACACCGCCGGCAACGTGACCGGGACGGAGGACGCCGGGAAGCGGCTCGGGTTCCTCAACCTCATCGAGGCCCACAAGGCGCCGTTCGCCCGCGGCGACGCCCGGGTCCTCGCCGGCGACTACGAGGGGGCGCGCGCGGCGTTCGAGGAGTCGCTGGCCCTCGCACCGAAGGACTCCCGCGAGTCCTGCCAGATCCGGGTCAACCTCGCCCTGAGCCTCGAGAAGCTCGGGCAGGCGGCCCAGAACGCCGGCAACGCCGCCCAGGCCAAGCAGTACTTCGACCGCGTGCAGCAGGTCGTCAACGAGGCGCCGCCCGGGTGCTTCGAGGGGCCGGCCCAGGACGAGGAGGGGCAGCAGCTGCGTGACGCCCAGCAGCGGGCCCAGGACCAGCAGCAACAGCAGCAGCAACAGGGCCAGCAGCAGCCGGACCAGCAGCAGACCAGCCGAGCGAGGACAAGCAGCAGCAGCTCGACGACAAGACCAAGGACAACCTCTCGCAGCGCCAGCAGGGCGACGAGCAGAACGGCGCCGTCACCAAGCCGCCGGTCGACAAGCCCTGGTAGCCGTACGCACCGAGGGACCGCCCACACCGCTCCCAGCCGCGGATGACAGGGTGCAGAGGTGACCTCCCTCTCCTTCGGCCCCGTCGTGCTCGGGGGCAACGTGTTCGGCTGGACCGTCGGCCCCGAGGACGCCTTCGCGGTCCTCGACGCCTTCCTCGACGGCGGCGGCCGCGCCATCGACACCGCCGACTCCTACGTGCAGTTCGTCCCGGGCAACGTCGGCGGCGAGTCCGAGAGCCAGATCGGCGAGTGGCTGGCCGCCCGTGGCTGCCGGGACCGCGTCGACATCCACACCAAGGTGCACGGCAAGCGCGACCGGCCCGGGCTGAGCGCCCGCAACATCGTCCTCGCCGCCGAGGACTCGCTGCGCCGGCTGCAGACCGACCACATCGACCTCTACTACGCCCACCGGGACGACCCCGAGGTGCCGCAGGAGGAGTACATCGTCGCGTTCGACTCGCTGGTGCGTGCCGGCAAGGTGCGCGAGGTCGGCGCGTCGAACTTCTCGTCGCCGCGGCTGCGGTCGGCGCTCGAGATCGCCGCCGACGCAGGGTCTCACCGGCTTCACCGTCGCCCAGGACCAGTGGAGCCTCGTCGAACGCGACGTCGAGCGCGACCTCGTGCCCACCCTCACCGAGCACGGCCTCGTCGAGCTCCCGTACTGGTCGCTGGCCTCCGGGTTCCTCACCGGCAAGTACCGCCCCGGACAGCCCGTGGACTCCGCCCGCGCCTCGTCGGCGGCCCGCTACCTGGACCACCCCGGGCAGCGCCGACCTGCTCGCCACGCTCGACGAGGTCGCCGCCGCCCACGACTCGTCGGTCACGGCCGTCTCGCTGGCGTGGCTGCGGGCCCAGCCGACCGTCGGGGCGCCCATCGCCAGCGGGCGCACCCCGGAGCAGGTGGCCACGCTGCTGTCGTCGGCCGACGTGACGCTGACCGCGCGAGGAGCTGGACCGGCTCACGGCCGCGTCCCAGGCCTACGTCGACTAGGCCGCAGCCGCTGGGTGCAGACTGCAACCATGTGTTTCTCCAGCGACCAGCACCCGCCCCTCCCGCCCCGGTCGAGCGACGTCGGTGACCACGGGCCGACGGTCCTGACCTCGGCCGACGGCACCCGCTTCGCCGCCTACGACGCCGTCCCGGTGACCCGGCGCGGAGCCTCGCTCGTGCTGCTGCCCGACATCCGCGGGATGCACCCCTACTACCCGGACCTCGCGATCGCGTTCGCCCAGGCCGGCATCGACACCGTGGCCATCGACCCGTATGCGCGCACGGCCGGGCTCACCGACCGCGGCGAGGACTTCGAGTACCGGCCGCACGCCCAGGCGTTGGAGCGGTCGACGGTCCTCGACGACGCCCGCGCCGCGAAGGACCGGCTGGCCGCGCGCAGTGACGACCCGGTGTTCACCCTGGGCTTCTGCAAGTTCGGCGGGGAGTCGTGGGCGCTGGCGGCGACCGACCTCGGCGCCGCCGGCTGCATGGGCTTCTACGGCAAGCCGGCGACGGTCATGGACCTGGTCCCGGCGATGACCGCGCCGGTGCTCGTGCTGGCGGCGGGCGACGACGCGGCGACGACGCCGGAGGACAACGCCGCGTTCGACGAGGCGCTCACCGACGCCGGGGTCGACCACGTCTTCGTGGAGTACGAGGGTGCCCCGCACTCGTTCTTCGACCGCTCGTTCGCCGAGTGGGAGGACGCCTGCTCCGACGCGTGGCGGCAGATGCTGGCGTTCGTCGACGCCCGCCGCTAGGACGGCGCTGGCCACCCAGGGGCCGTTGCCGCCGACCCGCTCCACCCGGTAGCGGATGACGAAGCCGGAGCGGCGGGGCGCCGGGAAGGTCGCGTCGGGTGACACGTAGACCCGGGCGAGCCGGTCGAGGAGGTCCCACGCCTGGTCGCTCGGCTCGACCGTGGCGTGGGCGTGGACCACGGCGTAGGGGTTGAGGAACTCGCCGGGGGTGCGCGGCGCGTCCATGGAGACCACCGTCCGCGGGTCGCGCTCGACGTTGCGGAGCTTGGCGCCGTGGTGCAGGTGGCCGGTGACGAGGTCGTCGCCGTCGAGGCCGACCCAGACCACGGTGACCTGTGGTGAGCCGTCGGCGTTCAGCGTCGTGACGTGGGCCATCGGCCCGCTCTGGACCAGGTCGCGCAGCTCGGTCGGAAGGGTCGCCATGCCTGCACAACGCCGCGGAGCGGGAGAAACGTCCCGGGCGTCGCGACGGTACCGCGGTCAGACCGCCCGGATCGTCGCCGTCCACGTGCGGGCCGGGACCTCGGGCTCGCCGCAGGAGTTGCGGCGCGAGGCGCCCTCGACCACCGACAGCGCGACGTCCCACTCCCGGCCGTCCCGGTGGGTCACCCGCACCTCCATCGGGCCGGACGCCGCCGCGGTGAGCGCCTCGAGGTCGTTCTCCCCGATCTCGTCGCGGACCGCCGACTCGGCCACCTGGACCCGGGGCGGGTAGGCGCTGCCGCCGCGGTCGTGCCACGGGCCGAGCAGGCCGAACGGCAGGTCGCCGAGGTCGGCCGACTCCAGGACGTCGCCGACCGAGCCGACGTCGAGGCGGCCGAGGGTGCGCCCCCAGGGCAGCAGCACGCCGGTGGGGGAGAAGCGGTGACCGCCGGTGTGCGAGCACTCCCAGACCCGTCCGGGGTGCCGCTGGTGGCCGGTCAGCGCCACCGGCCGCCCGCGGATGGCGCAGCAGACGTCGTGCCGCCCGTTGGTGCAGACGAGGAAGATCGGCTCGCTCGGCCGGAAGTGAGGCAGCGCCGCGCGGACCGCGTCGAGGTCGCCGGCCGCCAGGGCGCGTCGAACGGCAGCCGCAGCAGCTCCTCGGGCGTCTCGACCCGGCCGACGAGGAGGAAGGCCCCGCGGCCCGCTCCACGCGAGGTAGCAGAGCCGGGGACCGGTGCGCGGGTCGGCGTGCTCGCCGGGGCGGCGGATCAGGCCGAGCCGGCCGCCGGCCGCCCGGCAGGCGCGGGTCAGCGCGTCGCCGACCTCGCCCGGGGAGGTAGGACTGCGTGGCCGCGGTGCGGCCCCACGGCCCGTTCTGCTCGACGGCCACCCAGAACCGCGCCGGCGCCGCCGTGCCGTAGAGGCTACTCGGTCGTGCGCGGCGTCCCACTGCGACGGAGCACGCGTCGGGGGCGCTCCGGCCGTGGCCGTGCGAGCCGTCGTGGTGGACCGTCGTCACGACGGGCGTGCTCAACGGACCCGCGATCCGCGCGATGACCGTGCCGGCCGGCGTCCCCGAGCCGTCCCGCCGGCCGGTCGCCGGCGGCAGCTCGACCGCGACGCCGTTGGCGGCCGCGGCGCGGGCGGGAGTGCCGCCGGCCCAGGCCAGGACCAGGGTGTCCTCGCCCTTGAGGAACCGGTGGCAGCGCACGCCGCCGGTGGCGCGACCCTTGGCGGGGTACTCCGCATACGGCGTGACCTTGAGCGCGCCGGCCTCGGTGCCGGGCAGGGCGCCGGACGACCCGCTGGACGTCACGACGATCGGGTCCTGCGCCGGGTCGACGACCCCGAACCAGACCGCCCGCTGGCCGGGGGTGAGCTTGATCCCGGCCATCCCGCCGGCCGGGCGACCCTGCGGGCGCACCTGTGACGCCGGGAAGTGCAGCAGCTGGGCGTCGCTGGTGATGAAGACGAGGTCCTGGCTGCGTCGTCGGTCACCTCGGCGGCACCCACGACGCTGTCGCCGTCCTTGAGCCCGATCAGCTCGAAGTCGCTGCGCGTCCCGGGTAGTCGGTGGTGACCCGCTTGACCACGCCCTGGGCGGTCCCCAGTGCGAGGCCCGGGGAGTCGGTGGCGACCGAGGCCAGGGTCAGCGGCTCCTCGCCGCGCGGCAGGTCGACGTAGGCGGCCAGCGGCGCACCGCCGCCGAGCGACGGGGCGCCGGCGGTGTCGGGCAGCGCGGGCAGCTCCATGGCCGAGAGCCGGACCATCCGGCCGCGGCTGGTGACCAGCCCGACCTCGCCGCGCGCGGTCGTCCGCACCGCGCCGACGATGACGTCGTGCTTGCTCCGGCCGCCCTCGCTCGCCAGCGGCTCGTCGGTGAGGGTCCGCGCGAGCAGACCGGTCGACGAGAGCAGCACCCAGCAGGGGTCGTCGGCGACCTCGAGCGGCAGCGGCGCCGCCCGCGGAGCTGGACACCGGCGTACCGGCCGACTCCAGCAGCATCGTCCGGCGCGGCGTGCCGTGGGCCTTGGCGACCTCGGCCAGCTCGGCGGAGACGGTGCGCAGCAGCAGCTTCTCGTCGCCGAGGATCGGCCGCAGCTCCTCGATCTGGCGCTCCAGCTCGGCCTTCTCGTTCTCCAGCTCGATGCCGCGAGAACTTGGTGAGCCGGCGCAGCTGCAGGTCGAGGATGTAGGTGGCCTGCACCTCGCTGACAGGTCGAACACGTCGATCAGCCGGCCCGCGCGCGGTCGCGGCGTCGTCGGAGCCGCGGATCAGCTGGATGACCTCGTCGATGTCGAGGATCGCGACGAGGAGCCCCTCGACGAGGTGCAGCCGCTCCTCGCGACGGGCCAGCCGGTATGCGGTCCGTCGCCGGACGACGTCGGTGCGGAAGTCGACGTAGACCTTGAGCAGGTCCTTCAGCCCCAGGGTCCGCGGCTGGCCGTCGACGAGCGCGACGTTGTTGATGTTGAACGACTCCTCCATCGGCGTGAGCCGGTAGAGCTGCTCGAGCACGGCGTCGGGGTTGAACCCGTTCTTGACCTCGATGACCAGCTGCATCCCGTGGGCGCGGTCGGTGAGGTCCTTGACGTCGGCGATGCCCAGGAGCCGCTTGCTCTGGACGAGGTCCTTGATCTTCTCGATGACCTTCTCGGGGCCGATGAGGTAGGGCAGCTCGGTGACGACGATGCCCTTGCGGCGCGGGTTGACCGAGTCGACGCGGGCCGTGGCCCGGGTCCGGAACGCGCCGCGGCCGGTGAGGTAGGCGTCGCGGATGCCGTCGAGGCCGATGATCCGGCCGCCGCCCGGCAGGTCGGGTCCGGGCACGAACTTCATGAGGTCGTCGAGGGAGCAGGTGGGGTTCGCGATGAGGTGCCGGGCGGCGCCGATGACCTCGACGAGGTTGTGCGGGCGCCATGTTGGTGGCCATCCCGACGGCGATCCCGCTGGCGCCGTTGACGAGCAGGTTCGGGAACGCGGCGGGCAGGACCTCGGGCTGGGTCTCGGTGTCGTCGTAGTTGGGGATGAAGTCGACGGTGTCCTCGCCGAGGCCGCCGACCATGAGCAGCGCCGCCTGGGCCATCCGGGCCTCGGTGTAGCGGGCGGCGGCCGGTCCGTCGTCGAGGCAGCCGAAGTTGCCGTGCCCGTCGATGAGGGGCAGGCGCATCGTGAACGGCTGGGCCATCCGGACGAGCGCGTCGTAGATCGCCTGGTCGCCGTGCGGGTGGTACTTGCCCATCACCTCGCCGATGACCCGCTGGCTCTTGACGTGGGCGCGGTCGGGGCGCAGCCCCAGCTCGCTCATCCCGAAGAGGATCCGCCGCTGGACCGGCTTCAGGCCGTCCCGGGCGTCGGGGAGCGCGCGGGAGTAGATGACGGAGTACGAGTACTCGAGGAAGGCGTTGCGCATCTCCTCCTCGACGTCGATGTCGATGATGCGCTCCTCCACCGGCTCGGCAGGGTTGCCGGAGGGGGGAGTACGCGTGCTGCTGCGCGGCATACGGGCGGGTGCTCCTTGCGTGGACGGGGCCGTCCCCATCTTGGCCCACCCCGCGGCGCCGGTCCGGACCGACCCACCGGTATGCGCGTCACGGCCCCTCTCGCGACGCCTGACGCGGGCAGTAGTTGCGGCCGACTTCTGTTGTCAGACGTCCCGACTGGGAGCAGAAGTTGGCCGCTCGACAGGTCCGCGGGGCGCCTCGGGTCAGCGGTGCGAGCCGAACCGGCCCCAGTGGACGACCTCGTCCACGCCGCGTCGACCGCGCTTGAGCGACGGGCTCTTGGGTCCCGGCACCTCGTACCCGAGCGACACCACGCCGATGATCGTCCGCTCCCGCGGGATCCCGAACTCCTCGTGCACCTCGTCGTGGCACTCCGGCGCCACCCCGAAGAACAGCGCCCCCAGCCCCTGGTCGGTGGCCGTCAGCAGCATCAGCAGCGCCGCCATGCCGGTGTCGATGTCCCAGTAGGGGACCGGCCAGCGGGACTCGCTCCGGTCGGTCCAGCCCTTGTCCTCGGCGGCGTACCGCTCCAGGTAGGCGTCCCTGTCGGAGCAGCAGACGACCAGCGCCGGCGCCGTCCTGCATCCCGCGCAGCCAGTTGTCCTCCTCCTCCTCGTCCTCCGAGGCCGCCGTCCAGAACCGCTCCCGGTCCTCCGCCGCGGTCAGCACGACGAAGTCCCAGCCCTGGCTGAACCCGGCGCTCGGCGCGCGGCAGGCGTTGTCGAGCACCGCCGCCAGCACGTCGTCCGGCACCGGGCGCTCGGGGTCGTAGCGACGAACCATGCGGCGGCGACGGACGACCTCCGAGAACTCCATGCAGGGATGCTGCCAGCCCTTCCCCCGGATGGAACCATGGGGCCCATGCCCCGAGACCGCCGTGCCCGGGGGACCGCCGCTGGCAGCCGCGGTGTCGATCCCTCGCAGTGGGAGGCCGACGTCGTCCTCCGCGACGGCTCCGTCGGGCACGTCCGCCCGATCCGCCCGGACGACGGCGACGGCCTGCGGCGCTTCCACTCCGGGCAGTCGGCGGAGTCCATCTACCTGCGCTTCTTCGCCCCCATCCGCGAGCTCAGCGACCGCGACGTCCACCGGTTCACCCACGTCGACAACGTCGACCGGGTCGCCCTCGTCGTCACCGTCCGCGGCGCGATCATCGGCATCGGCCGCTGGGACCGCATCGACGGCCGGTCGGCCGAGGTCGCCTTCAACATCTCCGACCACTACCAGGGCAAGGGCATCGGCTCGGTCCTGCTCGAGCACCTCGCCGCCATCGCCCAGGAGCTCGGCGTGGAGCGGTTCACCGCCGAGGTCCTCCCGCAGAACCGCCGGATGCTCAACGTCTTCAAGGAGGCGGGGTATGCGGTCCACCACCACTTCGAGGACGGCGTCGTCGAGGTGGCGTTCGACATCCGGCCGACCGAGCAGTCCAACGCCGGTCCGCCTCGCCCGGGAGCACCGCGCCGAGTCGGTGAGCATCGACGCCCTGCTGCACCCGGCGTCCATCGCCGTCGTCGGCGCGAGCCGCCGCAGCGCCTCGATCGGCCACCGGTTCCTCGCCAACATCCTCGGCGGCGGGTATGCGGGTCCGGTCTACGCCGTGAACAACGAGGCCCTCGAGGTGCTGGGCCTGCCCGCATACGCCCGGGTCGGCGAGATCCCCGGGCCGGTCGACCTCGCCGTCGTCGCCGTCCCGGCCGACAGCGTGCTCGACGTCGTCGACGAGTGCGCCGCGAAGGGCGTCCGCAACCTCCTCGTCGCCTCCGCCGGGTTCGCCGAGAGCGGTGCGGAGGGCACCGAGCGCCAGGACCAGCTGCGCCGCCGCGCCCGCGAGAACGGGCTGCGCGTCGTCGGGCCCAACTCGTTCGGGCTCATCAACACCGACCCGGACGTATGCCTCAACGCCTCCCTGGCGCCGCGGATGCCGAGCGCCGGAGGGCTGGGCCTGTTCGCCCAGAGCGGCGCGCTCGGGATCGCCGTCCTCGCGTCGGCCGACCGCCGTGGCCTCGGCGTCTCCGACTTCGCGTCCGCCGGCAACCGGGTCGACGTCTCCGGCAACGACCTCATGCAGTACTGGATCGACGACGACAACGACCGCGGCCGTCGGGCTCTACCTCGAGTCGATCGGCAACCCCCGCAAGTTCTCCCGCATCGCCCGCGCGCTGGCGCAGCGCAAGCCGGTCATCGCCGTCTCGTCCGGGGTGTCGGCCTACGGCGCCCCGCCCGGACACAAGGTCCGGCAGACGCAACGTCCCGGCCGGTGCGTTCGGGGCGATGCTCCGGCAGGCCGGCGTGATCCGGGTCGAGAACGTGCACCAGCTGTTCGACGTCGCCCAGCTGGTCATCCACCAGCCGCTGCCGGCCGGCCAGCGGGTCGCCGTCGTCGGCAACTCCGACGCCCTCGGCGCGCTCACGGCGCAGGCGGCGCTCAGCTGGGAGCTGGAGATCGCCCACGGCCCGGTCTCGGTGCCGTCCGACGCGACCGCCGACCAGTTCGCCGCGGCGCTGCGGGCGGCGTTCGACGACCCCGAGGTGGACAGCGTCCTCACCTGCTTCATCCCGCCGTTGGAGACCGTGGACGAGGAGGTCATCGCCGCCGTGCGCGACGCCTCGCGGGCGAGCGAGAAGACCTGCGTCGCGACGTTCCTCGGGATGTCCGGCGTCCACGAGGCGCTGGCGGTCGAGACGACCGGGGACGCCTACCGCCGGGTCGTCCCGGCCTACGCGATGCCCGAGGACGCCGTACGCGCGCTGGCCGCCGCCACGCGCTACAGCGAGTGGCGCACCAAGGACCGCGGCGACCCCGTCGACCCGGTGGACATCGACCGCGGCGCCGGCGCCCGGCTGGTCGAGGAGATCCTCGCCGACACCCCCGACGGCCGCGCGCTGACCCGGGAGGAGACCAGCCGGCTGCTGGCCGCATACGGGATCCACGTCTGGGAGTCCCGGCTGGTCGACTCCGCCGACGAGGCGGTCGCCGCGGCCGACGCCCTGGGCTACCCCGTGATCCTCAAGACCACCTCGCCGGTGCTGCGGCACCAGCCCGGGCTGAGCGGGGTCCGCGCCGACCTGGCCGGGCCCGAGACGCGGTCCGGACGGCGGTGGAGTCGATGCGCTCGCGGCTGGGCCCGATCGCCGAGGGGTCGTTCCTCGTGCAGCGGATGGCGCCGCCGGGCGTGAGCTGCGTGCTGTCCAGCGTCGAGGACCCGCTGTTCGGTCCGGTGGTCAGCTTCTCGGTCGCCGGGGCGCCGACCGAGCTGCTCGGCGACATCGCCCACCGCATCCCGCCGCTGACCGACGTCGACGTCCACGACCTGCTCGACGCCGTCCGCGCGGCGCCCATGCTCAACGGCCACCGCGGCGCCATGCCGGTCCACCGCGCGGCCCTGGCCGACCTCGTGGCCCGGCTGTCCTGCCTCGCCGACGACCTGCCCGAGGTGGACCGCGTCCAGCTGAACCCGGTCAACGCGTGGACCGGCGGCGTCGACGTCCTCGACGCCGAGGTGGCCGTCCATCCCGCGATGACGCGCAAGGACGCCGACAAGCGGGTCATGACCTGAGTCGTGCGGCCCGGGTACGGAATTCCGTGCGGTTCAGAGCACGACCGGCCAACGGCTCCACATGCGGTTCAGAGCACGAACCGGCTACTCGTCCGGGGGGTCCGGCTCGCGTCCGGCGTCCTGCCGGGCCTGCGTGCGGCGTCCAGCTCCAGGCGCAGCAGCGCCACCTCCTCGGCGACCGTCCGCGCGGACTCCTCGAGCGTGGAGATCTCGATGCTCAGCTGGATGCAGACCACCAGCAGGACGAGGAACGCGAGGATGAAGACCAGGTTGATCGGCGTGGTGACGCCGGCCAGGGCGGTGAGCCAGCCGGTGATCGCCGGGATGAAGGTCAGCAGCACCACGCCGACGATCACCGCGAACCACAGGACGCTGTACTTCTCCCGCAGCCGCTGGGTCCGCAGCAGCCAGAACAGGGCGATGAGCAGCAGCGCGGCGACCACGAGCGCGAACGGGTAGCCGCTCTGCGACAGGAGCATCATGCGTCCAGCTCCTCGTACCGCCGGGCCGTCCCCGCAGCTCCGGTCGCGGACGCGTGAGCGCCAGTCCGAGCGCGAGCACCGCGCGGCCGAGGAACGCCGCCGACCGGGCCGGACCGTGCGACGGCTGGCCGCCGGCCCGCGGCCGCATGACGATGCCCACCTCCCGGATCACCAGCTGCGACCGGGCCGCCACGACGAGGGACTCGACGGTGTCGCCGAGGTACTCCGCGGGGTAGGACCGGGCGAACAGCTCGATGGCCCGCGGCCCGCACGCCTTGAACCCGGAGGTCGTGTCGGTCAGGCGGGTATGCGCGATGCGGGAGATCGTGCTCGACAGCATGCTCATCGCCCAGCGGCGCGGGCCCGCGGGCCAGGTAGGCCCCGTCGCCGGCGATCCGGGCGCCGATGACGATGTCCGCGCCCTCGGCGAGGCCGCTGAGCAGGGCCGGGATGTCGGCGGGGTTGTGCTGCCCGTCGGCGTCGACCTGGACCGTCGCCGCATACCCGTGCCGTTGCGCGTACCGGTACCCGGTGCGCATGGCGCCGCCGACGCCGAGGTTGACGGCGAGGTGCGCGACGAGCGCGCCGGAGGCCTCGGCGACCGCCCCGGTGGCGTCGTCCGAGCCGTCGTCGACGACGAGGAGGTCGGCGGCGACCCCGGCCTCGAGGAGGGCGCGCACGGGTCTCCTCGACCACCGCGGCGAGCGTCGCCTCCTCGTTCCACGCGGGGACGATGACGAGCACCCGCGTCGGTCCGGGGCGGTGTGACGAGGTCACCCGATCGAGGCTAGCGGGTGCGGGCCGTGCGTCTCCGGGAGGCTCGCCGGGAGGTCGTCCGGACGGTCGTCGAGCCCCGAAGTGCAAGGATGCTGATATGGCCACTCCACGCGACACGCGGTCGGCGCCGGTGCTGCCCGCCGACCTCACGGCCGCCATCGAGCGCGCGGGCTACTACCCGGCGCTGGTCGCGGACGTCGTCGAGTCCGCGCTCGGCCCGGACGCGGTCGTCGCCCACCTCGTGCACCAGGAGACGACGTTCGACCAGGACGCCGTCCGGCGCCACATCACCGTCCTCGCGATGACCCCGACCCGGCTGGTCATCGCCCACGCCGACGACCACGAGGGCGGCACCGGCGTCGAGGGCGACGCCAGCCTGCCGGTCGCGACGGCGACCAGCGAGACGGTCCCGCTCAGCTCGGTCCGCGGCGTCATGCTCACCCACGTCGTCAGCTCACCCGACACCTACGTGCCCGGCACGCTCGGCCGCGAGATCACCCTGACCATCGGCTGGGGGGCGGTCGCCCGGATCGACATCGTCCCGGCCACCTGCGGCGACCCCGACTGCGACGCCGACCACGGCTTCGAGGGCACCGTCGCCTCCGACGACATCTCGCTGCGGATCAGCGCCGACGCCGACGGCGACCGCGCGCTCACCGACGCGCTGCGCTTCGCCCGGACCCTGTCCGGTTCCATCGGCGGACCCGCCGTCCGGCTCCTGACCGTCCGGCCCGCGCGCGTGCTCCCGGCGGCCCCGGACTACGCGTCGGAGCACGCTCGTCTCGCTGCTGCCCGCCGTCGCGCGCAGCCTCGGGTCGAGCCGGTATGCGACGGTGCCCGGACCTGGGGCTCGGGCCGGCCGAGCGGGCGGTGGTCGTGCTCGTCGACGGGCTGGGCTACGACGCAGCTGGTGCGGCGCTCGGGCCACGCGCCGTTCCTGCGCGCCCACCTCGACTCGACGTCTCCGGCTGGACTGCGGCTTCCCCTCGACGACGGCCACCTCGATGGGCTCGTTCGGGACGGGGACCCCGCCGGGCGACCACGGGCTGGTGGGGTACGAGGTCCTCGACCCGCGACCGCGACCGGGTCTTCAACGAGCTGTCCTGGGAGAACGGGCCCGACCCGTTCCGGTGGCAGCCCACCTCGACGGTGTTCCAGGAGGTCGCTCCTCGAGGGCATCGACGTGACCCGGATCGGGCCGGGGTTCTTCGACGGGTCGGGCCTGACCAACGCGGCGCTGCGCGGTGGCCGGTTCCGGGCGGCCTCGTCGTTGGCCGACCGGGTCTCGGCGGCGGTCGACGCCGTGCAGGCCTCGCCGCGGGCGCTCGTCTACCTCTACTGGGGCGAGCTCGACAAGGTCGGGCACGTGCACGGGCCGGCGTCGTGGGAGTGGGTCGACGAGCTCGAGTCGATCGACCGCCACCTGGCCTCGCTGGCCGCCCGGGTCCCGGCCGGCACGGCGATCCACGTCACCGCCGACCACGGCATGGTCGACGTGCCGTTCGGTCACCGGGTCGACCTCGCGGTCGAGCGGGACCTGCTGACCGGCGTGCGCCACGTGGCCGGGCGAGCCCCGGGCACCCAGCTCTACCTCGCGCCGGGCACGTCACCGGACGCCTGGTCGTCGGCCGGTGGCGGGAGCGGCTGGGGGACCGGGCCTGGGTGGGTACCCGGGACGAGCTGGTCGACGGCGGGTGGTTCGGGAGCGGTGCGCGCCGAGGTGCTGGACCGCATCGGGGACGTCGCTCGTCGTCATGCTGGACGACGGCGCCGTCGTCGACTCGGTCCGGATGCGACCCGAGCTGCTGCGGCTGCGCGGCTTCCACGGTTCGGTCACCGACGAGGAGCGGGCATCCCGCTCGTCACCGTCCCGGCCCGACGAGTCCCGCGCTCGGTCGACCCCGGACCGACTAGAGTGACCGGCCGTGGCAGAGCTCGTCTTCTTCAACGGCACGATGGACTGCGGGAAGTCGACGCTGGCGCTGCAGATGCACCACAACCACGCCGCCCGTGGCCGCGCCGGGGTCATCTTCACCAAGCTCGACCGCGCCGGGACGGCGGTCCTCTCGTCGCGGCTCGGGCTGTCCACCCCGGCCCGTGAGGTGACCGACGACCTCGACCTCTGGGAGGAGGTCGTCGAGATGGCCACCGCCGGCGGGCGGGTGGACTACCTCATCTGCGACGAGGCGCAGTTCTACACGCCGGCGCAGGTCGAGCAGCTGGCCCGGCTGGTCGACGAGATGGGCCTGGACGTCTTCGCCTTCGGGATCACCGCGGACTTCCGGGCCACCCTCTTCCCCGGTTCGCAGCGGCTCATCGAGCTGGCCGACCGGGTCCAGGAGCTCCAGGTCGAGGCGCTGTGCTGGTGCGGACGCCGGGCCACCCACAACGCCCGAGTCCTCGACGGCGTCATGGTCGTCGAGGGCGAGCAGGTCGTCGTCGGCGACACTGGCCCGGCGGCGTCCGGACTCGTCGAGTACGAGGTGCTCTGCCGTCGGCACCACATGCGCCGGATGACCTCGCACGCCGCCCGGGCGGCGGCCCTGTCCCCGGACATGCTGCCGTTCGGGCTCGACGTCTGCCCGGTGCCGCCGCCGCGATCCGCAACGACTGGACACTGTGCGTCAGTCGTTGCGGCTGATCCGCCGGTCCGACCGCTACGCCTGACGGTGCGGTCAGTCAGTCGCGGCTGTCCGGCCGGGACTCAGTCGCGCTTGGCGCCGAACATGATGTCGTCCCACGAGGGGACCGACGGCCGCTGCTTGCGCCGGCTCGGCGCCTTCTTGGCCGCCGGGCCAGCGGGTTCGTCGACGTCCTCGTCGGCCTCGGGCTCGACGCGGTCCGCCGGCTCGTCGTCCAGGTCGTCGGCCGGTCGTCGCCAGGTCGTCGTCCGGCGTCGTCCGCGTCCTCGTCGACGTCCAGTCGTCGGCCTCGTCGACGGGCTCGTCCAGCGGCGGCGACCTCCGCTCCCGCCGGTTCGAGCACCGGCTCGTCGTCCTCGGGCTCCACGGCGCTCGGACTCGCGTCGTCGAGAACCTCATCGGTCGTCCGGTCTCGGCGACCGCCTCCGACGCGGCTCGAGCAGGTCCTCGACGCCTCGCCGCTCCACGGCGGCGCTCGACCGGCGCCTCGGAGTCCTCCGACCGGGCCCGCCTCCACCTCGACGGGCGCCGCCTCGGCTCGGTCTCGATGGGCAAGGCGGGCGTCGTCTCGCTGGCGAGCCGGCTCGGCCGACGCCGCGCGCCGCCGACCGGAACGCCGCCCGACCGTGGTGCGCTGGCGCATGGCCGTCATGAGGTCCAGCGGCTCCTCCTCGCGCGCCGGCTCGCGCGGCCGCAGCGGCGCGCCGCGTCGAGGCGGCCACGCCGCCCTCGGCCTCGACGTCGTAGACGTTCGTCACGCGCGGCGTCGTCGTCGGCAGCGGACCCATCGACGCCGGCTCGTCGGCGCTGAGCCAGCGGGCCTCGTCGTCGCCGGCCTCGACGGTGCGCAGCACCGGGTCGTAGGCCCAGGCCGCCTGCCGCTGCCGGCCGCCGGCCGCGAACGTCGAGCACGACGGTCCAGAGCGTCTCCTCGATGCCGCGCCACGCGTCCCACACGCTCGGCGTCGGCGTCCACGCCACGCTCCCGCATCCGCTGCGCCACGCGACCCTGCAGCGTCGGCGCGGTCGACCCCGGGCGCCGCCCCGCGAACCGGACCCGGACCAGCCGGGCCTGGTCCGCGACGTGGACCCGCTCGGCGAGGATCGCCCCCTCGTAGCGGCGGACCTTCTCCACCGTCCACCCGGACCGGTCGGCCACCTCCTCGGCCGTCGCTCCGGCCCGGATCAGCGACTGGACCTCGCGCGGACGCATACCGCCGTCGATCTCGATCTGGAGCTGTCCCAGCCGTGGCCGGTCGTGGCGCAGCCGCGGCCGCAGCGGCTCGTCCAGCGCCAACCGGTAACTGCGTCCCGTCGGGCCCCGCGAGCAGCAGATGCTGGCCGTCCTCCTGCACGCCGATGAGTCTCAGGTCCTGCATCTCGAACTCCTGACCACTCACGCCGCCTACCAGGGACCTCCGCCTGCTTCCTGGGGCTCGACTCTGCCATGCGACCCGGTGCGGCCGACAGTGCCACGCCGCCGCCCGGGACGTGCGGAGAGCCGAATCGCCGGGTAGCGTGGGCGCCGCCATGCCGACCAACCCCGTCGTCTCGCCGCTGCTGCTCGACCTCCTCGGCGTGTTCGCGTTCGGGCTGTCCGGCGGCCTGGTCGCGGTCCGCAAGCGGCTCGACCTCTTCGGCGTGCTCGTCCTCGCCGGTGCCACGGCCCTCGGCGGCGGCGTCCTGCGCGACCTGCTCATCGGCGCCATCCCGCCGGTCGGGATCAGCGACTGGCGGCTCATCGCCGCCGCCCTCACCGCCGGCCTGGTCACCTTCGTCTACCACCCGGGCGTCGAGCGGCTCTCCCGCCTGGTCAAGGTGCTCGACGCGGTCGGGCTCGCCGTCTTCGCCGTCGGCGGTGCCCTCATCGCCCTGGCCATGCCCGGCATACCCCCGCTCGCCGCGATCATCGTCGGCACGCTCACCGCGGTCGGGCGGCGGCGCCCTGCGCGACGTCCTGGCCGGCCAGGTTCCCGAGGTGCTGCGGCGCGAGCTGTACGCGCTTGCCGGCGCTGCTCGGCTCGACGATCGTCGTCGTCGCCTACGAGGTCGGGTTCATCTCCCCGTTCGTCGTCTGGGGGGCCGCCGCGCTGGTGTTCGGCATCCGTATGGTGGCGATCGTGCTCCACCTCAACGCGCCGCAACCGTTCCGACTCGGGCGACCCCCGATGACGTCCGAGGCGCTGGCGCCCTACGACGCGGTCCTGCTCCTGTCGTTCGGCGGCCCGGAGGCGCCGGACGAGGTCATGCCGTTCCTGCGCCGGGTCACCGCCGGCCGCGGCATCCCGGACGACCGGCTCCAGGACGTCGCCCACCACTACGAGCTGTTCGGCGGCCGCAGCCCGATCAACGACCAGAACCGCGCCCTCATCGCCGCCCTCGAGGCCGAGCTGAAGGAGCGCGAGATCGAGGTCCCCGTCCTCTGGGGCAACCGCAACTCACCGCCGTTCCTCGCCGACGCGCTTCCGGGACGCCGCCGCCCGCGGGCTGCACCGGCTCGTCGTCGTCACGACCAGCGCCTACTCGTCGTACTCCTCCTGCCGCCAGTACCGCGAGAACCTCGCCGACGCCTTCGCCGAGGGCAGCGAGGCGGCCTGGTCCTCGAGATCGACAAGATCGGCCCGTATGCGTTGCGGCCCGCCTTCGTCGGTCCCAACGCCCGCCTCGTCGTCGACGCGCTCCGGCTCGCTGGCCGACGTGCCCGACGCCGAGCTCGCCCTGCTCTTCGTCACCCACTCGATCCCCGACACGATGGACGAGACGTCCGGGCCGGGCGACGGCGAGGGCCGGCTCTACCAGGAGCAGCACCACGCGCTCGCCCACCAGGTCGTCGACCAGGTGCAGCGCGAGCTCGGCCGCGACCTCGCGCCCGAGGTCGTCTACTGCTCCCGGTCCGGGCCGCCGACCCAGCCCTGGCTCGAACCCGACGTCAACGACCGCCTCGAGGAGCTGGCCGCCGAGGGCCGCCGGGTCGTCGTCCTCGCACCGGTCGGCTTCGTCTCCGACCACATGGAGGTCGCCTACGACCTCGACACCGAGGCGGCCGAGACCGCCGAGCGGCTGGGCGTCGGCTGGTCCGGGTACCCACGGTCGGCGTCGACGAGGCCTTCGTCGCCGGCCTCGTCGACCTCGCTCGAGGAGCGCGCCGCCGAGGCCCGCGGTGAGCGGTGGTGCCCGCCGGGCCCGGCGTCCGCCCCTCGGTCTGCCCGGCCGGCTGCTGCCCCAACCTGCGCGCAGGCGCGTCCGGCCCTCTGCGGGAGCGACTGATGAGCGAGCCGAGCCGTGCCCGACGGGCATCGACCTCGCCGCCCTGGAGGACCTCGCCGCCCGGGTCGCCGTCGCGGCCGGCCGGCTGGTCGTCGACGAACGGCCACGCCTCGTCGAGGCGTCGGCGACCAAGTCGTCGCCCACCGACATCGTCACGATCATGGACACCCGCGCCGAGGAGCTCATCCGGGGCCTGCTGCTCGCGGAGCGCCCCGACGACGCGATCCTCGGCGAGGAGGGTGACGACCAGCGCGGGACGCTCCGGCATCACCTGGGTCGTCGACCCCATCGACGGCACCGTCAACTACCTCTACGACATCCCCGCGTATGCGGTCTCCGTCGCCGCCGCGACCGGGAACCCGAAGGTCCCGGGGGAGTGGCGGGTCGCTCGCCGGGGCGGTCGCCGACCCGGCGCTGCGCCGCGTCTACCACGCGGCGGTCGGCTCCGGCGCATACGAGCACGGCTGGGACGACCGACCCGAGCCCCGGGACCGGACGCCGCTCGCGGTCGGCTCGGTCGACGACCTGTCCGGCGCGCTGGTCGGCACCGGCTTCGGCTACCTGCCGCGAGGGCCGGCGCAAGCAGGGCCAGACGCTGCTCGAGGTGCTGCCGCAGGTCCGCGACATCCGCCGGATCGGCAGTGCCGCCCTCGACCTGTGCTCGGTGGCCTGCGGCCGGCTGGACGGCTTCTACGAGGCCGGGCTCAACCCGTGGGACATGGCGGCCGGCTGGCTGATCATCACCGAGGCGGGCGGCGTCCTCTACGGGACCGCAGGGCGGACCGCCGTCGTCGGCGATGACCGTGGCGGGGAACCCCCGCGTGCAGGCGCCAGCTGCTCGCCGTCCTCGACGGGCTCGGCTGGCAGCCTCGGCGTCAGGCGGCGAAGAGGCCCAGCTCGTCCAGCTCGGGCAGGGAGACGCCGTGCTCGCGCGCGATGCGGGCGATGTTCTCCAGGTCGGCGCGGTGGACCTCGACGGAGTAGTCGTCACCGGACTCCTGGGCGGCGGTGAGGTCGTTGACGGCTTCGAGCGCTCGGGCTCGTAGCTGGGCGTGGAACTCGGTCATCCGGCACCTCCTGGGCGCGCGCTGGGTGGCTGGGTCTCGTCCGTTCGTTCGAGTCGGTTCGGGTGGACTGGAGCTTCTGGCGAGGTCTGGTGGTGCCCCGCCGGGGGCACCGCTCACGACGTTACGGGGGACAGGTTACGGGCGGGCTGTCGCAAGGTTGAGCCCGGGTGACGCGTTGCTGGGCAACGAGTCCGTCCGAGCCCGCTCAGAGTCAGCCACACGAATGGTCAAGGCCGGGCCAAGCCGCGGTCTGCACCCGCCCAAGATCGGGACCGGGGCCCCGCACTCGCCGACGCCGCGCGACATGCCCGACTATTCAGGACGCAGGGTGACGTCGCGCGTTTGTAGGGCACAATCCGCGCGCGGGTTCCGCCCGCCGCCCGCAACCGGACCGGGGTCCGGCGACGAAGACGCACAGATCCGGGCACAAACGAGAGGGCCGCTGCGTTACATCGGAGCACGACACGGCTGACACCACGTCGGGTCCGAGACGCCGCCCCAGCGGGAGCCGTCGACGTCGACGAACCGGCCCGCCATCAGTGATCCACCACGGTCTCCTCGACGACGAGCAACCGACCAGCGACTCCACCCCACATCGCGCGACGACACCACACGAACTGACCACCACGTACCGCAGGAGCGACACACCCCATGGCGACTGACTACGACGCCCCGCGCAAGACCGACGACGACCTCTCCGAGGACTCGATCGAGGAGCTCAAGGCCCGGCGCGTCGACAAGTCCGCGTCGAGCGTCGACGTGGACGAGACCGAGCAGGCCGAGGGCTTCGAGCTGCCCGGCGCCGACCTCTCCGGCGAGGAGCTGTCGGTCCGGGTCATCCCCCGGCAGGCCGACGAGTTCACCTGCACCGAGTGCTACTTGGTGCACCACCGCAGCCAGCTGGCGAGCGACAAGGGCGGCAAGATGGTCTGCCGCGAGTGCGCGGCTTGACCGACGCCTCCGGCGGCCACCGCCGCAGCCCGACACGACCAGGGCCGACCTCCTCACCGGGGGTCGGCCCTGACCGCGTCGTCCTCCAGATGCGCCGGCTCGACCCCGGCCTGCCGCTGCCCGCCTACGCCCACCCCGGGCGACGCCGGCGCCGACCTCGTGTCCCGCGTCGACGTCACCCTGGCGCCGGGCCAGCGCATCGCTCGTCCCCACCGGCCTCGCGATCGCCCTGCCGGAGGGGTATGCGGCTTCACCCACCCGCGGTCCGGGCTGGCGGCCCGGCACGGGATCACCATCGTCAACGCGCCGGGCACCATCGACGCGGGCTACCGCGGCGAGATCCTCGTCAACCTCGTCAACCTCGACCCCCACGAGCCGTTCGAGGTGCACCGCGGAGACCGGATCGCGCAGCTCGTGGTCCAGCGGGTCGCCGAGGTGGACGTTCGTGGAGGCGGATTCGCTCCCGGAGCAGCTCGCGGGGGGAGACTGGGCACGGAGCGAGCGGCGGCTTCGGGCCGCGCGAGACCTGAGCGCCGGCATACGCGAGACGCCGCAGGCCGTTGACGACCGTAGAGACAGACGAAGGACGCGAGAACCGTGGCAATCTTCCGCCGAGGGCGCAAGGACGACCCCGTCGACCAGGTCGACGAGCTCGGCGAGACCGACGAGCGTGGAGCTCGACGACTCGAGGTCGCGGCCGACGCCGACGACGCGGCTGACGGCGAGGAGCGGCTACAACCGCACCCGCGGTCCGTTCGACGCTCCGAGGTGGCGACGACGAGGTCGAGCGCATCGACCTCGGCGCCCTGCGGATCACCCCCGTCGACGGGATGCAGCTGCGCCTCGAGCTGGACCAGGAGCAGCAGACCGTCCTGAGCGCGCACGCGCTGATCGGCGACTCCAGCGTCCAGCTCCAGGTCTTCGCCGCTCCGCGGACGCTCGGCGTGTGGAGCGACATCCGCACCGAGATCGCCGACAGCATCACCGCCCAGGGCGGGAAGGCCGAGGTCGTGGACGGGCCGCTCGGCCGCGAGCTCGCGGCGACCATCCCCATGCAGGGTCCCGACGGCCGGCAAGCAGGAGAACGTCGTCCGGTTCATGGGCGTCGACGGGCCGCGCTGGTTCCTGCGCGCCGTCATCAGCGGGCCGGCCGCGACCGACGCCGACCAAGGCGTCCCCGCTCGTCGAGATCGTCCGCAGCACCGTCGTCGTCCGCGACGACGAGGCCCGGCCGCCGCGCGAAGCCCTACCCCTTCGGGTCCCCGCTCGCGCCGGATGACGACCCGGCCGAGGACCCGCCGAGCGATGATGAGTCGGAGGCGGCCTCGCGCAGCGCCGATGACCTGAGACCGTTCGAGCGCGGACCAGAGATCACCGAGGTGCGATGACCATGGGCATCGAGAGCACGACCCCCGTCTCCGCCCGTCGCGAGGAGCCGCGGGGCATGTTCGCCAAGCTGGCCGACCGGCTCACCCGGTCCTCCAAGGAGGACGAGGCCGCAGGAGCTGCGCGAGGAGACCGACCGGCAGGGCGCCACCCCGATCTGCGACCTGCCAACCGCGAGCAGCGCCGACGTCTGTGGGACCGTCCGCTCCGTCACCCTCCGGCCGCGGGCCGACGTCCCCGCGCTGGTCGTGGAGATCTACGACGGCAGCCGGCCGCTGCACCTCGTCTGGCTCGGCCGCCGCGAGATCGCCGGCATCACCGCCGGGGTCCAGCTCAAGGCCAGTGGCCGCGTGTCCTACTACCGCGGCATCCCGACGATGTTCAACCCCTTCTACACGATCGTCCCCAAGAGTGGCTGAGCCCCCCGCATCGGCGGGGCAGCGGCCTACGTCACGGTCGAGGAGCTGCTCCGCGCCCGGCTGAGCGCCGCGATCGGCGGCTGGCGCGGCGCCCTGGAGTCGGCGATCCCGACCGATCGCGTTCGTCGTCCTCTGGACGGTCACCCAGGACGTGCGGCACGGCGGTGATCGCCGCCGGCGCGGCGCTCGTCGTCCTCGGCGTGCTGCGGCTGCTCCGCAAGGAGACCCTGCGGTTCCTCCTGTATGCGGCGATCGCGGTGGCCGTCGCGGCGTTCTTCGCCCTGCGGTCGGGTCGGGCCGAGGACGCCTTCCTGCCGGGCATGATCCAGACCGCCGCCGTCGGGCTGGTCTTCGCGGTCACCAACCTCGATCCGGTGGCCGCTGTTCGGGTTCCTCATCGCGGCCGCCGACCCGGAGCTCTCCGAGGCGACCAACCGGCTCAAGGCGTCGTCGAAGAAGCGGCGCACCCCAGGACCCCGAGTCCGTCGCCCGGGCCCAGGCCGACGAGGCCGCCGTCAGCGAGCTGCTGACCGGCTGGCGACGACACGAGGGCGTCGTCCGCGTGGCCAGCCGGGTCGGCTGGGTGATCGTCGTGCTCGACGTGATCCGGCTGGCGGTGATGGTGCCGCTCTACCTCGGCGGCCAGGTCGCCGCCCTCGGCGTCGCGAAGATCGCCCTGGGCTGGCCGGCATACCTGCTGGCCGTGCTCGTCATCGGGCTGCTGCTGCTGCGCGGCAACACCCCGCTCGACGCCCCCGACGGAGGCCGTCACCGCCTGACGCTCGGCGTAGTCGCTCCGGTCGGATCGGGGTGAAACGCCACGAACCGAGCCTCAGTCGCCACCAGCGTCCGTCGACGCCGCAGCGCCGCCAGCCCACGCCTGACGGCGTCTGTCGCCCGTGGCTCACTGCCGTCCCCGCAAGCCGGACAACTTCTGTCGTCATTCGTCGCGAAGCGACGACGGGCCGCTCAGCCGGAGCGGTCAGTCGTCGCTGCGCGGAGGGCGGGCGCCGGGGGAGAGCATCTGCTCGAGGACGTCCTCGTTGTCCGGCGTCGTGATGAACAGCAGCTCGTCGTGCGCCTCGACCGCGTCGTCGCGGCTGGGGGCGATCGGCCGGTCGTCACGGATGATGCCGACCAGCACCGTGTCGTCCGGCCACTCGATCTCGGCGATCCGCTTGCCGATGTAGGGGCTCTCGCCCGGCATCGTCAGCTCGACCATCGACGCCTTGGCCTGCTGGAACTGGAAGATCCGCACCAGGTCGCCGACGCTGACGGCCTCCTCGACGAGGGCCGTCATGAGGCGCGGCGTCGAGACGGCGACGTCGACGCCCCAGGACTCGTCGAACATCCACTCGTTCTTGGGGTTGTTGACCCGCGCCACGGTGCGGGGCACCCCGAACTCGGTCTTCGACAGCAGCGAGACGACGAGGTTGGCCTTGTCGTCACCGGTCGCGGCGACGACGACGTCGCACTCGTGGACCTTGGCCTCCTCGAGCACCGCGATCTCGCAGGCGTCGGCCAGCAGCCACGCCGCGTCGGGGACCCGGGACGCCTGCACGTCGTCGGCGTCCTTGTCGATGAGCAGCACCTGGTGACCGTTGTGGAGCAGCTCCCGGGCGATGGACCGCCCGACGCTGCCCGCTCCGGTGATGACGACTCGCATACCTGATCCCTCGTCGATCCCTAGTTCGACGCGTCAGTGCGCCGGCGGCGGCTGGTCGAAGACCTTCTCGATCCGGCCGAGGTCGTCGATCGCCGCCACGACGTGGATCTGGTCGCCGTCCTGGAACACCGTGTCCGGGCCGGGGATCAGGCCGTCGCCCAGCCGGGTGATGAACGCGATCCGCGAACCGGTGACGGACTCGACCTCGGTGAGGCGGCGCCCGACCCACGTGCGGGCCAGCGGCACCTGCGCCACGACGACGCGGCCGCTCGGGTCGGTCAGCGCCGGCACCGAGCCCTGGGGGAGGAGCAGCTGGAGCATCTGGTCGGAGGTCCAGCGAACCGTGGCCACCGTGGGGATCCCGAGCCGCTGGTAGACCATCGCGCGGCCCGGGTCGTAGATGCGCGCCGCGACGTGCTCGACGCCGAACGTCTCGCGCGCGACCCGCGCGGCGAGGATGTTGGAGTTGTCACCGCTGGAGACCGCGGCGAACGCATACGCCTCGTCGATCCGCGCCGCCTTGAGGGTGTCGCGGTCGAACCCGATCCCGGTGACGGTCATGCCCTCGAACGAGCTGCCGAGCCGGCGGAACGCGGCGGGCTCCGCGTCGATGATGGCGACGTCGTGACCCCGCTTGCTGAGGCTCTTGGCCAGGGTGGACCCGACACGGCCGCAGCCCATGATCACGAAGTGCACGCCACGAGACGCTACTACGCGGGACGGCGGTACTGGCGCAGGCGTCCGTGCGTCATACAGTTGCGCGCGTGGCGAACTCCGGGCGCATTCTCAAGCGCCTCGTCCTCGGCCGGGCCATGCGGAGCGACCGGCTCGGCGACACCCTCCTGCCGAAGCGTCTCGCCCTGCCCGATCTTCGCCAGCGACGCGCTCTCGTCCGTGGCGTATGCGCCCGACGAGATCTTCCTCATGCTGGGCCTGGCCGGCGGCGCGTTCGTCGTCACGCACTCGTGGCAGATCGCCCTCGCGGTCGTCTTCGTCATGGTCGTCGTCGTCGCGTCCTACCGGCAGAACGTCCACGCCTACCCGTCCGGCGGCGGCGACTACGAGGTGGCCACGGTCAACCTCGGCCCCAAGGCCGGCCTGACGGTCGCCAGCGCCCTGCTCGTCGACTACGTCCTCACCGTCGCGGTCTCGGTCTCGTCCGGGGTGCAGAACGCCGCGACCGCGATCCCGTGCCTGCGCGGCCACGAGGTGCAGGTCGCCATCGGCCTGGTCGTCTTCCTCACCGCGATGAACCTGCGCGGGGTCCGCGAGTCCGGCAAGGCCTTCGCCGTCCCGGTGTACGCGTTCATCCTCGGCATCGTCGGGATGGGCGTCGTCGGCGTGGTCCAGGCGGTCACCGGGAACCTGGGCAGGGCGGAGAGCGCCCAGTTCGAGCTCATCCCCGAGCCGCGACCACGAGGCCATGGTCGGCATCGCGACCGCCTTCCTGCTGCTCCGGGCCTTCTCGTCCGGCTGCGCCGCGCTCACCGGCGTGGAGGCGATCTCCAACGGCGTCCCGGCGTTCAAGAAGCCCAAGAGCGCCAACGCCGCGACGACCCTGCTGATGATGGGCGTCCTCTCCATCACCATGCTCAGCACCATCATCGGGCTCGGGCGGGCGACCGACATCAAGATCGCCGAGCGGCCGGCCGAGCAGCTCGCCCTCAACGGGCAGCCGGTCGGCGAGGCCTACATCGACCAGCACCCGCAGGACACCGTGCTCGGCCAGCTGGCCCACGCCGTCTTCGGCAGCTTCACCCCCGGCGTGCTCTACGTCTCGATCGTCACCGGGCTCATCCTCATCCTCGCGGCCAACACCGCGTTCAACGGGTTCCCGGTGCTGGGGTCGATCCTCGCCAAGGACGGCTACCTGCCCCGCCAGCTGCACACCCGGGGCGACCGGCTGGCGTTCTCCAACGGCATCCTCATCCTCGCCGCGGCCGCGATCGCCCTGATCGCCGCCTACCAGGCGGTCGTCACCTCGCTGATCCAGCTCTACATCGTCGGCGTCTTCGTCTCGTTCACGCTGAGCCAGAGCGGGATGATCCGCCACTGGAACCGGCACCTCAAGACCGAGACCGACCCCAAGGAACGCGCCCGGATGATGCGGGCGCGCGTCATCAACGCGGTCGGCGCGGCGATGTCCGGGCTCGTCCTCGCTCGTGGTGCTCATCACCAAGTTCCAGGCGGGGGCGCGCTACGCCATCCTCGCCATGGCCGTGCTCTTCGTGCTGATGCTGGGGATCCGCCGCCACTACCGTCAGGTGGCCGACGAGCTGAAGCTCGACGAGGACGAGACGCCGCTGCTGCCCAGCCGGGTGCACGCGATCGTGCTGATCTCCAAGCTGCACAAGCCGGCGATGCGGGCCGTGGCCTACGCCCGGGCGACCCGGCCGACGTTCCTCGAGGCGATCACCGTCGACGTCGACCCCGAGGAGACCGAGACGCTCCGCACCGAGTGGGCGCGGCGCGAGATCCCCGTCCCGCTCAAGGTCCTGTCCTCGCCCTACCGCGAGATCACCCGGCCGATCATCGAGTACGTGCACTCGCTGCGGACCGGCAACCCGCGCGACGTCGTCATCGTCTACATCCCCGAGTACGTGCTCGGCCGCTGGTACGAGCAGGTGCTGCACAACCAGAGCGCGCTGCGGCTCAAGGCCCGGCTGCTGTTCACCCCGGGCGTCATGGTCGCGAGCGTCCCGTGGCAGCTGCGCTCGTCCGAGGGCGCGGAGGACGACGACTTCGACGGTCCGGTCGTCGGCTCCGTCCGCCGGGGTCCCCGCTGACCGACCGCCAGCCTGGTCGGGACCGAGGCGGTCGTCGAGGTCGGCCCGGTCGCCCACGGCGGACACTGCGTCGCCCGGCTCGACGGCCGCGTCGTCTTCGTGCGGCACGCGCTGCCCGGCGAACGGGTCCGGGTCACGCATCACCGAGGGCGACGAGCGACAGCCGGTTCCTCCGCGGCGACGCGGTCGAGGTGCTCGACGCCTCGCCGGACCGGGTCGAGCCGCCCTGCCCGTATGCGGGTCCGGGCCGATGCGGCGGCTGCGACTTCCAGCACGCCGACCTCGCTACCAGCGGCGGCTCAAGGCCGAGGTGGTCCGCGAGCAGTTCCAGCGGCTGGCCAACCTCGAGGTCGACGTCGAGGTGGAAGCGCTGCCGGGCGACGACGCGGGGCTGCGGTGGCGGTCGCGCGTCGAGTTCGCCGTCGACGACGACGGGCGCGCCGGGCTGCGCCGGCACCGGTCCCACGACATCGTCCCGTAGCCGACTGCCTCGATCGCCGACCAGCGGATCATCGACAGCGGTGTCCTCGACGACGACCTGGACCGGTTGCACCGGGGTCGACGCGGTCGCCGCCGACGCAGCCGGCCGACGCGGTCCTGGTTGCGCTGCCGGACGGGCGCGCCTCCACCGTCGTCCAGCGCGTCGACGACCGCCGGCTGGTCGGGGGAGTTCCGCATCGGGGCGCGCGGGTTCTGGCAGGTCCACCCCGGCGCGGCGCCCGACCTTCGTCGTCGCACGTCCTCGAGTCGCTGCGGCCCGAGCCGGGGGAGCTGGTCCTCGACCTGTATGCGGGTGCCGGCCTCTTCGCGGCCGCGCTGGCCGACGCGGTCGGCCCGTCCGGCTCGGTGCTCGCCGTCGAGGGACACCGGCCCGCGGTCGTCGACGGGATGCGCAACACCGCCGTCCCGGCCGCAGGTCGAATGGCGGCATGGACGCGTCGACCGCGTCGTCCGTCCGCTGGTCCGTCAGCAGATCCACGCCGACCTCGTCGTCCTCGACCCGCCCCGTACCGGCGCCGGCCGCGACGTCACGCGCGACATCGCGGCGCTGGGTCCGCGCCGGATCGCCTACGTCGCGTGCGACCCGGCGGCTCTGGCGCGGGACGTCGCCTACCTGGCGGCGGCGGGGTACCGGCTGGAGTCCCTGCGCGCGTTCGACGCGTTCCCGATGACCCACCACGTCGAGTGCATCGCGATCCTCGCCCCGGCGGACCGCTGACCTCGGGCGCTCAGCCCTCCGTCGCCCGCCTCCATCGCCGCGATCCAGCCGAGGACGCCCTGCGCGTCGGCGCTCTCGGCCAGGGTCCGGGCCTCGGCCAGGTGCTGTGCGGCCTGGTCCGGGTCGTCGTGGCGTCTGGTCGAACTCCACCAGGGCGAGCAGGGCGGCGGCCGTACCGGCCGACCACCCGAGCGCCCGGCGGAGCTCGACCGACCGCTCGAGGTGCGCTCGGGCGTCGGCGTCGCGACCGGTCCCCCAGGCGTGGAAGCCGAGGTGCCGTTCCGCGTAGGAGAGGGTGAGGTCGTCCCGCTCGGCCTCGGCGATGGCGCGGGCGGCCTCGAGCAGGGGTGCCGCCGTCTCCGAGTCGGAGCGGACGACCTGGTGGTAGAGCCCCTGCCACAGCAGTGCCTCGCCGCGACCGCGCTCGTCGCCCACGGCGGCGAAGCCGTCGGCCGCGGACTCGAACGCGGCGAGCTCCTCGGGCACCGCGTCCGGCTTGTCCGCCGCGGCGAGGTGGCGGGCGTGGAGCAGCTTGCCCCGCACCAGGTCGAGCACGGCCTGGGCGTGCCGGATCTCGGTGAGCCCCGCGTCCGCCGCCTGCGGCCGTCCACCGAACACCGCCTCGTCGTAGAAGCCGTCGAGGTGTCGGCGCAAGGAGTCGATGGCCATCGGCCCAACCTAGGGCGAGGCGCCGACGGCCGCCCGACGCATACCGGGCAGTTGTTCGACGTCTCGGCAGATATTTCTGCCCCGACCACCGACTAGCTGCCGAGCACAGTCGGCGAGGCGTTCCACGAGGCCGGGTCGGGACGCACGGCATAGGCTCGAACCCGAGGCCAGGGTCTGCACTGGCGTACGCCGGTGTGGTTAGATATCTTGACGTCAAGATAGTTGGTCAGAGAGGACGCGGGATGAGCTCGGTCGACACGTTCGGTGCGAAGGGTCGGCTCCAGGTCGGCGAGGCGGACTACGAGATCTACCGGCTGAGCACGGTCGAGGGCAGCGAGAACCTCCCGTACAGCCTCAAGGTCCTGCTGGAGAACCTGCTCCGCACCGAGGACGGCGCCAACATCACCGCCGACCACATCCGCGCGATCGGCGCGTGGGACGAGGACGCCGAGCCCGACACCGAGATCCAGTTCACGCCGGCCCGCGTGATCATGCAGGACTTCACCGGCGTCCCGTGCATCGTCGACCTCGCCACGATGCGCGAGGCGATGGTCGACCTCGGGGGAGACCCGACCAAGATCAACCCGCTGTCCCCGGCCGAGCTGGTCATCGACCACTCCGTCATCACCGACGTGTTCGGCCGGGCCGACGCGTTCGAGCGCAACGTCGAGCTCGAGTACGAGCGCAACCACGAGCGCTACCAGTTCCTGCGCTGGGGCCAGACGGCGTTCGACGACTTCAAGGTCGTCCCCCCGGGCACCGGCATCGTCCACCAGGTCAACATCGAGCACCTCGCCCGCACGGTCATGGTCCGCGACGGCATCGCCTACCCCGACACCTGCGTCGGCACCGACTCGCACACGACGATGGTCAACGGCCTCGGCGTCCTCGGCTGGGGCGTCGGCGGCATCGAGGCCGAGGCGGCCATGCTCGGCCAGCCGGTGTCGATGCTCATCCCGCGCGTGGTCGGGTTCCGGCTGACCGGCGCCATCCCGGCCGGCGCCACCGCCACCGACGTGGTCCTCACCATCACCGAGACGCTCCGCAAGCACGGCGTGGTGGGCAAGTTCGTCGAGTTCTACGGCGACGGCGTCGCCCAGGTCCCGCTCGCGAACCGCGCCACCATCGGCAACATGAGCCCCGAGTTCGGCTCGACCTGCGCGATCTTCCCCATCGACGACGTCACCCTCGACTACCTGCGGCTCACCGGCCGGTCCACCGAGCAGGTGGCCCTCGTCGAGGCGTACGCGAAGGAGCAGGGCCTCTGGCACGACCCCAGCGTCGAGCCGCGGTTCTCCGAGCGGCTCGAGCTCGACCTGTCGACGGTCGTCCCGTCGATCGCCGGCCCGAAGCGCCCCCAGGACCGCATCGCGCTGACCGACGCCAAGGACGCCTTCCGCAAGGTCCTGCCGACCTACGTCGCGCACGAGGAGGGCGACCCCGGGTATGCGGCGAGCTTCCCGGCCAGCGACCCCACCCCGCAGGGCGCGCCCGAGGGCGTGAACGGCGGGTCCAAGCCGCAGAACGAGGGCAACGGTCTCTCGCGCCCGTCGAAGCAGGTCCCGGTCACGACGGCCGAGGGCACCTCGTTCGAGATCGACCACGGCATCGTGTCGATCGCCTCGATCACCTCGTGCACCAACACCTCCAACCCGTCGGTGATGATGGCCGCCGCCATGCTGGCGAAGAACGCCGTCGACCGCGGGCTGTCCGTCGCCCCGTGGGTCAAGACCTCGATGGCTCCGGGCTCCAAGGTCGTGACGAACTACTACGAGAAGGCCGGCATGTGGCCCTACCTCGAGAAGCTCGGCTACCACCTCGTCGGCTACGGCTGCACCACCTGCATCGGCAACTCCGGCCCGCTCGACGAGGCGATCTCCGCCGCGGTCCAGGAGAACGACCTCGCCGTCGTCTCGGTGCTGTCCGGCAACCGCAACTTCGAGGGCCGGATCAACCCCGACGTCAAGATGAACTACCTCGCCTCCCCGCCGCTCGTCATCGCGTATGCGTTGGCCGGGACGATGGACTTCGACTTCGAGTCCCAGCCCCTCGGGCAGGACACCGACGGCAGCGACGTGTTCCTCCAGGACATCTGGCCGTCGCCGCAGGACGTCGAGGAGACCATCGCCCGGACCATCGACGAGGAGATGTTCACCCGCGACTACGCCGACGTCTTCGCCGGTGACGAGCGCTGGACGTCGCTGCCGACGCCGGAGGGCGACACCTTCGAGTGGGAGGACGACTCCACCTACGTCCGCAAGCCCCCGTACTTCGACGGCATGACGATGGACGCGACGCCGGTCGAGGAGATCAGCGGCGCGCGGGTGCTGGCCGATGCTCGGCGACTCGGTGACGACCGACCACATCAGCCCCGCCGGCTCGATCAAGGCCGACAGCCCCGCCGGCAAGTACCTCGCCGACCACGGCGTCGAGCGCAAGGACTTCAACTCCTACGGCTCGCGGCGCGGCAACCACGAGGTGATGATCCGCGGGACGTTCGCCAACATCCGGCTGAAGAACCTCCTCCTCGACGGGGTCGAGGGCGGCTTCACCCGCAACTTCCAGGACGGTGGCGAGCAGTCGACGATCTACGACGCGTCCGCCGCCTACCAGGCCGCGGGTGTGCCGCTGGTCATCCTCGCCGGCAAGGAGTACGGCTCCGGGTCGTCCCGCGACTGGGCCGCCAAGGGCACCCGGCTGCTCGGGGTCCGGGCCGTCATCGCCGAGAGCTACGAGCGGATCCACCGGTCCAACCTCATCGGGATGGGCGTCCTGCCGTTGCAGTACCCGGCGGGGGAGACGGCCGAGTCCCTGGGGCTCGACGGGACCGAGACCTTCGCGATCTCGGGGATCACCGCGCTCAACGACGGAAGCACTCCGCGTACGGTGAAAGTCGTTGCCAGCAAGGATGATTCGGACTCCGTGGAGTTCGACGCCGTGCTGCGGATCGACACCCCGGGCGAGGCCGACTACTACCGCGCCGGCGGCATCCTCCAGTACGTCCTGCGGTCGCTCGTCGCGAGCTGAGCACGGGGGCCCCACGGCGGCGGCGGAACAGGTTTACAGTCGGTTGCCGACCACCGGAAATCGTTGACTTCGAGGAGACGGCATGTCCAGCTCACTGCACCCGACCCGCCGGACGCTGCTGGCCTCCGGCGTCGGTCTGGCGGCGGCGACCATGCTTCCGCCCATGACGGCGCGCGCCGTGCAAGCGAGCGGCGGCAACCGCCACATCACCTACACGTCGTGGTGGGGTCCACAGTTCCTGCGCGGTGAACAGCAGGGCACCGTGGTCCGCGGCGAAGGTCTGCGCATCGGCCGGCCCACCGGCTACCCGCGCCTACAGCGACCCGTTCGGGAGCGGTGCGGCGGTGAGCTACGAGCAGGCCTCCTGGCTCTCACCCACCGTCGCGATGTCCGTTCGGGCTGCAGGAGCTCATCGCGTCGTGGAACGTCGAGACGCCCGGCCAGACCTGGGTGGAGATCCTCGTCAGGGGTCACGACGAGACCGGGACGCTGTCCGGGTGGTACGTCCTGGGTCGCTGGTGCGCCAAGGACCCCGACGACGGCGGCGCCATCCATCGCACGTCGGTCGACGGCCAGAAGACCCCGCTGGCGACGGTCTACACCGACACGTTCCACGCATACGACCCGCATCGCCTCCGCGACTACCAGCTCCAGGTGAACCTGCTGCGCCCGGCCGGGCAGCAGCGACACCCCGGTGGTGCGGATGCTCGGGGCGATGGCCTCGAACCTGCCCGACGAGGCGACCGTGCCGGTGAGTCCGGTCGGCCGCGCGGCCGGCCGCGTCCTCGACGTCCCGCCGTACTCGCAGGAGATCCACGTGGGTCACTACCCGCAGTGGGACAACGGCGGCGAGGCCTGGTGCTCGGCGACCTCGACCGCCATGGTGCTGAAGTACTGGCGCACCGGCCCCGCAGGGCGCAGACCTGGCCTGGGTCACCCCGCCGGTCGACGCGGAGGTGGACTTCGCGGCGCGCAACGTCTTCGACTACACCTACGACGGAGCCGGAAACTGGCCGTTCAACACGGCGTACGCGGCGGAGTACGGGCTCGAGGGGTTCGTCACCCGGCTTCGCAGCTTCACCGAGGCGGAGGAGTTCATCCGCGCGGGGATCCCGCTGATCATCTCCGTGTCGTTCGAGAAGGACGAGCTCGACGGCGCGGGCTACGGCACCAACGGCCACCTCATGGTCGTCGCCGGGTTCACCGCAGTCTGGCGACGTCGTGGTCAACGACCCTGCCTCCCACCTGATCAAGGACGACGCGCAGGTGCGCACGACGTACCGGCGTGACCAGCTCGAGAACGCCTGGGTGCCGCACTCGGGCGGCACCGTCTACGTCATCCACCCCCGCTGGGGCCGGCTGCCGCAGGCGCCGTCCGAGGCCAACTGGTAGGCCCGATCACCCTGGCGTGACAGGGAACTGGGCTGTCGGTGGTCGGTTCTAGCGTGTCGACATGGAGGGCACGGGGAGCGCGGGTCTGAGCGACATCGGTCGCTGGAAGACGCTGCCCGCCGCGCGGTCCGCGGGACCGATCTCGGTGGCGGACCCAGTCCCGGACGAGCCCGGGCTGCTGGCTGGGCTGACCGCTGCGGCCCGCGCGCTCGAGAAGGCGGTCACGCAGGACGCGTGGGCCGTCGGCGAGTCCGGGCTGGCGGCGTCGCTGGCCGTGATCGGCCGCCTTCGGACCCTGGTGGACCAGCTCGAGGTCGCGGTGACGGCGGAAGTGGTGTCGCGGGGGACGGCCGAGACGTCGGGGCTGTCGGTCGTGGACTGGCTGGTGGACCGGCAGGGCGCCGAAGCCCCTCGCCCCGACGCACGGCGGGTGGCATCGGTGGTCTCGGTGGTCACCGCGTGCTCGGCCCGTGAGCCGGGCGGCGACGTGATGCGCGCGGCGGTGGCCGGCGGCGCGCTCCCGCTGCGGTCGGCGGCCCGGATCGCGGGCTTCGTGCGCGAGGTCAAGCACGTGGCCGACCCGGCGACGCTGGAGGGCGACGTGGCCATCCTCTGCGCCGCGGCGTCCGACGGACCCGACGGCCGGGGTCTGGGCGACCGCGAGCTCGCCCGAGCCGTCCGGTATGCGACGGCGCTCACCCGGGCGGCGAACGGGCTCGAGCGCGACGAGGAGCGGCTCCGGCAGTCCCGGGCCCTGTGGTCCGGACCGGGCCCGGCCGGGATGACCGCATACCGGCTGCTCCTCGACCCTGAGGGGGCGGCGGTCGTCGACTCCGCGGTCGGCGCGCTGTCGCGGCCGGTGGCAGGGCCCGACGGCGAGCCCGACCTGCGTCCGGCCGCGCGCCGGCGGGCCGACGCCCTGCTCGAGGTCATCGGCCGAGGCGTGGCGGGCGGGACGACGCTGCCCGGAGGTGCCAAGGCCCAGGTCGTCGTCACCATCCCGCTCGCGGACCTCGAGGAGCGGGTGGCGGGCGCCGGGCTGACCGCGACCGGAGAGCTGTATGTCACCCGGGGCGGTCCGGCGACTGGCCTGCGACGCCCACCTGGTCCCGATGGTGCTCGGCGGGCGGAGCGAGGTGCTCGACCTCGGCCGCGCGGCACGGCTGTTCACGCCCGCGCAGCGCCGAGCGGTGGCCCACCGGGACCGGCACTGCACCTACCCGAGCTGTACGCGGGACGCGGCCTGGTGCGACGTCCACCACCTGCGGTGGTGGAGCCGCGACGGCCCGACCGACGTGGCCAATGCCGCACTGCTCTGCGAGCGACATCACACGCTCGTGCACCAACGGGACCTGGTCGGGACCGTCGACGCGAACGGCGTGACCTGGCACCGATAGCTCCGGTCCCAGGGGAGCGACGACGGTCCGGACGGCTGGGAGAGACTGGGGTCGTGTCCGCGCACCTGCCACCCGGTTGGCCGCCGGGTGTCCCGCCGGCGCACACACCGGGCTGGGAGATCCCGGCCGTCGCGTGGCTGCTGGACAGCTGCCCGCCCGACTACCGGCTGTACGCCGGCTGGCGCAAGAACCCGGTCGCCCTGGCGTGGCTCGCCGACCGGCACATCGACGGCCAGATCGCCGCGATGCGGCAGGCCTACCGCGAGGCCCGCGTCGAGCTGGGCCCGCACGTCACCACCGAGGCGCTGACCGAGATCATGGGCAACCTCGAAGCCGAGGGACTGCGGCTGGTGGCCGCCAAGCGGAGTGCCGCGCTGCTGCTGGAGGCGCTGCAGGGCAAGCAGTTCATCCCTCGGCTCTGAGCACCACGATCACTCCTTGACGGCCGACCGAAGGGTCACGGTCCTGCAGGCGCCAGACGGGGTCGTGGTGCGCGGCCACGGGTGACTCGTCGCCTCAGGGGAGTCACAGCCATCCTGAACTACAGTGGACGGGCTCGACCCCCAGCCCCGGAGGACCTACGTGCCCCTGCTCGACTCGATCGACGGACCCGATGCCGTCAAGGCGCTCGACCCGTCCCAGCTCGACGAGCTCGCGCAGGAGATCCGGGACTTCCTCGTCACGTCCGTATCCCGGACCGGCGGCCATCTCGGCCCCAACCTCGGCGTCGTGGAGCTGTCGATCGCCCTGCACCGGGTGTTCGACTCGCCGCACGACACGATCGTGTTCGACACCGGGCACCAGTCCTACGTCCACAAGCTGCTGACCGGCCGGCAGGACTTCGGCCGGCTGCGGATGAAGGGCGGCCTGTCGGGCTACCCCAGCCGCGACGAGTCGGAGCACGACGTCGTCGAGAACTCGCACGCCTCCACCGCCCTGTCGTGGGCCGACGGCATCGCCAAGGCCCGCCGCCTCAGCGGCCGGCGCGACCGGCATACCGTCGCGGTCATCGGGGACGGCGCGCTCACCGGCGGCATGGCGTGGGAGGCCATCAACAACATCGCCGCCGACAAGGACCTCCCGCTGGTCATCGTCGTCAACGACAACGAGCGGTCGTATGCGCCGACCACCGGCGGTCTCGCCGACCACCTGGCGACCCTGCGGACGACGCGCAAGTACGAGTCGGTGCTCGGCTGGGGGCGCGAGACGCTCAACCGCACGCCGGTCGTCGGCGGCGTCGTCTACGGCGCGCTGCACGGCATGAAGAAGGGCATCAAGGACATGGTCGCGCCGCAGGGCCTCTTCGAGGACCTCGGCCTCAAGTACCTCGGCCCGATCGACGGTCACGACGAGGAGGCCGTGGAGGCGGGGCTGCGCCGGGCCAAGGCGTTCGAGGGCCCGGTCCTCGTGCACGTGCTGACCACGAAGGGCAAGGGCTACGACCACGCCCGCAACGACGACGCCGACCGGTTCCACTCCGTCGAGCGGATCAACCCCGAGACCGGCCTGCCGCTGCAGGTCAAGGGCCGGATCTGGACCGACGAGTTCAGCGACGCGCTGCTCGACGTGGCGGGGGAGCGCGACGACGTCGTCGCCATCACCGCCGCGATGCTCATCCCCACGGGGCTCAAGCGGTTCGCCGAGCGGCACCCCGACCGGGTGTTCGACGTCGGGATCGCCGAGCAGCACGCCGTGACCATGGCCTCCGGGCTCGCCTTCGGCGGCATGCACCCGGTCGTCTGCGTGTATGCGACGTTCCTCAACCGGGCGTTCGACCAGCTGCTCATGGACTGCGCGCTGCACCGGGCCGGGGTGACGTTCGTGCTCGACCGGGCCGGGATCACGGGCACCGACGGGGCGTCGCACAACGGCATGTGGGACATGTCGATCACCGGACTGGTTCCGGGGCTGCGGCTGACCGCGCCGCGCGACCCCGACGAGCTGGGCCGCGCGCTGCGCGAGGCGGTCGACGTCCACGACGGGCCGACGGTGATCCGGTTCTCCAAGCAGAACCCGCCGGCCCCGCTGCCGGCGGTCGCGCTCGGTCGGTTCGGTCGACGTGCTGGCCGAGCCGTCCACCGACGACGCGGTCGAGCTGCTGCTCGTGGGGCTCGGCGAGATGGCCACCACCGGCATGGCGGTGGCCGAGAAGCTGGCCGCCCAGGGCCATTCGGTCCGCGTGGTCGACCCGCGGTGGTGCGTCCCTGTCCCGGACGACCTCGTGGAGATGGCTCGCTCGGCCGGCGCCGTCGCGGTGCTCGAGGACAACCTCGTCGTCGGCGGCGTGGGCTCCCAGGTCACGGCGGCGGTCCGCGACGCGGGGCTGTCGGTGCCGGTGCACCTGCACGGGATCCCCAAGCGGTTCCTCACGCACGCGTCGCGCGGCGAGGTGCTCGAGGAGATCGGCCTGACCCCGGACGCGATCGCCGACCGCCTGCACGCCGCCCTCAGCTGACGCGTCCGACCGGATCCGTTCGGCTCGGCTGCCAGCCGAGCGGCTCGGCTGCCGGTATGCGGGGAGCCGAGTCGCTCGGCTGCCAGCCGAGCCGGGCGGGAGCCGGCGAGGTCCGGCGACCGTTGGCGTTGCGCCACATCCGGACCCGGCCGTTGTGTCTCGCCACGCCATGAACCCGCTCCGGCGACGCGCATACCTTCGGGCCAGCCGGGTGAGGCGCCCCTGGGCACGCGACGACGCGTGCCCCGCCCACCAGAGCGGGAGGACGACATGTCGGAGCGACGGATGTCGAAGCAGTGGAGCACCCGGCTGGCGGGCGGGTTCGTGGCGATGACCGCAGTGGTGGCGCTGGCGGCCTGTGGCACGCCCGGCGCGAGCAGTCCCGGCGCCCCGCCGGCCAGCGAGGGTGGCGGCTCCGCCACGGCGGGTGGCGCCCCCTACAAGGTCGGCCTGGTCTACAGCAAGACCGGTGCGCTCGCCGCCTACGGAGCGCAGTACCAGGCGTCCTTCAAGGTCGGGCTCGACTACGCGACCAAGGGCACGAACGCGGTCAACGGCCACCCGGTCGAGGTGACCGAGGCCGACGACGCGGGCGACCCGGCCAAGGCGGTCACGGCCGCGACGACCGCGATCGGCGCCGGCGCCAAGATCATCGCCGGCTCGACCGCGTCCGGCGTCGCGCTCCAGGTCGCGCCGCTGGCCAAGGACAACAAGGTCCTGTTCATCTCCGGGCCGGCCGCGACCGACGCGGTGACCGGGGCGAACAAGTACACCTTCCGCTCGGGCCGCCAGACCTACCAGGACATCGCGACCGCCGGGCACGATGGTCGGCGACCTCACCGGCAAGAAGGTCACCGTGTTCGCGCAGGACAGCGCCTTCGGCAAGGCCAACGAGGCCGGCGTCAAGGCGGTCCTCGGCGCCAAGGGGGCCGCGGTCAGCTCGGTCCTGGTCCCGTCGGCCGCCACCGACTTCACGCCGTTCGCCACCCAGGTCAAGGGCCAGGCGCCGGACCTGCTCTTCGTCGCCTGGGCCGGCGCCAACGCGACCCAGATGTGGACGACGCTCGCCCAGCAGGGCGTGTTCACCACGACCAAGGTGGTCACCGGCCTCGACATCAAGCCCACGCACGCGCTCTTCGGCGAGGCCGGCGACAAGATCTCGTTCCTCTCGCACTTCTTCGCCGGCGCCGCGGACAACCCCGAGTACCAGGCCCTCGCGGCCGGCCTGAAGAAGGGCGGCCAGGACGTCGACCTCTTCACCGACGACGGCTTCGTCGCGGCGCAGATGGTCGTCCGGGCGCTGCAGCGAGGGCGGCGACGACGTCGACAAGATGGTCACCGCGCTCGAGGGCTGGAAGTTCGCCGGGCCCAAGGGCGCCATGGAGATCCGCGCCGCGGACCACGCCCTGCTGCAGCCGATGTTCACCGCCAAGCTGGTCAAGGAGGGCTCCGGCTTCACGCCGCAGCTGGTCGCGACGCTCGCCCCGGCCGACGTGGCGCCGCCCGCGGTCGCGATGAAGTGAGCGAGCGCCGTCCCGTCCCGCGGTCGCGGCGGGGGCATCGGCTGGCGCGTCGGCGGCGCGCAGATCCTCGACGACGTCACCCTGGACGTCGCGCCGCGGCGAGCTGGTCGGGATCATCGGCCCGAACGGCGCCGGCAAGTCGTCGCTGCTCAACATCCTCTCGGGGTCCTGCGCCCGACGACCGGCGGGTCACGCTCGGCGGCACGCGACGTCACGCGGCCGGTCGGCGACGCGGCGGGCCCGGCTGGGACTGGCGCGGTCGTTCCAGACCTCGGCGCTGTTCGACGGGCTGCGGGCGTCGGAGAACGTCCGGCTCGCGCTCCAGGCGTCGCGCGGCGGCGCCGTCGAGTCCGCTGCGGTTCGTCCGCCGGGCCGGTGACGCGGCGACGGTGGAGGGGCTCCTCGACCGAGTTCGTATGCCGGCAAGGGCTCGGTGGTGGCCGCCGGGCTCTCGCACGGCGACCGTCGCAAGCTCGAGCTGGCCATGGCGCTGGCCGTCGGAGCCGAAGGTCCTGCTCCTCGACGAGCCGATGGCGGGCGTGTCGGCCGAGGACGTCGAGGGGCTGAGCACGATCATCGGCGAGGTCCGCGACGCCGGCGTCGCCGTCGCCATGGTCGAGCACCACATGGATGTCGTGCTCGGGCTGGCCGACCGGGTCGCGGTCCTGCACCACGGCCAGCTCCTCGCGGTCGGCACGGCGGACGAGGTCACGGGCGACGAGCGGGTCCAGCAGGCGTACCTGGGCGAGGCCCTGTGACGCACGGCGCCGCCGTGCTCACCGTCGAGGACCTCCACGTCCACTACGGCGGGTCCCACATCCTCCAGGGCGTCTCGTTCGACGTCCCGGCCCGCGGCGTCACCGCGCTGCTCGGCCGCAACGGGGTCGGCAAGACCACGACCCTCAAGGCGATCCTCGGCCTCGCCCCGCGGAAGGGACGGATCGCTTTGCAGGGGAACGACATCCAGGGGGCAAGACGTTCCGGCTTGGTCCGGGGCGGCATCGGCTACGTCCCGGAGGACCGCGACGTGTTCGGCGGGCTGACCGTCGACGAGAACCTTCGGCTCGTCGGCCGCGACGTCGGCACCGGCGCCCCGGTGGTCGGCGAGCTGTTCCCCGACCTCGTCGCCCGTCGCAAGCAGCGGGCCGGCACGCTGTCCGGCGGCCAGCAGCAGATGGTCGCCCTCGCGCGAGTCCTGTTGCGGGACAACGTGCTCCTGCTCGTCGACGAGCCGACCAAGGGCCTGGCACCGAAGCTCGTCACCGAGGTGGCCGACGTGCTGGCCCGGGTGGCCGAGACCACGCCGATCCTCCTCGTCGAGCAGAACCTGCCGCTCGTCCGGCGCATCGCGGACACCGTCGTCGTCCTCGACGCGGGACGGGTCGTCCACCGTGGCGACGCCGCCGCCCTGCTCGGCCGACGCCGACCTCACCCGGGAGCTGCTCGGGGTCGTCGCTGCGCCGGCCCAGGGAGGGCTCGGCGATGAGCACCGCCGTCCTCCTCGTCGTCACCGGGCTCGGCCTCGGGGCGCTCTACTTCCTCGCGGCGTCGGGGCTCAGCCTCATCTACGGCCTGATGGGCGTGCTCAACTTCGCCCACGGCGCCTTCATGCTCGCCGGCGCGTATGCCGGCTGGCTCACCATGGGCGCGCTGCCCAGCTCGGTCCCGGTGGGGGTCGAGCTGCTCCTCGCGGTCCTGGTCGCCACGGCCGTGGGCGCCGTCGTCGGGCTCGTCGTCGAGGTGGTCCTCATCCGGCCGCTCTACCGCCGGCACATCCAGCAGGTGCTCGTCACCGTGGGCCTGTCACTGGCGGGGACGGCTGCGGTGCAAGGCATCTGGGGCTCCGACCCGCACCCGATCGACGAAACCGCCATGGCTGGCCGGGACCACCGAGGTCGCCGGCGCGCGCTTCCCGAACGACCGGTTCCTCTACATCGGCGTCGCCGTCGTCGTCTTCCTCGGACTCCTGGCGCTGCTGCGCTTCACCCGCCTAGGCCTGGTCATCCGTGCCGGGGTCGAGAACCGGACGATGGTGGAGGCGCTGGGGATCGACGTGCAGAGCACCTTCACCGTCGTCTTCGCCATGGGCGGCGCCGCCGCAGGACTGGCCGGCATCCTGTACGCCACTTACGCCGGCAGCGTCTCCCCGGCGCAGGGTGCGTCCCTGCTGATCTTCGCGTTCATCGTCGTCGTCATCGGCGGGATGGGGTCGTTCGTCGGCACGGCCGTCGCGGCCGTCGTCGTCGGCCTGGTCCAGCAGCTCGCGAACTACTACGCCGCCAGCGGCGTCGGCGACCTGTCCGTCGTCCTGCTCCTCGCCGTGGTCCTCCTCGTCCGGCGCCCGTCGATCGAGGCGGGTCGCGCATGAGAGCGGTCAAGGCCGTGCCGGCCGTCCTGTCCTGCTGGTCCTCGCCTACCTGCCGTACGTCCCGCAGACGGTCCCGGGACTGTTCCCCGACCGGGTCAACGGTCCGGGCTCCCTGCAGCTGCTCGCCGTCTGCCTCACCATGGCGGGGATCGCGCTGAGCTACGACGTGCTGTTCGGCCGGACCGGCCTGCTCAGCTTCGGGCACGCGCTCTTCGTCGCGGCGGGCAGCTACTTCCTCACCACGACCATGACGTCGTGGTCGCTCCCGCTGTGGCTGGCCGCCGTCGTCGCCCTCGCCGGGACGACGCTCCTGGCGCTGGTGGTCGGCGCGATCTCCTTGCGGGTCGGCGGAATCGCCTTCGCCATGGTGACCCTGGCCTTCGCGCAGGCGGCGTCGATCATCGTGCTGCGCAACCCGGGCGACCTGACGGGTGGCGAGGAGGGCAAGGCCCTGCCGCGGACCGGCGTGCCCGACCTGTTCGTGGGTGTCACCAACGCGCCGTACCGCTATTGGCTCGCCCTGGGATTCGTCGTCGTCGCGTGGTGTGCGGTGACGTGGCTGATCCGCTCGCGTGCGGGCCACGCCATGGCGGCCGTCCGCGAGAACGAGCCCCGCGCCGCCGTGCTCGGCATCGACACCTACCGCACCAAGCTCCTCGCCGTGGTCGTCGGGGCGTTCGTCGGCGGCCTCGGCGGCGTCGTCCACGCCGTGGTGCTCGGCGGCTCCAACCCACATATCACCACTCCGGAGTTCACCCTGTCGCTGCTGGTGATGGTGGTGCTCGGCGGCGCCGGTTCGCGGTGGGGCGCGGTGCTCGGCGGGTTCCTGTACACGTATGCGGACGCGCGCCTCGTCGACCTGTCGGGCACCTCCGCGTTCTCAGGACTACCCGAAGGTCTGCGTGCTGTGCTGTCCCAGCCGCTGTTCATCCTGGGGCTGCTGTTCATCATCGTCGTCTACTTCGCGCCGGCCGGCCTGACCGGCCTCGCCTCGGGGCGACGGCTGTTCATCCGGAAGAAGGAGACACCGTGAACGCCACGCCGGCCGACAACGGGCTGGAGTCCCGGGGGTTCCGCATCGAGCTGCCCGAGGGAAGCCTCGACATCCACGACCTGAGCGTCGGCGACCCCGGTCCGCAAGCGCCGGTCGTCCTCGCCGTCCACGGGATCACCGCGAACGGGCTGAGCTGGCTCTGCGTCGCCGAGGAGCTGTTCCGTCGGCGCGGTCCGGGCAGTGTCCGCTTCCTCGCCCCGGACCTGCGCGGGCGGGCCGACAGCCGGTCCGCGCCGGGGCCCTACGGCCTCCGCGACGCATGCCGCCGACGTGCTGGCGATCGCCGACGTGTTCGGCGCGCGGCCGGTCCTCGTGGGCCACTCGATGGGCGCCTTCGTCACGGCGTTGGCCGGCGCACGGGCTCCGGAGCGGGTAGCCGGATCGGTCCTCGTCGACGGGGGATTCGCCTTCCCGCCTCCGGCCGAGTTCGACATCGACGCTGCCCTGACGGCGGTCATCGGACCGGCCATGACCCGGCTGAGCATGCGCTTCGCGAGCCCCGAGGCATACCTCGACTTCTGGCGGGTGCATCCCGCACTGGGCCCGGAGCTCGGCGGGCCGCAGGCGCCCGAGGTGCGGCACTATGCCCTGCACGACCTCGTCGAGACGGACGCCGGGCGACTGGGCCAGCTCCTGCGTCCTCGACGCCGTCCGTGCGGACGGTGCCGACGTCCTGGCCGACCCGGAGACGCACGCGGCGGCCGCTACCGCGGTCGCCGCCGGTGTGCCGACCGACTTCCTCTGGGCACCGCGGGGGCTGCAGAACGAGGCCCAGGGGCTCTACGACGAGGGTCGCATCGCCGCGCTAGGGCTGCCCGCCGCGATCCGGGTCACGCCGCTCGTCGACGTCAACCACTACTCGGCCGTCTTCGCCCCGAACGGGACGCGGGCTGTCGTCGACGCGATCGAGCGCCGGCTCGACGAGACCGAGGGCGGCGTCAGCGGGGCATGAGGCGGCGCAGCCGCAGCGCGAGCTGGAGCTCGAGCGCCCGGTCCGGGCGCTGCCACGTGGCACCGAGCAGCGCCGCGACGCGTTCCAGCCGCTGCGCCACGGTGTTGACGTGCACGTGCAGTGTGGTCGCGGTGTGCCGCGGGCTGCCGCCCGCGGCGAAGTAGGCCTCGACGGTCCCGCACGAGATCGGTGCCCCGCGCGGCGTCGTACTCCAGCAGCGGTCCCGAGGATCCGGCGCACGTAGTCGCCCACGTCGGGCTCCGAGCCGACGACGAGACCCGCGAAACCCAGGTCCGCGGCTGCCGCACCGGTTCCGGCGTGACCGAGCGCGACCATCGCGCGGACCGTCCGGACGGCCTCGGTGAACGCCGCCGGCACAGCGGCCACGTCGTCCAGCGGCCCGACCCCCGCGACCGTCGTGCGAGCCACTCGACCGATGCGGGCCGAGACCGACGAGGCGAGGGCGCCGGCGTCGGTCTCGGCGACGAGGGCGACGACCACTCCGTCGTGCTCGCCGACGATGCCGCGCGACCCCGACCGCCGCGTGCGCCGAGAGCGCCAAGGCGCGGCGGGCCCCAGCGTCCTCGCCGACCAGGGCGAGCAGGCAGAACGGGCGCGCGGGGTCGAGCCCGTATGCCCGGGCGGCCGTGGTCAGCTCGGCGCGGTCCCCGCGACCGGCGACGAGGTCCGCGACGAGGTCGGTGCGCATCTGCTGCTGTGCGTCGGCGGTCTGCCGCTCGAACAGCATGACCAGCGCGGTGACCATGGCGGCCCGCTCGACCGTTCGCAGGTCGGCGTCGTCGGCCGACAGCTCCAACCCTCCGAGCACCAGCAGGCCGAGGGCCTCGTGACCGGCCGCGATGCCGACGGCGTAGCGGTCGCCGTGCCGGGTCAGGCGCCCGGACCCGATGGCCGCGACCGCCGGCGGGCGTCGGCGAGCGGGTCGCGGTCCGAGGGGTCGGCGGCGCCGTCGGGCGCCGTACCCGCCTCGCTGCGCCGCACGCCGGCGTCGTCGAGAACCACCGCCCAGCCGCCGAGCAGGTCGACCAGCGCCTTGGTGATGTCGTCCGCGCCGCCGCCGCCGAGGACGAGGTCGGCGAACCGGTCGTGGGCGGCCGCCGCGCGCTCCACGCCGGCGGTATGGCGCCGGACGGTCTCGTGCGCCTCGGACAGCGCAGCGAGGGCCTGTTCGGTCTCGGCCATGGCCCGCACCTGGACCAGCGACACGGCCGCGAGGGTCGCCAGCGAGTTGAGCAGGGCGACCTCGTCGTGGGTGAACGGGCGGGGCGAGCGGTTCGCCGCGAAGAGGACGCCGACGAAGTCGTCCACGGCGATCAGCGGGGTCCCGCAGATGGCGACGATGCCCTCGTCGGCGACCGCGTGGTCGATGGCCCCGGTGTGCTGGAACCGCTGGTCGGCGAAGTAGTCGGCGGTCCAGTACGCCTTGCGGGTCTTGGCCGCCAGCCCGCCGAGACCGTCACCCAGGCTGAGGCGTACCGACTGGAACTCCGCCGAGATCGACCCGTCGGTGGCCCGCATGTAGGTGTCGCCGTGTTCCGGGTCGAACAGCGTGAGGTAGGCCAGGTCGGTGGCGAGCAGCGCCCGGCGCCCGCCGGACGATGGCGTCGAGAACGCCCTTGGGGTCGCTGAGCGACGCCAGGTCGCGGGCGGTCTCGACCAGCGCCGACAGCTCCGCCTCGCGGCGCCGCCGACGGTCGAAGTCCTCGCGGATCCGCAGCGCGAGGTCTCGTTCGGTCTCGGGGGCATCGAGCTCGGTGATCTCCGCGACGGTGCCGCTGTTGGCCAGCAGCCGGAGCAGCTGCAGGGCCGCGCCGTCGCCCGAGCCGTCGGGTTCGCGGGTGGTGCGGGACGCCATGGTCGCGGAGTCTAGGTCGCGACGGGATGTGTGCGGCACACCACGCGGTACGGTCGTCCTCATTGCGCCGTCCACCCGCCGTCGATCGCGAACGAGGCCCCGGTGACCGACGCGGACGCCGGCCCGCAGAGGAACATGCGCCAGCTCGGCCACCTCCTCGGGTTCCACGAGGCGCTTGACCGCCATCCCCTCGAGCATGACCTTCTCGACGACCTCGTCCTCGGGGATGCCGTGGGCCTTGGCCTGGTCGGCGATCTGGCTCTCGACCAGGGGAGTACGCACGTAGCCGGGGTTGATGCAGTTGCTGGTGACTCCGTGGGGTGCGCCCTCGAGCGCCACCACCTTGGACAGCCCCTCCAGCCCGTGCTTGGCCGTGACGTAGGCGGACTTGTAGGCGCTGGCCCGCAGCCCGTGCGCGCTGGACACGTTGACGACGCGGCCCCAGCCCTGCGCATACATCGTGGGCAGGCTCTGCCGGACGAGCCGGAACGGCGCGTGCAGCATGACGTCGAGGATCAGCTCGAAGGTCTCCAGCGGGAACGACTCGATCGGCGCGACGTGCTGGAGGCCGGCGTTGTTGACGAGGATGTCGACGTCGGTCGGCAGGTCGGCGATCGCGTCGAGGTCCGACAGGTCCGCCGCGACCGGCTCGACCTGACCGTCGCCGAGCGTGTCCGGCGAGCTCCTTGAGGCCGGCCTCGTCGCGGTCCACCGCGACGACGACCGCGCCGGCCAGGGCCAGCCGGCTGGCGATCGCCGCGCCGATCCCGCTCGCCGCGCCGGTCACCAGCGCGCGGTGCCCGGTCAGGTCGGCGGGGGCAGCAAGGTCCGGCGACGACGGTGGCATGACGGGGAGACTACGCAGCGGGTCGACTCGCTCATGTCGTGCGCCACCCATACGCCGGCCGGTTCGGTATGCGGCGGCGCTACCTGCCCGCGAGCGTCCGGTCGGCCAAAGCGTCGAGGACGAGGGCGGCGGTCTCGCCGGGCCGTTCGAGCCCGGGCAGGTGACCGGCCCAGTCCAGCTCGCACCAGCGTCGCTCCGGGGACCCCGGCGGCGACCGTGCGGGCGGCGGTCTGGAGCCAGTCGACGTCGAGCTCGCCCAGCACGACGGTCGTCGGCACCGTGATGCCGCCGAGGTCGACCTCGTCGTGGACCATGGTCGGCGGGTCCGGGCCACTCGTCGGCGGCGAGCTGGACGTCGAACGCCCGGCGCTGCATCTGGGTCAGCAGCTCGGCGGGCCTCGTCGTCGGCGTCCGGCCCGAGCCACGTGTCGACGTTGAGGGCGACGGCGCCGTCGATGTCGCCGGCCTCGATGAGGCGCTCCTCCTCCTCGTCGAAGGCCTCGGACGCCGCCGTCGGCGCGACGCCCGCGCAGTCCGGGGCAGAGCAGCACCAGCGCGGTCACCCGGTCCGGGTGCGCCGTCGCCACCTCCAGGGCCACCCGGCCACCGAACGAGGCGCCGACGAACGCAGCGGCCTCGATGCCCTGGTCGTCGAGGAACGCGACCACCTCGGCGACGTTCGAGAGGGGCCCGGGCGCGAGGGGAGCGTCGCCGTACCCGGGGAGGTCCGGGGCGAAGACGCGGTACCGCTCGGCGAGGACCGGGAGCTGCGCCGCCCACATCCGGCGGTCGGCGACGCCGGCGTGGAGGAGGACGACCGGCGGACCGGTCCCGGCAGCGTCGAACGGTAGGGGCACGCGCTCACGCTAGGCTGGGCGCGCGGAGCCGCGACGGAATTTCCGCGGCGCCGAGTCCGGAGAGCCGCCGCTCAGATGTCGCGGAAGACCTCGATGGTCGCGCCGAGGGCGTTGAGCCGGTCGGCGAGGTCCTCGTAGCCGCGGTTGATGACGTAGACGTTCCGCAGCACCGAGGTGCCCGGCGCCGCCAGCATGGCCAGCAGGACGACGACCCCCGGCCGCAGCGCCGGCGGGCACATGACCTCGGCCGCCCGCCAGCGGGTCGGGCCCTCGATGAGGACCCGGTGCGGGTCGAGCAGCTGGACCTTGGCGCCGACCTTGGTCAGCTCGGTGAGGTAGATCGCGCGGTTCTCGTAGACCCAGTCGTGGATCAGCGTCGAGCCCTCGGCCACCGCGCCGATGAGCGCGAAGAACGGCAGGTTGTCGATGTTGAGGCCGGGGAACGGCATCGGGTGGATCTTGTCGATCGGCGCGTGCAGCGGGCCGGGCACGGTGGTGAGGTCGACGAGCCGGGTCTGGCCGTTGGCCGAGCGGTACTCCTCGGAGGTGACGTACTCCATGCCCATGCCCTCGAGGGTGGCGAGCTCGATCTCCATGAACTCGATCGGCACCCGGCGGATGGTGATCTCCGACCCGGTCACGACCGCGGCCGCGAGCAGGCTCATCGCCTCGATGGGGTCCTCGGACGGGGAGTACTCGACGTCGACGTCGATGACGGTCGACGCCGTGGACGGTCAGGGTGGTGGTGCCGATGCCCTCGATCCGGACGCCCGAGCCGCTCGAGGAAGAAGCAGAGGTCCTGGACCATGTAGTTCGGGCTGGCGTTGCGGATCACCGTCACGCCGTCGTGTCGCGCGGCGGCCATCAGGGCGTTCTCGGTGACGGTGTCGCCGCGCTCGGTGAGCACGATCGGCCGGGTCGGCCGGCGGCTCGGGTCGGAGGTCGCCTCGTAGAACCCGTGGGTCGCGACGACGTCGAGGCCGAAGTGGCGCAGCGAGGCGAGGTGCGGCTCGACGGTGCGGGTGCCGAGGTCGCAGCCACCCGCGTACGGGAGCAGGAACGACGGGTAGTCGTGCAGCAGCGGCCCGAGGAACATGATCACCGTCCGGGTGCGGCGGGCGGCCTCGACGTCGATGCCGTCCAGGTCGAGCTCGGGTCGGCGGGACGATCTCCAGGTCGTTGCTGCCGGGGATCCAGCGGGTGCGCACGCCGATGGAGTGCAGCACCTCGAGGATCCGGTTGACCTCCTCGATGCGGGCCAGGTTGCGCAGCGTCGTGCGGCCCCGGTTGAGCAGCGAGGCGCAGAGCAGGGCGACGGCGGCGTTCTTGGAGGTCTTGACGTCGATGGCGCCGTGCAGCTTCTGGCCGCCGACGATGCGCAGGTGCTGCGGGCCGGAGTGGCCGAGCGAGACGAACTCCGAGTCGAGGCTCTCGCCGATCCGGGCCAGCGTCTCCAGGCTGAGGTTCTGCTGGCCCTGCTCGATGCGGGCGACCGCGCTCTGGCTGGTCCCCAGCGACCGCGCGAGCTCGGACTGGGTGAGACCCTTGTGCCGGCGCGCGTCCCGGATCAGCGAGCCGATCCGCTCGAGGTAGGTGTCGGTGACCGTCATGCCGGCCACCATATCTCACATATGAGATACGGCGTCCCGACGCGCCGCCGGGGTCGGGGGAGCCGCCGACCGGGGCGCCCGGATGCCGGTCAGCTCGGTCAGCGCGGTACCCCAGGGCCGACACCAGGTAGAAGAGGACGTCGGCCGCGACCTTGCCGGCCAGCAGTCCCCAGACCGGCTCGTCGAGCAGCACGACCGCCGACACCATGAGCACCGGCCGCCACAGGAACGTGTCGAGCAGCTCGGCCGCACCGAACTCGGCGCTGAGCAGCAGCACCGTGCGCGAGGCGATCCGGACCGCATACCGAGGCTGGTCGGGCGCGATGAGGCGGCGCTGCTCCCGGACGACGGTGACGACGAGGACCCCGTAGAACCCCACGGTCGCGCCGACGATCGCGCTGGCCGCGAGCAGCGGCGGCGACGTCGTGAGCCGCGCGGCGAGGACGCTGGCCGCCAGCATCGTGGCGAGGCAGGCCACCTCGGCCGGTCCGTAGCGACGGATCCAGAAGCGCCATCGGTCGGTATGACGTCGCACCGTTCCCGCCGCCCCCTGCCGCCCATGTGGTCCCCCTTACGGGAGGACAGAGTGCGCCGTAGTGCGGGCAGATACCCGCCGGGGGTTATCCGATGTCGGGGCACCGGACGTCAGGACGTCAGGGGTGGTCGACGCAGGCCTGGGCGACGATCGGCGCCGTGATGGCCACCTGCCACGGCCGGGCGCCGAGCGCGGTCAGGGCGGCGCCGATCCCGGCCGCGCTGAGGTCGGCGGGAGGCGACCAGATCAGCCGGCGCAGGACGTCCGGGGTCAGGAGGTTCTCGACCGGGACGGCGTGCTCCGCGCCGAACGCGGCGAGCCCCTCGCGCGCCTGGGCCAGCCGCGCGGCGGCGACGGGGTCGCGGTCGGGCCACGCGCGGGGCGGCGGCGGTCCGGTACCCGGCAGGGTCAGCGGCGGCAGGGCGCTCTCCGGCAGGTTCTGGGCGCGGCGGATGGCGTCGAGCCAGACCTTGGCGTTGCGCCGGGCCGGGCGCAGCTCGCGGACCTCGGTCGATCTCCTCCGCCGTGGTGGGCGCGAGGTTGGCCAGCTCGACGATGACCGAGTCGGCGAGGACCCGACCCGGTGAGGTGTCGCGGCGCTCGGCGATGCGGTCGCGGGTGATCCACAGCTCCTTGACCATGGCGATGCCCCGCCGCTTGCGGACCCGGTGCATCCCGGAGGTGCGCCGCCACGGGTCGACCCGGACCGGCGGCCCCTCGAAGTCCAGCAGGGCGTCGAACTCCTCGCGGGCCCACTCGCTCTTGCCCTGCGCCTCGAGGTCCGCGGCGATGGCGTCGCGCAGCTCGACGAGGACCTCGACGTCCAGCGCGGCGTAGCGCAGCCAGGGCTCGGGCAGCGGCCGGGTCGACCAGTCGACGGCGGAGTGCTCCTTGGCCAGGGACAGCCCGAGGTAGTGCTCGACCGCCGCGCCGAGGCCCACCCGGGGCAGCCCGACGAGCCGTGCGCCGAGCTCGGTGTCGAACAGCTGCGACGGGCCGCAGCCCGATCTGGGCGAGGCAGGGCAGGTCCTGGGTCGCGGCGTGCAGGACCCACTCCGCGTCCCCGATGCCGTCGGCGACCGGGCCGAGGTCGGGGCAGGCGACGGGGTCGATCAGCCAGGTCCCGGAACCGGCCCGCCGCAGCTGGACGAGGTAGGCCTTCTGGCCGTAGCGGTGCCCCGACGCCCGCTCGGCGTCGATCGGCGACCGGACCGGTGCCCGCCGCGATCGCTCGACCCGCCTCGACCAGCCGGCGCTCGTCGACGACGACGTCGGGGACGCCCTCGCGGGGCGCGACCAGCGGCGTCAGCAGCCGCTCCGGCTCCTCGGCGGCCGCATCGGGTGTCTCGTCGTCGGTGTGGCCGGCCCCCGGGCCGAGGTCACCGTCGCTGCCCGGGCAAGCGCGACGACGCCCTCCGGGAGGGGTGGCAGACCGGCGATGGTGCAGAGCAGGTCGGACCACGCGAGCAGGTGGGCGCCGATCTCGCCACGCGGGGTCCACGAGGCGCGGACCTCCATCTCGACGGTCGGCTCCCGGTCGCCGAGCCCGGCGAAGCTCTCCGAGACGACGCGGGTGACGGTGCCGGCCTCGGCGACGTAGCCGAGCTGGCGGGCGTCCAGGGCGTCGACCAGCCAGGACCAGCCGACCGCACCGAGCATCGGGTCGCTGGCCACCTCGGGCTCCAGCTCGGCCCGCGCGAACGTCACCGCGCGCCACTCGCCCTCCCACGGACCGGGGGCCGACGGGTCGTGCAGCAGGACGAACCGGCCGGAGGCCAGCTCCTCCTCGCCCGACACGCTCGAGACGATGTCGGCGGTGAGCGCGACCGCATACGGCGCGATGCGTTGCGGGGCAGGGACTTCGGTCAGACGGACCTCCGGGCGCAGCCGGGCGTCCCGGAGGGCGCTGACCGCCCGGGCGAACTCGGCGGGCTGCTCGCCCGTCAGTGATCGACCACGCACCCGACTGAGCGTATGTCGGTACCGCGCCTTCGGGACAGGCAGGCACGCCGTTACGGTGGCGCCCGTGTCGGCGTCTCCTCGCCCTCTGCTCGTCCCTGCTGTGGGGCACCAGCGACTTCGTGGCTGGCCTGAAGTCCAAGACCATGCCCGCCGCGGCCGTCGTCGGCTGGTCGCAGATGGTCGGGTTCCTCGACCCTCTGCGTCGTGGTCGTCGTCATGGGCAACCCGCTCACCGCGTCCGGCTGGCAGGGCTGGGCGATCGCCGCCGGCGTGGCCGGCGCGGTGGCCCTGTGCGGCGTTCTACGGGGCCCTGTCCACCGGGACGATGAGCGTGGTGGCTCCGGTGGCGTCGTTGGGCGCGGCGGTTCCCGTGCTGCTCGGGGTGGCGACCGGTGACAGCCCCGAGCCTCGATCGCGTGGGTCGGCATGGGGGTCGCCGTCCTCGGCACCGTGCTGGCCAGCGGCCCGGAGATCCAGGCCGGGCTGCCCATCCGGCCGGTGCTGCTGGCCTGCGTCGCGGCGGTGGGGTTCGGGACGGTCCTGTTCTGCATGGACCGCGGCGCGCGGGCGTCCCTGGTCTCCACCCTGTGGGGTATGCGGCTCACCAGCCTCGTCCTCTACGCCGGGATCGCGGCGGTCCGCCGGTCGACCGGGGGAGTGGCTCGCCGGGACTGGCCGACCCTGGTCTTCGTCGGGCCTGGCCGACCTCGGCGCCAACGCCTTCTTCGTCGCGGCCTCGACCCAGGGGCTGGTGAGCGTCGCGGCCGTGCTCGGCTCGCTCTACCCCGTGGTGACGATCCTCCTGGCCCGGGCCTTCCTCGCCGAGCGGCTGAGCCTGATCCAGAACGTCGGCGTCGTCCTGGCCCTCGCCGGCGTCGTGGCGATCGCCACCGGCTGACCTGCGCGTCAACCTGGGCGAGCGAGCGTGGGACCATGGCCACCGTGAGCGCTGCCGTCCGACCCACCCGTCCGACAGCCTCCTGGTCCGCGCCGCCCGCCGCCAGCCGGTCGAACGGACCCCGGTCTGGTTCATGCGCCAGGCCGGGCCGCTCGCTGCCGGAGTACCGCGAGGCCCGCGCCGGCACGCCGATGCTCGAGGCCTGCCGCACCCCCGACCTCGTCACCGAGATCACCCTCCAGCCGGTCCGCCGCCACGGCGTCGACGCGGCGATCTTCTTCAGCGACATCGTGGTCCCGCTGGCGGCGGTCGGGGTGGACATCGACATCGTGGCCGGCACCGGGTCCCGTGGTCGCCAAGCCGATCCGGACCCGCGCCGACCTCGACCGGCTGCCGGAGCTGACGCCCGACCAGGTGCCGGACATCGCCGAGTCGGTCCGCCGGATCGCCGCGGCGCTCGGCGGTACCCCGCTCATCGGGTTCGCCGGCGCGCCGTTCACCCTCGCCTCCTACCTCGTCGAGGGCGGCCCCAGCCGCAACCACGAGAACACCAAGGCGCTGATGTACGGCGACCCCGCGCTCTGGAACGACCTGTGTACGCGGCTGGCCCAGATCTCCGGGGCCTTCCTCCGCGTCCAGGCCCAGGCCGGGCGCGAGCGTGGTCCAGCTCTTCGACTCCTGGGTCGGCGCGCTGCCCCTGGCCGACTACGAGCGCTACGTCCGGCCGCACTCGGCGGTCGCCCTGGCCGCGGTGGCCGACCTCGGCGTCCCGCGCATCCACTTCGGGGTCGGCACCGGCGAGCTGCTGCCCGCGATGGGCGCGGCCGGGGCCGAGGTCGTCGGCGTGGACTTCCGGGTCTCGCTCACCGACGCCGTGCGCCGGCTCGGGCCCGGGTATGCGGTCCAGGGCAACCTCGACCCGGCCACCCTGTTCGCGCCCTGGCCCGCCGTCGAGGAGCAGGTCCGCCGGATCGTCACCGAGGGCCGGTCAGGCGCCGGGCCACATCTTCAACCTCGGCCACGGCGTGCTGCCCGAGACCGACCCGGAGGTGCTGACCCGGGTCGTCGAGCTGGTCCACGAGGCTCGTCCTCCCGCTGACGTACGAGGTGGCCGCGCGCCCCCTGCGAACGCGGCCACCCCAGCCCGTTGCGGTGGGTCTCAGCGAGCGCCGGCCCCCGCGGTCTCCGGTTCGCGCTGCTCGGTCCGTCGCCCTCGTCGTGGCCCCGCACCGACCCACCAGTCAAGGCTTCGGAGCCCTCGCGGGATCCGGATGGGTCGATGTGGCCGACCGTCTTCGCGGGCGACCGTCGCCCGTCTCCGATCCGGGCTCGGCCCCCGGGTCCGTTCCACCGGGGCCACCCGACCGTCCGGGCCGCCGTCGGGACCGCCGGACCGCCGTCCGGGCCACCCGAGCCCGCCGGCCGGCGGCGCCCACGCCGCATACCCGCCCTCGGGCGGCCGGGCCGCCGTGCGCCGCCGACGCCACCACAGCACCGGCACGGCGACGATGGCGAGCAGGACGACGAACGGCAGGACCGCGCCGAGGACCGTGAGCAGCCCGCTGCTCGCGCCGAGGAACGCCTTCCAGCCCGGCCTTGAGCCCGCCGAGGAACCCGGACGTGTCCTCCTCGGGCACCACGACGTTCGCCGCGGTGACCAGCGTGACGCTGACGGTGGACATCGTCACCTTCTTGTCCAGGCTGTTGAGCTGGGCCTGGAGCGAGTCGAGGTCGCCCTGGCGGCGCGAGATCTCGGTCTCCAGCGAGATGATCTGGTTGAGGTCGGTGGTCTTGCCCAGCAGCGTGCGCAGCTGGTCGAGACCGGCCTTCATCGTCGTGATCCGGGACTGCGTGTCGACGTAGGTCGAGGTCACGTCACGCGCCGAGGACGACCGCTGCACCGTCGTGCCGAGCTTGCCGAGGTCGTCGAGGACCCGGTCCAGGGTGTCGGAGGGGACGGCCAGCGACATCGTCGAGCGGCTGCCCTGCTTGTCGACGCCGCCGCTGCTGACCGGCACCGCGGAGCTGTTCTCCGACACGACCATCCCGCCGGCGGCGATCGCGACCTGGCGCGCCTCGGCGGCCTTGGCCTCCACGTCGTCGACCTGCACCTGCAGCGAGGCGGTCCGCACCAGCTTGTCGGCGGCCGCGATGTCGGCGGCCGACGACGGGCTCGAGTTCCGAGCGGCGGTGCCGGTGCCGGGGGAGCCGGCCGCAGCCCCCTGGCCCGAGGACTCCGCGAGCTTCTGGGCGTCGCGTCGGCGGCGGCGTCCGGCGCCGCGGCGTCGCCCACCTCCGGGTTGGCCGGAGCGATGGCGCTCACGCCGGCGCCGGCCGACGACCCGGCGGATACCGGACGCGGAGCAGGCGCCGAGCGCGAGGACGGCGATGAGGCCGGCACCCACGGCGGACGGCGGGTCGGTGGTGGCGGGGAAGGGACACGGCATACCTCCTGGCTGGCAGTGCGTGATCACCCTTCAGGACACTCGAGCGACCCGAGACCGTTCCATAACGGTTCGGCTGCGACAGTGGAGCCATGGCCTCCCGACCGTCGCCGTCGTCGGCGGCGGCATCGCCGGTCTGTCGGCGGCGTGGGAGCTGTTGCAGGACAACGACGTTCGAGTGGTCGTCCTCGAGTCCGCCGATGTCGATCGGCGGGAAGCTCCGCCGCGCCGAGGTGGCGGGGCACCCGGTCGACGTCGGCGCGGAGTCGATGCTGGCCCGCCGGCCGGAGGCGACCGGCCTGGTCGCCGACCTCGGTCTCGGCGGTCGGCTGACCCATCCCGAACCCGTCCCCGCGGCGGTGTGGAGCCGCGGCCGTCGCTGGCCCCTGCCGGCCGGAACGGTGATGGGCGTACCCACCGATCCCGCCACCGCGGCCGGCGTCCTCACGCCGGACGAGGTCGCCCGGGCGTCGGCCGAGCAGGTCGGTCCGCCGCTCGAGGAGGACGTCGCCGTCGGCGACTTCGTCGCCGACCGGGTGGGGCCGGCGGTCGTCGACCGCCTCGTCGAACCGCTCCTGGCCGGCGTCTACGCGGGTCACGCCCGGTCGCTCGTCGCTGCAGGCGACCGTGCCCGCGCTGTGGGCCGCCGCGCCGACGGCACGGCGATCGTGGGTCGTCCCGCGACCGACGCCGCCGGTGGGCCGGTCTTCGCGGGCTACCGCGGCGGTCTCGGCGCTGCTCGCCGCCGACCTGGCCGCCGCCGTCGTCGGACCGCGGCGGGCAGATCCGGACCCGCAGCACGGTCCGTCGAGCTCGCCCGCCGCCCGGACGGGTGGCGGCTGACCGTCGGACCGACCATCGACAGCGAGGCGCTCGACGTCGACGGCGTCGTCCTCGCCCTGCCCGCGACCCCGGCCGCCCGGCTGCTGCGCCCGATCGCGCCCAGCGCCGCCGAGCGCCTCGACGAGATCGACTACGCGTCGGTGGCCATCGTCACCCTGGCGCTCCCGCGTCGCGCGGCGGACCTCCTGGACGGCTCCGGGCTTCCTCGTCCCGCCGGTCGAGCCGCTGACCATCAAGGCGGCGACGTTCAGCTCGACGAAGTGGGCCTGGCTGGCCGAGGACGCGCAGGACGTCGTCCTCCTGCGCGCCTCGCTCGGCCGGGCCGGCGAGGTCGCCGTGCTGCAGCGCGACGACGACGACCTCGTCCGGACCGCGGTCGCCGACCTGAGGACGGTCCTCGGCCCCGACCTTCCCGACCCGGTCGACGCCCACGTGCAGCGCTGGGGCGGCGCGCTGCCGCAGTACGCCGTCGGTCACGTCGACCCGCATACAGGCCGTCCTGGAGGCGGTCGCCCGCCTGCCGGCGCTGGGGCTGGCCGGGGCCGCGTACGAGGGCGTGGGCATACCGGCGTGCATCGGGTCGGGCCGTCGCGCAGCCCGCGAGGTGCTCGCCGACCGTGCGCCAGCCACAATGAGGGCATGAGCGACCACCCCACGCGCAAGCCCGCACCGTCCGTCGTCCGGGAGATCAACGACTCGATCCGGTATGCGATGTGGTCCGTCTTCGCCTCGGTCCAGCCCCTGGGGGAGGACCGCGAGAAGGTCGCGGCCGAGGCGGCGGCGCTGCTCACCGACGTCGAGGCCGAGGGCGTCGTGGTGCGCGGGGTCTACGACGTGGCCGGGCCTGCGCGCCGACGCCGACCTCATGATCTGGTGGCACGCCGAGACCATCGAGCAGCTGCAGTCCGCCTACCACCGGTTCCTGCGCACCGAGCTCGGCGCGGCCCTGGAGCCGGTCTGGTCCGTCGCCGCGCTGCACCGGCCGGCCGAGTTCAACAAGAGCCACGTCCCGGCGTTCCTCGCGGGCGAGGACCCGCGGGCGTACATCTGCGTCTACCCGTTCGTGCGGTCCTACGACTGGTACCTCTCGACGACGCCCGAGCGCCGCGACATGCTCGTGGAGCACGGCCAGCTGGCCCGCGGGCTACCCCGACGTCCGCGCCAACACCGTCGCGTCGTTCGCCCTGGGCGACTACGAGTGGGTCCTCGCGTTCGAGGCCGACGAGCTGCACCGCATCGTCGACCTCATGCGCGACCTGCGGGCCTCGCAGGCGCGGCGGCACGTCCGCGAGGAGGTCCCCTTCTACACCGGCACCCGGGTGTCGGTCGAGGACCTCGTCGCGAACCTGCGCTGATCACCCCACGAAGTTCTCCGCTTCGCTCCGATACTTCGCGGGGCCCCCGATCACCGCTCGAGCGGAGCTGCTCCCGGTCGAGCCGCTCGGGGCGTCGCCGGCCGCTTGGGCTCCAGGCGGAGGCTGATCGAGTTGATGCAGTAGCGCTGGTCGGTCGGAGTGCCGTAGCCCTCGCCCTCGAACACGTGCCCCAGGTGGGACCCGCAGTTGCTTGCAGCGCACCTCGGTGCGGACCGAGCCGAAGCTCCGGTCCACGATGTACTCGACCCGGTCCTCGGCGAGCGGCGCGTAGAACGACGGCCACCCGCAGTGCGACTCGAACTTCGTGTCGCTGCGGAACAGCTCGGTCCCGCAGGCGCGGCACGAGTAGACGCCCTCGGTCTTCGTGTCGGTGTACTCGCCGACGAACGGCCGCTCGGTGCCGGCCTCGCGCAGGACGTGGAACTCGGCGGGCGACAGCTCCGCTCGCCAGTCCTCGTCGGTCTTCGCCACCGGGTATGCGGTGCCCGCCGGGTCGGTCGACGGCAGGGTCTTCTTGCTGAACAGGCTCACGAACGGCTCCTCATGGTCGGGTGGGCACCCTCGTCAACATCCATGGTGCGCACGACGTTCCCCGCTCGCCACCCGCGGCCGGGGCCGTAAGCGGCACCCGCAACCCTCAGGCGTCAGCGGCCACCTCGACGGGTATGCCGGACCTGTGCCGCCGTCCGCCGCCGGTGAGCACGAGCGTGTGCGCGCCGGCCGAGGTACCGGCGGGCACGGTGACCTTCGCCCGCGCCGACCCCGACGCGTCGGTGGTGACCGTCCCGACCCTCGTGCCGTCCTCCAGGGTGACCGTGAGCGTGGCGTTGGCGCGAGAAGCCGGACAGCCGGAAGGTCGCCTCGTTGCCGGCCTTGAGCCGGGTCGGCGAGATCCTGACGTGCCGAGGGTCGTCCTTGACCGTCAGCGGTGGCCGTGGCCGTGGCGCCGTCGGTCGACGAGGTCGCCTTGACCGTGTGCGTGCCCAGCGAGATGCGCCGGCGTGACCGGCAGCGGCAGGGCGGCCGCCCCGGAGGCGTCGGTCGTCACCGAGCCGATGGTGGCGCCGTCGAGGGTGATGGCGAAGGTCCGGTTCGGGTACCAGCCGGCCAGCCGGATCGTCGTCGACTGCCCGACGAACACCGCCGCCGGGTCGAGGGTCAGCGTGCCCTGCCGGACGGTCGGCCGGATCCGGACGACCTGCGGGTCGTGGTCGGACGCCTGGTCGGCGAACTCGGCGTTGTTGTGGACCACCTCGTACTCGACGTCGGTCACCGGCTTGGTGACGAAGATGTGGTCCAGCACCTGGCTCACGCCGTTGAACACGTAGGTGTAGCGCTGGTTCTCGGGCAGCGTCGTGATGAGGTCGGTCAGCGTCGCCCCGTTGTCGGTCAGCGTCTGGATCGGCGCCGAGAACTGGTAGTCGTTGAAGTCACCGGCCAGCACGACGTTGGCGTTCGGGTCGGCGGCCAGCACCTGCTTGACGAACGCGTTGAGCACGGTCGCCTGCTGCGTGCGCTGCACCTCGGAGGCCCGGTTCGGCGGCTGGAACCGGCCGTCCGCGCTCTGGTCGCCGCCCTTGGAGTTGAAGTGGTTGGCGACGACGATGACCTTGCGGCCCTGGAACACGAACTCCGCGGCCAGCGGCTTGCGGGAGCTGGTCCAGGCGGCGTTGGTCGGGTCGACCCGGCCCGGGTTGAGGCTCAGGGTGGCCGTGCCGTCGGCGCCGGTGGAGACCGTCGACCGCCTGGGTCGAGCCGCCGGCGGTGCCGGGCGCCACCGCGACGCGGGCCGGGTTGTAGAGGAACGACCGACCGGATGTTGCCACCCGGCTGGCCGCCGTCCTGGTCGTCGACCGGGTCGATCTGGATCCACTGGTACGCGGGTCCACCCGGCGGCGGTGATGGCGGCGGTCAGCTTGGCGAGGGTCAGGTCGGCGGCGACGACCCCGTCGTTGGTCGCGCCGTTGTTGTCCTGGATCTCCTCCACCGCGATGACGTCGGGCGCGGCGAGGTTGGTCACGACGCCGGTGGCCAGCCGGTCGTACTTCGCCTGGGCGTCGGCCGGGGCGAGGTTCTCGACGTTGTAGGTGGCGACGGCCAGCTGGTCGGCGGCCTGCTTCGATCGCCGACGTCGGCTGCAGGTGGTTGTCGACGTAGCTGCCGACGGTGGTGGCGGCGACCGCATACCCGCCGAACGTCGACCAGTCGACCGGGCCGGTGGTCGCCCCGGCGAGGACGTCGCCGACGTTGGCGGCGGGGACCTGGCGGTTGACCGGCAGGATCAGCAGCCGGCCGGTAGGCGTGTCCGCGTAGCTGCGCAGGTAGGTGCCACCGCGGGGCGTCCGCAGCTCGTCGGGCTTCGTCGTCACGTAGATCTCGCCGAACTCCGCCTGCCCGGGACCGACGACCCGGACGTCGTTGACGGTGACGAGCATGCCCTCGTGGGCCTCCCAGAACTCCAGGGTCGAGCGGCTGGGGTCGACGGTGGCGATCGTCTCGACGTTGGTGACGCCGTCCGGGAGCGGCGGCACGTAGACGTCGGGCACGGTGTCCGGGGTGATGACGAGCGGCGCGGGCAGCGCGTTGCCCTTGCTGACGAGGGTCACGAGCGTGGGGGTGATCTCGGTGATCGAGAGGCTGGCCGTCGTGGCCACGGTCTCGCCCGAGGAGAGCGTGTAGAAGTCGGAGACCCGGCCGGTCACGAGCACCGAGTCACCCACGGCGGCGGGATGCGTGCTGGTGAAGACGAAGATCCCGGACGAGGCCGCGGGACGGGTGGCGTCGGGGTTGGGCTGCTGGATCCAGAAGCCGCGGCTGCTGCCCTGCGACCGGACCGCCGTGACGATGCCCGGCGACGCGCTCGACGACGTTGCCGCGCTCGGGGGAGAGGAACCCGCTGCCCTGGATGTCCTGGATGGTCTTCGGACCCGGCTGGCAGGCGGGGTCGTTCGGAGTCACGGCGCAGTCGAGCGCGGGGTCACGGTGACCGGTGGCGCCTTGGGCGTGGGTGCGGCCAGCGGTGAAGTCGGTCGCGTTGTTGCCGGTGTTGGTGAACGGGCTGATCGTCCGCTGCGCCGAGGTGGTGTTGCGATGGTGCGTCGCGGTCGGCCCGGTGCCGGCGAAGTCGTTGGCGGTGCCGTAGCCGACGAAGTCCACGACCCCGGTGAGCCTTGTCGCAGTCGGCGCCGCACCCGAGCGCGGTCTGGTTGTTCACGAGCGCCACCTTGCCCGCCGCCGGCGGCCATGGCGATGGTCCCGGACGCGTCCGGGGTCGGCAGGGGCGTCGTCCCGCCCGCCCCGCGTGCCTCCTGGACCAGGTAGAAGGACTTGGGCGCGATCGAGCCGGTGAGGTTCGTCCGGGCCCACGACGTGCCGGCGGCGGACGCGTACTGCACCGACCACGTCGACAGGTCCACCGCCGTCGTCCCGTTGTTGTAGAGCTCGATGAAGTCGTTCTGGTAGGTGGCGCCGCGTGTTGCCGCCGCCGCCGTAGACCTCGCTGATGACCACCGGCGACGCGGTGTCGACGGCCTGGGCGGCGGGAGCCGCGGCGACGAGCGCGGCGCCGCCCACCAGGGGGAGGAGGGCCAGGGCCGCCAGGCGGCGGGCAGGGGAGGACGACACAGCGACGACAACGGCACGGGGCACTCCGGATCTCGGGGGTGAACGCAGCAGATGGCGCGGCCGGGTGACGCCGCGAATCGGAGAAACGTAGCCCGGCGCGGCGACAGCCCGCGACGCCTGCCGGGTAAACACCGGGTCAAGAATTCGGGCCGGCCACGGTCCTCTAGGCTGACCGGCATGGCGGCCAAGGACGCGACGACGCTGGAGGTCCCGGGTCCGGACGGCGCCCGCGAGGTGCGCATCTCCAGCCCGGGCCGCGAGCTCTGGCCGGGCACCGGCATCACCAAGCTGGTGCTGGCCGAGTACTTCGTCAGCGTCGGCCCCTGGTTCATGCCGATCGTGGGGCACCGGCCGATCACCCTCCAGCGGTTCCCCTCCGGCATCGACGGCGAGGAGTTCTTCGCCAAGAACCCGCCGCGCGGCGTCCCCGACTACGCGCAGACGGTCACCCTCACCTACCCGTCGGGCCGCAAGCACCCGCAGCTGGTGCTCAACGAGCTGGCCGTGGCGGTGTGGGCGGTCCAGATGAACACCATCACCCTCCACCCGTGGCCGGTGTCGGTGACGGGTGAGGCGGGCGACACCGACAACCCCGACGAGCTGCGCATCGACCTCGACCCGCAGCCCGGCCGCGACTTCCACGACGCGGCCGTCGCCGCGCTCGAGCTGAGGCGGTGCTCGCGGACCTCGGCCTCACCGCATACGCCAAGACCTCCGGCAACCGCGGGGTCCACGTGCACGCGCGGATCGAGCCGACCCACGAGTTCCTCGACGTCCGGCACGGGGTCATCGCCATCGCCCGCGAGCTCGAGCGGCGGATGCCCGAGCTGGTCACCACCTCGTGGTGGAAGGAGGAGCGCGGCGAGAAGGTCTTCGTCGACTTCAACCAGGCCAACCGCGACCGGACCATCGCCTCGGCGTTCAGCCCGCGGCCGCTGACCGGAGCGCCGGTGAGTATGCCGGTGGCGTGGGACGACCTCACCGAGGTCAGCCCCGGCGACTTCACCGTCCGCACCGTGCCGCCGCTGGTCGAGAAGGGCGACGGACCCGTGGGCGTCGATGCCCGACTCGGTCGGGAGCATCGAGGGGCGCTCGCCTGGTGGGACCGCGACGCCGCGCGACGGCCTGCCGGAGCTGAACTTCCCGCCCGACTACCCGAAGATGCCGGGGGAGCCGCCGCGGGTGCAGCCGTCGAAGAAGCGCTACGAGGACTCCGAGTACCTCCCCGACGAGGGCGGCTACATGCGGGACAACCCCGAGGAGCCGCCCGGCGGCTGGGACTCGCCGCGACGCCGCCGCCGCTGACCGGCCCTGGCCGGCGTACTCACCCGGTGGTGAGCACCTCGGCGAGGTCGTAGGCCGGGGCGCGGTCCACCTGGTCCAGCCGGCACGACGTCGGCTCGCGGTCCGGACGCCACCGCAGGAACGTCACGGCGTGCCGGAACCGGGCACCCTCCAGCTGGTCGAACGCCACCTCGACGACCCGCTCGGGACGTACCGGCACGTAGGAGACGTCCTTGGCCGAGGAGAACCGGGAGCGGTCGGTCGCCGCGTCGACGGGGTTGCCGTCCTCGTCGCGCACGACCAGTGGCTCGAACTCGTCGACCAGCTCCAGCCGCCGCTTCTGGGTGAACGCCGCGATGCCGCCGACGCCGACCAGCTTCTCCTCGCCGTCCACGTCGGTGTAGAGCCCGAGCAGCAGCGAGCCGACGCCCTGCCCGGACTTGTGCACGCGGTAGCCGTAGACGACCGCGTCGGCGGTGCGGGAGTGCTTGATCTTCAGCATCGTTCGCTTGCCCGGCGCGTATGCCTGCTCCAGCGGCTTGGCCACGACGCCGTCGAGGCCGGCCCCCTCGAACCGCTCGAACCAGTCGCGCGCGACGTCGGCGTCGGTCGTCACCTGGGTCAGGTGGATGGGGTCGCCGTCCTTGAGCCCGGTGAGGGCCTTCTCGAGGCGGGCGCGCCGCTCGCGGAACGGCAGGTCCATCAGCGACTCGTCGCCGAGCGCCAGCAGGTCGAAGCAGACCAGCTCGGCGGGCGTCTCCTGCGGAGAGCTTGCGGATCCGCGACGCCGCCGGGTGGATGCGCTGGGACAGGTGCTCCCACTGCAGCCGCTCCTCGCCGGGAGAGCCGCTGCGGACGACGATCTCCGCGTCGACGACGCACTTCTCGGGCAGCAGCCGGCGGACGTTCTCGACGACCTCGGGGAAGTACGGCGTGAGGGGCCGGCTGCCGCGGCTGGCCAGCTCCACCTCGTCCCCGTCGCGCAGGACCAGGCAGCGGAAGCCGTCCCACTTCGGCTCGTAGACCAGGCCTCCGGCGACGCTGTCGGCGGCGGGCACCTCCTTCACGGCCTTGGCGAGCATCGGGGACACGGGCAGGTCGACAGGCTGCTTCACGCCGGCCATTGCTGGCCGACCCGGGCTCTGGTTGACGCAGCGTCATGCGGGTTGACTCACGCTGTAGGCGGCGTCAACCCGCATGACGCTGCGTCAACCTCGACCAGCGCACCGGCGCGGCCGGACCGTCACCACTCAGCCGCGCCTGAGACGATGGCGGGCGTGCCACCGACCCGCACCGACGCCTCGACGGCGCAGAAGGTGCTGTGGGTCGCCGGGGCGAGCGGCGCCGCGGTGGTCGGCGCGGCGGTGAGCGGCTCGCTGGCCACGGCGACGTACTTCGCCCGCAAGGTGCTGACCCCGGACCACCGCCGTCCGGACGACGCCGAGATCCTCGCGGTCGACGCCGACCGGGTCACCTTCGCGGCGGGTCCCGAGACGGTCGTGCCCGGTCGCTACGGCCTCTGGCTCGACGGCGGCGCCGGGCACGCCCGGGTCGGCGACATCCTCGAGCGGTACGGCCACGCCGACACGGTCGTCCGCCGGCTCATCTCCGTCGACAAGGGCGAGCTGATCCCGGGGACCGCCCGCTGGAACTCGTACTTCTACTGGACCGACCCGCTCACCAGCCTCGGCCTGCCGTACCGCGACGTGGCGGTCGAGGGCGAGCTCGGACCGATGCCGGCCTGGGTGCTCGAACCGCGGACACCCAACGGCCGCTGGGCGGTCCTCGTCCACGGCCGCGCCGCGCGCCGGGAGGAGTGCCTGCGCGCGCTGCCCGTGCTGCTGCAGCTCGGCTTCACCTGCCTGGTCGTCACCTACCGCAACGACCCCGGCGCCCCGCCGGCACCCGACGGGCGCTACAACCTCGGGCTCAGCGAGTGGCGCGACGTCGAGTCGGCCCTGGAGTATGCGGCCGCCGCCGGCGCCACCGGGAGCGGTCCTCGGCGGGTGGTCCATGGGCGGCGCGGTCGTCCTGCAGACCCTCAAGCAGACGGCGATGGCCGACTTCGTCGAGAGCGGTCTTCCTCGACGCCCCCGTCGTGGACTGGGGCGACGTGCTGGCCCACCACGCCCGGCTGCACCACATCCCGCCGCCGCTGCGCGACCTCGGCACCCTCGTCATGGGCCGCCGGGCGACCCGCCATCTCGTCGGCGTCCACGACCCGGTCGACGTCGCCCTGACCAACTGGGTCGCCCGCGCCGACGAGATCCGGCACCGCGATCCTCATCCAGCACTCGGTGGACGACGAGTTCGTGCCGGCCGGGCCGTCGCTCGCGCTGGCCGAGGCCCGCCCGGACATCGTGACGCTGGAGCCGTGGGACACCGCCCGACACTGCAAGGAGTGGAACGTCGACTCCGGCCCGCTGGGAGCGCGTCCTCGCCGAGTTCCTCACCCGCCCCGCCGTCAGGAGCGGAACCAGCGGCCCATCACGGTCCCGTCCTCCTCGACGAGCACCCGCGGGACGTAGCCCGTCACCGTCGCCGCGGCGGACGTCATCCGCGGACCGTCGCCGCCGACGACCACCGGCGTCAGCGACAGGCATACCTCGTCGAGGACCCCCGCCGCGACCATCGAGCCGACCAGGTGCGGACCGCCCTCGGTGAGGACGCGGTCCCAGCCGCGGTCGGCGAGCATCGCGACGAGCCGGGCGTCGTCGACCGCGTCCTCACCGCAGACGAGGACCTGCTCCGGCCCGAGGACCTGCTGCGCCTCGCGCGAGGCCCGGCGACCCGGTATGCGTCGCCATCAGGACCGTCCCCTCGGGTGCGTCGCGGAGCCGGGGAGGTACCGCGCCGGAGTTCGACACGCATACCAGCGGAAGGTCGGTCGCCGAGTCCGAGCGCGGATCGCGTTGCCCGCCAACGGTTCGCCACCGTCAGCGCGGTGTAGCCCTCCGACCGCAGCGTCCCGGCGCCGACGACGACCACGTCGCTGAGCGCGCGCAGCAGCTCGAACACCACGTGGTCGGCGGCGGTGTTGACCGAGCCGGACCGGCCGTCCGGGCCGGTGATCGCCCCGTCCAGGCTGGTCGCGAAGTTCGCCCGCACCCAGACGCCCTCCCGAGGCTGCCGCGGCGTACACCGCCGCGAGCGACGCGTCGTCCAAGCGGCTGTCCGGGCACGAGGGGACCGACACGCCCGGCAGGTCGGCCAGGTCGGCCAGGAGGAGGCGCATCGCCGCGATTATCCCGAGCGATTTCGGCGGCCGCGCCGGGCAGGATGGCGATCATGGCGACAGACACTCCGACAAGAACGAGCCGACCCCGCCGCGTCGATCGAGGAGCTGCTCCGCGTCGGCGACGGGTTCCGGCTCGCCGACGTCGACGCCGAGAGCACCCCCGGCTTCGACGGCGGCAAGAGCAAGGGCCAGAAGGCGCTGGCCGAGCACGCCGGCCGAGCTGGGGACGTGGCAGGAGAAGCTCTACGCCGAGTCCAAGGGCGGCGGGCACCGCGTCCGTCCTGCTCGTCGTGCAGGGCATGGACACCTCCGGCAAGGGCGGCATCATGCGCCACGTCGTCAGCCAGATCGACCCCGAGGGGATCCGCGCGACGGCGTTCAAGGCGCCGACCGCCGAGGAGCGCGAGCACGACTTCCTCTGGCGGATCCGCAACGCCCTGCCCGGCCCCGGGAAGATCGGGGTCTTCGACCGCTCGCACTACGAGGACGTCCTCGTCGTTCGCGTCCACGACCTGGTGCCCCAGGCCGAGTGGAGAAGCGCTACCCGCAGATCAACGCCTTCGAGCACGACGTCGTCGCCTCCGGCACCCGGATCATCAAGGTGATGACGCACATCTCCAAGGACGAGCAGAAGGTCCGGCTGCGCGAGCGCCTCGAGCGCCCCGACAAGCACTACAAGTACAACCCCGGCGACGTGGACGAGCGGCTCCACTGGGACGACTACATGGAGGCCTACCAGGTCGCGCTCACGAGGACCTCGACCGAGGCCGCGCCCGTGGTACGTCGTGCCGGCGAACAAGAAGTGGTACGCCCGGTATGCGGTGCAGCAGCTGCTGCTCCACGCGCTCTCGGACATGGACCCGACCTGGCCGGTGATGGACTTCGACGTCGCCGCCGAGCTGACCCGCCTCGACGCGAGCTGATGGACTTCCCGGAGCCCACGAACCCGCGGGACGACCGCCGCGAGGTGCTGCTCGAGTACCTCGACTTCTACCGCTCCACCGTGCGCGAGAAGGTCACCGGCCTGGACGACGCGGCGCTGCGGACCAGTCGGCTCGCCGTCCGGCTGGACGCCGATCGAGCTGGTCAAGCACCTGGTCAACGTCGAACGCCGTTGGATCGTCTGGGGGTTCGAGGGTGTCGACCTGCCGGACCCGTGGGCCGACGCGCGTGACGACCGCTGGTACGCGTCGCCCGACGAGCGCCTCGAGGACCTGCTCGACGCCTTCGACGCCGGGCGGCCGTCACACCCGCGAGGTGGTCATGGCCCACCGCCTCGACGACCTCGGCGCCCCGAGCGACCGGTGGGACGACGGCCGGCCGCCACCGCTGGAGCGGGTGCTGCTGCACCTCGTCCAGGAGTACGCGCGCCACGCCGGGCACCTCGACATCGTGCGCGAGCTGGTCGACGGCGCCACCGGCGAGTAGCGGCTGCGGCGGTTCAGCCGGCGACGGCGACGCCGACGACCTCGGCCGCCGCGCGACCCGATCGGCAGGCTCCCGAACACGCGTCCGTCGTCCCCGCCCAGCCGGCTGGCGAGGAACGTCTCGGCGACGACAGCGGGGGAGTAGCGGACCACGAGCGCCGCCTGGAGCGTGACGGCGATGTCCGACACCAGCCGCCGCGCACCGATGGCCGCGTCGACCGGGGTCGCCGGCGCCGGCCGCCCGCACGGCGGCGAGGGTGCCGTCGACGGCGGTGTCGAGCCGGGCGTCCAGGCCCCGCGCCGGCTCGAGCTCGCGGGCGAGCGCCTCGACGGCGGCCGGCTCCCGGGTCACGGCGCGCAGCACGTCGAGGGCGTTGACGTTGCCGGAGCCCTCCCAGATGGAGTTGAGCGGCGCCTCGCGGTAGAGCCGGGCGAGGCCGTTCTCCTCGACGTAGCCGTTGCCGCCCAGGCACTCCAGCGCCTCGGCGACCATCGGCGGCGTCCGCTTGCAGACCCAGAACTTGGCCGGCCGCCACCGCCAGCCGCAGGAACGCGGAGTCGCCCTCGTCGACGGCGTGGGCGAGCCGCATACCGAGCAGGGTCGCCGCCTCGGACTCGACGGCGAGGTCGGCGAGGACCGCCAGCATCAGCGGCTGGTCGACCAGCAGCGCCCCGAACGCGGAGCGGTGCCGGGCGTGGTGGACCGCGCGGGTCAGGGCCGCCCGCATCGTCGCCGCCGAGCCGAGCACGCAGTCGAGGCGGGTGGCGGCGACCATGTCGATGATGGTCCGCACGCCGCGTCCCTCGTCGCCCAGCCGCGAGCCCCACGTCCCGTCGAGCTCCACCTCCGACGACGCGTTGGACCGGTTGCCGAGCTTGTCCTTCAGCCGCTGGAGGGCGAACGGGTTCCGCGCGCCGTCGTCCAGCACCCGCGGCACGACGAAGCAGGTGAGACCGCCGGGAGCCTGCGCCAGCATGAGGAACCCGTCGCTCATCGGCGCCGAGCAGAACCACTTGTGACCGGTGAGCCGGTATGCGGCGCCGGGCACCGGCCCGTCCGCGGCCGGGTGGCCCGGGTGGTGTTGGCCCGCAGGTCGGAGCCGCCCTGCTTCTCGGTCATGCCCATCCCGCACAGCGCGCCGCCCTTGTCCAGCGACGGGTCGCAGCTCCGGCTCGTAGTCGGCGGGCGGCGAGCCGAGGCACCCACCGCGCCGCGAGGTCCGGGTCGTGGCGCAGCGCCGGCACCGCCGCATACGTCATCGAGACCGGGCAGCCGTGGCCGGCGTCCACCTGGCTCCAGACCACGAACCCGACCGCGCGCCGCAGGTGTGCCCCGGACCCGGCCGGCCGCGTCCAGGGCTCGGCGGTCAGCCCGTTGGCGACCGCGGTGCCGAGCAGCGAGTGGTACGCGGGGTGGTAGTCGACCTGGTCCGCGCGCTCGCCGGTCGGTCCGTGCGTGCGCAGCCGCGGGGGATACCGCTCGGCGTCGTCGGCCCACCCCTGCGCGGTCGGCGACCCGGCGAGGGTGCCGAGCTCGTGGAGCGACGGTGCCGTCCGCGGCGTCACCCCAGCGGGCGACGGCGTCGACGAGGACGTGGTCCGACCCGAACACGGTCGTGGCCGGCGAACGGCGGCACCTGGTTCGTCACGTCGTGGGTCCCCACCCGCTCGATGCTAACTGAGTCCCAATCGTCACTTTGGCCCCGCGTGTCACAGACCGGACGGACCGCGCGACGCTGGCTACCGTGGCGCCGATGACGGTGAAGGCCCTGATCCGCCGGGAGCTCGACAAGGTCCACGGCGCGACGACGACCGCACGGCTGGTGCTCGAGACCATCCGTGCGTGTCTGCGTTACCGCGTGACGGGGCTGGCGTCCGAGGCCGCGTTCTTCATGCTGCTCTCGCTTCCGCCGCTGGTCCTCGCGCTGTTCGGCGGCGTGGGCTACGTCGGGCAGCTCGTCGGCCGGACGACGGTGGACCAGGTCACCGCCTCGATCCGCGAGTATGCGGCGCAGTTCCTCACCGAGGACAGCATCACCCAGGTGCTGCTGCCGACGGTCGACGACGTCTTCCGCAACGGCCGGTTCGAGCTGGTGTCGCTGGGCTTCCTGCTCGCGTTGTGGTCCGGGTCGCGGGCGCTCAACGTCTTCGTCGACACCATCGCGATCATGTACGGCCAGAGCGGCGTCCGCGGCATCGTCCGGACCCGGGCCCTCTCGTTCTCGCTCTACCTGACCGCGCTCGTGTTCGGTGTCGTCATCATCCCGCTGGTGCTGGTCGGGCCGACGCTCATCGACGGCTGGCTTCCGGACCGGGCGCGGTTCCTCGGGGTCGCTGTACTGGCCGGTGGTGGTCGTCGCGACCCTCGCCGCGCTGACCACGCTGTTCCACGTGGCCACGCCACAGAAGACCCGCTGGTGGCGCGAGTCGCCCGGCGCGGTCCTCGCCCTGGTCATGTGGGTGCTGGCCTCGTTCGTGGTGCGCGGCACCGTCGGGATGTCGCTCGACGGCCCCTCGATCTACGGGCCGCTGTCGGCGCCGATCGTCGTGCTGATCTGGCTGTATGCGATCGCCATCGCCGTCCTCATCGGCGCCGGCGTCAACGCCGCCACCCGGGTGCTGTGGCCGGTCGAGGTGCGCACGTCACCCACGACCCGTCTGGTCGAGTGGGCGCGTACGGAGATGGACCGCCGCCGGTCCTACGGCGGCGGCGCGGACGACGCGGTGCTCGACGCCCTGCTGGCCTCGGAGCAGCAGTATCTGGACCTGGCCTGGCCCGCGCACCCTGCTCAGAGGGAGCTCCGGGTCGAGCACCGGCGGGCGTCCTGAGCGGTCGGCGCGGCCGCTCGGCCCGGTTTGGGAATCGCGCGCCAGTTCCGATACTGTTCATCTGCACCGAGCGGGGAAGTTACACCGCTGGTGTTCGCGCGGACGTAGCTCAGTTGGTAGAGCGCAACCTTGCCAAGGTTGAGGTCGCCGGTTCGAGCCCGGTCGTCCGCTCGGAGGCACCCAGATCGACTTGCCTTCGCGGTGGAGTGGCCGAGAGGCGAGGCAGCGGCCTGCAAAGCCGCGTACACGGGTTCAAATCCCGTCTCCACCTCGACATCCCACCGGCCGGCAACGGTCACCGGGGCGATTGGCGCAGTGGTAGCGCGCTTCCTTGACACGGAAGAGGTCACTGGTTCAAACCCAGTATCGCCCACCAACGGACACACCGTCTGACCTGCGGAAACGCGGAGCCCGGCCGCCGCCGTGGGGCAGACGTGGGGTTCTTGGCATGCATGAGCCGGACCTGGCATGTGCCGAGAGCGCCCCGTGCGACTTACGCTGAGCACGTGGGGCACAGGGTCGCGAGCAGACCACGTTCTGACGGGGATGTGTGGGTGCGGTCGGCACTCTCGCAGCTCGGCCAGGTACGAGGGGTCCGTCGGGTGGGACTGGCGCTCGCCGAAGGCGGAGGGCGTCGGCTGCTGTTCTGCGCGAGCGACCGCGACAACACCCGCAGGGTCGACTGGTGCGAGATCGACGCCTACGAGCACGTCCCGCTGAACCACTCCGTGCGCACCGGCGACGCCGTCCTCGGTTCCATGGCCGACCTCGCGGCCCGGTATCCGGCGTTCACCGACCGACAGACGTCCGATACCCACGCGCTGGCGTCCCTTCCGATCTTCGCAGCCGGCCACGTCCAGGGCGGCTTCGCGCTCTTCTACGACTCATCCCAGCGTTTCGACCGCCCACAGCTGAGGGAGCTCGAGGATCTCGCAGCCCGGCTGGGCGGGGACCTGCGTCGGATGCAGCGCTCCACCACCCACGTCAGCAGATCCTTCGAGAACGAACCGGTGCCGCACGGCGCGCTCGCGGCGACGTACTCCGTCGCGGCCGACCCTCGCGCCGTCGCCGCCGCTCGCCAGTTCCTGGGAGGCGCACTCACGGCGTGGGGCGTGGACGCGGATACCGTCGACAAGGCGATCCTCTGCGTGAGTGAGCTGGTCACCAACGCGATGATCCACACCGACGCCGGCTGCGAGCTGCGCGTGATCCTCGATGGTGGCGTGGTGACCACCACGGTCCGCGACGGCGGCTCGAGTGTCGTCGTCGACCTCAGTACCGTCGCCCTGGACCCGCTCACGGTGCACGGTCGTGGGCTCCAGCTCGTGGACGCCCTCTCGACCAGGTGGGGTTCGGAACTGGACGCTGTGGGAACGACGGTGTGGTTCGTGCTCGAGCCGGGCTAGTCACCTGGCTTGAGTTCGCGCGCCGCACGGTCAGCGCAGACCGATGGGGTTCTGGAGCGGGAGGATCTCGGCTCGCCAGATGGCTTCGGTGAGTGGGGCGACGAGTTCGGCGAGGCGATCGGTATTGCTGGGGCCAAGCTGATCCCACGGGGACGCGGCGGCGGCGTCCGTCCGTTGCTCGATGTTGTCTCGCGCGGCCGTACCTTCGGTGGTGAGGGCGGCCTCCGGGTCGAGCCAGCCGCGAGCGTGAAGATCCAGTCGTCCTTGTTCCCAGGTGTCCTCCGGCCAGCCGCGACTGATGCTGAGGGTCTGGGCGTCGGTGTCACCGGCGGCGATCTTGAGCCAGTGCGCTTGTACCGGTGATACGTCGGCCGCGACCAACGCGGCGTTGTGCCCATCGCCGCGGTGTTCGCGAAGCGTGGTCGCCGCCTGCCAGATCACGCCCAACGGGTCATCCGGCTTGGACAGTCCCTGGTTGGCGGCGGCGAGGACGCGACCGGGGGTGTAGGCGTTCATGGAGGCCTGCCAGATGCAGGTCAGCCGCTTCCTGCAGGTCGATGGCGTTGGCGCCCACGCGTCGAAGCGCAGCCGTGGCCCCGGTCAGCCGCGCCGAGAGCGCCACCTCGGGCCTGGCGAAGGTCCAGGCGTCGGGCAGGGCTCGGGCGACCCGAGCAGGGGCGAAGCCGTAGCACAGCGCGGTCGCAACCTGCGGCCCTACCGGCCCCAGCGGTGCGAGTCGGCCGGCGAAGTACCCCATCCAGAACCCTCGGTAGCCGGCCCGACTGGCCGCTTCGACAGCTTCCGGCGCGAAGTAGGTAACGGCGTGAATCGGTTCGATCAGTCGCCACATCCGCCGCGACGCGGTTATCCCGCTCTCATCCACACCCCAGTATGCGCGAGGAGGCCGCGCGCTGACGGGCGGCGAAGTTCCGGATATCGAAGATGGATCAGCTGCGGAAGCCCGGCCGGTTGAGTGGCAGGGCGAGGTCGGCGAGAACGCCGAAGTGGTCGCTGACCCAGACGCCGTTGACGGGACCGTCGAGGACCCGCTGGCAGTGGGCTACCTGCAGCGTCGGCCCGTGCCGGAGGCTCCGAACGAGGATGTGGTCGATCTTGCGCGTCACTGCGGTGGCGACTTCGCCTTCCTGGACGAGCGGGTTGGTCACCTCGACGGTGTAGCCGGGGTCATCGGGGTGCGCGGTTTCCCACGCGTCCTGGTAGCACACGCTGAATCCATCGACGGAGCGCCGGCCGCGCAAGAACGACACGCTGGCCGAGTCAGGGGTCGCGTCGAAGTCACCGAGCACGACGGCGTGCACATCGCGCGAGCCGACATGCTCCTCGAGAGCCCGAGCCACCAGTACCGCCTGCTGTTCCCGCTCGACCTCGAAGGAACTCGGCCAGCTGGGCTTGTGGTGCGCGACGATGACGGTGCCCACCGGGGTGTCTACCTCGACGAACACGGCGGCACACCACGGCAGCGCGTCCCTGGCCCGTTGCGTGATCCGCAGATCGATCTCGCCGAGGAAACGGTGCGGCCACCGAGTCGCGACCGCGCCGCCTACTCCGTCCCCGGTCTCAGAGAACGGAGTCAGGTAGTAGCCGCGTCCCAGAATGTGGCTGAGATCGCCATCCGGGTCCAGCGGCACCTCCTGCAGCGCGACGATGTCCGGATCAAGCTCTCGAATGGCGTCTCCGAGCAGTCGGTGCCGACGGTCCCAATCGGGGTTTCCCGGCCCGTAGGCGTTCATCGTCATGACCCGGATCCGCTGCGCTGACGGAGGCATGCGGCCAGCCTGGCAGCCCGACACGTTCCTCGCTCTCGGAGACTTGAGCGAACTCTTGGGCGCGGCTACCGGGTCGTTGGCACGCCGGATTGAGTCGCACCGCGCGGCGTTTCGCGCGTTCGCCGCAGCGCAGCGGTGGGCGCCAGACAGGCCGGGTCAGGTTGACCCAGGCCGCTTTCCTGGAACGTGTCGACGAGGTGAGGGCAGCGCTTGCCCGTCACTGCCGCGATACGTGAGTGCTCACGAGGGCACTGGCTCGGGGAGGAGATGACTCAGGACGAAGGCGCACCAGGAAGGTTCGTCGTCCGGATGGCTACCGGCGTGAAGGCCCGACCGCGCAACCAGGGTCTTGTCGACCGCTGCGAACGCCTCGAAGAGCTCGAGGACGCCAGCCCGCGGGAACAGCTCGTCGTCCCATCGCATGACGAACAAGGTCGGTGCCGCGATGCGCTGCGCAGCGGCCCGCGTCAAGAAGGGAGTGGCGAGGCCGGCGGGCAGCAACGGTGACTCGACCAGGCCGAACTCCGATACCGCGCAACGCAGCGGACAGCTCAATGCCGAATACGGTGCAACGCAGACGGGATCCGAGCTCAGCGGCCAACGGGATCCCGACGCGTGACCCTAGAGACAAGCCCAGGTAGGCGCACCGGTCACGGTCGACCTCGTGGGTCGACGCGATGCATTCCACGGCCAGCAGCCAGTCCTTGGTCCACGCGGCGATGACCGCCGACACCCCTAGCTCGACCATCTGCCGTTGGTACTCGGCGGCCGGAAGCGGCGCTTCGACACGGTCTCCGTGGAACGGGCCGTCGATTGCCAGCACCGCCACGCCATGAGCGGCGAACCAACGACCCAGCCGTTCGTTCCGGGCGCACCGCCTCCAGCCACTTCCACCGTGCCCGAGAAGCAGCACCGGTGCGCCCGCGGGCGAGGAGGGCAACCAGACCGTACAAGGAACCGGTCCCTGCTCGCCCACGACCAGGGAGTCGAAGCTCGCCACGCCAGTCAACAGGTGCTCGCTCCGGCCGACACATGCCCATTAGACCGGACGGCGGTTCTCAGCCCCTGGGCAAGCTTCGGAAGCGGCCGCTCTATCGCCGAGCCTCGATGAGGTGTCGGGTGGAGTGAGCGACGAAGGGTTCGCCCCGCCGCATGGTCGCATCCAGGGTTCGGAGCCTGTCCTCGTACCGAGCGACCGTGAAGTCCGGCACCCACCACACGCACTTGCGCAGGATCCAGACGACGGCCCCGATGTCGTAGAGCTCCATGCGACACCTCACGGTCCGTAGCTGCTGGATCACGAGCCCCGCCTCCATGGCCTCGGCCGCCTCTCGCTTCGGGTCACGACCCTGCCGTTCGAGCGGCAAGGGACCGAGGAAGAACTCGATCAGCTCGAACGCCGAGGCCGGACCTACGTGCTGCGCGAAGTAGCGGCCACCGCTGCGAAGCACCCGGTGGATCTCCGGCCAGTTCGGGCGCACCGGATGCCGCGAGCTGACGAGGTCGAACGACTCGTCCGGGAACGGCAACCGCGACACGTCTGGCGTCTCCACGACGCATACCCCACGAGGACCCAGCGTCGCCCGTGCGCGCGCCGCGTTGGGAGGCCACGACTCGGTCACCGTCATGGAGGGAGGCAGCGCCGGGGCTTCGTCGACGACCTCGCCACCACCGGTGTCGATGTCGAGGGCGCGCTCGGCCGCTCCCAGGCGTTGCGCGAGCAGCCCCGAGTATCCCCACGGCGGGCGTTCCTCGGTCGCGCGGCCGGCCAGCCAGTCGAATCCCCAGCCGGTCACGTCGGCCGACTCGGCTTCGGCCACCAGCTCGTCGAACCGGCGCATGCCCCGAGCCTGCAGGCCCGACGCCGGCTCATCAACCGAGATTTGGTTCACCGCCTGGACAGCGGTTACACGAGCCCTTCCGGTCTGGGAACTTCGTTCGGTGAGCGGGTCTTCACCACCGCGAACGCGCTCGGGCGAGATTCGTCGACTCACATCCAATGAGAACTGGACTGATCGCACCGCGTGCGAACCGCTGGAGGAAGGAGTGGGGGTGTCGGCCACGGCCGCGATGATGACGTGATGAGCGACGGTGACGTGCTGAGCACGCTGACGAACGCAGTGAGGTGTCAGCGCGACCCGCGTTGACGCCGGAGTTGGCGGCCGAGGAGTTCCGCCGTTGGTACTACCTCAAGACCGAGCTGGTGGCGTTCGCCCGGGAGGTGGGTGTCGCGTCCAGTGGCTCCAAGGAAGACCTGACCGCCCGCATCGCTCTCGCGCTGACCGGTGGCGAGGCCGTGGCGCCGCCCTTCGATCGGCGGGTTCGGGCAGGGCGCCAGTTGGAACGCCCGGTGAGCGCCGCGAGCGTCATCCCGACGGGTCAACGCTGCAGCCAGGTGCTGCGAGAGTTCTTCGCCAGCGAGGTCGGCCCGTCGTTCCGGTTCGATGCGGTGATGCGTGACTTCATTGCCAACGGCGAAGGGCGCACGCTGGGCGACGCCGTGGATCACTGGCGGGCGACGAGAGCCCGAGGGCAGTCGACGATAGGGCGGCAGTTCGAGCTCAACCGCTTCACTCGGCAGTGGTACCAGGACAATCCGAATGGACATCGGGACGAGCTGAGGGCCGCATGGCTGAGGTATCGGAACCAGCCTGAAGACCTACGAGGACGAGCCTGAAAGGGCCGTTCAGGCTCTTCCGAGAGGTTGCGGGGACGTCACGGCGACTCCCCGCATCCGAGCCACCTCGATGGGGACGACCTCGCGTCCAAGGGGCCACAGAGAGACGGGAATCAGCTTGACGTTGGCGACGGCCAACGGGATGCCGATGATGGTGATGGCGAGCAGCAGCGCGGTGACAAGGTGAGCGAGGGCCAGTTCCCAGCCCAGCAGGATGAGCCAGATGATGTTCCCGATGAACGAGCCCACACCGGCAGTGGGCTTGATGACGGTGGTCCGGCCGAAGGGCCAGACCACGAATCCCGCGATCCGGAAGGCCGCGATGCCGAACGGGATGGTGATGATGAGGATGCACGCGAGGATGCCGGCCAGAACGTAGAGGAGCCACAGCCAGAAGCCGGCAAGCACGAACCAGATGACGTTGCCGAGGACCCTCACCGCGTCATGGTCGCACGCCGCCACCGTTGGTCGGCATACCGTGCGAGGCGCCTGACCGACGCACAGCTGCTGGCTGACAACGACGCTGCTCTCGAGCGGGATCCCCACCGAATGGAGCTGGGATGCGGCTAGTGCCCGTCACCGAGGATGGCGGCGAGGGCGTCGACGACCATCCGATGGTCGTCGAGCTGCGGCAGGCCGGAGACGGCCACCGTGCCGACACAGCCGGTGCCGCGCAGTAGGACCGGGAAGGCGCCGCCGTGCGCCGCGAACCTCTCGGGGTCGAGGCGGGACGCGTCGTCGAAGGACTTGCCGTCGACGCGGAACTGCTCGCCGACTCGCAGCGACGAGCGGCCGTAGCGGTCGACCACGGCGCTCTTGCGCGCCAGCCATCCCTCGTTGTCGGCGGACGAGCCGGGGCAGGCGGCGTGGAAGAGCAGCCGGCGGTTGCACCGGATCGCGATCGCTACGGGCAGCCGGCCGGCCACCGCCGTCGCCCGCAGCGCCGAGCCCAGCTCCCAGGCGGTCTGCTCGTCGAACGCATCGAAGACGAGGCGGAGCTCTTCCGCCTCGAGCTGGTCGAGCAGGTCTCGCGACGTCATCGGCGGCCGTTCCGCAACGTGGTGGTCATCCCGCCATCGTGCACCCAGGCCCGCCGGCACTCGCGGCGTTTGGGGCGCTTCTTGCAGCGCCGTCGCATACCGGGCCCACGTCGGTAGGACCGCCGATGCCACCTCCCGTGCGACCCGGACACCGCGCACGTCCCCTGCCCGTCGTGTTGCTCGAGGATCATGGCCGTGCGTCGTACCCGACGCTGCGCTTTCGCCTAGCCTGGCTTTATGCCTGAACTCTCCGAAATGTCCGCTGCCGCGAATGTCGACGCAGAGGTCGCGGCCGCGCACGCAAAGGTGAGCGTCCAGGAAGTAGCCACTGCCGATATTCACGGCGCGCGGAGCTTGATCGCGCAGATGTGGGGTCAACAGGACGACTCCCAATCTCAGCTGCTCCAGGCAGTTCTGCACGCCGGCAACCCGGTGCTGATAGCGATACGTGACGGGAGGCCGGTGGGTGCCGCCTTCGGATTCCTCGGTTGGGACGGTGGAATTCACCTGCACTCCTACATTGCAGGAGTCCTGGATGAGCACCAGTCCCAAGGCATTGGCTATGCGCTCAAGCTCACTCAGCGAGCCGTATGCCTACGCGAAGGTGTCAGCGAGATGCGCTGGACCTTCGATCCGTTGCTGGCGCGCAACGCCCAGTTCAACCTGGTCAAGCTCGGAGCTCGCGTCCAAGCTTTCCACCCCAACTTCTACGGTGACATGACCGACGACATCAATCTCGGGGACCAGAGTGATCGCTTCGAGGTGACCTGGGCGCTGGACGCAACGCTGGACTCGACTCCGCATCCAGGTTCGGCGTTGGCCGACCACCTCACCGAGCTCGTCCCCGTTCCGAAGGACTACGACGCGCTGCGACAAAGGGACCCTGCGGCTGCCCGAGAGGTTCGCCAGGCCTCCACTGAACGCTTCGGACAGCTGTTCCGCGACGGGTGGTCGCCCACGTGGGGTGACGGTGGCTACCTCTTCAGTCGTGTCAACGCCCCCGACAACGCCACGTCATAGAGGAAGTTTCAGGCGCCTGCCGGTCCTCGCACTGCACGTCGACCCAGAACCCCCACCAAACAGGCTCCCTCGATCCGCAGGGCCGTGAGCGTGACCCGGACGGTGTTGTTGTCGTATTCCACGATCGGATTCCGGTTGGAGAGCTGGTTGCAGGCCGCCACCACCGCGTTCTCCGTGAGGGGATAACTGTCGGGGGTGGTGAGCTGCTTCTCCACCAGGCAGGCGACGATGCGCAGTTGTTCGGGGGTGAGGGGCTCCATCAGGACCACTTTATTGGGGCCGCTAGGGTGCGCCTGTGGCCACACCTCTGGTGACCAGGGCCGTGCGGGGCCGGCAGGAGCCCCAGCGGCTCCTGATGCTGATTCACGGCAAGGGCGCCAGCGAAGAGGACCTGGAGCCGCTGATCCCCAACCTCGATCCCGAGGGCCGGTTCCTCACCGTCCTGCCCCGGGCGCCGCTCCCGTTCATGTCGGGTTGGGAGTGGTACCGGACGGACGGCATCCCCAAGGCCGGCCCCGAGCTGTTCTCGTCCGTCGACGCCGTCGACGATCTGCTCGACGAGGCCTGCGCCCAGTACGGCTTCGACCGTTCGCAGGCGTTCGTGGCCGGCTTCTCGCAGGGCTGTGCCATCACGCTGTCGCTCGGCCTGCGGCGGAGCGACCGTCCCCGGCCGGCCGGGCTGATCGGCATGAGCGGCTTTTTCCCGAACGGGACGGCCTGGAGTTCGACTTCGCCACTGCGCCGCCGGTCTTCATCCAGCACGGCACCGCCGACCCGATGATCTCCGTCGGCTTCGGCCGGCGGGCGGTCGCCCGGCTCGGCGCCGAGGGCGTGCCGGTCGTCTACCGCGAGTACCCGATGGCCCATCAGGTCTCGATGGAGAGCATGCGGGACTCCATGACCTGGCTGGCGCTGGTCCTGGCCGGCGAGCGGCCGACCGAGCCGGTGCCGGACTTCGCCGCTCTCCGAGGCCTCGACCTTGGCGGCGTCTCTGCGGGCCGGCTTCTCCTTCTGGGGCAGCAGGGCCCGGAGGCTCTTCTCGGGCCGGCCGATCAGGTAGCCGGCGGCGCCGCCGAGGCAGGCCGCAACCGAAGATCACCCAGATCAGCCGGATGTTCAGCGAGAACAGCAGGAAGTCGACGTTGACCGGCTGGGCGTTCTGCAGCACGAACGTGATGAAGACGATGGCGATCAGCGTCAGCTGGCCGACCTTCATGAGCCGCTCCGGTCCGCTCGGCCTCGAGGTTCTGGAGTTGGGTCCGCAGCCATGCGACCCGCGGCATGTCGGGGCTGACCGCCCTCTGGGCGTTGCTGGCCGCCAGGACTTCGTCGGTGGCGGTCACGTGGTGCTCCGTGCTCGACGACTTGTCGGCGGCGGCTCTCCTGCGGGGCGGTCTTGCTCGCCTGGCGGGCGGCGGCGATCCGGCCCGGGCCGTGGCTCCGGCGGCGCTGGCCTCGAGGTGCGGGTCCGGCTCGGGCCCGGCCGGTCGGTGCTCGGCTCGAGCCGTTGGTGGCGTGGCCCCGTTCCTTGGCCGGCTGGCGCCTTGGTCTTCCGGGCGCTCCCCGTTCCGTTGCGTGCTGCCCTTGCTCTTGCTTGCGGTCCTCTCGTGGCCACCTGGACTCCTCCTCGCCCGTCACCGGCTCTTTGACGCCGGCGGCGCCGTTCCCGCGGGGTGTACCCGCAGGTCGTGGGCTGGTGATCGCCCGGCGTGGTCGGGTGCCGGGTTAGCGGATCCCGATTCGGCCGGGAGCGCCTTCGACGGTGTGGCCGATGACGGCCGCGGCGGGGGTGCCCCGGCGGACGAGGGCGGCGACGAGGGCGCCGGCCTTTCCGGGCTCGACGGCCAGCAGGAGACCGCCGGAGGTCTGGGCGTCGGCCAGGAGGAGCTGCTCGTCCTGCGGCAGGCCGGCCCACTCGACGTCGGGGTCGACGAAGGCGTGGTTGCGCTTGGTGCCGCCGGCCACCATGCCGGCGGCCAGGAGGTCGCGCACGCCGTCGATGACCGGCACCCGGGTCGGGTCGATCCGGGCCGACAGGCCCGAGGCCATCAGCATCTCCCGGAGGTGGCCGAGGAGCCCGAAGCCGGTGACGTCGGTGGCGGCGTTGACTCCGACTTCGAGGGCGGCGTCCCGGGCGCCCTCGTTGAGGGTGGTCATCAGGCGGACGGCCTCCGCCATCAGCGCCGGCGGTGCCTCGTCCCGCTTGAGGGCGGTGGAGATGATGCCGAGGCCGATCGGCTTGGTGAGGACGAGGGCGTCACCCGGCCGGGCCCCGCCGTTGGTCAGGACGGCCCGGGGGTCGACGGTGCCGACGACGGCACAGCCGTACTTGGGTTCGGCGTCGTCGATGGAGTGGCCGCCGACGACGAGCGCGCCGGCGGAGCGGACGACGTCGGCCCCGCCGTCGATCACCCGGGCCAGGAGCTCGAACGGGAGGCCCTCCCGGGGCCAGCCCACGAGGTTGAGGGCCATGAGCGGCCGGGCGCCCATGGCGTAGATGTCGGAGAGGGCGTTGGTGGCCGCCACCCGTCCGAAGTCGTAGGGGTCGTCGACGATCGGGGTGAAGAAGTCGGCGGTGAAGACGATGGCCAGGTCGTCGCGGACCCGGTAGACGGCGGCGTCGTCGGCAGTGTCGAGCCCGACGAGGAGGTTGGGGTCGGAGGGCGGTTCGAGCCCCCGGACGAGGCCGAGCACCGTGCGCAGCTCGGCCGGCGACAGCTTGCAGGCGCAGCCGGCGCCATGGGAAAAGCGGGTGGAGGCGGATCTCGTCCGGTGGGGAGTGACTCGAGCATTACCGGGGATGGTAGCGAGGGACTCTCCCGGTTGCGGGCACTCAGCCGGGCAGTCCCGGACGGTGATGCTGGTCGTGCCGGATTCTGTCGAGCCGCCGGGTCCGTTGGCGGTGGCCCGGACCGTGCCGGAGCCGGAGTCGGGGCTGAAGGCCCCTCCGTTGAGGGTGGCCTGCCAGCGGCTGCCGGAGCCGCTGGCGTAGAGCGTGGTCATGCGGCCGCCGACCTGGACCCGGAACGTCACCCGCTGGGCGTTGCCGGTGGTGCCAGTGGAGACGGTGGCGGTGGTCGACCCGCACCCCGACCGGTTGTCGATGGTCGACGGCGACACGCTCGGGGTGTACGCCTGCGGCGGACGGGTCTCGTGGTCGTCGTGGTCGCGCCGGCCGGCCCGCCGAGCAGCACCAGGACGGCCGCGTCCGCATTCCCCAGATGAAGCGGCCCATGACCCCATCGTCGCGCACTGGAGCGGCCCTGGTCCGAGCAGGCCCGGACCGGGAACGGGCCGATACCCTGCTTTTCCCCCGGCATGGCGAGAATCGAGAAGGATTCGATGGGGGAGGTGTCCGTCCCCGACGAGGCGTACTGGGGGGCGCAGACCCAGCGGGCGGTCGACAACTTCCCGATTTCCGGGCTCCGGCTGGAGCGGCGCATGATCTGGGCGCTGGCCTCGATCAAGCAGGCGGCGGCGGCGGTCAACGAGCGGCTCGGGATCATCGACCCGGAGCGGTCGAAGGCCATCCAGGAGGCGGCCGGCGAGGTGGCCGGCGGCACCCTCGACGACATGTTCCCGGTCGACGTCTACCAGACCGGCTCGGGGACGTCGTCCAACATGAACACCAACGAGGTCATCGCCAACCGGGCGTCGGAGCTCCTCGGCGAGGCCAAGGGGTCGAAGCGGGTCCACCCCAACGACCATGTGAATGCGTCGCAGAGCTCGAACGACGTGTTCCCGTCCGCCATCCACCTCGGCGCCTACGCCGCTTCGAAGGAAGAGCTGGTGCCGGCGCTCGACGAACTGGCGTCGGCGTTCGAGGCCAAGGCCACCGAGTTCGCCCGGGTCGTGAAGGCCGGCCGCACCCACCTGATGGACGCCACGCCGGTGACCCTCGGCCAGGAGTTCGGCGGATGGGCGGCGGCCATGCGCAACGGGGTCGAGCGGCTCGAGGCGGTGTACCCCCGGCTGGCCGAGCTGCCGTTGGGCGGCACGGCGGTGGGCACCGGCATCAACGCCCCGCCCGACTTCGCCCCATCGGTGATCGAACTGTTGAAGGAGCGCAACCCGGGGCTGGGCGACCTCCGTGAGGCCCGGAACCATTTCGAGGCCCAGGGCGCTCGGGACGGGCTGGTCGAGGCGTCGGGCGCCGTGCGGACGATCGCCGTGTCGCTCTACAAGATCTCCAACGACATCCGCTGGCTGTCGTCAGGCCCCCGGACGGGCCTGGCCGAGATCCGCCTGCCCGACCTCCAGCCGGGTTCGTCGATCATGCCGGGCAAGGTGAACCCGGTGGCGGCCGAGGCCGTCTGCCAGGTGTGCACCCAGATCGTCGGCAACGACGCCGCCGTGGCCTTTGGTGGTTCGGCCGGAAACCTGGAGCTCAATGTGATGCTCCCCGTCATGGCCCGCAACCTGCTGGAGTCGATCCGGATCCTGAGCACGGTGTCACGCACCTTCGCCCGCACCTGTGTGAGCGGCATCACCGCCGACGAGGAACGCTGCCGCCGCAACGCCGAACTCTCGCTACCCATCGTGACCGCGCTCGTGCCCCTGCTGGGCTACGACCAGACGGCTGAGGTGTCCAAGCAAGCGATGAAAGAGGGAAACCGCCCGCGAGGTGGTGCTCGAGCGCGGCCTCCTCGACGAAGCCGCAGTGGACAAAGCCCTCGATGTCGAAGCGATGACCCGGGGCGGGCTCATCGAAGGCGTCGGCGGCGGGGGCTGAGCCACCGCCGCCCAGGGAGGCCCTCGTTCAGGCGGCCACGTCTCGTCGTGAGACGAGCACCAGGCTGACGGCCGCCGCCACGGCGGTGTAGAGGGCGGCGGTGAACATGGCTCGGCCGATGCCGAGTTCGGCGGTGCCGCCCCGGATGAGCGAGCGCCAGGACCTGGCCGGGGAACACCCGGTAGCCGGTCGACCACGAGTCGACCACGATGTTCTCGAACGGACCGGCCCAGGCGAAGCCCACCGCCGAGGGCCATTGGGGCCGACCGGAAGATCACGGCCAGGGTGGTGCCGAAGACGGCCCAGCCGGCCACGCCGGCGAACACGGTGGCGTAGTCGCGCCCGGCGTCGCCGAGGCTGTGGAGCGAGAACCAGTTGGTCGTGGCGATGTCCTTGGTCGGGGCGACGATGAGGGAGAGGACGAAGGTGGCCGCTTCGGCGAAGGCCACACGCGGCGGCCACGATCAGGATCCCGGCGAGCTTGCCGACGATCACCCGGAGCCGGTGCGGGTCCCGGAGGAGCAGCGCACGGAACGTGCCGCCGGAGAACTCGCTGGCGATGAGCGCGATGAAGGTCACGAACACCAAGAAGCCCACGAACGAGGCGCCGACGGCGAAGGCCTCGGTGCCGCCGCCGTGGCCGGTGAGGGCGGCCAGCGTCGTGCCGCCGCCCCGGGAGGCGACCGGTGTTGTCGGCTCGGCGGAGGAGAACACGGTGAGCACGGCCACCACGGCGAAGAGCAGGGACCGACTCCGGCGACCAGCAGGGTGCGGGATGGAGAGGCGGAGCAGTCGGCTGAGCTGGAGCGAATCGATCCTGGTCATCGGGTTACCCCCCTTGCACCATCGAGAGGTACGGTCTTCGAGCGTCGTGCGGAGCGGGTCAGCTCGACCAGCACCATCCCGGCATCGAACGCCGTCCGGTTGACCGAGGCCGCCAGGTCGCCGGCGTCGGCGCCGTCGACGTCCACCACCAGCCGGTCGTCCCCGGCGGCGACGCGCGTGTCCCCGGGCGACCAGGAGGTCCCGCAGGGCCGGGAGGTCGTCGGGACGTGCGGAACGACCGCCAGTCGCGCGACGCCTTGTCAGGAGCTCGCTGGTCGGGCCCTGGTAGAGGGACCGACCGGTGTCGATCAGCACCAGCCAGTCGCACACCTGCTCGAGCTCGCTGAGGTCGTGCGACGACACGAGGACCGTTCGGCCCGTGCCGGCCAGGCCGCCGACGAGCGAGCGCATCTCCCGCACGCCCTGGGGGTCGAGCCCGTTGGCAGGCTCGTCGAGGATCAGCAGTTCCGGATCGCCGAGCAGGGCGGCGGCGATGCCCAGCCGCTGCTTCATGCCCGAGGGAGTAGCTGCGGTAGCGGTCGTCGCCACGGTCGCCGAGGCCGACCTGTCGAGCAGCGCCGGGATGCCGAGCAGGGGTGTGGCCGCCGACGGTGGCGAACACCCGAAGGTTCTCGGCGCCGGTGAGCGACGGGTAGAAGGCGGGGCTCTCGATGAGGGCACCGACGTGGGGGAGGTAGGCGGCGGGTTCGTCGATCGGGCGGCCGAGCACGGCGCCCGTGCCGGCGGTGGGTCGCACCAGCCCGAGGAGCATGGCCATGGTCGTGGTCTTGCCGGCGCCGTTGGGGCCGACGAACCCGGCGACCACGCCGGGCGGCACCTCGAGGTCGAGGTCGTCGACGACGGTGCGGGCGCCGTAGCGCTTGGTGAGCCCGGTACGGACAGGGCGGTGGCGGTCATGGGCCATCGTCGCGCCGGAGCCGGCCGCCCGTCGTCGCACCGAGGGAGGCTCTTGCGGCTGCTCCCGCGGGCGTACCCGTTCCTCTCAGGGCTGCCAGCCGGGGCGCACGAGGCCGGCTCTCGTACGCGAAGACCACGAGCTGAGCCCGGTCGCGGGCGCCGAGCTTGATCATCGCCCGGCTCACGTGGGTCTTGGCGGTGGCCCCGCTCATGATAGGCGTTGGCGATCTCGTCGTTGGTGAGGCCCTCGGCCACGAGGGCCACGACCTCCCGCTCCCGGTCGGTGAGCGGTGTCGAGGTCGGGGACGGCCGCCGGGGTCCTTCGCCCGGTTGGCGAACTCCGCGATCAGGCGGCGGGTCACCCGGGGGGAGA
>CAVYNX010000015.1:0-113923 GCA_963770005.1 uncultured Actinomycetota bacterium | reverse complement strand
AAGTCCTTCGCGTCCGCCACGCACCTGCGCCTCGAACCCGGCATCACGTGCATCGTCGGCCCCAACGGGTCCGGCAAGTCCAACGTCGTCGACGCGCTCGCCTGGGTCATGGGGGAGCAGGGGGCCAAGTCGCTGCGCGGCGGCTCCATGGAGGACGTCATCTTCGCCGGCACCGCCGGCCGTCCGCCGCTCGGGCGGGCCGAGGTCGCCCTCACCATCGACAACACCGACGGCGCCCTGCCGATCGACTACACCGAGGTGACCATCTCGCGGACGATGTTCCGCAGCGGCGGCTCGGAGTACGCCATCAACGGCACCTCCTGCCGGCTCCTCGACATCCAGGAGCTGTTGTCCGACAGCGGGATCGGCCGCGAGATGCACGTCATCGTCGGCCAGGGCCAGCTCGACGCGGTGCTGCGGGCGACGCCCGGAGGAGCGGCGCGGCTTCATCGAGGAGGCGGCCGGCGTCCTCAAGCACCGCAAGCGCAAGGAACGCGCGCTGCGCAAGCTCGAGTCGATGGAGGCCAACCTCACCCGGATCACCGACCTCACGGGCGAGATCCGCCGCCAGCTCGGCCCGCTCGGGCGACAGGCCGAGACGGCCCGCAAGGCCGCGGCCATCCAGGCCGAGGTCCGCGACGCCCGCCTGCGGCATCCTCGCCGACGACCTCGTCCAGCTCACCTCGACGCTCGAGCAGGAGGTCGCCGACGAGACCGCGCTCATCGCCCGGCGTACCGAGGTCGAGGACGGCCTGACCGGTCTCGGGTCCCGCGTCGCCGAGCTCGAGGCCGCCGCGGAGGCCGCCCGGCCGGAGCTCGCCCAGGCCCAGGACCGCTGGTATGCGCTCGCCCGCCTCACCGAGCGGCTCACCGCCACCGGGTCGCTGGCCACCGAGCGCGTCCGCCTGCTGCGCCAGGACCTCGCCGACGAGGCCCGCGACGCCGGGTCCGGGGTCGTCCAGCCGCGACCCCGAGGAGCTGCGGCGCCAGGCCGCGGACCTGCTCCAGCAGCACGAGGCCCTCGTCGTCGAGATCGCCGACGCGACCGCCGCCCTCCAGGCCGCCGTCGCCGAGCGGGCCGACGTCGAGCAGGCGTATGCGGCGGAGCAGCAGCGGCTCGCCCGCGTCGCCCGCGCGGTCGCCGACCGCCGCGAGGGCCTGGCCCGGCTGGCCGGCCAGGTCGCCGCCAAGGCGTCGCGGATCGAGGCGGCCGAGGGCGAGATCGGCCGGATGCGCGAGACCGTCGGCGGCGGCGCGGGCCCGGGCCGCCCAGGCCGAGCGCGAGTTCGCCGCGCTGGAGTCGTCGATCGCCGCCGAGGAGGCCGGCGAGGAGGACCTCGACGCGGGCTACGAGCAGGCCGCCGCACACCTCGACCGGCTCCAGGCCGAGCTCGAGGAGCTGCAGGAGGCCGAGCGCTCCGCCGAGCGCGACCGGCAGTCGTTCACCGCCCGGGTCGACGCGCTGGAGCATGAGCCTGCGCCGCAAGGACGGCGCGGCCGCGCTGCTCGCGGCCGGCGACGACACGCATACGATCGCCGGCTCGGTCGCCTCGCTGGTCCAGGTCGAGGCCGGTCACGAGGTCGCGGTCGCGGCCGCCCTCGGGCTGGGCCGGCGACGCGCTCGCGGTCGACACGCTGGCCGGCGCGGCCGCGGCGGTGGACCGCCTGCGCGCCGACGACGCCGGGCGCGCGGGGCTGCTCGTCCCCGAGACCGCCGGCGCGGTCGACCGGTCCGGCTGGCCGTCCCTGCCGTCGGGCGGCGCCGCTGGGCGGTCGACGTCGTGTCGTGCCCCGACCGGCTGCGGCCCGGCGGTCGACCGGCTGCTCGAGCGCGTCGCCCTCGTCGCCATCGTCGGACGCTGTGGCGGCGCTGGTCCGCGCACGGGCGTGACCGCGGTGACGCCCGACGGCGACGTGTTCGGGCCCGGCTGGGTGCGCGGCGGCAGCGCCGCGGCGCCGAGCCTCATCGAGATCCAGGCCGCCGTCGACGAGGCGCGCGACCGGGTCACCGAGGCGACCGGTCGCGGCGAGCGCGCCCGGTTCGCCATCGCCTCGCTGCGGACCCAGGTCGCCGAGGCGTGCCGACGCCGTCGAGGGCGCGCTCGACCAGCTGCACGACTCCGACGCGAAGATGTCGGCGGTCGCCGAGAAGCTCGGCGCCCTCGGCGTGGCGGTCCGCAGCGCGCGCGCCGAGGCCGAGCGCACCGAGCGGGCGATCGCCGCGGCCGAGGCCGCCCTCGACAGCGACCGGACCGACCACGCGGGCCTCGCGGAGCGCTACGAGGCCGCCGGCGTGCAGCCGGACTCCGCCGACGCGGACGTCTCGACGCGACGAGCGCGACCGGCTCGACGCCGCCGCCTCCGCCGCCCGGGCACACGAGACCGAGCTGCGGCTGGCGCTGCGGACCCGGGAGGAGCGCGGGCCGCGCGCTGCACGACCGGGCCACCGCCCTCGAGGCGGCGGCCGTGGCCGAGATCGACGCGCGGGCCCGCCAGGAGGCGCGACGACAGCGCCGGCTCCGCGAGGCCGAGGTGGCCGAGGCGGTCCGCGTGGGCGCCGCATACGCGGCCGGGTCTGCTCAGCCGCGCCGCCGACCAGGCCGACGCCCTGCGCCGCCGCGCCGAGGAGGCCCGCACCGCGCGCGACGCGGAGCTGGCGGTCCTGCGCCGCGAGGTCGCCACCCTCCAGGAGGAGCTGCGCGAGCTGACCGACTCGGTCCACCGCGACGAGGTGGCCCGCACCCAGCAGCGCCTGCGCATCGAACAGCTCGAGACGCGGGCCGTCGAGGAGCTCGGCGTCGACCCGGCGACCCTGGTCGAGGAGTACGGCCCCCACCAGCTCGTGCCCCAGGCCGCCGGCCGAGGGGAGCGACGAGCCCGGCGAGCCGCAGCCCTACGTGCGCGAGGCCCAGGAGAAGCGGCTGCGCGGCCGGCGAGCGACGGCTCGCCGCGCTCGGCCGGATCAACCCGCTCGCGCTGGAGGAGTTCACCGCGCTGGAGGAGCGGCATACCTTCCTCACCACGCAGCTGGAGGACCTCAAGCGGTCCAAGCGCGACCTGCTCGACATCATCCGCGAGGTCGACGAGCGGATCGAGCGGGTCTTCACCGAGGCCTACCACGACGTGGCGGTGCAGTTCGAGCGCGTCTTCAGCCGGCTGTTCCCCGGCGGCGAGGGCCGGCTGATCCTCACCGACCCCGACAACATGCTCACCACCGGGCTCGACGTCGAGGCCCGGCCGCCCGGCAAGAAGATCAAGCGGCTCTCGCTGCTGTCCGGCGGCGAGCGCTCGCTCGTGGCCGTGGCGCTGCTGGTGTCGATCTTCACCGCCCGGCCCTCGCCGTTCTACATCCTCGACGAGGTGGAGGCGGCGCTCGACGACGCGAACCTCGGCCGGCTGATCCTGCTGCATGGAGGAGCTGCGCGACTCCAGCCAGCTCATCGTCATCACGCACCAGAAGCGGACGATGGAGATCGCCGACGCGCTCTACGGCGTGACGATGCGCGGCGACGGCGTCACCACGGTGGTCTCGCAGCGGATGTCCGAGGTGGCGGGGGCCCGTTCCGCCTGACGGGCCCCCGGCTCGGTCGGGCGTTCGGTCGGTCAGGCGTTCGGGACCGTCGGGTACGGCGGGTCGGCGACCGCGCCGACGGCCTTCGGGGACGGGCCGTACTTGTTCTCGCCCTGGCTGTCCTGCACCCAGAAGACGATGAGCACGATCGTGCCGATGATCGGGATGAGGCTGATCAGCTGCCACCAACCGGTGCGGTTGATGTCGTGGAGCCGTCGGGCGCCCACCGCCAGGCTCGGCAGGAGCAGCGCCAGGTTTGCGAGGCTGGAGACGACCCCGATGTTGCCGGTGCTGCGGAGGATGACGCGGTCGATGAGCGAGGCGACGATGCTCGACCAGGATGGTGAACAGGACCCAGTACCAGAACTCGGAGCGGCGAGCGCGTCCGGTGAAGCCGACGTACTGGCTGAAGCAGCTTCGGATGGCGTCGGTAAACGACATGGTGGGAACCCCCTGAGTAGGTGCGGTGCGCCTCGTGGCGCAGCCGGGAACTTAGTGGCCGCGCGGACGATCCCACGCGGGCAACGCCGTACGTTGCCGACCTGAGACCTTGGCCGGGGGTGGCCGGTGGGGGAACGGTCCGGTCGGCGGTCCGGTCGGCGGGTGGAACCGTCGTTGCCGATCTGAGACCCGGCGCGCATCGGAAACCGCTGTTCCCTAAGACCCCATGCGTCACACTGGTCACATGTTCGCACTCGTGCTTCGGCATGCTGGTCTGCCTCGTCGGAGGCATGGTCGTCATGGGTTTCGTCGCGGCGCAGGCCCGCCGTGACGGCCGTGACCTGCTGACGCCCCGCGGCGAAGAGGTCGTCGGCCGCACCCCCAGCAAGCGCTGAGCCGGCCCGCGGTTCGTGCCGCGGTTCGTGCGGTGGCGGTCCGGATTTCCGTGCGGTTCAGAGCACGAACGGGCGTCTGAGAGCGGCGATCGGCCGTGCAAGGATGGGCGCCGTGTTCGACCAGGTGTGGGAGATCGTTGCCGTCGCCGTCCTCGTCGCCGTGGTCCTCGTGGCCGGCGTCGTCGGCCTGGTCCGCGGGCGGTCGTCGCGCCAGAAGGAGCTGACGCCGCCGCCACCGCCGCCGAAGCCCTCGACGCCGACCGCGCCGCCGACCGACCTCGACACCGACGACGACCGCGGGGGCGTCGACACCCTCCCGGCGCCGCCCCGGCCGACGCCCGTCGAGCCGGAGGTCGAGGACGACCTCCTCGTCGAGGAGCTGCCGACCCTCGAGCGGCCGGCGTCCGCCCGTGGCCGTCTGGCCCGCCTGCGCGCCCGGCTGGCCCGCAGCAACACGGCGATCGGCAACGCCCTGCTCGTCGCTGCTCTCCCGCGGCGGGCTCGACGAGGAGGCGTGGGAGGAGGTCGAGGACACCCTCATCCGGGCCGACCTCGGGGTCGAGGCCACCACCGAGCTGGTCGACCGGCTGCGTACCCGGGTCAAGGTCGACGGCTCCGGCGCGACGAGCGAGGCCGCAGGTCAGGCTGGCTCAAGGAGGACCTGCTCGACGCTCGTCGGCCCCGACATGGACCGGCGCATCGCCTCGTCGCGCATCGACGGCCGCCCCGCCGTCATCCTCGTCGTCGGGGTCAACGGCACCGGCAAGACCACGACCGTCGGCAAGCTCGCGCGGGTGCTGGTCTCCGAGGACCGCGACGTCATCCTCGGCGCGGCGGACACCTTCCGCGCCGCCGCCGCCGACCAGCTCGAGACGTGGGGCGCCCGGGTGGGCGTACCCACCATCCGCTCCGAGAAGGAGGGCGCCGACCCGGCGGCGGTCGCGTTCGACGCGGTCAAGGCCGCCGGCGAGATCGAGGCCGACGTCGTCATCATCGACACGGCCGGGCGCCTGCACAACAAGGTCGGCCTCATGGACGAGCTCGGCAAGGTCAAGCGGGTCATCGAGAAGCAGAGCCCCATCGACGAGGTCCTCCTCGTCCTCGACGCGACCACCGGCCAGAACGGCCTGCGTCAGGCCGAGGTGTTCTCCGAGGCGGTCAAGGTCACCGGCATCGTCCTCACCAAGCTGGACGGCACCGCCAAGGGCGGCATCGTCGTCGCCGTGCAGCGCCAGCTCGGCGTCCCCGTCAAGCTCGTCGGCCTCGGCGAGGGTCCGGACGACCTGGCGCCGTTCGACGCCGAGGCGTTCGTCGACGCGATCGTCGGCTGACCGACCCGTCGACTCAGCCCGCTAGGCCGGGTTCAGCCGCGCGCCACTCGCGGCGCAGGTCCTCGCGCGAGTGCCGGGGGTCGGTCAGGGCCCACCGCACGGTGTTGACGGCGAGCGCGCCGGCCGGCAGCGTCACCGCCCGCTCGGTGACCGGCAGCACCGGGAGCCGCAGCATCTCCTTGGCCCACACCGGAAGCAGGGCGACCGCGCCGGCCGCCAGACACGCATACCCGGGTCGTTCGACCCAGCTGAGCGGCGGGTGCAGCAGCAGGAACCGCGCCGCGTCGTGCGCCGCCTGCGTCCCCGCCAGCTCCGGCCGGTAGGCGTCCAGCGTCGCCGCCAGCTCGGCGACGGTCCGCGGCGGGTCGACCACCCCGAGCCGCGCCGCGATGGAGCCGGACTGCGCGACGTACTCGTCCTCGTCGGCCGCCGACAGCTGGGACGAGCCGAACCGCCGGTATGCGGCGAGGAAGCTGTCGGCCTCGGCGGCGTGGACCCAGCCGAGCAGGTGCGGGTCGGACGCCGCATACGGGCGGCCGTCCGGCGCCCGCCCGCGAACCCGCTCGTGGATGCCGCGCACCATGCCCACGGCCGCCTCGGCGTCGTCGGCGGTGCCGAACGTGGTCCGCGCGAGGAACGCCGAGGTCCGCTGCAGCCGGCCCCACGGGTCCGAGCGGTAGCCCGAGTGGCCCGCCGACCCCGGCCATCGCCAACGGGTGCAGCGACTGCAGCAGCAGCGCCCGGATGCCGCCGACGAACATCGACGCGTCGTCGTGCACCCGCCAGATCGCGTCGCTCTCGCTGAACCACCGCGTCGCCCTGCGCCAGCCAGATGGCGCGGGCCTTGTCCTCGGCGCCCTCGCCGACGACCTTGTCGCGCAACGAGTTGGCCAGCCACCGGCGGCGTCGGAGGGGATGCTCACCCGCCCATCCTCACCCGGGACCGCGTCGGACACCCAGCCAACGCGGGGCAGCCGCGACGACGGCCAGCCCCGAAACACAGCGATAACACGCCGCCCGGATTGCTTACACGCCCGTAACCGTCGCCGCGACGACGCGAAACGCGGTTCCCCCAAGGTTTCGGTCCATGAGCGCACTTTCAATCGTGACGGCTGACGGGCCGTTCATCGACAGCGGGAACACAGCTTGGGTACTCGCGGCCGCGGCCCTCGTGCTCTTCATGACGCCCGGCCTGGCCTTCTTCTACGGCGGCATGGTCCGCACCAAGAGCGTCCTCAACATGATGATGATGTCGTTCATCACGATGGGGACCGTCGGCACCGCCTGGATCCTGTGGGGGTACAGCGAGACATTCGGTGCCGATGCCGGTATGGGGCTCATCGGTAACCCCTTCGACAAGTTCGGCCTCAGCGGCGTCTTCGGCGAGATCTACGGCTTCGTGCCGGCCGACGCCGCAGCGGGCACCGAGGCGGCGGGCGGCATCCCCGGCGCCGCCTTCGTCGCCTTCCAGGTCGTCTTCGCGATCATCGCGGTGGCCCTGGTCTCCGGCGCGGTCGCCGACCGCGTCAAGTTCGGCGCCTGGACGGCCTTCACCCTCCTCTGGGCGACGCTCGTCTACTTCCCCGTGGCCCACTGGGTGTTCGCCTTCAGCGGGTTCGCGGCCGAGACCGGCGGCTGGATCGCCAACAAGGCCGACGGCCTCTTCCTCGGCGGCGTCGGTGCCTACGACTTCGCCGGTGGTACCGCCATCCACATCAACGCCGGTGTCGCGGGTCTCGCGCTGGCGCTGATCATCCGCAACCGCGTCGGCTGGGGCAAGGAGCCCATGCGCCCGCACAACCTGACCCTCGTCATGATCGGCGCCGGCATCCTGTGGTTCGGCTGGTTCGGCTTCAACGCCGGCTCCGCCCTCAGCGCCGGGGCCCTGGCCTCGGGCGTCTGGGTCAACACCCTCGGCGCCACCTGCACCGCCATGCTCGGCTGGCTCATCGTGGAGAAGCTCCGCGACGGTCACCCGACGTCCCTCGGCGCCGCCTCCGGCGTCGTCGCGGGTCTGGTCGCCATCACCCCGGCCTGTGCCACGGTCTCGGCCTGGGGCGCGCTCGTCGTCGGCGTCATCGCCGGTGCCGGCTGTGCTCTCGCCGTCGGCCTGAAGTTCAAGCTGGGCTTCGACGACAGCCTCGACGTCGTCGGCGTCCACATGGTCGGCGGTCTCATCGGCACGCTGCTCATCGGCTTCCTCGCGGACGCCACCAACAGCCCCACCGCGGCGGCCGGCCTCACCCAGAACGACGGCCTGTTCCTCGGCGGCGGTTTCGGCCAGCTGGGCGCGCAGGCGCTCGGCGCGTTGCGCCGTGCTGATCTACTCGTTCGTCGTCACGGCCATCATCGGCTTCGCCCTCGACCGGACGATCGGCTTCACCATCAAGCCCGGAGGAGGAGGTCGACGGCATCGACCTCCTGGAGCACGCGGAGTCGGCATACGAGCTCACGAACTTCGGCGGAGGCAGCGCCCGCAGCATCATCGCGGCCCGTACCGCCCCGCGGGAGTCCGATGAGTCCGAGGCCGCCACCAAGGAAGGAGCCTCGGCATGAAGCTCATCACCGCGATCATCAAGCCGCACCAGCTCGACGAGGTGAAGGAGGCCCTCGAGGCCTACGGCATCTCGGGCATGACCATCAGCGAGGCCAGCGGCTACGGCCGGCAGCGGGGACACAGCGAGGTCTACCGCGGCGCGGAGTACACCGTGGACTTCGTCCCGAAGGTGCGGGTCGAGGTGCTCGTCGACGACCTCGACGCCGGCAGCGTCATCGACGTCGTGCTCAAGGCCGCCCAGACCGGTCGCATCGGCGACGGGAAGATCTGGTCGATCCCCGTCGACGACGTGGTCCGGGTCCGCACCGGCGAGCGCGGCCACGACGCCCTCTAGCCGCCTGTCCGCACGACCGTCCGGCACCGCAACGAAGGGCACGACCACTGTGACCATTCCGACCGATGTCACCTCGCGGCGGCTCGACCTGGCCGGCACCCGGAGCTTCTCGGCTCCGGGTGCCGGTCCGGCGCGGCGGGAGGCGCTCGCGCAGTTCGGTATGCAGTGGCTCGCCGAGCTGTGGGACGAGGCCTCCGGCGGGCGTCACCTGCCCGGGCGTCGCGCTGGCCGCCGTCGGCAGCCTGGCCCGCCGCGACGGGGGCCCGCTCAGCGACTACGACCTCGTCCTGCTCCACCAGACCCGCGCCCTCGGCGCGGCCGAGCTCACCGCCCTCGCCGACCGGCTCTGGTACCCGATCTGGGACCAGGGCGTGAAGCTCGACCACAGCGTCCGCACCGTCAACCAGTGCCGGACCGTCGCCGGGGCGGACCTGTCCGCCGCCGTCGGCCTGCTCGACATCACCTTCGTCGCGGGCGAGGAGGACGTCGTCAACGCGGCGAAGTCCACCGTCGCCCACGACTGGCGGGCCAACGCCCGCACCCGGCTGCCGCAGCTGCAGGAGCAGATCGCGCAGCGGCACTCGCGCCAGGGCGACCTGGCCCACCTGCTCGAACCGGACCTCAAGGAGGCCCGCGGCGGCCTGCGCGACATGACCGTCCTGCGCGCCCTGGCCGCCGCCTGGCTGACCGACCGCCCGCACGGGGCGGTGGACGCGGCGCACCAGAAGCTGCTCGACGTGCGCGACGCCGTGCACGTCGTCACCGGGCGTGGCCGCGACCGGCTGACCCGCGAGGACCACGACGCCGCCGCGGCGCTGCTCGGCTACCACGACGCCGACGCGCTGCTCACCGACGTGTCGACCTCGGCCCGGCTCATCGCGTACTCGCTCGACGGGACGCTGCGGCGGGCGTCCCAGGCGCAGCGCGCCCGCACCCTGCGGCGTCGGTCCGCGCCGCCCGCGGATGACGCCGCTGGGCTACGGCCTGTTCCTCTCCGACGGCGAGGCGGTCCTCGGCCCCGGGGTCGAACCGGCGGGCAACCCGCTGCTCGTCCTGCGCGCCGCGCTGGTGGCCGCGCGCAACAACGTCAGCATCGCGCCGACCACCCTGCAGAACCTCGCCGACGAACTGCCCGCCCATCCCGACGCCCTGGCCGCCGGCCGCGCTCGCGGTGTTGGGCGACCTGCTGGCCACCGGTCCCGGGCTGGTGTCGGTCTGGGAGGGGCTGGACCTCGCCGGCGTCGTCGAGACGTGGATCCCCGAGTGGGCGGCGGTCCGCAGCCGGCCCCAGCGCAACGCCGTGCACCGGCACACCGTCGACCGGCACCTCATCGAGACGGTGGTCCGGGCCAGCGGGCTGCTGCGCGAGGTCAACCGTCCCGACCTGCTGCTGCTCGCCGCGCTGCTCCACGACATCGGCAAGGTCGCCGGCGCGCGGGACCACTCGGAGACCGGGGCGCCGATCGCCGACCGGGTGCTCGAGCGGCTCGGGGTGCCGCGACGACGACCGGGCCCTGGTGGTGCAGCTGGTCCGCGAGCACCTGACCCTCATCGACCTCGCCACCCGCCGCGACGGCGACGACCCGCAGACCATCGCCATGGTGTCCCGGGCCGTCGGCGGCAGCGTGGCCCACCTCGACCTGCTGCGCGCCCTCACCGAGGCCGACGCCAGCGCCGCCGGGCCGGCGGCCTGGACCGACTGGCGCGCGTCGCTGCTCGACAAGCTGGTCACGACCGCCCGCGCGGCTCTCGCCGAGGGCGCGCCACCCCTGGACGCGATCCGGGAGGCGGAGCCGGTGTCCGCCGGACGTGCTGTCGCGGATCGCCGTCGGCCAGCCGGTAGTCGTCATCACCTCGCTGGGCGGCGCCCACCGGGTGGACGTCTTCGACCGCGACCGCCTGGGCCTGTTCGCCGACACCGCGGGGCTGCTGGCCGCCCAGGGGCACATCGTCCGGTCGGCCGTCGTCCGGACCGTCGACGGGATCGCCGCGAACGAGTGGCACGTCGAGACCCCGGGCGGCGGCGCTCCCGAGGAGGGCGCCACTCGTGCGTGGGCTCACGCGGCTGGCGGGCGGCGACCGGGAGCCACTGGCCATGCTGAGCCGCCGGCGGCGGGCCTCGGCGTCCGACTCGTCGCGGGCCACGTCGGGGTCCCCGGGCCAGACCCGCGCCATGGTCATCTCGCACGCCTCCGAGTCGGCGACGGTCATCGAGGTGCGGGCCACCGACCGGCCCGGGCTGCTCCACGACATCGGCATCACGCTGTCGCGGGCGTCCCTCAGCGTCCGGAGCGCCCACATCGCGACGTATGCCGGCCAGGCGCTCGACACGTTCTACGTCACCGAGTTCGGCGGCCGCCCGCTGCCGCCGGCCCGGGTGGCGCAGGCGGTGTCGATGATCATCGACACCTGTGACGGGGACTGAGGCGAGGCGCGTCCCGGCGCTGGCGGCAGCCGCATACTCGCGCCGTTAGGCTTTCCTGGTGTTCAACTCACTGTCCGACCGGCTGACCGCGACCTTCAAGGGGCTGCGGGGCAAGGGTCGGCTCTCCGAGCACGACGTCAACGTCGCGCTGCGCGACATCCGTATGGCCCTGCTCGACGCGGACGTCGCGCTGCCGGTGGTCAAGCAGTTCGTGTCGTCCGTGCGCGAGCGGGCGCTGGGCGAGGAGGTCAGCCAGGCGCTGAACCCCGCCCAGCAGATCGTCAAGATCGTCAACGAGGAGCTCGTCGGGATCCTCGGTGGCGACACCCGCACGATGCGGTTCGCCAAGACGCCGCCGACGGTGATCATGCTGGCCGGCCTCCAGGGCTCGGGTAAGACGACGCTCGCCGGCAAGCTGGGCTACTGGCTGAAGGGCCAGGGGCATACCCCGCTGCTCGTCGCCGCGGACCTCCAGCGGCCGAACGCCGTCACCCAGCTCGTCGTCGTCGGCGAGCGGGCCGGCGTGCCGGTGTATGCGCCGGAGCAGGGCAACGTCGGCGGCCACGACGCGGTGCTCGGGTCGGGCGAGGGGACGCGGTCGTTCGGCGACCCGGTCTCGGTGGCGCGGGCGGGGATCGCGGAGGCGCGGAACCGCCAGTACGACGTCGTCATCGTCGACACCGCCGGCCGGCTGGCCGTCGACGAGGCGCTGATGGCCGAGGCCGCGGACATCCGCGCGGCCATCCAGCCCGACGAGGTCCTCTTCGTCATCGACGCGATGATCGGCCAGGCGGCGGTCGAGACGGCGCAGGCGTTCCAGGAGGGCGTCGACTTCACCGGCGTCGTCCTGTCCAAGCTCGACGGCGACGCCCGCGGTGGCGCCGCCCTGTCGGTGGCCTCGGTGACGGGGCGCCCGGTCATGTACTCGTCGACCGGCGAGGGCGTCAAGGACTTCGAGGTGTTCCACCCCGACCGGATGGCCGGGCGGATCCTCGACATGGGCGACGTGCTCACGCTCATCGAGCAGGCCGAGAAGGCGTTCGACCGCAGCCAGGCCGACGAGATGGCGCGGAAGTTCCTCGCCGAGGAGGACTTCACCTTCGACGACTTCCTCCAGCAGATGTCGGCCATCAAGAAGATGGGCTCGCTCAAGGCGATGCTCAAGATGATGCCGGGCATGCAGGGGATGCGCGACCAGCTGGACTCGCTGGACGAGCGCGAGTTCGACCGGGTCGAGGCGATGGTCCGGTCGATGACGCCGTTCGAGCGGACCCACCCCAAGCAGATCGACGGCTCGCGCCGGGCCCGGATCGCCCGCGGGTCCGGGGTGACGGTGTCCGAGGTGAACCAGCTGCTGGAGCGGTTCCGCGAGGCGCAGAAGATGATGAAGTCGCTGGCCCGCGGTGGCGGCGGCGGGCTTGCCCGGTATGCCGGGCATCCCCGGGACGCCGCAAGGGCGGCGCGCGCGGCGCGGCGGCGCCGCAGCGGCGCAAGTCCAAGAGCGGCAACCCGGCCAAGCGCGCCGCGGAGGAGCGCGAGGCGGCCCAGCGGTCCGCGGCGGCGCGGTCCGGCGGCGGCCGGTTCGGCGTTCGGGATCCCGGCGTCGGCCCAGGGCGGCGACGGGGCGTCCCAGTTCGACGCGCGAGAACCTGCCGGCGGGCTTCGAGAAGTTCCTGGGCGGCCGCTGACCCGCGGGCGGCCGGCGTAGCAGGCCGTCGGTTGCGGCCGAGTGCCACGTATTGCGGTTCGGACGCCGTCGGCGGTCGAGTGCCACGGCCACGATGCGCCGTCGTCATGTCGCGGCTCATGTCGCACTGGGGTCGTGATCACGACCTCACGCGCGACATGACGCGCGACATGACCTGCGAGGTGACGTGAGTCCGCGTGCGTCCACAGCGGCGTGCGCGCGTCGTCACGTCGTCCACAGCGTCGCTCGGGGCTCTCGGCCGTCAGCGCTGAACCCATCGACGGTGGCGCGATGGACCTGCCACCGCCGTTCTGGACTCGCCCGCCGCCAGCGTGGTGTCGGCGACGCGGCAGCAGCTGCGTGCGCTCGGGGTGTCCGCGCGCCCAGGTCCGTTGGCGTCTCGGTCGCTCCTGGCGCGCTGCGTGCTGCCCGGCGTGGTGCTGCTGGACTGGGCGGTGCCGACCGACCTCCAGCGCTGCATCGCCGCGCTGCTCTACGCCGGGCCGGCAGTCCTGGCTTGTCCGGCCCCACGGCGGCTGCTGCTGCATCGGGTGTTGACGCCGCCGCCGCGGTCCCGCGTGCACGTGCTGGTTCCCGCTCCGGCCCGACCGAGGGACGTCGGCTGGCTCTCGATCCGGCGCACGCACGTCACCGACGAGCGCATCGTGACCAGCGGAGCCGCTGCGCTACTCGTGCCTGCCCGCGAGCGGTCGTCGACAGCGCGGCCGGCGATGCCGACCGACGAGGCGCGAGCGCTGATCATCGAGGCCGTGCAGCGCCGCCTGGTCCGCCTCGACGACCTCAGCCACTGGATCGAGGCCCGGCGTCCCAACGGCAAGGCGCGTCCTCCGTCGAGCGCTGGCCGAGGCGGCGGCCGGGGCGTGGTCCCTTCCCGAAGCAGAGCTCGCGCGCCTGGTGTCCAGGTCGTCCGTGCTTCCGGAGCCCTGGCTCAACCCCGAGCTCCGGGACGCCGACGGCTGCCGGCTCACGACGCCCGACCTCTGGTTCGACGACGTCGCGATGGCGGTGATGGTGCACAGCCGCGAGTTCCACGGCGGAGTCATCGACTGGGAGGCGACCGTCGACCGCGACTCGGACCTGTCCGCCTGCCGGGTCGTCGTCCTCGGCGTCACGCCCGCGCGCCATCACCCGGGACCCGGCGCGGGTGCTCGAGCGCATCGAGCGGGCCTACGCCACGCGCGGTCCGATCCGGCCAACGCGCGGACGTGCTCGCGATGCCGCGCCTCGCCCCGGTCGGCCGACTCCTCATGGACAGCCGCGCCGGTCGACCGAGGACCTGGTGACCGGGGTCTCGCACGGCGCTGGCGACGTCATGTCGCGCGTCATGTCGCGGGAGGTGTCGTGATCACAGCCATCGACGCGACATGTCGCGCGACATGACCTTCGCGACGAGTTGCGGGCGGTCAGGCGAGGAGGCCGAGCCAGAGGCCGAGGGCGGCGACGCCGACGCGTCGTGAGGAGCGTGCCCACGCCGTTGACCAGGGCCAGCGCCAGCCGCCGCTCCTGGACCAGGCGAACCGTCTCGAACGAGGCCGTGCTGAACGTCGTGTACCCGCCGCAGAACCCGGTACCGACGACGAGCCGCAGCTCGTCGGGAACCGCGTGGGCCAGCGCCAGACCCGTCACGACGCCCAGCACGAACGAGCCGGTGACGTTGATGACGCACCGTGCCGACCGGGAACGGCGACGCCCCCGACAGCCGAGCGCGGACCACACCGTCCAGCGCGAACCGGGCCACCGCCCCCAGCCCACCGGCGACGGCCACCACGACAAACAGCCAGAGCCCGGTCATCGAGCACCCGCCCGCAGTCCGGCGCCGCGACGCCACCCAGATCCCCAGCGTCGACGCGACGAACCCCACGACCACCGTCCCGACCGCGTACCCGACCGCCACCGACGCATACCCGTCCCGCAGCAGCCCGTCGGTCTCGACGGCGAGCGCGCTGTACGTCGTGAACGCGCCGAGGAACCCCGTCCCCAGCAGCAGCCGCAGCCGCGTCCCGACATCGGGACCGCGCCGGACCAGCGACTCGAGCAGCACCCCCAGCAGGAACGCCCCGACCACGTTGACGAGGAACGTCGCCGCCGGCCAGACGCCCCACGGACCGACCGCCTGGTCGACGGCGTAGCGGGCCGCCGTCCCCACGACGCCGCCGACGAAGACCAGTCCCACGGCCGGCCCACGTCACGGATGCGGCGGCGGGAGGTCCGGGTCGACGTCGCTCAGGGGATCCATGGCGGCCGGCATCGTATGCCCGCAGAGACGCGGTCCCGTAGGTTGCGTCCATGGCCGACGTCCTCCACCTCACCGGTCCCGTTCTCGTCGGACCGGACGACGTGCGCGCCGAGGTCTGGGTCGTCGACGGGCGGGTCACGTTCACCAAGCCGGCCGCCGAGGCGCAGACCGTCGCCGGCTGGGTGCTGCCCGGACTGGTCGACGCGCACTGCCACGTCGGCCTCGGGGCCGAGGGTGCCGTCGACGCGGCGCGCGCCGAGGAGCAGGTCGTCGCCGACCGTGACGCCGGCACGCTGCTCATCCGCGACGCCGGCTCCCCGGTCGACACCCGCTGGGTCGACGACCGCGACGACCTGCCGCGGCTCATCCGCGCGGGCCAGCACATCGCCCGGACCCGCCGCTACCTGCGGGGCTTCGCCCACGAGGTCGAGCCCGAGGACGTCGTCGCCTACGTGCGGCAGGAGGCCCGGCGCGGCGACGGCTGGGTCAAGCTGGTCGGCGACTGGATCGACCGCGAGACCGGCGACCTGTCGCCGTCGTTCCCGCGCGAGACGGTCGTCGCCGCCGTGGCCGCCGCCCACGAGGAGGGCGCCCGCACCACCGCGCACTGCTTCGGCGAGGAGTCGCTCTACGACTTCGCCGCCGCCGGCACCGACTGCATCGAGCACGCCTGCGGGCTCGAACCGGAGTCCATCGCCCAGTTCGCCGCCCAGGGCATCGCCATCGTGCCCACCCTCATCAACATCGCCCGGCTCCCGGAGATGGCGGCGCCGGGCCGGGACAAGTTCCCCACCTACTACGCGCACATGATCGACCTGCACCGCCGCCGCTACGAGACGGTCGCCGCCGCGCACGACGCGGGCATCCCGATCTACCTCGGCACCGACGCCGGCAGCAGCCTGCCGCACGGCCTCGTCGCCGAGGAGGCCGCCGACCTCGTCAACGCGGGCCTCTCGACCGTCGAGGCGCTCGCGGCCGGTACGTGGGCCGCCCGCGAGTGGCTCGGCCGACCCGGCATCGAGGAGGGCGCCTCCGCGGATCTCGTGGTCTACGAGGCCGACCCCCGCGTCGACATCGGCGTGCTCGCCGACCCGCTCGCGGTGGTGCTCCGAGGGCAGACGGTGTGACCGAGCCGCGACCGCTGCGCGCCGACGGGCAGCGCGTGTGGGTGGCCAGCGCGACCGAGGCGGACATCGACCCGTACATCCGCGCGACCATCCAGTCGTCCCGCCGCCTGCGCGAGTGGAACCCCGTCGACCCCTACGGCCTGCCGTCGCTGCTGCGCGCCGCCTCCGGCTACCACCGCACCCTGATGATCCACGCCAACCAGGTCGAGGGTGACCACGACCTCGTCGGAAAGGTCAACGTCACCAACATCGTTCGCGGTCGTGCCCTGGGGGCGACGCTCGGGTACGACGCGTTCGACCCGTATGCCGGTCGTGGCCTGTTCGCCGAAGGGCTGCGGCTCGTCGTCGACCTCGCCTTCGCGGCGGAGCCGCAGGGGATGGGCCTGCACCGGCTCGAGGCCAACGTGCAGCCGGCCAACGTGCGCTCCGCGGCGGTGCTGCGCGGGATCGGGTTCCGGCGCGAGGGTTTCTCGCCCGCGTACCTGCTCATGCCGACCCTGAGCGGCGCCGACGAGTGGCGGGACCACGACCGGTATGCGGTGACCCGCCTCGAGTGGCCGGCGGACCCGTGGCCGCCGGCCCGGACGCCACGAACAGCGTTGCTGGTCAACGGTATTCCGGGTTCCGGCAAGACGACCCTCGCTCGGCGGCTGGCGGCGGAGCTCGGCCTGCCGCTCTTCGCGAAGGACCCGGTCAAGGAGGCGGATGTTGTGGGCGGCGCTGCTGGCCGACTCCCCGGTCGGCGGCGTCGTGGACAGCTGGATGTGGCCGCACGACCGGAACCTCGTCCTCGCCGGTCTGAGGGAGGCGCGGGTTCGACGCCAGCGCGGTCCCCGAGGTCTGGTGCGACGTACCGGACGACGACGCTCGGGCGCTGGGCGTGGGTCCGGGCTTCCGCGTGGACACGACCCGGCCCGGTCAGCGACCGCGAGGTGGGACGGCTCGCGCTCGCAGGTGCGGGCCGCGGCGCCGCTGACCAGTCTCGGCTGACTGCCGCCGCTGCGGCGCGGCCGCGGCGGCCACAATGGCGTCCGTGGACATCTCGGCGCGGACCGACTACGCGGTCCGGGCGCTGCTGACGCTGGCCGCCGCGCAGCGGGACCGCGAGACCGGCGGTGACGAGCCGCATACCGCCGCGGTGTCCGTCGACGTGCTGGTGCGCGAGCAGGGGCTGCCCCGCAAGTTCCTCGAGGCGATCGTCGCCGACCTGCGCCGCGGCGGGCTGGTCACCAGCCGGCGCGGCCCGACCGGCGGCTACGCGCTCGCCCGGCCCGCCGACGAGATCTTCCTCGGCGAGGTGTTCCGGACCGTGGACGGGCCGCTGGCCGAGGTGCGCGGGCTGCGGCCGCACGAGACGGCCTACACGGGAGCGGCGGAGCACCTGCCGGTGGTGTGGGTCGCCGTCCGCGCCAGCCTGCGCCGGGTCCTCGACGAGACGTCGCTGGCCGACGTCCTCGAGGGGCGGCTGCCCGAGCACGTCGTCGACCTGGCCGCCGCACCGGACGCCTGGCGCAACCGCTGACCGCTGGTCGGGCTCCGGCCGAGTTCTGGCAGAATGGTCGGCTGTACCCGTCCGGGTGGCCTGTCCTCGTACAGGCCGCGCCCGGGACGCCTACCCCCCGAGCGTCGGCTCCCCGCACGATCCCGTGCGGTCTCGCCGCGTTCACGTGAGAGAGAAGAGACCACCGACGTGGCCGTCAAGATCCGTCTGAAGCGCATGGGCAAGATCCGCGCTCCGTTCTACCGTGTCGTCGTCATGGACTCGCGCACCAAGCGCGACGGCCGGGCGATCGAGGAGATCGGCAAGTACCACCCCACCGCCGAGCCGTCGGTCATCGAGATCGACTCCGACCGCGCGCAGCACTGGCTGACCAGCGGCGCCCAGCCGACCGAGGCCGTCGCGGCGCTGCTCAAGGTCACCGGCGACTGGCAGAAGTTCAAGGGCCTCCCGGGCACCGAGGGCACGCTCCGGGTCGCCGAGGCCAAGACGAGCAAGAAGGAGCTGTACGAGGCGGCCGTCGCCGCTGCCGGTGGCAGCAACCTCGACGTCAAGGACACCCCGGCCCGCAAGAAGGCCGCTCCGGCCAAGGCCGCGGCCGCCAAGACCGCGCCGGCCGCCGAGGCTCCGCCGGCTCCCGCCGCCGAGGCCCCCGCCGCCGAGGCTGCTCCCGACCGCCGACGCTGCTCCCGCCGCCGACGCGCCGGCCACGGACGCCCCGGTCACCGCCGACACCGACTCCGGTGCCGCCGCGACCGAGAGCTCCGACACCAGCGACGACCCGGCCGCGACCACCGCCGACGCCGGATCCGAGTCCTGACCGTGCTCGAGGAAGCCCTCGAGCACCTCGTCAAGGGCATCGTCGACCACGACGACGACGTCGTCGTGCGCCGCAAGGAGCTCCGCCGCGGCGAGCTGCTCGAGGTCCGGGTGCACCCCGACGACCTCGGCCGCGTCATCGGCCGCTCCGGTCGGACCGCGTCCGCGCTGCGTACCGTCGTCGGTGCGCTGGCCGGTGGCGGCCAGGTGCGGATCGACATCGTCGACACCGACCGCGACCGCTGACCACCGGCTGTCCCGCTTCCAGACACGCGTTGTTGTCGTTTTCGGCGCTCGTCGGCGGCCCGAAATTGACAACAACGTGGGTTCGGAAGGCGAGAGGATCGGGACCGTGAACGCTGACGAGCTCGCGCGCGCCTGACGAGGCGGTTGTCGTCGCGCGGATCGGCAAGCCGCACGGGCTGCGCGGCGAGGTGACCGTCCAGCTGCACACCGACGACCCGGAGGCTCGCTTCCCCGTCGGTGCGACCATCGCCACCCAGGCGACCGCCGGTACCGGCGTGCCCCGCGCCCTGACCATCCGCTCGACGCGCGTCCACCAGGGCGTCTGGCTGCTCGGCTTCGAGCAGATCCCCGACCGCACCGGGCGCCGAGTCGCTGCGCGGCACCCGCCTCGTGGTCGACGCCGCCGAGCTCGCCCGGGCCGAGGACGACGACAGCGAGGGCTGGTACGAGGAGGAGCTGCGCGGGCTGGCCGTCGTCACCCGCGACGGCACCCGGCTCGGCCAGGTACCCGGCGCTCGAGGTCGGCACGGCCCAGGACCTGCTGGTCGTCACCCTCGACACCGGCGGCGACGCCTACCTGCCGTTCGTCGAGGCGATCGTCCCGGAGGTCGACCTCGAGGGCGGTCGCGTCGTCGTCGACCCGCCGGAGGGTCTGCTGGAGCTCAACGCGTGACCGGTATGCGGGTCGACGTCGTCTCGATCTTCCCGGACTACCTCGCCCCGCTGGACCTGTCCCTCATCGGCAAGGCGCGCCGCGACGGCCGGCTCGACCTGCGGGTCCACGACCTGCGCGAGTTCACGCACGACCGGCACCGGACCGTCGACGACACCCCCTACGGCGGCGGCGCCGGCATGGTCATGCGCCCGGAACCGTGGGGCGAGGCGCTCGACGCCGTGACCGCGTCCGGTGACGGCGTGCCGCACCTCGTCGTGCCCGGTCCGGCGGGGGAGCCGTTCACGCAGGCGACCGCCCGCCGGCTCGCCGCCGAGCCGTGGCTGGTCTTCGCCTGCGGACGCTACGAGGGCATCGACGAGCGGGTCGTCGAGGACGCCGCCACCCGGATGCCGGTGTCGGTCGTCTCCCTCGGCGACTACGTCCTCAACGGGGGAGAGGTCGCCGTCCTCGCCATCGTCGAGGCGGTCGCGCGGCTGCTGCCCGGCGTGATCGGCAACGCCGAGTCGCTGGTCGAGGAGTCCCACGAGGACGGCCTGCTCGAGTACCCCGTCTACACCAAGCCGCCGGTCTGGCGGGACCGCGCCGTCCCGCCGGTCCTCCTGTCCGGCGACCACGGGGCCATCGCCGCCTGGCGGCAGGAGCAGCGTCTCGCCCGGACCGCCGAGCGCCGCCCCGACCTGCGGTCGGCCTCCGCGACCCTGACCGCCGCCGACCTCGACGTCCGGCCGGCCCAGCCGGCCGACGCCGAGGAGCTCGCTCGTCCTGCAGCGGGCGTGCTGGCTGTCGGAGGCCGTCGCGAACTCCACCCTCGACATCCCCGCGCTCAGCGAGGACGCCGACGAGGTCCGCCGCGGCCTTCGACGAGTGGCGCACCTGGGTGGTCCGCAGCGGCGGCCGGCTGGTCGGCTCCGTGCGGGCGCGCACCTCCCCGGCCGATGTCCCCGGCCAGTGGGAGATCAGCCGGCTGATGGTCGCGCCGGACCTGCAGGGCCGCGGGATCGGCCGGGCCCTGCTGGCGTACGCCGAGTCGGCCGCTCCGGCCGGCACCCGCCGGCTACTGGATCAACACCGGCACGGGCAGCGCCGCCAACCTCCGGCGCTACCGCCGGGCCGGGTACCGGGTCCGTCCCGGGCGAGGGGCGGTTCCCCGGGACCGTCGACCTGGTCAAGCCGATTTCGTGACCGGGCTCCGCGCTCTGGCAGAATCGGTGGTTGCGTCCGGCACCAGACGCGCCCCTGCCACAGGGGGAGTCACCCGCGAGCGGTATGCGGGTGACGAGGCCGGCCGGTACGCATACCCCTGTTCGTCACTCCGACGACACGAACCACCCGTGGTGACCTGTGGCACCCGAGAAAGCGACACCGCCATGCACAAGCTCGACGCGCTCGACCAGGCCTCCCTCCGCTCCGACATCCCGGCGTTCCGCGCCGGCGACAACGTCAAGGTGCACGTCAAGGTCGTCGAGGGGACCCGCTCCCGTATCCAGGTCTTCCAGGGCGTCGTGATCCGTCGCCACGGCGGCGGCGTCGGCGAGACGTTCACCGTCCGCAAGGTGTCCTTCGGTGTCGGCGTCGAGCGGACCTTCCCGCTGCACACCCCGATCATCGACAAGATCGAGGTCGTCACCCGCGGTGACGTCCGGCGCGCGAAGCTGTACTACCTGCGCGACCTGCGCGGCAAGGCGGCCAAGATCAAGGAGAAGCGCGACACGATCCCCGTCGGGCAAGGGCAAGGCAAGGCCGCGCCCCGCGGCCCCGCCGGCCGCCACCGCCGGAGCGGCTCCGCCTCGACGTCGGAGTGACCTCCGGCGAGCCCGGCACCGACCCGGTGCCGGGCTCTTCGGTCCCGCCCGAGCGACGCGGCCGCATACCGACGACCCCCCGCGCCGCTGGTGGCCCTACGTCGTCCTCGGCGGTCGTCCTCGTGGTCGCTGCTGCGGGCGTTCGTCGTGCAGTCGTTCTCGGTCCCGAGCGGGTCCATGGAGCCGACCATCGAGCCCGGCGACCGGATCCTCGCGAACCGGCTGGTCCGCGGTGACGACGTGCACCGCGGCGACATCGTCGTCTTCGACGGCACCCGGGCGTTCCCGGTGAGCGGCGAGGAGCCCTCGTCCGGCGCGCTCGCCACGCTCGGCCGGACCCTCGCCGGCGCGCTGACGCTCGACACCGGCACCGACTACGTCAAGCGGGTCATCGGCCTGCCCGGCGACCGGGTGACCTGCTGTGACGCCTCCGGACGCCTCCAGGTCAACGGGGTCGGCGTCGACGAGCCCTACCTCATGCCCGGCGACCGGCCGAGCGACCTGACCTTCGACGTGCTCGTCCCGCCGGGCCACCTGTGGGTCATGGGCGACCACCGCAGCGCCAGCGGCGACTCCCGCTCGTACCTCGGTCGGCCCGGCGGCGGCATGGTGCCCGGTGGGTGAGGTGATCGGTCAGGCGACGGTGCGATACTGGCCGCCCGGCCGACTCGGCTCCCTCGGGGATCCCGGTCCGCTGTCCACCGTCCCATCGCCTGCCGGAGCTGGTCAGTGACCTCACCCACAACGCCCGTGGCGCTCACCGCCCACGCTCCCGCGGCGCCGGTGGGCCGGGCATGACCGACGAGACCGCCGAACAACGGCTCCGCCGCATCGCCACGACCCGGGCCACCGAGACCGCGCAGGCGCGCGAGCCGGTCGACCCCGTGGCGAGGCCGCGTCGACGACGTCGACCCCGACCGGATGCCGGCGACGTCGAGGACGACGAGGACGACTACGACGACTCGGGGTCGTTCCTGCAGAACGTCTGGGGCGGCATCAAGGAGATCCTCATCATCGCCGTCATGGCGCTGGTGCTGTCGTTCATCGTCAAGACCTGGCTGATCCAGGCGTTCTACATCCCGTCCGGGTCCATGGAGAACACCCTGGTCCGCGACGACCGGGTCATCGTCAGCAAGCTGACGCCCGGCCCGTTCGACCTCAACCGCGGCGACGTCGTCGTGTTCAAGGACCCCGGCAACTGGCTCGGCACCGTCCCGCCGACGAACGAGGGCGGCACCCGCGAGTCGGTCACGCGCGCGTCCTCCAGTTCGTCGGCCTGGTGCCCGACGACTCCGACGACCACCTCATCAAGCGGGTCATCGGCCTGCCCGGCGACCACGTCGTCTGCTGCGACAAGGACGGCCAGCTCACCATCAACGGCGTCGCGATCACCGAGCCCTACATCAAGCCGGGTGACACCCCCGGCGGCGGCAAGGCCAGCTTCGACATCACCGTCCCGCCGGGCAGGGTGTGGGTGATGGGCGACCACCGCAGCGACTCCAGCGACTCCCGGTTCCACGACGACGGCACCGGCGCGACCGGGTCGGTCCCCATCGAGCGACATCACCGGTCGCGCCGTGATGATCGTCTGGCCGGTCGACCACGTGAAGTGGCTCTCGGTGCCCGAAGCGCGTCTACTCCGAGTCCCGCCCGCCTCCGGCCAACCGGCCCCGACCCCGGCGTCCACGGGCGCCACCGGCTGAGTGGTCGCCACCCGCAGCCAGAAGCCCTCGCTGCGCGTCGAGCGCGCGCTGCAGCGGGACGGCCATCGCGTGCTCGCCGGGCATGGACGAGGTCGGCCGCGGCGCGCTGGCCGGGCCGGTGTCGGTCGGGGTCGTCGTCATCGACGAGACCTGCCGGTCCGCCCCGGTCGGGGTGAAGGACTCCAAGCTGCTGACGCCGCTGGCCCGGGGGCGGATGGTCCGCCCGATCCAGCGGTGGGCCCGCGCCTACGCCGTCGGCCACTCCTCGCCCGCCGAGATCGACGAGATCGGGATCATGGGCGGCCTGCGGCTGGCCGGTATGCGCGCGCTCGCCTCCATCGCGGCGGCGGGCGTCGTGCCGGACCTCGTCATCCTCGACGGCAACCACGACTGGCTCACCCCACCGGACGAGCTGGGGCTGCTGGCCTTCGCCCACGAGGGCGCGCCGTCGGTGCCGCCGGTGACGACGATGATCAAGGCCGACATGAAGTGCTCGTCGGTCGCCGCGGCCTCGGTCATCGCCAAGGTCGAGCGGGACGGTCTCATGGTCGGCGCTCGACGCCGACCACCCGGCCTACGGCTGGGCGGTCAACAAGGGGTACGCCGCCCCCGAGCACATGCTCGCCCTCGAGGCGCACGGTCCGTGCGTCCAGCACCGCCGGTCGTGGCGGCTCCCCGGCATGCCGAGCCTCGAGGAGCTGCTGGAGGACGGGGTGGTAGAACTGAGCGCGCTGGACGTTCGTGAACATGGGTCCGAGGAGTCAACGGGATGAGTTCTGAGGATCTCGAGAAGTACGAGACCGAGATGGAGCTCCAGCTCTATCGGGAGTACCGCGACGTCGTCTCGCTCTTCTCCCACGTCGTGGAGACCGAGCGCCGCTTCTACCTGTGCAACCAGGTCGACATGAAGGTCCGCGGCGACGGCGGCGAGGTGTTCTTCGACGTGACGATGCACGACGCGTGGGTGTGGGACATCTACCGGCCGGCCCGGTTCGTCAAGACGGTCCGGGTGGTGACGTTCAAGGACGTCAACATCGAGGAGCTCCCGAAGTCCGACCTCGAGCTGCCCTCGTAGGCTGCGCGTCGGCGGTGACGCTGGTGGGTGGCGGCTGCTAGCGTCCCCCGGTCATAGCGGGGGGACTCCGCTCGTCCACATGGTGTGCGCGTTTCGTCCCACGGTCCACAGGCCGGAGCGCGGTGGTGCGCCGCCGCATACCGACCGGCACCGTGGGCGCATGGACCGATCGGGAGCCGTCGCCACGGGGATGCCGTGGCACACCGCGCGTGGGCTGGGCGACTACGGCGAGCGGATGGCCGCGCGCTACCTCACCGAGCGCGGCCTCGAGGTCCTCGACCGCAACTGGCGGTGCGACCTCGGCGAGATCGACATCGTCGCCCGCGACGGCGGCTGCCTCGTCGTCTGCGAGGTCAAGACCCGGCGCAGCACCACCTTCGGCCAGCCCGATCGAGGCGGTCGACCACCGCAAGCTCGCCCGCCTCCGCCGGCTCGCCGCCGCGTGGCTCGCCGACCGCCGAGCCGGCGGGAGCACCGGTCACCGGGCGTCGCCGGATCCGGGTCGACGTCGTCGGCGTCCTGCGACCCCGCCGCGGCCCGTGCCGCATCGAGCACGTCGTCGGAGCGGTCTCGTGACCCTCGGCCGGACCCGTGCGGTGGGGCTGCGGGGGATCGTCGGCTTCCTCGTCGACGTCGAGGTCGACGTCGCCTCCGGCCTGCCGGTGTTCAGCGTCGGCGGCTGCCCCGACGGCGCCTGCGCCCAGGCTCCCGACCGCGTCAAGGCGGCGGCCGCGAACTCCGGTCATCCCATCCCGCTGCGCCGCGTCATCGTCAACCTCTCGCCGGCGTCGATCCCCAAGGTCGGGTCCGGCTTCGACCTGGCCATCTGCGTCGCGGCGCTCGTCGCGAGCGAGACGATCCCGCCGGACGTCGTCCGGGAGGTCGTCCACATCGGCGAGCTCGGGCCTCGACGGGACGGTTCGGCCGATCCCCGGCGTCCTCCCGCTGGTCCTCGCGGCCGCCCGGCAAGGGGTGCGCCACGTCGTCGTCCCGGTCGCCAACGCGGCCGAGGCCCGGCTCGTCCCCGGCGTCCGGGTCCACCCGGTCGCCACCCTCGACGAGCTCGTCGGCCGGTATGCGGCGCTGCACCAGCGGGCTCGTTCCGGCGCCGGTGCCGGAGCCGGCCTCCCGCTCGGTCGTGGCGCCTCCGGTCCCGGACCTCGCCGAGGTCGTCGGGCAGCACGAGGCCCGCCGCGCCCTGGAGGTCGCCGCCGCCGGCGGTCATCACCTCTACCTCGTCGGGCCGCCCGGCGGCGGGAAGACCATGCTCGCGGAGCGGCTGCCCGGGCTGCTGCCGGAGCTCGACGACGCCCAGGCCATGGAGGTCACCGCCATCGCCTCGGTGCTCGGGCGGCGTCGGGCCCGCAGGCGGCGCTCGAGCGGCGACCGCCCTTCGTCGCGCCGCATCACGGCGCCTCACCGGTCGCGATCATCGGTGGCGGTTCGGGCCGGGTGCTGCCCGGCGCGGTCACGCAGGCCCACCACGGGGTGCTGTTCCTCGACGAGGCGCCCGGAGTTCCACACCGTCGGTCATCCAGGCGCTCCGGCAGCCGATGGAGTCGGGCGACGTCGTCGTGTCGCGTGCGGCCGGACGGCACCGGTTCCCGTGCCGGTTCCAGCTGGTGCTGGCGGCCAACCCGTGCCCGTGCGGCTTCGGCTTCGGCAAGGGCGTCCGTTGCCGCTGCTCGTCGATCCGGCTGTCCCAGTACCAGAACCGCCTCAAGGGGCCGGTGCTCGACCGCGTCGACATCCAGGTCTTCGTGCCCGGCGCCGTCGAAGAGCGGCGCTCCTGGGCGCGGTCGGGGAGTCGACGGCGGAGGTCGCCGAGCGGGTGGTGGTGGCGCGCCGGCGACAGCAGCGAGCGCTGGGCGGGGACGTCGTGGCGGCTCAACGGCCACGTGCCGGGACCACTGCTGCGCGGCGGCCGGTTCCGGCTGCCCTACCCGGTGACCTCGTCGGTCGACGCCGCCCTGGACCGCAGCCTGCTGACCATGCGCGGCTACGACCGCTGCCTCCGGCTGGCCTGGACGCTGTGCGACCTGCGCGGCGCCGACCGTCCCGACGCCGACGACGTCGGTCGCGCGCTCGCGCTGCGCCTCCCGGACGAGCGGGTGGCCGCATGACCGCCGCTCAGCCTCCCGGATCCGGCCGGCGTCACTCGGGCGGAGCGTGGCGCCCGAGCCGCCTGGTCGCGGATCGCCGAGCCCGCCGACGAGCGGGCGCTCAGCCTGGTCGCCGAGCACGGCGCGGTCGACGCCCTCCGGCTGGTCCTGTCGGGCGACGACCGCGGACGCCCGAGGTGTTCCGTATGCGTGCCGACCGGTTCGGGCTCGACGCCGACCCCGGCTCGCAGCTCGCCGCCGCCCGAGCGATCGACGCGACCGTCGTCTGCCCGGGCGACCCGGACTGGCCCGAGCGGCTGGACGACCACCCGCTGCCGCCGTTGTGCCTGTGGGTGCTCGGCAGCCCCGAGCTCGCGACGCTCGCCGAGCGGTCGGTGTCGGTCGTCGGCGCGCGCAGCAGCACGGGCTACGGCGACACCGTGGCGAGCGGTCTGGGTTCGGGCTGGCGGAGCGCGGCTGGACGGTCGTGTCGGGCGCGGCGTTCGGCATCGACGCGGCCGCCCACCGTGGGGCCCTGTCGGTCGACGGGGCCGACGGTCGCGGTGGTGGCCGGCGGGGTCGACCGGCCCTACCCCGTTGGCGCACACGACGCTGCTGGCCGCGGATCGCGCGAGGTCGGCGCGGTCGTCGCCGAGGTGGCGCCCGGGCATGGCTCCGACCCGGCCACGGTTCCTGCTGCGCAACCGGCTCATCGCCGCCATGTCGCGCGGGGTCGTCGTCGTCGAGGCGGCGCTGCGGTCCGGCTCGCTCAACACGGCTCGCACGGCCGCCGAGATCGGCCGACCCGGTGGGCGTGGTGCCCGGACCGGTCACGTCGATGATGTCGTCCGGGTGCCACCAGGCCCGGCGGGACGGGCTGGCCGAGATCGTCACCGACGTCGACGAGGTCATCGACCTCGTCGGCGACTTCGGCGTCGATGCGGCGCCCCGCCGCAGCGCCGAACCGTTCCTCGCCGACCTGCTGGACCCGTCCGACGCCCGGGTCCTCGCCTCGGTACCCGTCCGGCGGGCGCAGACCGCGCTGGACATCGCGGTGCGCCGCGGCGTCCCGGTCGACGCGGACGGCCGCCGCGCTCGGACGCCTGGAGCTGCAGGGCTTCGTGCGACGCGACGGCGAGGGCTGGCGGAAGGCGGTGGTCCGGGAACGGCTGACGACGCTGAGGAGAGGCGGAGCGGTCGATCGCGGCGTGGGTCTCAGGTCGGTAGCCGTTTCGACGCCGCGCGGACCGCGGTCGTTGTGCGGGCCCGCGCGTTTGTCACGGTGGCCGTCGTGACGGTTCCGGCAGCGGCGGCGAGGGGCGCGCTCGTCGACCGACACGGCTCGGCGCCGACGCCCGGACGGCCGCGGCCGCTCGCGGACGCCGGCGTGGATGGGCTCGTCGACGAGTTCGTCCGGTACCTGCGGGCGGAACGCAGCCGGTCCGAGCACACGATCCGCGCGTACGCCGGCGGACGTCACCCACCTCGGCCGGCACCTGGTCGCGCGCTCCGGAGGCGCGGCTCGACCGCACGCGAGCCGTGCTCGAGGCGACTCGGTCGACGGCGACGCACGTCGAGGCGACGTCAGCGTCGACGTCGACGCAGCGGCACTCGACGAGGCGTTGGCGTCGGCGACGTTGGCCGACCTGCGGTCCTGGCTGTCGGCGCAGTCGGCCGACGGGGCGGCGCGCGCGACCGATCGCCCGGCGGGCGGCGGCGGCGCGGACCTTCTACCGGTGGGCGGTGCGTACCGGGCGGATCGCGAGCGACCCGTCGCTGCGGCTGGTGGCCCCGCGTCGCGGAGGTCGGCTGCCCGCGGTGCTGCGGCAGGCCGAGGCCACCGAGCTGCTCGACGTCGCCGCCGTCGCCGCCGACGACGACGACCCCATCCACATCCGGAACCGGGCGATCCTCGAGCTGCTCTACGCCAGCGGGATCCGGGTGGGCGAGCTGGTGGCCACGGACATCGACGACCTCGACCTGACCTCCGACGTCGTCCGGGTCATCGGGAAGGGCGACAAGGAGCGCGTCGTCCCCTTCGGCATCCCGGCCCGTCGGGCCGTCGAGGACTGGCTGGCCGCCCGGCGGACGGCTGGTCACGCCGCACAGCGGGCCGGCACTGTTCCTCGGTCGGCGCGGCCGGCGGGTGGATCCCCGCCAGGTCCGCGAGGTCGTCCACGCGCTTCTCGCCCACCTGCCCGACGCTCCGGACCTCGGGCCCCACGGGCTGCGGCACAGCGCGGCGACGCACCTCCTGGAGGGCGGCGCGGACCTGCGGGTGGTCCAGGAGCTGCTCGGCCACGCCAGCCTCGCGACGACCCAGCTCTACACGCACGTCTCGGTCGACCGGCTGCGCCGGTCCTACGAGCAGGCCCATCCGCGCGCCTGACCCACGCGGCGAGGACGCCGGAAACCCAGGCGCCGAGCGGCCCTCGAGAGGGACCGCCGCTCGCAACACGCACGGGTCGCTTGCGCCCACGGGCGCGACCGAAGGGCAATAATCGGCCGCGATGGGCCGACCGGAACCCTGCGACGACCGGAGACCATGACCACGGTGGAGTCACCTCGCTCCCGCGCTCGACGCGGGGCGCTGGACGACACTCTCGACGAGGTCAGCCCGGTCCGGGAGGTTCCGGACTGGGTCCGCCGGCAGCGCCGCCAGGAGCGGCGGCTGCGGCGGACCGTCTTCCTCGCGGTCCTCGTCCTCCTGGCCGGCGCCGTCCTCGCCCGGTGGCGCGAGGACCCGGGAACCGTCCTCGCCAGCGGTACCCGCGCCGTGAGCGGCAGCCTCACGGCGGCCGAGCGCGACGCCGGGCCCGGAGCCGGACGCGTCCGGGGGAGCCGACGCCTCGGCCGGTACCCCGCAGACCGTGCCGGACTCCTCGGCCACCGCCCACGCCGACGCCGAGGAGGCGGGCGAGACCGGGTCGGCCCCCGCCGCCGCCCAGCTGCCGGTCCCGGACGCCGGCGCCGGGACGGTCAGCGCCGTCGCGATCCCCGACGGCCCGGTCAAGACCACCGGTCGGACCGTGGCCTACGGCGTCGACATCGAGGACGGCCTTCCGGTGGCCGCGGCGGAGTTCGCCGCCGTCGTCCACACCGTGCTCGTCGACGACCGCGGCTGGCAGACCAAGGACGACGTGCGCTTCGTGCCGGTCAGCCCGGCGGAGCGCGCGGCCGGCGCCCACGTCGACATCCGGGTCACCCTGGCCAGCCCGGACTTCACCGCCAAGCTGTGCGCGCCGCTCAACACCTCGACGCAGCAGGTCTCCTGCTGGAACGGGACCCGGGCCGTGCTCAACCTCACCCGGTGGATCCGCGGGGCGGAGACCTACGGCACCGACCTGGCGTCGTACCGCGACTACCTCGTCAGCCACGAGGTCGGCCACGGACTCGGCCATGGCCACGTCCACTGCCCCGGCGCCGGGCAGCCCGCACCGGTCATGGTCCAGCAGACCAAGGACCTCGAGGGCTGCACCGCCTGGCCCTGGCCGACCAGTCCCTGAAGCGCCGGTCACGGCGGACGCAGGGGCAGCAGGACGACGCGCACGGCGCCGACCAGGGCCAGCGGGTCGAGGTAGACCTCGCCACGCAGGACCCCCCAGTGCAGACAGGTGGCCGGGGCGCAGTGACCCGGAGTCGCCGGCCACGGTGCCCACGGGCTGCCCCTGGGTGACGGCGGCCCCGGCGGACAGGGACGAGTCGACCGGCTCGAACGTCGTCCGCAGGCCGCCGCCGGTCTCGATGACGAGCACGCCCCGGTCGACGACAACCCCACGGAACGTCACCACGCCGTCGGTCGGCGCCAGCACGTACTGGCCGACCGCCGCGCGCCAGGTCCACCCCGCGGTGACCCGAGCCCCACCGCACCTCCGGGGCGTCGAACCCCGCCACCACCGGAGGGCCGGGGCAGGAGGGGCCACGTCCAGCGACCGCGGGGCGCCTCGGACGTCGGCGGCCGGCGACCGCCGGCCGCCGGCGCCGCCGGTGCAGCGGACGGCCGACGCCGAGACCGGTGCCGACCACTCCGGAGCCACCCTCGCCGCCGAGTCCGTCCCGCTCGCGACGACGGCGAGCGCGGTGAGCAGCGCCACGGCGCCCACTCGCCACCCGAACCTCGCCGACCACGTCATCGCCCCAGCGTCGACCGTTCCGACCCGGCGCCGGCCACCCCGTGCCGACAACCTGTGGACGGTGGGACGGACCGGTCAGCCCCTGTGGACGACCCGACCTCAGCCGAGCGCGGCCCCGGACCCGTTCGCCCGCGCCGACCTCGCGCCCCTTCAACGTCGCCAACCGCGCGGCCGCCTCGGTCAGCACCTCGTCCCGCTTGCAGAACGCGAACCGGACCAGCGTCCGCGCCGCCTCGACGTCGTCGTGGAACACCGACACCGGTACCCCGACCACCCCGCACAGCGACGGCAGCTCGCGGCAGAACGCCAGCCCGTCGGTCGCCCCCAACGCGGCCGCGTCGGCCACGACGAAGTACGTCCCCGACGGCCGCGACACGGTCAGCCCGGCCTCGGTCAGCCCGGCGCACAACAGGTCCCGCTTGCGCTCCAGCGACGACGCGAGCGACGCATACACACTGTCGTCGAGGCCCAGCGCCAGCGCCACGGCCGGCTGGAACGGCCCCGACGCGACGTAGGTGAGGAACTGCTTCACCGTCCGCGCCGCGGCCACCGCCGACGCCGGCCCGGTCACCCAGCCGACCTTCCACCCGGTGGCCGAGAACGTCTTGCCCGACGAGGAGATCGAGATGGTCCGCTCCCACATCCCCGGCAGCGTCGCGACCGGCACGTGCTCGACGCCGTCGAAGGTCAGGTGCTCGTAGACCTCGTCGGTCACGACCCACGCGTCGAACTCGCGGGCCAGCGAGCAGATCAGCTCCAGCTCGGCCCGCGAGAAGACCTTCCCCGTCGGGTTGTGCGGCGAGTTGAGCAGCACCAGCCGGGTCCGCGGCGAGAACGCCGCGCGCAGCGACGCCTCGTCCACCTCGAACGTCGGGAACCGCAGCACCGACGTCCGCCGCACCGCCCCGGCGAGGGCGATCGTCGCCGCGTACGAGTCGTAGTAGGGCTCGAACGTCACCACCTCGTCGCCGGGCTCGCACAGCGCGAGGACCACCGAGGCGATCCCCTCGGTGGCTCCGGCGGTCACCAGCACCTGCGACGCCGGGTCGACGGACAGCCCGTAGAACCGCCGCTGGTGCTCCGCGACGGCCGCCAGCAGCTCCGGCACCCCCGGCCCCGGCGGGTACTGGTTGCGCCCGCCCTCGATCGCCGCCACCGCCGCCGCGAGCATCGGCTCGGGCCCGTCGGTGTCCGGGAACCCCTGCCCCAGGTTGATCGCGCCGGTCCGCATGGCGAGCGCGGACATCTCGGCGAAGATCGTCGTCCCGAAGCCCTGCATGCGCTCGACCAACGGGTTCGCCGGGGACAGACCAACAGCCATGCCCAGCAGGGTATGCCGCGTCGCCCCACCGGCCTACGCGTCGGGTGGCAGCCAGCCCGGGTCGAACCCGCAGGCCTGGATCCGGAACAGCTTGTAGCGGCCGGCCGCCCCGACCTGCTGGAACCCCGGCGCCTCCTCGAGCTTCGCGATCCCGCCGGTGCGCTGGTAGAGGTTGAGCCAGTACCGCTCCGGCCCGGTGATCGCGTACGTCGACGCCCTCCCGGCGCAGCGCGTCGCAGACGTCGGTCCGCGTCGCGGCCTCCCGCAGGTGCTCGCCGATGAGCGCGTGGTCGGGGTCCGGGTCGAGCAGCAGCGACTCGAAGACGACCGGCCGGTCGTGGAAGGCGTAGAGGAAGGCCGACCCGTTCGCCGGGACGTCGGCGGTCACGGCGTCCGGCGGGATCAGCCGGGCCAGCTGCCCCAGGGCCGCGTCGTCCGCGTCGGTGAGCAGCACCTGGTACGGCTCGTCCGGGTGGTAGTAGCGGTAGACGATGTCACCGGCCTGGTGGTGCGACGCGCCCCCGGTGACCACGGCCACGAGCAGGATGGCGCCCGCCGCCGGACGTCAGCGCGAGCGCCCAGGGCCGCCGCTGTCCGGTCGGTCATGGGCGGGGAGAAGGCGTCGAGGAGCCGCGACAGCCAGCGGGCCACGGTATGCGTGCCGACGACCGCCATGCAGCGCGGCCGGCACCGTCGTCAGGGCGCCGATCCGGACCTTGTCGTTGTACCAGTAGCCGGTCAGCAGCGAGCCCCAGCCCGGGCCGCCCGGTCGCCGCGATGACGAACAGCAGGACGCAGCCGAGCCACGTCACGACGACCCACCGCAGCCGTACCCGCCGCGCGCAGACGACGAGGCCGATGGCCATGACCACCAGCAGTCCCCACGGCAGCGGCCCGACCTGCAGGCCGAGCAGGACGCTGTCGCGCAACGTCGCCCCGAGCGCCTCGTGGGCGCCCCAGTCGTAGCTGGCCGTGTCGGCGACCTGCTGCGAGACCTGCGGGACGACGAGCAGGCCGAGCGCGACGACGAGGACGAGCACGCCGAGCTTGCGGAGCGACCGCCGTCCCTCCTCACCGCCGACCCGGCGCCACTCGCAGGGCGAACCGGGTGCCCACCGCGAGCACGACGAACAGGACCAGGGACACCAGCGCGTTGGGGTGGGCCAACGCCAGCCCGGGCACCGCTCCGAGGGTGACGACGACGGCCAGCCGGCGCGGCAGGCCGGGCACCGGGGCGACGCACCCCACGGCGACCAGCGCCGGTCCGAGCACGCCGGGCAGCAGGGCCGTCCCGAGCAGGTTGGGCCACAGCACGCCCCACCCCATGAGGATGAAGGGGAACGACGTGAACGCCGCCGACACCAGGCCGGCACGCGACGAGCAGCACCGCCGAGCGCCCGAGCGTGATCCGCACCAGCGCCACCATGCCCGAGCGGCCAGATCACCGCCGCCGCCGCGACGGCCGTGAGGTTCGCCGCGACGACGATGCCGCTGCCCGTCGGTCAGCGCCGGGACCACCTGGGCGAGCGAGCCGGCGATGTCGTGGAAGGCGCTCGGGTAGGCGGGCTGGCCCGGCGACCCGAGCGACGAGAACACGTCGGTCTCGAGGAACCGCCGGATCCGGTTGAGGTGCGCCACGGCGTCGGTGCTCTGCACCATCGCGTCCGGCCGGCCGATCCCCGGGAGCACCGCCACGAGGACGAGCAGGACCCCGAGGCCCACGCCCGCCAGCGGCGAACCACGAGCTGCGCTCCGGTTCGCGCGCGACGTACGCGGTGGGCACCCGCCCGCGGGGGCGGACGGCGACACCGACGAGGTAGGCGACCAGCGCACCCGCCGCGGCGGCGGCCAGGAGCAGCCACGGCTGCCACGGCAGGTTGAGGAAGGGCGCGAGGACCGCCGCCCCGGCCACGAGGGTCGTCCCGAGGCTCGGAGCCACGCCCCAGGCGGCGATGCCGCGCAGGCCGACCGCATACGCGACCGCCGCCCCCGGCAGGAGGACGATGGCCGCACAGAGCACGAGCGGTGGCAGCACCGGCAGCCACTCGCTCACGGGTGGCACCCTAGGGGTCGACCCGACGGCCGATTTCTCGGCAGAGCCTCGCCGCGGCATACCATGGAGGCACGGCCGTCGTCCGCGATGGCCGAATTCGCGCGCCTTCGCCCGTTGACCTGGTTCCGGCGAAACGGGGACGCGCACCCGGTTTGGTCCGGTATGCCACGCAGCGGCCTCCGCTGCACGGTGTCCGGTGGGGTGCGGGTCAGGCGCCAGGCAGGTGGCCACACCCGTGCGCCGCCGACGGAACCGACCACAACACACCAGGAGGACACGGCATGGCCGTTGTCACCATGCGCCAGCTCCTCGAGAGCGGCGTCCACTTCGGGCACCAGACCCGACGCTGGAACCCCAAGATGAAGCGCTTCATCATGACCGAGCGCAACGGGATCTACATCATCGACCTGCAGCAGTCGCTGACGTACATCAACAACGCCTACGAGTACGTCAAGGAGACCGTCGCCCACGGCGGCACCATCCTCTTCGTCGGCACCAAGAAGCAGGCCCAGGAGCCGATCGCCGACCAGGCGACGCGCGTCGGGATGCCCTACGTCAACCACCGCTGGCTCGGCGGCATGCTCACCAACTTCAACACGATCTCCAAGCGGCTCACCCGCCTCAAGGAGCTCGAGGAGATCGACTTCGACGACGTGGCCGGTTCGGGCCGCACGAAGAAGGAGCTCCTCATCCTCCAGCGCGAGAAGATCAAGCTGGAGAAGACGCTGGGCGGCATCCGCTCGATGCAGCGCGTCCCCTCGGCGGTCTGGATCGTCGACACCAAGAAGGAGCACCTCGCCGTCGACGAGGCGCGCAAGCTGGGGCTGCCGGTCATCGCGATCCTCGACACCAACTGTGACCCCGACGAGGTCGACTACAAGATCCCCGGCAACGACGACGCGATCCGCTCGGTCACCCTGCTGACCCGGGTCATCGCCGACGCCGTCGCCGACGGTCTCGTGTCCCGCGCCGGTGGCGGTCGCGCCTCCGGCGACGAGGCAGGTCACCGTCGAGGAGCCGCTGGCCGAGTGGGAGCGCGAGCTCTACCAGGAGGCCGCCGCCGCCGAGGCGACCGACCAGGCCGCCCCGGCCGTGACGCCCGAGCCCGAGGTGGCCGAGGCCGCCGCGGACCCGGCGCCCGACGGCGCCACCGGTGCCGAGCCCATGACGGTCCCGGCCGCCGACGACGACAACCAGCCGGTCGACCCCGAGGTGGAGACCACCGACGCGACCGCCTGACGGCCGCGTCCGACCCACCTTCCCGATCCGAGGAGAAGAGCGAGTACCACCATGGCGAACTTCACCGCCGCTGACATCAAGCGACTTCGCGAGCAGACCGGCGCCGGCATGCTCGACGTCAAGAAGGCCCTCGACGAGGCTGACGGCGACCACGACAAGGCCGCCGAGATCCTGCGCGTCAAGGGCCAGAAGGGCGTGACCAAGCGCGAGGGGCGCACCACCTCCAACGGGCTGGTCGCCGCCAAGGCCGAGGACGGCGTCGGCACCCTCGTGGAGGTCCTCTGCGAGACCGACTTCGTCGCCAAGAGCGAGAAGTTCATCGCCCTCGCCGAGCAGATCCTCGACCAGGCCATCGCCGTCAACGCCGGCGACGCCGACGAGCTGCTCAAGAGCACCCTCGAGGACGGGCGCACCGTCCAGGAGCTCGTCGACCAGTCCAACGCCGTCATCGGCGAGAAGATCGAGGTCAAGCGGGTCGCCCGCGTCGAGGGTGAGCGCGTCGCGGCCTACCTGCACAAGACCAGCCCCGACCTGCCCGCCCAGATCGGCGTCCTCGTCGCCATCGCCGGGGGTGACGACCGCGTCGCCCGTGACATCGCCATGCACGCCGCGGCGCTGCCGCCGACGGCGCTGACCCGTGACGACATCCCGGCCGACACGGTCGAGAACGAGCGGCGGCTGGCCGAGGCGACCGCCCGCGAGGAGGGCAAGCCCGAGGCGGCGCTGTCGCGCATCATCGAGGGTCGCGTCAACGGCTTCTTCAAGGACAACGTGCTCATCGAGCAGGCGTTCGCCAAGGACCAGAAGAAGACCGTCGGCCAGGTCCTCAAGGACGCCAAGGCCGAGGCTCAGGCGTTCGCGCGGTTCCGCGTCGGGTCCTGACCCGCTCCACGCTCCACGCACCACCGGTATGCCGGTCGCCCACTCGGGCGGCCGGCATTCCGTTTCTCGGGGTGTGACCGACGCGCCCTCGATCTGACCCTGGAGCCGCCTGACCGGCGTTACCGTTCGGGGATGCACGCGCCTCGAGGGGACCACCGCCAGCCCACCCGCCGCTCGGTCCTCGGAGCGGGTGCCCTCCTCGGGGCGGGAGGCCTGCTGGCCGCCTGCTCCTCGCCGACGACCCCGGCCACCGGTGGGTCCACCGCCGCCCCGACCGGCGGCTCCACCGGGTCGTCCAGCGCCCCGGCACCGTTCGCCATCGACGCCTCGACGACGCCGAAGCTCGACGCGCTCTTCGACCAGGTGGTGGCCGCGACCGGCATCGCCGGCATGGCCGGGGCGGTGTGGAAGGGCGACCAGGTGTGGCAGCGCACGGCCGGCTACGCGAACCTCGCGCAGAAGGTGCCGTTCGACCCCTCGGGCAACGTGCGAATCGCCAGCATCACCAAGTCCTTCGTCGCGACGGCCGTGCTGCAGCTCGTCGACGCCAAGGCGATCGCCCTGGACGACCCGCTCGAGAAGTTCGTCCCCGGCGTCCCCAACGGGCAGACGGCGACGATCCGCGACCTGCTCGGCATGACCTCGGGCATCTACGACTTCACGTCCAACGCGGAGTTCACGGTGAAGTTCGACGCCGACCCGAGGATGCCGTGGACCTTCGCCGACACGCTGGCGATCATCAAGGCCAACCAGCCGGCGTTCGCCCCCGGCTCGAAGATCGTCTACTGCGACTCCAACTACGCGATCCTCGGCGAGGTCCTCGCCAAGGTCGCCGGTAAGCCCGCGGGCGCGGTGATCGCCGAGTCGGTCGTCGGCAAGCTCGGCCTCACGCGCACCCTGTGGCCGACCGACGACACGATCCCCGACCCGCACCCGACGGGCTACGTCCCCACGGGCCTCGACCCGGCCAAGCCCCAGCAGGCGTTCGACAACACCGCCAACCCGCCGAAGGTGGTCAACGAGGTGAACCCGAACGTCGCCGCCGGCGCGGGGGCGATGATCTCCACCCTCGCCGACCTCAAGAAGTGGGGCAAGGAGATCGCCACCGGCAGCCTGCTCTCGGCGGCCACCCAGGCCGAGCGGGTCAAGGCCCGCCGGTTCGACGGGGTACCGGTCAACCTCGGCTACGGCCTGGGCTGCGAGCGCATCAACGACGTGATCGGCCACAACGGTGCGATCTTCGGGTTCAGCAGCGTCGTCTTCTACTACCCGCCGGCCGACATCACCATCGCCGCGGTCGGGAACGAGTCGACCAACTTCACGACCCCGACCGCGACGTTCGGCTACCGGTTCCTCCAGCAGTTCCTGCCCGACCAGTGGAAGTAGGGCCCGGCGCGGGGACTCCGGCGATCAGTCGTCGAGCACCTCGCGCAGTCGGACGGCGAAGGCCTCCGGCTGACCCGCATACCCGAACTCGCCGCCGAGGAAGCCCGCCGTGGTGGCTGGGGAACTCGGTGGGCTTCAGGTCCAGGGCCTCGGCGGTGGCCCGCGAGGTGCGGTCGGTGAGGGTGCCGGCCGACTCCACGCCGACCCCGATGACCACCCGCGTCGGCGCCGCGGTGAGGGCCTCGACGTCGGGGCGGTAGGCCGTGATCGCGTTCGCGGTCCCCGACAGCAGCGGGTCGTCCCGGGAGCCGTCGTCCTCGGTCGACATGCCGAACATCGCCGGGTCGGCCGGGGGCTGCTGCGGCGTAGGCGTCGGTGAACTCGCCCTGCCAGGAGGTGAGGGCGATGAACTGCGCCATGCCGGCACCGGACCCCCGCTGGTGGTAGGCCTCCTGGACCCCGCGCTCGGCGGCGAAGGCGGCCTCGGCGTCCGGCAGCAGCGCCAGCAGCGGCGGCTCGTGGGCGACGAGGATGCCGACGTCCTCGGGGTGCTCGGCCACCAGCGCGAGGGAGTTCACGGCGCCCCCACTGCTGGCGAAGATGTCGACGGGTCCGCCGAGCTCGGTGATGAGGGCGTGCAGGTCCGCGGTGTGCATCTCGGGGGTGCGGTCCGTCCGCCCGTCCTTGCGCTCGCTGCGGCCGACGCCGCGCGGGTCGTAGAACACGACCGTCCGGTCCGGGAAGTGCTCCGCGAGCGTGAAGAAGCCCTCGGCGGTCATCGGGTGCCCGGCCATCAGCAGCGGCCGGCGGCCGTCCGCGGTGGGGAGCGGTCCGACGACGTCGTAGACGAGGTCGACGTCGGGGGTCTGGAGGGTGTGCGTCTGCTGTGTCCATGGGAGCTGTCCTCGGTCCGGGGGCTGGATGCGGTGTAGACCGCCGGCGCGCCCGGAACTCATCGGCCGGCGTCACCCCGCCGCCGTCGATCCGCTCCTCCAGGCCGGCGAGGCCCTCGCGGATCATCCGGCCGTAGCCGTCGTCGGCCAGCGTCCCCGCCGCCGCCAGCCCGAGCCGCAGCTGGGCGGCGGCGTCCGGGAGCCGGCCCTGCCGCAGGTAGCCGTCGCCGAGGTTGAGGTGCAGGCTCGGCGCCAGCCCGGCCGCGTCGGGGATCCCGACGGCGGCGAGGTCGGCGCCGCCGAGGTGGGCGAACTCGTCGAGGGCCGTGGTGTCCCAGGCGACCTCGTCGGCCAGGGCGTCCTGCACGTCGGCCAGGTAGTGCGCCAGCACGCAGCGGTATGCGTGGTCGGCGGGCGCCGTCCGCGACCAGCAGGCCACCAGCCCGTCACGGCCGGTGGCTCGGTCACCGGTCTGCGCGCGGCCGATGGCCTCGAGGATGGCCGGCCACTCGAGGACCGGGCGGTTCAGGAGTCATGGCCCGCACTCTGGCGCGCTGCACCGACACCGACACCGACCAGCTCACGGGAGCCGGGCGACGACCACCTGCTCGAGCACGTCGAGCGGCAGCGAGCCCGAGTCCAGGACCGCCGAGTGGAACGCGCGGACGTCGAACGCGTCGCCCTGCCGCTGCTCCGCCTCGCGCCGCAGCCGCTGGATCTCGAGCCGCCCGATCATGTACGACGTCGCCTGTCCCGGCGACACGACGTAGCGGTCGATCTCCGGGCGGCACGACGCCGGCCGACAGCGGCGAGTTGTCGAGCATGAACTGCACCGCCTGCTCCCGGCTCCAGCCCAGGGCGTGGAGGCCGGTGTCGACGACGAGCCGGCTCGCCCGCATCGAGTCCGCGGACAGCATCCCGAGCCGCTCGACCGGGCCGCTGTAGAGGCCCATCTCGTCGGAGAGCCGCTCGGTGTAGAGGCCCCAGCCCTCGGCGTACGCCGAGTTGTGCATGTGCTTGCGGAACTCGGGCACCGCCGTCAGCTCGCCGGCGATGGCCAGCTGCAGGTGGTGTCCGGGGATGCCCTCGTGGAAGGCCATCGCCTCCAGCTCGAAGGTGCCCCAGGCGGTGGGGTCGGTGACGTTGACGAAGAAGGTGCCGCCGCGGCTGCCGTCGGAGGCCGGCGGGAAGTAGAAGGCCTTGGCGCCGGTCGTCGTGCCCTCGACCGCACAGGGCGCCTGCGGCAGCACCTCGAACCAGTCGCTCATCGCGTCCCACGCGCGCGCCATCGCCGTCCTCGAGGCGCTCGACCAGCTCGTCGCCGGTGGTGAAGTGCAGCGCCGGGTCGTCGCGCATCCGGTCGAAGATCTCCCCGAGGTCGGAGGTGCCGAGCGCCTCCGCGCCGAGGGTGCGGTACTCCGCCGCCAGCGACTCGATCTGGGCCAGCCCGACGTCGTGGATCTGCTGGGCGGTGAGGTCGGTGGTCGTGAAGTACCGCAGGGTCCGCGCGTAGGCGTCGTCCCCGCCCTCGAGGTGGGTCAGCCCGGCGCGGTCGTCGGGGCGCGCGTGCGGGAGCACCTCGTCGCGGAGCACGTCCCGGTAGGTCTCCAGGCCCGGCCGCAGCCGGGTCTCCACCGCGTCGGCGAGCCGGGCGCGCCACGCCTCGACGTCGATCCCCTCCGGCGGGCGCAGCGCGGTGACGAACGGGTCCTCGGCGAGCGGCCGGGCCAGCGCCGCTCTCGATCTGCTCGATCGTCCCGGTCACCGCGAACGCCGCCGGAGCCCAGCCGCGGGCGACGCCCTCGCGGTGTCGCTGCGCCACGTCCGCGAACCACTGACCGGCCCCGGCCAGCACGTCGGGCATCGCGTCGGCGACCTCGGCGTCCGGCACCGTGAGCATCCCGAGGATCAGCGGCAGGGCGTCCTGCAGCCCGAAGATCGGGTCGGCCGAGACCTCGGCCAGCCGCGCCTCGAGCAGGTCCGCGCTGGCTGTCGCCTGGCTGACGAGCACCGCCCGGGTGGTGCGCTCCGTGTCGTCCAGGCCGTCGGTGTCGATCCGCTCGGCCCGGGTCGCGCCACGTCGCGCAGCCGCGCGATCTCCGCGTCCTCGGCGGCCCGTGAGGCGTCCTCGAACCGCCCGGTCTTCGGGTAGTAGCCCAGCAGGTGGGCCTCGGTCGGCTCGGCGGCCAGGTGGCCGCTCCAGAACTCGTCGGACAGGGTGGTCAGCTCGTCGTGGCTGTTCGGCTGGAGGTCACCAGCGCACCGTAGTACGGGCCGGATTCCGCGCCGTGCATCCTGAGTACCGTGCCTCGCCGTGATCTCGGCCGAGGAGCGGTACCCCAAGCGGTTCGCCGAGGTGCGCGGCGTGCGGATGGCCTACGTCGACGAGGGTGCCGGCGACCCGATCGTCCTCCTGCACGGCAACCCGTCCTCGTCGTACCAGTGGCGCAACGTCATCCCGCACCTGACCGGGCTGGGCCGCTGCATCGCCCCCGACCTCGTCGGCATGGGCGACTCCGCGAAGCTGCCCGTCAGCGGGCCGGACTCCTACCGGCTCGTCGAGCACCGCGCATACCTCGACGCCCTGCTCGAGCAGCTGGGCGTGCGCGACCGGGTGACGTTGGTGCTGCACGACTGGGGATCGGCCCTCGGGTTCGACTGGGCCTTCCGGCACCCGACGGCGGTGCGCGGGATCGCCTACATGGAGGCGTTCGTCGCGACCATCGACTCGTGGGACGACTGGCCACCGGAGGCGGTCGCGTTCTTCACGGCCATCCGGTCGGAGGCCGGCGAGCGGCTGGTGCTCGACGAGAACCTCTTCATCGAGCAGGTGCTCCCGAGCGAGGTGCTGCGCGGCCTCACCGAGGAGGAGCTGGCGGTCTACCGGCGGCCGTACCTCGAGCCGGGCGAGTCCCGGCGCCCGACCCTGACCTGGCCGCGCCAGGTCCCGGTGGCCGGCGAGCCCGCCGACGTCCACGACATCGTCCGGGCCTACGGCGCGTGGCTGGCCGGGTCGGACCTCCCGAAGCTGTTCGTCGAGGCGGTCCCGGGCGTGATGTTCGAGAGCCACCGCGCGTTCGCCCGGTCGTGGCCGCACCAGCAGCACCTCACCGTCCGCGCCGGACACTTCGTGCCCGAGGACGCGCCGGACGAGGTCGGTGCCGCCATCGCCGACTGGCTGCGGTCGCTGCCCGAGGCTAGGTAGCGGCGACCAGCTCGGCCATCCGCCGGGCCTCGTCGGCGAGGATCGCGGCGGCCCCGGTCAGCCGGTGGCTCTCGTCGTCGAGCAGTCGCAGCCGCGAACCCGGCCAGGCGCGGTGCAGCCGCCACGCGGTGACCGGCGGGCGTGCAGGGGTCGAGCCGTCCCTGGACGAGCACGCCGGGTATGCCGGCCAGCTCACCGCGCGCGGTCGAGCAACGGCCCGCCCACCGGGAAGCCGAGGTGCAGGGCGTAGTGCGCGCTGATGCGGGCGAACGCCACCGCGAACCTCGGGTCGGCGAAGGTCGCCTCGACGACCGGGTCGGGCGTGGAGAGCAGGGCCGCGGTCTCCCACCGGCACCACGCCAGCGCGGCCGGTATCCGGACCGCGTCGTCGGGCGACTCGAGACGCGCGTGGAACGAGGCGACGACGTCGTCCCGCTCCGTCCTCGGGCAGGGCCGTGAGCAGCTCGTCCCACCGTTCGGGCAGCAGGTGGTTCGCGCCGTCCCGGTAGAACCACGTCATCTCGCCCGGGCTGTAGGTGGTGATGCTGCGCAGGATCATCCCGAGCACCCGCTGCGGGTGGGCCAGGGCGTAGGCCAACGCGAGCGTCGTGCCCCAGGAGCTGCCGCAGAGCACCCACCGGTCGACGTCCAGTGCGACGCGGAGCCGTTCCATGTCGGCGACCAGGTGGGGCGTGGTGTTGGTCTCCAGGCTGACCCGCGGGTCGCTGGCGTGCGGGGTGCTCCGGCCGGACCCGCGCTGGTCGAACAGGACCATCCGGTAGGTGCCGGGGTCGAACGGCCGTCATCATCGCCGGCACGCTGCCGCCGCCGGGGCCGCCGTGGACGAGGAGCAGCGGTATGCCGGCCGGGTCGCCGTACTCGGCCCACCACACCCGCTGGCCGTCGCCGACGTCGAGGAACCCCTCGCGCTCGGTCACGTCCGGCTCAACGCGACGCGTCGGCGACGGGTTCCAGGTCCACCCGGACGGTGAGTGGCGTCGTGGCCATCACCCGGCCGAACGCCGCGTCCCACTGGTGGCGGAGCGTGCGGGTCCGGGCCACCGGGTCGTCGTCGGGGAGCACCGTCGCGGTGCCGGTGCGCCACCGACCGCCGACCAGCACCCGCACCCGCGGCTGGCGGACCAGGTTGCGCACGTAGTCCGACTGGTGACCGTGGGCCGCCACCACCCAGAACCGGTCGCCCTCGAGGCCGTCGCCGACGACCGTGTGCCGCGGCCGCCCGGACCGGCGTCCCGTCGTCTCGAGCAGCGAGAAGGCGGAGGGAGCGAGCCGGTGCCGCAGTGCCCAGGCCAGCGACCGGTTGCCGGTCCACAGCGCGACGCGCAGGAACCGGTACCGCCTGGTCCGCTCGGCGCCACCCACCCGGACATTGTGCGCGCCGGTGGGACGATGAGGCCGTGACGGACGCCGCCCGCTACCGGGAGCTGGCCGAGGCCTCGTGGCGCTGGGTGCTCGGCGCAGGTCGAGTGGTCCGACGGGCCGCGCATCCCGGCCTCGGTGGACGTGGACACCGGCACCGCGACGCCGATCGACGACGCCTACCGCGACGGCCTGCACGAGGGGATCGGCGGCCTGGCCCACGTGCTGGCCGAGGTCCGGCGGTCGCGACCGTGGACCGACGAGGAGGACGCCCTCGCCGACGGCGTGGTCGGGCGGCTGGTCTCGCGCATCCCCGAGATCAGCGACGCCTCGTTCTTCGACGGTCTGTCGAGCATGCGTCGGCGCGCTGCTCGTGCTGGACGCGCCCGGCGCCGACGGCGGTCCGTCGGCCGCCTCGCCGAGACCGCTCACGGTCGACGGCTGGCCGCCGGCCGAGCGCTCGGGACCGAGAACCACCGTCCCGAGCGCCGGTTCAACGACGCCACGCTGGGTACCGCCTCGGTGGTGCTGGCGGCGGTGTGGGCGCTCCGCAACGGCGTCCCGGGCGCCCGCGACGCTCGCCGCCCGCGCCGCCGACGTGCTCCTCGCCGAGGCCGAGCCCAGCCGCACGGACTCAACTGGCGATGGTCTCGTCCCGGTTCCTGCTCACGCCCCGGGGGCAGCTGCCGAACTGGTCGCACGGCCTCGCGGGCATCGCCGCCGCCTCGCGCTGGCCGGCGCCGAGCTGGACCGCCCGGAGCTCGTCGAGGCCGCGCGCGCAGGGGGCCGAGCACCTCGTCACCCTCGGCGACGCGTCGGACGGCGGCTTCATGGTGCCGCTGTCGATCCCGCCGGCCGACCCGGCGCGGGTCGACCCGCTGTCCTACGGCTGGTGCCACGGCCCCACCGGCACCTCGCTGCTGTTCCTCGCGCTGGCCCGCGCGGGCGTGCCGAGGTCGCGGGGGAGCCCACGACCAGCTGGTACGCGCGCGGCCGCCACAGCGTCCGGACCTCCGGGCTCCCGGACCGCCTCCGCCCCGGCTTCTGGGACAACGACGGCCGCTGCTGCGGCACCGCCGGCGTCGGCGACGCCTTCCTCGACGCCTACGCGCGAACCGGCGACGACGCCGACCTGGCCTTCGCCGTCCGCCTCGGTGACGCGCTCGTCGAGCGGGCGGTCGTCACCGGCGCGTACGCGTACTGGCGGTTCCTCGAGCACCGCGACGAGCACCCGCTACGCCCGCCCGGGCGTCGGCTGGATGCAGGGCGCGGCCGGGATCTCCGCGTACCTGTTCCGGCTCGCCCGGGTCGCTCGAGGCCGGTCCGGACGCGCCGCCGGTGCCAGCGGATGGAGAACTGGTGGGCGGTCGGAGACCAGGATCGGGTGACGCGCACCTCGCGTCTCCCGGTCCGTCGAAGGTGTGGGAAGATCCGGTGACCCTGCTGATGACGGGGATCGCTCCGCCGACTCCTCGGGAGGTCGCTCTGTGACGCTCGCCAGCTCGGCTGACGGACCCCGTCCCCGGTTCCACCGGGTGCTGCTGAAGCTGTCCGGGGAGGTGTTCGGCGGTGGCCGGCTGGGCTGGACCCCGCCGTCGTGCGCACGATCGCCGACCAGGTGGCCGAGGCGGTCCGCAGCGGCGTCCAGGTGGCCATCGTCATGGGCGGCGGCAACTTCTTCCGCGGCGCCGAGATGCAGGCCAAGGGCATGGACCGGGCCCGGGCCGACTACATGGGGATGCTCGGCACGGTGATGAACTGCCTCGCCCTGCAGGACTTCCTCGAGAAGAACGGGATCGAGACCCGGGTCCAGACCGCGATCACCATGGGCCAGGTCGCCGAGCCCTACATCCCCCGGCGGGCGATCCGGCACCTCGAGAAGGGCCGCGTCGTCATCTTCGGCGGCGGCGCCGGCATGCCCTACTTCTCCACCGACACGGTCAGCGCCCAGCGGGCCCTCGAGATCCGGTGCGACGCGGTGCTGATGAGCAAGAACGGCGTCGACGGCGTCTACGACATGGACCCGCGACTGCACCCCGAGGCCAAGAAGCTCGACACGCTGACCTTCGACGAGGCGCTGCAGAAGGGTCTGCGGGTCGTCGACCAGGCGGCGTTCAGCCTCTGCCACGACAACAAGCTGCCCGATGGTCGTCTTCGGCATGGAGGGCGAGGGAAACATCACCCGCGCGCTGCAAGGTGAGAGGATCGGCACGCTCGTCACCCCGGTGTGACGCCTGCTGACGACACCGACGCATACGGAGAACACACGATGATCGACGAGACGCTCTTCGAGGCCGAGGAGAAGATGGAGAAGGCCGTCGAGGTCGCCAAGGAGGACTTCGCCGGCATCCGCACCGGGCGGGCCCACCCCGGCATGTTCAACAAGCTCACGGTCAGCTACTACGGCGCCCCGACCCCGCTCCAGCAGCTCGCGTCGTTCCAGAACCCCGAGGCCCGGACCATCATCATCAGCCCGTTCGACAAGTCCGCGATGCACGAGATCGAGAAGACGCTGCGCGACTCCGACCTCGGCGTGAACCCCAGCAACGACGGCAACATCATCCGGGTCGTGCTGCCGATCCTCACCGAGGACCGCCGCCGCGAGTACATCAAGCTCGCGCACCACAAGGCCGAGGAGGCGCGGGTCTCGATCCGCAACGTCCGCCGCAAGGCCAAGGGCGACCTCGACAAGCTGGTCAAGGACGGCGACGTCGGCGAGGACGACGGCGTGCGCGGCGAGAAGGAGCTGGAGTCGATGACCAAGAAGTACGTGGACACGGTCGACTCGCTGCTCAAGGGCAAGGAGAGCGAGCTCCTCGAGGTCTGACCGGCCCACCGAGATGCCCGTACCCGCCCGAGACATGACCGACCAGCCGGTGACGTCGCCCGAGGAGTCGGAGGGCGCTGTCGTCGCGCCGGTCACGACCGAGGCCGACTCGGTCAAGGTCTCCCGGGCCGGCCGCAACCTCCCCGCGGCGTTCGCCGTCGGCCTGACGCTCGGTGCCGCCGTCGTGGTGACGCTCTTCGTCATCCCGAAGTGGACGTTCGTCGTCCTCGCGACGGCCTCGCTGTGCGTCGGCGTGTGGGAGCTGTGCCGGGCGCTGAAGGCCGGTGGCTTCGCGGTTCCGGTCGTGCCCAGCCTGGTCGGGTGCGTCAGCATGCTCGGCGCCGCCTACGTCGGGGGCGCGCAGGCGCTGCTGGTCTGCTTCGCGCTGACCTGCGTGGCGATCCTCGTCTGGCGGGTGGCCGACGGCGTGGCCGGCGCGGCCCGCGACGTCATGGGCGGCTCGCTGGTCGCGGCCTACCCCTCGTTCCTCGCGGCGTTCTCCTCGCTGCTGCTCGCGCCGGACGACGGCGCGTGGCGGCTGTTCACCTACATCGCGCTGACCGTCGCCAGCGACATCGGCGGGTATGCGGTGGGGGTCCTCGCCGGGCGGCACCCCATGGCGCCGACGATCAGCCCGAAGAAGTCGTGGGAGGGGTTCGCGGGGTCCGTGGCCTTCTGCATGGCGGTCGGCGTGGCCTGTGTCCACTTCGCCCTTCACGGCCCGTGGTGGGTCGGGCTGATCGCCGGAGCCGCCGCGGCCGTCGGCGCGACGACCGGTGACCTCATCGAGTCGACGATCAAGCGCGACCTCGGCATCAAGGACATGTCCAACATCCTCCCCGGGCACGGCGGCCTCATGGACCGGCTCGACTCCCTGGTCATCACGGCGCCGATCATCTGGGCCGTCCTGGCGGTGCTGGTCCCCGTGGCGGTGGGCTAGCGGGCTCGGCGCACCGCAGTTCGTGGCCGAGATGCCACATCCCGACGGCAGTCGTTCTGCGATCACGATCTGTGGCGTAAAACGGCGAAGGCTCGGGGTTGACGCTGCGCCGAGCAGCTCGACGCGGTCCGTAGCCGGCGTCAACCCGCTCGACGCTGCGTCGACCCCGAGGTCATAGCAAGTCGCGGTATGCGCCAGGCTCGGTGCCCCGGTTGAGGGTCCTGGGCCGCGGCCGCAGCGCAACAACTGACGACGTTGTCGGTTGTTGGGGCCGGAACTCGCGGATCAGCCACCACAACTGACGCCAACGTCAGTAGTTGCGGCACGATTCGGACGTGGTCACGGCGCTCAGGACCGGCAGTTCGTGGCCGAGATGCCACATCCCGACGGGGCGCGCGTCCAGGTCACACGGGTTCGGGCACGGGTGCGGCGAGCGGCTCGTCGGCCCGGGCGTTGTCGCGGGTGAAGTCGCGGCCGGGGAGGGCGATGGCGGCGACGACCGCACCGACGAGGCAGAGGACCGCCACCAGCAGGCTGCCCGCGTGCATACCGTCCATGAACGCGCTCCGCGCCTGCGGCGAGCAGCTCGGGCTGGCCCTGGGCGATGGCTGCTGCGGCCACGACCGACTCCCGCGCCTGGGTCTGAGCCGCCTCGGGCAACCGGTCGAAGGCGCCACCGGTGAGCGACGCGCCGTAGACCGACGCGAAGACCGAGCCGACCACCGCGACGCCCAGCGTGGCGCCCAGCTCGCGGGTGGCGTCGTTGACCGCCGACCCGACGCCGGCCCTCGCCGGCGGCAGGACGCGGAGGATGGACTCGGTGGCCGGCGTCGAGATGAGGCCCATGCCGAGACCCAGCAGCACCATCTGGGGCACGATCGAGGTCGCGTAGGGGACGTCGACCGGGCTGGCCGCGATCCACGCCATCGACGAGCCGAACATCAGCAGGCCGGTGGTCACCACCGCGCGCGTCCCCAGTCGTGGGGCCAGCAGGCCGCCGGCGACCGACGCGACCGCGATGCTCACGGCCACCGGCAGTATGCGGGCGCCGGTCGACAGGGCGTCGTAGCCGCGGACCACCTGGAAGTACTGCGTCACCAGGAAGATGAAGCCGGCGAGCGCGAAGAAGGTGACCGTCACCGCGCCGCTCGCGGCACTGAACCGCCGGTCGGCGAACAGGGACACGTCGAGCATCGGGTGCGCGGCGCGGCGCTCGACGACCACGAAGGCCACGAGCAGTACGGCGCTGCCGGCGAAGCCGCCGATGGTGGCAGCCGAGCCCCAGCCCCGGGTCGGCGCCTCGATGACCGTCCACACCAGCAGGCCGAGCATCGCGACCGAGACGACCAGCCCGCGTCGGTCGATAGACGGTGCGGCGAGATCCCGGCTCTCGGGGACGAGGAACCCGGCCAGGACCGCCGCCACCAGGGCGAGCGGCGCGAGCGCGAGGAACACGCTGCCCCAGGAGAAGTGGGTGAGCAGCAGCCCACCGGTGACCGGACCGGCGGCCACCCCGACCCCGACGACGGCACCCCAGCCACCCAGGGCGGCGGCACGCTGGCGGCGGTCGGGGAAGGCGTTCGAGATGACCGAGAGCGTGGCGGGGAAGATGAGCGCCGCGAAGACGCCCATCGCCACGCGGGCGGCGATGAGCGCACCGTCCGTGGTGACCAGGCCGCCGACGGTCGTCGCGGCGGCGAAGCCGACCAGTCCGACCAGCAGCGCCGGCCGCCGGCCGTAGCGGTCGGAGAGGCTCCCGGCGGCGAGGACCAGGGCGGCGAACGCGAGGTTGTAGCCGTCGACGACCCACTGCAGCGTCTTCGTGTCCGAGCCCAGCTCGCGGGCGATGCTCGGCAGCGCCACGTTGACGATCGTCGTGTCGAGGTTGATCGCGAACACCGCGGCGTAGACCGCGACGAGGATTCCCGCCTTGCGCTTCATGACTCTCCTCGACCGACCAATGTGGACACCGTCAACATCCCAAGTGGACCACGGCGATGTGGACAGTGTCAACATCTCCGGTAGGATCGACCCGTGACGACCTACCACCACGGCAACCTGCGGGCGGAGCTGCTCCGCACCGCGGTGGAGCTGGCCCGCGAGCAGGGTCCGTCGGGCGTCGTCCTGCGCGAGGTGGCGCGCCGCGCGGGCGTCTCGCACAACGCCGCATACCGGCACTTCGCCGACCGCAAGGAGCTGCTCGACGCCACGGCCGGGGCCGGCCAGGACGAGCTGTTCCGCGCGATGTCGGGCCGCGCGGCCCGGGTCCGCGGCGGTGACCCCGCCGAGCGCTCGGTGCGGCGGATGCGGGAGATCGGCAAGGGCTACGTGCTCTTCGCGGTACGCGAGCCGGGCCTGTTCGCCACCGCCTTCGCCGGCACCGTGGAGCGCCCGCCGGACGAGCCCGGGCCCTACGAGCTGCTCAGCGCCGCCCTCGACGAGATGGTGGCCAACGGCCGGCTGGCGCCGTCCCGCCGGGAGGGCGCGGAGGTGGCCTGCTGGTCGGCGGTGCACGGGTTCGCGGTGCTCCACATCGACGGCCCGCTGGCCGACGTCCCCGCCCGGGAGCGTGACCGGCAGCTCGAGGTGATGCTCGATGCTCTCGAACACGGGCTGGCTTGAGAGAATGGTCCCCTGATGACCGAGCTCCCCACCCCCACCACGACGCCGCCACCCCCGGGCCGGCTGACCTTCACCGCCCCGCGCCGAGGCAAGCCGCCCCGTCACCTCGCCGACCTCAGTCCCGCGGAGCGCCGTGAGGTCGTCGAGTCCTTGGGCCACAAGGGTTTCCGCGCCAAGCAGCTGTCGACGCACTACTTCGAGCGCCTGGTCGACACCCCCGACGCGATGACCGACCTGCCCAAGGGCGTTCGCGACGACCTGGTCCGCGACCTGCTGCCGACCCTGCTCACCCCGATGGTGCAGCGGACCGCGGACGACGGCGAGACGGTCAAGTCCGCCTGGCGGCTCCACGACGGGGCCGTCGTCGAGTCGGTCCTCATGCGCTACCCCAACCGGGTCACCATCTGCATCTCCAGCCAGGCCGGCTGCGGCATGAACTGCCCGTTCTGCGCCACCGGGCAGGCCGGGCTCACCCGCAACCTCTCGACCGCGGAGATCGTCGAACAGGTCGTGTATGCGGCGCGCTCGCTGCGTCGCGGCGAGCTCGCCGGGGAGAGTGGCGACGAGGAGCGCACCACCCCGCTGCGGGTCTCGAACGTCGTCTTCATGGGCATGGGCGAGGCGCTGGCCAACTACAACGCGGCCATCGGGGCCATCCGCCGGCTCGTCGACCCCGCGCCCGACGGGCTCGGCATGTCGGCGCGCGGCATCACCATGTCGACCGTCGGGCTCGTGCCCGCCATCGACAAGCTGGCGGCCGAGGGCATCCCGGTCACCCTGGCGCTGTCGCTACACGCCCCGGACGACGAGCTGCGCAACGAGCTGGTGCCCATCAACACCCGGTGGTCGGTGGACGAGGCGATCGACGCCGCCTACCGCTACTTCGAGACCACGAAGCGGCGGGTGTCGATCGAGTACGCGTTGATCCGCGACATCAACGACCAGGCCTGGCGCGCGGACCTGTTGGCCCGCAAGCTCAACGCCCGCGGTCGGGGATGGGTGCACGTCAACCCGATCCCGCTCAACCCGACGCCCGGCTCGAAGTGGACCGCGTCCCGCCCGGGCGTGGAGCAGCAGTTCGTCGAGCGCCTCCGCGCTGCCGGCATCCCGACGACGATCCGCGACACGCGCGGCCAGGACATCGACGGCGCCTGCGGGCAGCTCGCCGCGTCGACCGCGTGACGTCAGGGGTTCCGGGCGAGGGTGTAGCGGATCCCCTGGGTGAACGTCACCGAGCCGTCGGGGCCGGCGGCCTCGCGGATGATGCCGGCCGCCTGCTCGCGGATCCCGGCGCGCTCGTCCTCCGGCACCATGCCCCAGAAGCCGCGCTGCCCCGTCGACATGGTGAACCGGTACCAGTGGTCCGGGCCCTCGAACCGCACCGGCAGCGCGAGTCTCCGCGCTCCGGGCGTCGACCCAGCCGGCGGCGGTGAACAGCCCCTCGACGCCGGCGTCCGACTCGAACGGACCAGCGGCTCCCGTGGTCCGGGCGTCGAGCATCTGCGGCGGGAGGTAGGGCCGGAACAGCTGGTCGATGCGGTCCCACGTCGGGTCGGGACGGCCGAAGGTCGCCACGCCCGACGCGCCCCCCGGGGCGGCACAGCGTCCGCCACCGGACCAGGGCGTCACCGGGGTCGGGCAGGAAGAACAGGACCAAGGACGCCGACAGCAGGTCGAAGCCGTCGCCGCGCGACGTCGCCGAGCTCGGGTTCCTGCGCGTCGCACGACGAGGACCTCGACCTGGTCCAGCGCTGCCTCCTCGGCCGCCAGCGCGGCCGCCTGGGCCACCATCTGCGGCGAGAGGTCGCTGCCGACGGCCAGCCCGTCGGGCCGACGGCCCGGGCGATCGGCAGGAGCGCGGCTCCGCGGCCGCAGCCGAGGTCGAGGGCCCGCTCACCGGGCTGGGGGTCCAGCTCGGGCGACCAGCCCCTCGGCGATCGGCTGGAAGAAGTCCACCCCCACCTGGTCGTAGCTGTCGGCCACGGCGTCGAAGAGCCGGCGGAGGGTCTCGCGTTGGGCGTCCACGACGCCCGATCCTGCCTCAGTCGGTGAAGCAGAGACCCCGGAACCGCTCCAGCAGGTCCGGCGGGACCGCTCCCGGGTCGGCGTCGCCGTCGGGGTCGCCGTGGCGGTCGTACAGCCACAGCAGCAGCTGACCACCGGTGCCGGTCACCGTGGGGACGCCGTCCGCGGCCAGCGCCTCCCGGGAGGTCGGCGGTCACCTGCGCCGTCCCCGGCGTCGCGCCGTCGGTCACCAGCCACGCCGCATCGCTGTCGGTGCAGGCCAGCCCGAGCCGTCCGTCGAGCGGTTGCGGGAGCGGGTCGGCCGGGTCGGCGTCGTCGGCTTGGACACCGAGAACGTCGAGGAACTCGTCGACCGCGTCCGCGCCGACCGCCGCCGAGATCGGTCACGGATGCGCCCGGCGGCATGGGCGACGTCCCAGTGGTGCCCGACCGCCTCCTGCACCTGGTGCCGGATGACGAACCCGGCGTCCTGCTTCGTCGGCGCCCAGGTCCACACCGCGGGCCGTCGGGTCGGCCGCAGCCAGCACCCGGACCAGCCGCTCGGCTCCGGCGCGGAAGACGTCCAGAGCCGTCTCGTCACCCGCCGGCGCGGGTCCTCGAGGTCGTCGGGCCGCTCGGTCCACCCCTGCTCGACCAACGTCGCCCAGAACCACTGCACCCCGGTCAGGTGGTGCACCACGTCGCGGACCGTCCAGCCCGGACAGAACTCCACCGCCGCGTCGAAGTTCCCGGCGGCGGCCTCGGCGAAGCCTCGGCTGTGCTCGGCGACGGCGGCAGCGCACTCCTCCTGGGTCAGCGGCATACCGTCAGCCGCTAGGTCCGGGCTCCCGACCGTACGGGCCGATCAGTCCCGGTCACCAGGGCGACGGCGTCCTGCGCGTCGTCGACGAGGTGGACCGTCCCGGCCATCGCCCCGGTCCCTGCGCCATGGCGCGCAGCAGCGGCCAGACCGGCAGCGTCTCCACCCAGTGGTCGACGCCGACGAGCACCAGCGGCGGCGGCGTGCTCCGTCCGGCGCGTAGTAGAGCCGGGTCGCGAGCTGGAACACCTCCTGCACGGTCCCGGCGGCCCCCGGCATGACGATCACCCCGGCGTTCGACCGCGCGAGCAGCCCGTCCTCGCGGACCGCGTTGGAGAAGTACTTCGCGATGCCCTCGGCGAAGACGTTCGGCGGCTCGTGGCCGTAGAACCAGGTCGGGACGCCGAGCGACCGCGGGGTCGACGCCGACCTCGCGCCGGCGGGAGCCGCCCGACCAGCCCCGAACGACGTCGACCACCTCGAACGCCACGCGAACCCACGCGCCCACGTCCGGCAGCGAAGGTCGGCACCGGACGCAGCAGCTCCAGCGCCGCGTTCGAGCGCGTCGGCCGAGGGCGCGACCGCGCCCGAGGTTGGCCGCCTCCATCGCCCCCGGCCCGCCACCGGTCGCGACGAGCAGCCCGGCCTCGGCCAGCGACCGTGCCGGTCCGGGCCGCCGCCGCGTACCCGCCGGTGCCGCGGGGCTGGGCTGTGGCCCGCCCATGATGCCGACGACCCGCCGGCCGGCGACCCACTCGTCGAGGGCGTCGCTGACCGAGTCGTCGTGCATCGCCTTGAGCAGGGTGGCGTAGGCGTCGCCGGCCAGCCGCCGGTCCCGCGCCCACTCGTACGCGCGTGAGTCGACCGTCGCCGCATACCCGCCGGGCTCGTCGAGCCCCGCGTAGAGCTCGCGTCCGGTGTAGAGGTGCGCGCGGTAGACGTCGACCGGGGTGTCCGGCGAGCCGGGGAAGACCACGGCCCCGTGCTGCTGCAGGTGGACCAGGAGCGCCCGCGAGACGGCGCCGCCCAGGACCACCAGCCCGCCGAGCCTCGTCTCGCGCAGCAGGTCGGCCTCGACCGGCCCGAGGTCGACGTCCTGGAGCCGGACCCCTCCGAGCGGACGGCCCGCGGCGAGCCACTCGGCCAGCTCGGCGGTCGACTGGATCTCCACACCGGGATGGTGTCACTGGTGGTCTGGAGCAGCATGAGCACCGGTGCCTACGCCGCCGACTACGCGCGCAGTCTCGACGACCCGCAGGGTTCTGGAGCGAGGCCGCGCGGGACATCGACTGGATCACCCCGCCCGACCGCGTCCTCGACGACTCGCGGCCCCCGTTCTACCGGTGGTTCCCCGGCGCCACGCTCAACACCTGCTTCAACGCCGCTCGACCGGCACGTCGCCGCGGGCCGCGGCGAGCAGGTCGCCGTCCACTACGACTCGCCGGTCACCGGCACGAAGCGCTCGATCACGTATGCGGAGCTGCTCGCCGACGTCCGTCGCCTCGCCGGCGCCCTCGTCGGAGCGGGCGTCGAGAAGGGCGACCGCGTCGTCATCTACATGCCGATGGTCCCCGAGGCGGTCGTCGCGATGCTGGCCTGCGCGCGGATCGGCGCGGTCCACTCGGTGGTCTTCGGCGGGTTCGCCCCGGCGGAGCTGGCGGCCCGCATCGACGACGCCCGGCCGAAGGTCGTCCTCACCGCGTCCTGCGGCGTCGAGCCCAGCCGGATCGTCGAGTACAAACCCATCATCGAGGCGGCCGGCGCGCGGGTCACCCATCCGCCCGAGGTGTGCGTGGTCCTCCAGCGCGAGCAGGGCCCGGCCGAGCTCGAGGCCAGGGGACGTCGACTGGGCCGACTTCGTGTCCTCACCGGCCGCCGACGCCGGCGCGGACTGCGTCGAGGTGGCCGCGACCGACCCGCTCTACATCCTCTACACGTCCGGCACGACCGGGAAGCCGAAGGGGATCGTCCGCGACAACGGCGGCCACGCGGTCGCGCTGCGCTGGTCGATGGAGAACGTCTACGGCGTCCACCCGGGCGAGACGTGGTTCACGGCCAGCGACGTCGGCTGGGTCGTCGGGCACTCCTACATCGTCTACGCGCCGCTGCTCACCGGCTGCACCACCGTCCTCTACGAGGGCAAGCCGGTCGGGACCCCCGACGCCGGGGCGTTCTTCCGGGTGATCTCCGAGTACGGCGCCGTCGCGATGTTCACCGCGCCGACCGCATACCGGGCGATCAAGAAGGAGGACGCCGCCGGCGCGAAGGCCGCGGCCTACGACCTCTCCTCGCTACGCACGCTGTTCCTCGCCGGTGAGCGGCTGGACCCCGACACCTGGCAGTGGGCGTCCGACCGGCTGGGCATCCCGGTCATCGACAACTGGTGGCAGACCGAGACCGGCTGGCCGATCGCCGCCAACCCGCGCGGGCTCGAGACGCTGCCGATCAAGCCGGGCTCGCCGTCGGTGCCGGTGCCCGGGTATGCGGTGACGGTCCTCGACGAGCAGGGCGCGCCGGTCGACCCCGGCGTCGAGGGCGCCATCTGCCTCCGGCTGCCGATGCCGCCCGGCACCCTGCCGACGCTCTGGGGCGACGACGACCGCTACGTCTCGTCCTACCTCGTCGGCGTTCGACGGCTACTACCTGACGGGGGACGGGGGCTACCTCGACGAGGACGGCTACCTGTTCGTCATGGGCCGCACGGACGACGTGCTCAACGTGGCCGGCCACCGGCTCTCGACCGGGCTCGATCGAGGCGGCGCTGGCCGGCCACCAGGACGTGGCCGAGTGCGCCGTCATCGGCGTCGCCGACGAGCTCAAGGGCCAGGTCCCGCGCGGGCTGGTGGTCCTCAAGGCCGGGGTCGACGCCGAGGGTGACGGCGAGCGCATCCGGGCGGAGCTCGTGCAGCGGGTCCGCGACGAGGTCGGCGCCGTCGCCGCGCTGCGCCGGGTCGACATCGTCGCCGCGCTGCCCAAGACCCGCTCCGGGAAGATCCTGCGCAAGACGATGCGGGAGATCGCCGACGGCAAGAGCCCGGCGACCCCGCCGACCATCGAGGACGTCTCGGTCCTGGAACGGCTCGCGCCGGTGCTGCGCGGCTCCTGACAGCATCGGGACGTGCTCGGCGTACTCCAGGGCTTCGCGACGATCGCTGCGGTCGTCGCGCTGGGCTGGGCGCTGGCGCACTTCGGCGTCCTCGGCACCAGCGGCCAGCTGTTCCTCAGCCGCCTGGCGTTCTACGTCGCGTCCCCGGCGCTGCTGCTGGTCGTCATGTCGGGGACGCCGATCAGCGCGATCTTCTCGGCGAACCTCGTGGCCTCGGCCGTGTCGGTCGTGGTCACCGCCGGCGTCTACCTGCTCATCGCCCGGGTCCGCTGGCGGCCACCGCTCGGCGAGTCGGTCATCGGCAGCCTGTGCGCCGCCTACGTCAACGCCGGCAACCTCGGCATCCCCATCGCGCTCTACGTGCTCGGCGACATCTCGCTCATGGCGCCGACGCTGCTGATGCAGCTGCTCATCATCACGCCGACCGCCCTGGCCCTGCTCGACGCCGACCGCAGTGGTCAGCGGCCGTCCCTGGCCACCGGGTTCCGCAGCGTCACCCGCAACCCGATCACCCTCGCCGCCCTCGGCGGGGTGCTGCTGTCGCTGCTCGCCCCACACGTCAACGCCGACGTGCTGGCCGGCGTCATGCGCCCGGTGGAGGTGGTGGGCAACATGGCGGTGCCCGCGATGCTCATCGCGTTCGGGATCTCGCTACGACGCGGACCCAAGCCGGGCGCGGCCGGCTCGCGGGCGCACGTCGCGACCCTGGTCGGGTTGAAGCTGGTGCTCCAGCCGGTCGTCGCCATCACCGTCGGGTATGCGGCGGTGGGACTGCGCGGGACGGCCCTGTTCGCGGCCGCGGTCACCGCGGCGCTGCCGACCGCACAGAACGTGTTCACCTACGCCAACACCTATCGCCGAGCGACCGTCCTCGCGCGCGACGCGATCTTCGTCAGCACGTTCCTGTCGGTGCCGGCCATCCTGCTCATCTCGGTGTTCTTCGCGCGCCCATGAGCTGACCGGGTGCCGCAAAACGGGAATACCGGTCGAAATGGTAATTAATACACAATCCTGAACAAACTGCGCCCACGCCAGGCTTTAGCGTTCCCCACCCATGACACATTGACGCCATGGCGCGTTAAGCCACGCGATCGGGCCGAAGCGGACGCGCCAGAAGCAGGTGCCCTCGGACCCGGGTGACCGCAGGCACACCCGGCCGTCGGCGACCACTTCACCCGTGACGATGGCCGACTCGCCGCCCCCGACACCCGTCCGCACAGGAGACCCCATGTCCACTCAACCGTCGTTCGATCATCACTGGAGCTGCCGTCGGCGCAGCGGGAATCGGCTTCGCGGCCGCCGCGCCCGCGAGCGCGGCCGGGGCAGCGTCCGGCGAGCTCGACTTCGCCGCCGACTTCCACTCGAGCTTCGCCGAGGTCTCGGCGTGGATGGACAGCATTCCCTCGAACGCCTCCCGGCCGGAGGTCAAGTGGGCCCCGGGTCCTACGCCATGAACGCCCAGCTGGGACTTCGGTCGGGTCACCGGCTTCGTGGCACCGACCTGCCGTCACGGGAGTACGGGACCGGGGTCCGGTGGCGGGCCCCCGCCGGTGGGTCGTTCTTCGCCAAACGGGCGAACTCCCAGGGCTACCCGTCGGACGGGTCCGTCCGAGACCTCACCGTCGCTGGGATCGAGTTCTACGGCAACACCCCGGTGCTGCCTCCGAACACCGTCGACGGCGGCTCCTACACCGGGAACACCCAGTGGTACACCGAGTTCCGGGACTGCGGGTTCATCGGCGCACCGCTGATGTCCGGCTGGGGTGACGGCTTCCACGTCACCGGCAACACGCACGTCCAGGCCATCACCGACACGTGGGTCACCTGCGGCGGGTCGGAGAACTCGCTCTTCACCGGCGGCGGCATCTCGTTCCTCGACTCCGGCGTCATGGGCGCCGGCAAGCCGTTCATCCGCATGTTCTCCGACATGTGGACGATGGGCAGCGCGATGATCAGCGCGCGCGGCAACTGCTACCAGCTGCTCGTCTCGGGCGGCGGGAACGGCCGGGTCATGGGCACCTACTTCGACGCGCCGGCCAGCCAACGCACCAGCTCCCGCAGGTCAACGTCACCGGTGGCCGCTCCCTCAGCATCAGCGATGCGTCGTTCCACAACGGCACCGTCGGCATCCAGTGCGCCGGAGGCCCCGCTGTGGTCCTGGTGCAGGGCAACGTGTTCAACGACGAGACGGGCGTCCCGTTGCAGTGCCAGCCGGGCTTCACCGGCGTCGTCAAGTGGGGCTACAACGCCTACACCGGCTCGACCCCGCGCACGCTGAAGGTCAACTCGCTCTCCCAGGTCATGGTCGACGACCCGCAGGTGACGGTGACCGACCTCAACGGGAAGGTGCTCCGGCCGCCACCCGCTGAGCAGGCGCGCTACTGGCCGGTGCGGCCGTCCACGCACTCGCGAAGCAGGTCGGCGTGCCCGCAGTGCCGGGCGTACTCCTCGACCATGTGCAGCAGCAGCTCGCGCATCGAGATCTCGTCGCCTCGCCGTAGGTGTAGACCCGGCCGAGGTCGGGGTGCTCCTGCACGAACGCCTCGGCGAAGTCGACCTCGCGCTCCCAGTGGCGAACGCCTCGGCCACGACCGACTCCTCGCCGACCGCGCCGGTGAACGCCTCGTCCCGGTCCTCCTCCGACCAGTAGAGCCGCCGCCCCTTGTGCCGGCGGCGGCAGACGGAACCAGTCGCGCTCGACCTTGGCCAGATGCCGAAGGAGCCCGAGCAACGACATCGAGGACGGCGGCACCGACCGCATGGCCAGCTGCTCCGGGGTCAGGCCCTCGGTCTTCAGCCGGAGCGTGAGGCGGTAGACCCGCAGGTACTCCTGCAGGTTCGTGGCTCGTCGACGACCTCGATCTGGTCGCGGTCGCGGGGGTCGTCCTCGGGGTCGACCCACATGTCGGGGAAGGCGTGGGACTGGGTGGGGCCATCGGGCGAGTATGCCGTGCGGCGCGCCTGGTCGAACCCGTGGCCTCGAGCCCTCCCGGCCGCTTCCTCCCGCCGAGAGGCCAACTTCTGTCCTTAACAACGTCGTTTAGCGACAGAAGTTGGCCTCTCGGCGCGAGAACGGACGCTCAGATGTGGGCCAGCGCGCCCTCGAGCACCGACCGCAGCCGCGACGTGATGTCGGCGAACTCCGGCGGGCCCGATGATCAACGGCGGCGCCAGCTGGACCACCGGGTCGCCCCGGTCGTCGGCCCGGCAGTAGATCCCGGCGTCGAACAGCGCCTTGGACAGGTACCCGCGCAGCAACCGCTCCGACTCGGCCTCGTCGAAGGTCTCCCGCGTGCACCTTGTCCTTGACCAGCTCGATCCCGTAGAAGTACCCCTCGCCGCGGACGTCCCCGACGATCGGCAGGTCGAGCAGCGACTCCAGCGAGGCCCGGAACGCCGGCGCGTTCTCGCTTGACGTGGTCGTTGAGGCCCTCGCGCTCGAAGATGTCGAGGTTGGCCATCGCGACCGCGGACGACACCGGGTGGCCGCCGAAGGTGTAGCCGTGGGGGAACGACGTGGTCGCCGTGCCGGAACGGCTCGAACAGCCGGTCGCTGGCGATCATCGCGCCGATGGGGGAGTAGCCGCTGGTCATCCCCTTGGCGCAGGTGATGATGTCGGGCACGTAGCCGAAGTCGTCGCACGCGAACATCGACCCGATCCGCCCGAACGCGCAGATCACCTCGTCGGAGACCAGCAGCACGTCGTACTCGTCGCAGATCTCGCGGACCCGCTGGAAGTAGCCGGGCGGCGGCGGGAAGCAGCCGCCGGAGTTCTGCACCGGCTCGAGGAACACCGCCGCCACCGTGTCGGGCCCCTCGAACTCGATCGCCTCGGCGATCCGGTCGGCGGCCCACAGCCCGAACGCCTTGGCGTCGTCGCGCAGGTGCTCCGGCGCGCGGTAGTGGTTGGTGTTGGGCACCTTGAACGCACCGGGCACCAGCGGCTCGAACATCTCCTTGGCCGCCGGGATCCCGGTGATCGACAGGGCCCCCTGAGGGGTGCCGTGGTAGGCGACGTTGCGGCTGATCACCTTGTGCTTGGTCGGCTTCCCGGTCAGCTTGAAGAACTGCTTGGCCAGCTTCCACGCGGTCTCGACCGCCTCGCCGCCCCCGGTGGTGAAGAAGACGCGGTTGAGGTCACCGGGCGCGCCGGCCGCGAGACGCTCGGCGAGCTCGACGGCGCGCGGGTGCGCATACGACCAGAGCGGGAAGAAGGCGAGCTCCTTCGCCTGCTTGGCGGCCGCCTCGGCCAGCTCCGCCCGGCCGTGCCCGACCTGGACGACGAAGAGGCCGGCCAGCCCGTCGATGTACTCCTTGCCGCGGTCGTCCCAGATCCGGTGACCCTCGCCGCGGACGATGAGCGGGCGGCCCGGATCCCTCCGTCTCCCAGGCGGACTGGCGGGTGAAGTGCCCCCAGAGGTGGTTGCGGGCGGCGTCCGCGTACGTCGAGCCGGACGGCGTATGCGTCGGGCCGGTCGGCTCGCTGAAGGTGTCGGGCGTCGTGGTCATGCTTCTCCTGCCGGTCCCCTACCGGGTTCCCCATCGGTACTGCTGCTTGTTGAGCTTGAGGTAGACGAACGTCTCGGTGGCGCCGACGCCGGGCAGGCCCGCGGATCTGGCGCATCACGACGTCGAGGAGGTGCTCGTCGTCCTCGCAGACCACCTCGACCAGCAGGTCGAAGCTGCCGGCGGTGGTGACGACGTAGGAGACCTCGGGCATCGCGCACAGGGCGTCGGCGACCTCGCGGACGTCGCCCGGGACGCGGACCCCGACCATGGCCTGCCGGGTGAACCCCACCTGGAGCGGGTCGGTCACGGCGACGATCTGCATGACGTCGCCGTCGATGAGCTTCTGCACCCGCTGCCGCACCGCCGCCTCGGACAGCCCGACCTCGCGCGCGATGGTGACGAAGGGCTGCCGGCCGTCCTCCTGGAGCAGCTCGACGATGCGCTTCGAGACGTCGTCGAGCGCCGGCGCGGCCCGTTGGTGCGGTTCGGCATGGTCGTGATCCTCCCTGACGACGAAATCCGTCGTCAAGTCCTGGATCGGAGACGGAATCCGTGGTTGGGTGGGATGCCATGAGAACCCTGCGCAACTTCGTCGGCGGTGACTACGCCGATCCCGAGTCCGACGCCCGCAGCGACGTCGTCGACCCGTCCACCGCCCAGGTCGTCGCCACCGCCCCCGTCTCGTCGGCCGCGGACGTCGACGCCGCATACCGGGCCGCCGCGACCGCGTTCGAGACCTGGGGCCAGACGACCCCGAGCGAGCGCCAGCAGGCGCTGCTGAAGTTCGCCGACGCGATCGAGTCGCACGCCGACGAGCTGATCCGGCTGGAGTCCGAGAACACCGGCAAGCCGCACGCGCTGACGGCGAGCGAGGAGATCCCGCCGATGGTCGACCAGCTCCGGTTCTTCGCCGGGGCGGCGCGGGTGCTCGAGGGCAAGGCCGCGGGGGAGTACCTCGCCGGCCACACGTCCTGGGTCCGCCGCGAGCCGATCGGCGTCGTCGGCCAGGTGACGCCGTGGAACTACCCGATGATGATGGCCATCTGGAAGATCGGCCCCGCGCTCGCGGCCGGCAACACCGTCGTGCTCAAGCCGAGCGACACGACCCCCGAGACCACCCTCAAGCTGGCCGAGCTGGCGGCCGAGTTCCTGCCCGCCGGGCACCTTCAACGTCGTCTGCGGCGACCGCGACACCGGCCGCGCCGTCGTCGAGCACCCGACGCCGGCCCTCGTCGCCATCACCGGCTCGGTCCGGGCCGGTATGCAGGTGGCCGAGAGCGCGTCGCACCAGCTCAAGCGGGTGCACCTCGAGCTGGGCGGCAAGGCGCCGGTCGTGGTCTTCGACGACGCCGACCTCGAGAAGGCGGTCGAGGGCATCGCGGTCGCGGGCTACTTCAACGCCGGCCAGGACTGCACGGCGGCCACCCGGGTGCTGGCCGCGCCGCGGATCCACGACGACTTCGTCGCCGCGCTGAGCGAGTATGCGCGCAGCTCGGCCAAGGTCGGGATGCCGGACGACGACGACGCCCTGTTCGGGCCGGTCAACAGCGCGGCCCAGCTCGGCCGGGTCACCGGCTTCCTCGACCGGCTGCCGGACCACGCCTCCGTCGGGGCCGGCGGCCACCGCGTCGCCGGCCTCGGTGACGGGTTCTTCCTCGAGCCGACCGTCGTCTCGGGCCTGCACCAGGACGACGAGGCGGTGCAGGACGAGATCTTCGGGCCGGTCATCACCGTCCAGCGGTTCGACGACGAGGCCGAGGCGGTCCGCTGGGCCAACGGCGTCGACTACGGGCTGGCGTCGAGCGTGTGGACCAAGGACTTCGGCCGGGCGATGCGCGTCTCCAAGGCGCTCGACTTCGGCTGCGTGTGGATCAACACCCACATCCCGCTCGTCGCGGAGATGCCGCACGGCGGGTTCAAGCGGTCCGGCTACGGCAAGGACCTGTCGATGTACGGGTTCGAGGACTACACCCGGGTCAAGCACGTCATGGCCAACATCGAGCCGTGACGGCGCGCGTCCGGGGCTGACCGCCTCCTGGACAGGCGCCCCGCGGGCGAGGACGCTCGACAGATGGCCCCGACGAGCAGGGCGTACCGGGTCGCCGCTCGACGTGCCTGGCCGGTGTGCTGGGCCTGCTCGCGGTCGGCGCCACCGTCCAGGCGGTCCAGACCGGCCGCGACCGGCGGCGGTACCCACCGCCGGGGATGCTGGTCGACCTCGGCGGCTACCGGCTGCACCTCGACGTCCAGGGTCCGGCCGACCCGGCCGACGCACCGACGGTCGTGCTCGAGGCCGGCATGGGGTCGTTCTCGGCCAACTGGTTCTGGGTCCAGCACGAGCTCGCGCGCACCATGCGCGTGGTGGCGTACGACCGCGCCGGGCTCGGGTGGAGCGATCGCGGGACCGTCCCGCGGGATGCCGACTCGATCGCGCGCGAGCTGCACGCGGCTCTCGTCGCGGCCGGGGTGGAGGGACCCTACGTGCTGGCCGGTCACTCGTTCGGCGGGCTGCCGGTGCGGGCCTTCGCCGCGCTGTTCCCCGACGAGACCGCCGGCCTCGTCCTCGTCGACGCCTCCCATCCCGACCAGTGGGTGCGCTGGCCGGTACGCCGCGCCGACCGGATGATCGCGACCTCGCAACGGGTCAGCGCGGTGCTCGCGCGGGTCGGCCTGTTCCGGCTCGTCGACGTCTCAGGCCAGATCTCCGCGGGCCTGCCCGAGCGCCAGGTGGGTGAGCTGCGAGCCCGGTCCGCGCTGCCCGGCGCATCGGCGGTCGAGGCGCAGCAGATGGATGCGTGGCCCCTCAGCCGCGGCCAGCTGACGGCCGACCTCGGCGACCTGCCGCTGGTCGTCCTCGGCGTCAGCGACCAACCCCGGGGCGCCGAGACCCTGTCCGCACTCCAGGCCGAGCTGCCCTCGCTGTCCACCAACAGTGTTCGGGTCGTCGTACAGGGCACCACTCACGAGGCGCTCGTCGCCGGGCGAGAGCACGCGAAGGTCGTCGCCGACGCCATCCGGGCCGTGGCCGCGGGAGAGCCGCGGCGCATCCTCGGACGCGCCGGCACCTCGCCGCCCTGAGCCGGGGACGCGAGCCGTCAGTCGCGGTGGGGGACCACCGCGATGGCCTCGATCGAGATCAGCAGGCCGTGCGGCAGGGTCACGTTGGCGGGCGCCGAGCGGGCCGGCGGCGGGACCGGCATGTGCCGGGCGTACACCGCGTTGATGAGCGGGAAGTCGGCGACGTCCGCGTAGAAGATCGTCGTCTTGACGACGTCGCGCATCGAGCTGCCGGCGGCGTCGAGGATCGCGGCGAGGTTCGTGAGCGCCTGCTCGGTCTGCGCCTCGATCCCGTCGGCGATGGCCCCGGTGGCCGGGTCGATCCCCGCGGTGCCGGAGCAGAACACGAAGCCCCCGGCCACGATCGCCTGGCTGTACGGGCCCAGTGCTGCGGGCGCTTGGTCGGTCGTGACGGCGCTGGTCTCCATGGTGTCCTCCGATGACGACAGTGGTGCCGGTGCTCGTCCCTCGAGGTCGGGGAGTCGCGACCAGCATCGTGCCAGGCTCGCTGCGGCATGCTGAGCGGTATGCGTCTCCGGGCCGCGGCCATCGGTGTCCTCCTCGTCGGGCTGCTGTTCGCGACCCCAGGGAGCGCGATCGCTGCACCCGACCGGGTGGGGACCCCGGTGCCCGCCATCGGGCTTCCAGGCTCCCTCGGACCTCTGGGTCCCCTCACCGCCCTGCTCGTCGACCGCCTCGAGGTCGGTGACGACGTGGCGGCGGCGAAGTTCGGGACCGACCGGCCCATCGACGACCCCGTTCGCGAGCAGCAGCTGCTCGACCAGGTCGCGCCGAGGCCGGGACGCTCGGTCTCGACCCCGAGGCGGCCGTCACGGTCTTCCGCGACCAGATCGAGGCGAACAAGGTGGTGCAGCGCGGGCTCTTCGCGCGATGGACCGCCCACCCCGACGAGGCGCCGACGGTGCGGCCGGATCTCGCCGTCTTGCGAGCGCGGCTCGACCGTTTGACGTCGGCCATCCTTGCCGAGCTCGTCCGGACCGAACGCCTCCGTCACCACGGCGTCGCGTGCGGCGTGCAGCTCCAGCTGGCCAGCCGGTCCGCGGTGAGCCTCGGTCGCCTGGACGCGTTGCACCGCCAGGCCCTGGCCACCGCCGTCCGGTCCGTCTGCTCCTGACGACCTGCGCCGGTGGGCGCCGTCAGGCGGCGAGCAGCGTCTCCCAATGTCGTTCGAGGGGGCTGGGTGGCTCCAACGGCTCACCCGGGACGACGCGGCGGTGGGCTCGACGCATACCCATGACCGGTCGGGGTCGTCGTCACCACCGTCGGCGTCCGCCACGTCCCAGGATCGGGTGCCGGTTCGGGCCGGGCCCGCCAACCCGGTTGCTGCTTGGTGTGGTTGCACCGCACGCAGAGCCCTTGTCCGTTGGCGGCGCTCGTCGGACCGCCGGACGCGTGGTCGACCACGTGGTCGAGGTGTCGAACGGGTGCGTCGCACCAGGGCGTCCGGCAGGTGCCGTCCCGCGCGACGAGGTAGCGGCGCAGCCCGCCGTCGAACAACCGGCGCGTCGACTCCATCGCGACGAGGGTGCCGTCCTCGGGATGGGTGTAGAGCCGGCGCAGCCACACCGCGGACGGCGTCTGGCTCACCAGGTCACGCGCCCAGCCGGCCGGGACCGTGCCGTAGCCCGGGACCTGGGCCGGCGTGGCCGCACCGGCCAGAAGCGCCCGGTCGGTGATGACCACCTGCACCTCGACGGGCACCTCCACGGCCGCGGACTGACCGGTGACGCGCTCGACGAACCGGTCGGCCATGAGCTGACCGGTGGCGCGGTCGTCACCGGCCGCTCGCGCGGTGGCCGCCTCGCGCAGCAGCGCGGCGTGCACGGCGACGCCCTGCGCGACCGGCAGGTATGCCGTGACGTAGCACATCGTGTCCGGCGCCGGCCGGACCGATACGCGCCGCTGTTGCTCCGCGCCGCGACTGCGGGCCAGGACCGACTCGGCGTCCAGCCGGTAGGCGATCGCCCGGACCCGCCGGACCAGCTCACGGTCCCCGAGCCGACCGACCCCCGTCGAGCCGACGCCGTCGAACAGCTCCGCGTCGACCGCCGACTGGTGCTCCGGCGTCAGGACCGCCGTCTCGCGGGCGACGATCTCCGCGCGCCACTCGTTCAGCGCACCCACCTCGAGCGCCGCCAGCGTGCGGGGGAGGCGCTGCACGAGAGCCAGCGCGACCGCGAGGTGGCGTGCGCCCCGTGACGGTGACTCCCGCCGGGCCAGGGCCACCTGACCGGCGACCCCGAGGTCGGTGCGCCGGCCGCCGACGGGCTCGGCGACCGGCCCCGTCGTCCGGCACGAGCGTCGCCCGCCGGGCCTGCTCCCGGGCCGCTCGCCATCCGTCGAAGTCGTTGTCGTCGGCGCACTCGCGAGCCCGGCGCCGCCACGCCTCGGCGACGTCGGCCTGCGACTCGACGAAGTCGGCGGTGATCCGCGCCTGCGCCGCCGCGCACGCCGCCTTGACCCGCTCGAGCTCCGTCAGCCGGTCGATGCGCTCGGCGTCGGACATGGCGTGGTCGACCTCCGTCACCCTCGCCACCATGTCCTCGAACATGTGTTCGATTCTACGCTCGCCCACCACCCCCGTCAAGACCGAATCTCGTTGTGAGTCAACGACTTTCCGGCCCGATGGACGCTCGTGCACTAGCGTGTGGTCATGACCCGCTACGGCGCGCAGTACGGCCCCGACGTCACCTTCCTCGGCGTCGACCGCTGCGACCTCGACGACGAGAGCTCGTATGCCGGTGCGGACGTCGTGGTCCTCGGCGCACCGTTCGACGGAGGCACCTCCCACCGTCCCGGCGCGCGGTTCGGGCCGCAGGCGATCCGCACGACCGACTACCTGCCGCACGACGGCTCGCCGCCCCTCCCTGGCCCTGCGGACCGACGGCCTGCGCGACCTGCGGGTCGTCGACGCCGGCGACGTCGAGATGTACTCCGGCGACATCGAGGTCGCGCTGCCGGCCCTCGAGGCGGCGGTCGAGCGGGTCACCCGAGCCGGCGCCATCCCGGTGATCCTCGGCGGCGACCACTCGATCGCCTACCCCGACGCCAAGGGCGTCGCCAACGTGCTCGGGCACGGCCGCGTCTCGATGATCCACTTCGACGCCCACGCCGACACCGGCGACGTCGAGTTCGGCTCCCTGTGGGGCCACGGCCAGCCGATGCGCCGGCTGCTGGAGTCCGGCGCGGTGCGCGGCGACCGGTTCCTCCAGGTCGGGCTGCGCGGCTACTGGCCGCCGCCGGAGACGCTCGACTGGATGGCGGTCGAGGGCTTCCGCTCCTACGAGATGACCGAGATCACCCGGCGCGGGCTCGACACCTGCCTCACCGAGGCGTCGCGCATCGCCACCGACGACTGCGACGGGGTCTTCCTCTCGGTCGACATCGACGTCTGCGACCCCGGGCACGCGCCCGGCACCGGGACGCCCGAGCCCGGCGGCCTGACCGCCCGCCAGCTCCTCGACTCCGTACGCCGGCTCTGCCTGGAGCTGCCGATCGTCGGGATCGACGTCGTCGAGGTCAGCCCGCCCTACGACCACGCCGACATCACCGCCGCGCTGGCCAACCGCGTTGTCCTGGAGGCCCTCTCGGCGATCGCCCGCCGCCGACGTGACGCCGCCGGCGGCGACGCGTACGACCCGGACCGTCCCCTGCTGGAGCGCTGACGGCCCGTCCGCCGTAACCTCCGGGTATGCCTGCACCGACGCAGAAGAGCCTCCTCGACGCCGTCCCGAACCAGCTGCTCATCGGCGGCTCCTGGCGGGACGCCATCGGACGGCAGCACCCTCGCCGTCGAGGACCCGGCGACCGGCCGGACCCTGACCCACGTCGCCGACGCGCAGCGTCGCCGACGGCAAGGCCGCCCTCGACGCGGCCGTCAAGGCCCAGGGCGACTGGGCCGCCACCGCGCCCCGCGAGCGCGGCGAGATCCTGCGCGCCGCCTACGAGCGGATCACCGAGCGGGCGGACGAGTTCGCCCTGCTGATGACCCTCGAGATGGGCAAGCCGCTGGCCGAGTCGCGCGGCGAGGTGGCCTACGGCGCCGAGTTCTTCCGGTGGTTCTCCGAGGAGGCGGTGCGCGTCCACGGCCAGTGGGCCACGTCGCCGGACGGGAAGACCCGGCTGATGACGATGAAGCAGCCGGTCGGGCCGGCGCTGATGATCACGCCCTGGAACTTCCCCCTGGCCATGGGCACCCGCAAGATCGGTCCCGCGGTCGCGGCCGGCTGCACGATGGTCGTCAAGCCGGCGCAGCAGACGCCCCTGACCATGCTCCTGCTGGCGCAGGTCCTGCAGGAGTGCGGCCTGCCCGACGGGGTGCTCAACCTCGTCACCACCTCGCACACCGGCGAGGTCTGCGAGCCGCTGATCCGCGACCCGCGCCTGCGCAAGCTGACCTTCACCGGGTCGACCGAGGTCGGCCGCAAGCTCGTCGAGCAGTCGGCCGAGCAGCTGCTCCGCGTCTCGATGGAGCTCGGCGGCAACGCCCCGTTCCTGGTCTTCGAGGACGCCGACATCGACCGGGCCGTCGAGGGCGCCATGCTCGCCAAGATGCGCAACATCGGCGAGGCGTGCACGTCGGCGAACCGGTTCTACGTCCACGAGTCGGTGGCCGAGCGAGTTCGCCCGGAAGTTCGCCGACGCGGATGTCGCGGCTGACCCTCGGCCGCGGCACGCAGCAAGGACGTGACCGTGGGTCCGCTCATCGACGCCAAGGCGGTGGCCAAGGTCACCGAGCTGCTCGACGACGCCGTGGCCAAGGGCGCCCGCGTCGTCACCGGCGGCGAGCCGCAGCAGGGCGCCGGCTACTTCTTCCAGCCGACCGTGCTCGCCGACGTGCCCACCACGCGCCCGGCTGCAGAAGGAGGAGATCTTCGGCCCGGTCGCACCGGTGACGGCGTTCCGGACCGAGGCCGAGGCGGTGCGGATGGCCAACGACACCGAGTTCGGCCTGGTGGCCTACCTGTTCACCACCGACCTCAGCCGGGCGGTGCGGCTCAGCGAGGCGCTCGAGTACGGCATGGTCGGGGTCAACCAGGGGATCGTCTCCAACCCCGCCGCGCCCTTCGGCGGCGTCAAGCAGAGCGGCTTCGGCCGCGAGGGCGGGTTCGAGGGCATCGAGGAGTACCTCGAGACCAAGTACGTCGGCATCGCCCTCTGACGCCGACGTCAGCGCCCAGGGGGTAGCGCGAGCTCCAGCAGGCTCTCCTGCATGCGGCGGCGGTCCGCCGGACGGCGGGGGACCAGCCCCGGCACCGCCGAGGTGAGCGACGCATACCCCAGGTATGCGGCGTACGCCAGCACCGCCCGCGACCGGGCGTCCGGCCCGGGCACGCCGGCCTCGCGAATGAGCCGCTCGACGTAGGCGACGCGGAGGTGGGTCGCCTCCACGACGGCGGCCCGGACGTCGGGGTCGGCGCTGGCGACGAGGAGCATCTCGGCGGGCGACTGCTCGGCCGCGGTGCTCACGATGCCCAGCAGGTGTCGCAGGCGCTCGCGCGGCGAACCGCCGCCCTCCTGCACCCGCTCGCGCACCGCGACGGTGTGGTCCTGCACCCAGCGCTCCAGCACCGCCCGCAGCAGGTCGGCGCGGCTGGCGAAGTGCCAGTAGCCCGAGCCCTTGGTCGCCCGAGCCGGACGGCGACCGGCTCGATGGCCACCGCGTCCGGTCCGCCCTCCACCAGGGCGGCCAGGCCGGCGCCGGTCCAGTCCTCCCGGGTCAGGGTCTTCCGAGTCGCGCACGACCGTACGCTACCGTATGGACTTCCGAGCATACGCAACCGTATGGAGCAGCGATGTCCGTGACCTACGCCCCGTCCTTCACCTCGCTGGCCCTGCGTGACCAGCCGCCCCCGGACTGGGCCGACGTCGTCGTCGAGAGCCTGCCGGACGTCACTCCGTGACGAGACCGACCCCGCACGGTGGGCGCGGGAGATCTTCTCGGTGCCGAGCATCCCCCCGGCGGTGGCCGGGCTCATGGGGCTGCGCCAGGTCGTCGCTCCGTTGGTCGGGGCCTCGCAGGGGTCCTGGGACGTCTTCGCCGTCCGTGAGGTCGAGGGCGACGAGGCCCTCATCGCGTACCCCGACCGGCACCTGGACTTCCGGGCATCGGTCGGCGTCGACGTCGACGCCCGTCTGCTCTGGGTGACGACCGCGGTGTGGTTCCACGGCCGCCGCGGACGCACCTACTTCCTCCCCGTCCGCTTCCTCCACGACCCGGTCACCCGGACCATGACGAGACGGGCGATCGCCCGGGTGGCGAGAGGCACAATGGGGAGGTGACCTCCTCGCCGCGGACCGTGACCCTGCTCGGGTCGACCGGCTCGATCGGCACCCAGGCGATCGAGGTGGCGCAGGCCGCACCCGACCGGTTCCGCATCACGGCGCTGAGCGCCGGCGGCAACCTCGACGCTGCTGGCCCGACAGGCGGTGGAGCTGCAGGTCGAGACGGTCGCCTGCGCGCGCGGGTCCGTCGACGACCTCGCCGCGGCCGTGGCCGAGGCCGCCCGGGAGGCCGGAGACGACCGCATACCGGCCCGAGCTGCTCGCCGGTCCCGACGCCGCGGCCGAGCTCGCCGGCCGCCCCACCGACGTCGTCCTCAACGGCATCACCGGCTCGATCGGCCTGGCGCCGACGCTCGCCGCGCTCGCACGCCGGGACCACCCTGGCGCTGGCCAACAAGGAGTCGCTCATCGTCGGCGGCCCGCTGGTCAAGGCCGCCGCCAAGCCCGGCCAGATCGTGCCCGTGGACAGCGAGCACTCGGCGCTCGCCCAGTGCCTGCGCGGCGGGACGGCCGACGAGGTGGAGCGCCTGGTCGTCACCGCCAGCGGCGGACCGTTCCGGGGGATGCGCCGCGACGAGCTGCTCGACGTCACGCCGCAGCAGGCGCTCGCCCACCCCACCTGGGCCATGGGCCCGGTCATCACGACGAACTCCGCCACCCTGGTCAACAAGGGCCTGGAGGTCATCGAGGCCCACCTGCTCTTCGACGTCCCGTTCGAGCGCATCCACGTCGTGGTCCACCCGCAGTCGGTGATCCACTCGATGGTCGAGTTCGTCGACGGGTCCACCCTGGCCCAGGCCTCGCCCGCCGGACATGAAGCTGCCGATCGCGCTGGGCCTGGCCTGGCCGGACCGGGTCCCGGGAGCGGCTCACCCGGTGGACTGGTCGCGGGCGTCGACCTGGGAGTTCTTCCCGCTCGACGACGAGGCGTTCCCGGCCGTCGGCCTGGCCAAGCGGGTCGGGCAGGCCGGCGGGACCTACCCGGCGGTCTACAACGCGGCCAACGAGGAGTGCGTCCAGGCGTTCTTCGACGGGCCGGATCCGGTTCACCGACATCGTCGACACGGTGGCCCGCGTCGTCGACGACCACGCGCATACTCCCGAGGCCGGGATCAGACAGCGACGACCTGGACGTTGAGACGGTGCTACGGGCGGACGCCTGGGCCCGAAACCGGGCCCGCGAGGTGCTCGGTCTGGAAAGGACCGTCCTGGATCGACACCGCGTGATCGCGTACATCATCGGCGTGCTCGTCGTCGCCCTCGGCGTCGGCCTGTCGATCGGCCTGCACGAGATCGGCCACCTCGTGCCGGCGAAGAAGTTCGGCGTCAAGGTCACCCAGTACATGGTCGGCTTCGGGCCGACCATCTGGTCGCAGCGCAAGGGCGAGACCGAGTACGGCGTCAAGGCGATCCCGCTCGGCGGCTACATCCGGATGATCGGCATGTTCCCGCCGAAGCCCGGTGACCCCGAGGGCCAGCTCCGCGCGTCGTCCACCGGCCGGTTCACGCAGCTGATGGACCAGGCGCGGCAGGACTCCATGGACGAGGTCCAGCCGGGCGAGGAGAACCGGGTCTTCTACCAGCTCAGCGTGCCCAAGAAGGTCGTCGTCATGATGGGCGGCCCGGTGATGAACCTGTTCATCGCGGTCGTCCTGTTCGGCGGCATCCTCACGCTCTACGGCATCCCCACCACCACGCCGCTCATCTCGACCGTGGCGACCTGCGTCCCGTCGACCGCGCCGACCGTCGCCCAGCCCCAGCCCGCGTGCGTCGCCGGCGACCCCGCGTCGCCGGCCGCGGTCGCCGGGCTCCAGGCCGGCGACCGGATCGTCTCCGTGAACGGCACCGCCGTCTCGACCTGGGACCAGGTGACGCCGCTGATCCGCCAGTCCGCCGGCCAGACCATGGCGCTCGTCGTCGACCGCGACGGCTCCCAGGTCACCCTCGACGGCGCCGATCGCCGCGCTGGGCCGGGCGGCCTACGTCGACAACGACAAGGTCAAGGTCGACGCCAACGGCACCGTGGTCACCGAGACGGTCGGCTACCTCGGCGCGACGCCCGACCGGCGAGCTGGTCAAGGGCACGGTCCTCCAGGTGCCCGGGTTCGTCTGGAACCAGTTCACGACCACCGCCGGCGTCGTCGTCAACGTCCCGCAGAAGATGGTCGGCGTCGTCCAGGCCGCCTTCGGCTCGGGCGAGCGCGACCCGAACGGCCCGATCTCGGTCGTCGGCGTGGGCCGGGTGGGCGGCGAGATCGCCAGCGCCGACCTCGGCGCCGACGGGACGCTCGGCCAAGATCATGACCCTGCTGTCGCTCATCGCCGCGCTCAACATGGCGCTGTTCGTCTTCAACCTCATCCCGCTGCTGCCCCTCGACGGCGGCCACGTCGCGGGCGCGCTGTGGGAGGGCCTGAAGCGCAACGGCGCCCGGATCCTCGGCCGGGCCGACCCGGGCCACGTCGACGTCGCCAAGGCGCTGCCGGTGGCCTACACGATGGCGATCGTCCTCATCACCATGTCGGCCCTGCTCATCTACGCCGACATCGTCAAGCCCGTCAAGCTCTTCTAGCGGACACCCGCCGCCGAACCGGTGGCCGGCTGACGCGGAGACGGATGGGGAGGGTTCTCCGTGCTGGACACGGACAACCCTCCCCAATCGGCGGCGCTACTCGACGGGCGTGCTGGGGGGCAGGCCGGTGAACCGCGGCCGTCCGCAGGCTGGGATACTGGACGCATGACCGTCTCGCTTGGTATGCCCGCCCTTCCCGCGCCGGTACTCGCCCCTCGGCGGCTCACGCGGAAGATCCGGGTCGGCAAGGTCGAGGTCGGCGGGGACGCTCCGATCAGCGTCCAGTCGATGTGCACGACCCCCACGACGGACGTCAACGCGACCCTCCAGCAGATCGCCGAGCTGACGGCCACCGGCTGCGACATCGTCCGGGTCGCCTGCCCCACCCAGGACGACGCCGACGCCCTGCCGGAGATCGCCCGGCACAGCCAGATCCCGGTCATCGCCGACATCCACTTCCAGCCGAAGTACGTGTTCGCGGCGATCGACGCCGGCTGCGCCGCGGTCCGCGTCAACCCGGGCAACATCCGCAAGTTCGACGACCAGGTCAAGGAGATCGCCCAGGCGGCCAAGGACGCCGGCGTCTCCATCCGCATCGGCGTCAACGCCGGCTCGCTGGACCCGCGGATCATGCAGAAGTACGGCAAGGCCACCCCGGAGGCGCTCGTCGAGTCGGCGGTCTGGGAGGCCGGCCTGTTCGAGGAGCACGACTTCCACGACTTCAAGATCTCGGTCAAGCACAACGACCCCGTCGTCATGGTGCGCGCCTACGAGCTCCTGTCCGAGGCGGGCGACTGGCCGCTGCACCTCGGGGTCACCGAGGCCGGGCCGGCGTTCCAGGGCACCATCAAGTCCTCGGTGGCCTTCGGGGCCTTGCTGTCCAAGGGGATCGGCGACACCATCCGGGTCTCGCTCAGCGCGCCTCCGGTCGAGGAGGTCAAGGTCGGCAACCAGATCCTCCAGTCGCTCAACCTGCGCCCGCGCAAGCTGGAGATCGTGTCCTGCCCGTCCTGCGGCCGCGCCCAGGTCGACGTCTACACGCTCGCCGACGAGGTCACCGCCGGGCTCGAGGGCCTCGAGGTGCCGCTGCGCGTCGCGGTCATGGGCTGCGTCGTCAACGGCCCGGGGGAGGCCCGCGAGGCCGACCTCGGCGTCGCCAGCGGCAACGGCAAGGGCCAGATCTTCGTCCGCGGCGAGGTCATCAAGACCGTGCCGGAGAAGGACATCGTCGAGACCCTCATCGAGGAGGCCATGCGCCTCGCCGAGTCGATGGAGCGCGACGGCGAGGCCGTCCGAGCCGGCTCGCCCGCAGGTCACCGTCGGCTGACCCCCGCCGCGCCCGCTCACCTCATGCTGTCGTCGTCCGCCTCCCGCTCCAGCTCGGCCGCACGCCGGTAGATCGAGCGCTCCTCCGCGTCCTCCTCGGACTGCAGACGTCGGGGGACCGGACCCCGGCGGCAGGCGCCGGTTCAGGGAGAACAGCCGCCCCAGCACCGGCATCAGCACGATGTTGAGGCCGTGCAGGATCCCGATGATGAGCAGGATCCCGCCGACCCGCACGACCTCCTGACTGCAGCTAGCTGGCCGTGACGTCGCCAGACCGGAGACCGCCAGTCGTCGGGCGGCTCGAAGTGCACCGTGAAGAGGATGTACGCCGCGAAGATCAGGTAGTACACGACGTCGGTGAGGACGATGTAGCTCTTCCCGGTCAGCGGGTTGTCGTGGAAGACGTCCGCGGCGTAGGCGCGGCCGAACCGCTTGATGAACGGACCGAGCCACAGGGCGATGGCGACGAGGACCGCCGTGGTCGCGAGCTCGAGGACCCACCAGGGCATGGTCAGCACTCCTTTGGCGTTGCGGGGCGTGAGGGTGAGGACGACGACGGTGACAGGGCCACGGCGGCGGCCCAGAGCAGCGACGACGGTGCGCCGCCGTCGCCGACGGAGCCGGTCGGCGTCGATGCTGTCGACGACCCGGCTGAAGAGGTCCGGCGGACGGCCGAGCCGGCCGTCGTCGTGCAGCGCGTCGTGCACCGCCTTGCCGAAGCGGTCTTCGGACGCGCTCATTGCTTCGCCTCCAGGGTCTGGGCCATGGACCGCAATCCGCGCTGCAGGTGCGTCTTGACCGAGTTGGTCGACACACCAAGCGTTTCCGCGATGTCGGGGATGGACAGCTCGAGGTAGTACCTCAGCGCGACGCAGTCGCGCTGCCGCTTGGGCAGCGCGCGCAGCGCCTCGACCACCTCCTGCCGGCCCTCGCTCTCGGCCGCGTGCTCCTCGGCGGAGGGGGCGTCGGGGCCGCCGGGGGGCGGTGCCGGAAGGAGACCAGCCCGCGACGGTTGTGGTCGCGAGCCAGGTTGATGACGATCGACCGCAGGTATGCGGCGGCCCGCTCCTCGTCGCGGATCCGATGGGCGCTCCGGGCGAGTCGGATGAAGGCCTCCTGGACGAGGTCCTCCGCGGCGGTCCGGTCGTCGACGAACAGCCGGGCCAGCGAGAGCAGTCGGCTGCCCTCGGCGCGGAACAGCGTGGCGACGAGAGCGTCGACCGACGCGACGCCCTGCTGCCCTGCGGTCGTCCCGGAGGACACCACACCAAGAGTCTCCATCACTTCGACAGACGAAGAGCGGGGATCGCCGGGTGACACGAGAGGACGACGGATTTCCGCCGTGCTCGGTGCGGTCACCCAGTCGGTCGGTCGGCTGCGTCAGTCCAGGTATCAGCGGTTCTCCGCCGCTCGCTCGCCGGGTGGCGGACACCGATCCTGTTGTCCAGCAAGGGGGAAGTCCACCATGTCCACTACTCGTCACGACACCCGCGCCGCCTGGTCGGCCATGGCGCGACCCGCTCGCGGCACGGTCCTCGCCGCCGTCGGAGCGGTCGGCCTCGTCTCGGTGGCCGCCCTCGCCGCGGCGGCCCCGGCGCAGGCGAACGGCGTCGGCCACGGCAAGCCGGCGGGGCGCCTCGGCGCCCACGTCTTCCGCGGTCCGCTGCAGCGACCTGCAGCCCACCACCAGCCGACCCGCTCGACGGGGCCCAGGCCAAGCTCGTCTTCGTGCAGCACCGCGGCTCGTCGATGTTCGTCCTCGTCGTCTCCGGCGTCGGCCCCGGCGGCGTCGGCCACACCTACGGCGCGCACCTGCATACCGGAGCCTGCGTCGCCGGGAACGGCGCCGCGGCCGGACCGCACTACAACCAGTCCACCGTCAACGGCGTCGTGCCCCCGGTCGTGGACGACCAGACCGAGGTCTGGCTCGACGTCACGGTCGGCGCCGACGGCGGTGCGGTCGCCGTCGCCCGCGTGCCCTTCGTCCCCGCTCCCGGCAACCGCGCCGTCGTGCTGCACGCCGCAGCCACCGACGACCACGGCACCGCCGGCGCCCGTCTCGCCTGCCTGCCGGTGAGCTGGTCATGAGGACCGCACGGTATGCCGCCACGGGCTTCGCCCTGGGCGCCGGCTGGGGGGTCGTTGGCGCGGGTCTGGATGCGGCTGATCTCCACGTCGCCGGAGTTCACCTGGGTCGGGACCCTGTCGATCGTCCTCACGGCGGCGGTCATCGGTCTCGCCCTGGGTGTCGTCCACGCCGCGCGGCGACGCGGGGGCAGCCGCTGGTGGCGGCTGCTCGCCCTCACCGTCCCGGTGTTGTTCCTCAGCCCCGGCATCGTGCTGTTCCCGGCCGCCGTCCTCGGCGGTTGGGGGCTGCGTCGAGGACCGGGTCGCGCGGCTCTTCGCCGCGCTGGCCGATCCTGTCCGCCCCCGTCATCCTCGTGGTGATGAGCTGGCAGGAGGTCGAGACGTCGCTCACGCCTTACCCGGAGAACGTCTTCCGGCTCGTCCTCGCTGCCGGCGGACTGGTCCTCGGGGCGACCGCCGCATGGGGCACCAGCGTCGCGCTCGGTCCCTGGCGCCGCCGGGAGCCGGCGGCGTCCGAGGTCGAGTCGGGCGTCACCGTCGCGGCCTGAAGGGACGAGGGCGCGCATACCGATCGGGTGACGCGCGGGGATAGCGGTCGACAACGGACGGGGCCGACCGGCAGGCTGTACCCGTGCTGCGCACCCAGTCCCCCGTGCGCGCCCTGACCACGGCGGACCGCGACGAGGCGCTGGAGCTGTGCGCCCGCAACCCGGCCGCCAACGTCTTCGTCGCCGCGCGGATCGAGGAGGGTGCCCTGCGTTCGGCGCCGGGCTCCCTCCTCGGCTTCCGCAGCGGCGGCCGGCTGCGCTCCCTCTGCTGGGTGTCCGCGAACGTGGTCCCGGTCGAGTGCGACGCGGAGACCGCCGAGGCCTTCGCCGCCCGGATCCGCCGGTGGCACAAGGGGTGCGCGTCGATCTTCGGCCCGAGCGACCAGGTCCTCGCCCTCTGGGGCGTGCTGGAGCACTCGTGGGGCCGCGCGCGGGCGGTCCGGGCGCACCAGCCCCTCATGGCGACGTCGCAGACGTCCGCGGAGTTCGGCGTCCCTGCGGAGCCGCGCGTGCGCTTCGCCCGACTGGAGGAGGTGGACATCGTCATGCCGGCGGCGGCGGCGATGTTCACCGACGAGATCGGCTACCCGCCCTACCGCGGGTCCTCGCGTGGCTACCGGGCCCTGATCGCCGGCCTCATCGCCGACCGCCACACGGTGGTCTGGGTCGAGGGCGACGAGGTCCTGTTCAAGGCCGACGTCGGCTCGGCGGCGGTGAACGCCGCGCAGATCCAGGGCGTCTGGCTGGCGCCGCGGCTGCGCGGGCACGGGCTGTCCGAGGCCCTGATGGCCGCGGCGACCGACCTCATCCTCGAGCACGTCGCGCCGCTGGCCACCCTCTACGTCAACGACTTCAACGCGCCGGCGCGGGCGACCTACCGGGCCATCGGGTACCGCGAGGTCGGCGCCTTCACCACCGTCCTGCTCTAGCCACCACGCATACCGGGTATGCGAAAGGGCCCGTCCCCCAGGGGGAACGGGCCCTTCGCGCGTCGGTCGACGCCGGCGGTGCCGGTCCTCAGCCCGCCGCGTTGACGATCGCGAGGAGCGTCGGGTCGTTCGCGTAGGCCTCCTTGGCGTTCGCCTTGGTGACGATCACCGGGGTCAGCAGCTGGGCCGGGACGACCTTGACACCGTTGTTGTACTGCTTGGTGTCGTTGATCCCGGGCGGCGGGTTCTGGCCCTTCTGGAGCGCCTGCACCATCGCGATCGTGTCGGCCACCAGCTTGCGGGTGTCCTTGTTGATCGTGGAGTACTGCTCGCCGGCCATGATCGACTTGACCGACTCGACCTCGGAGTCCTGACCGGTGACGATCGGGATGGGCTTGCCGGCCGCCTTGACCGAGGTGATGATGGCCCGGGCGAGGGTGTCGTTCGGGGAGAGCACGCCGTCGAGCGTGGCGCTGGTGTAGTTGGCCGACAGCAGCGTGTCCATCCGCTTCTGCGCGTTCTCGGCCTTCCAGCCCTGGGTGACGACCTGGTTGAAGCTGGTCTGGCCCGAGGCGACCTTCAGGGTGCCGTCGTCGATCTTCGGCTTCAGCACGTCCATGGCTCCGTCGAAGAAGACCTGGGCGTTGGCGTCGTCCGGCGAGCCGGCGAACAGCTCGATGTTGTACGGGCCGTTCGGCTTCTTGGCCTTCATGCCCGTCGAGGAGGGCCTGGCCCTGGAGCTGGCCGACCTTCCGGTTGTCGTAGGCGATGTAGAAGTCGACGTCGGCGGTGTTCTTGATGAGCCGGTCGTAGGCGATGACGATCGCGCCGGAGTCCTTGGCCGCCTTGACCTGGGTGCCCAGCTGCGCGCCGTCGATGGCGCCGATGACGATGACCTTGGCCTGCTTGGTGATCATGGCCTGGATCTGGTTCTGCTGCTCGGAGACGCCACCGTTGGCGAACTGGACGTCGGCCTTGAAGCCGGCCTTCTTCAGGCCGTCGTTGAAGAGGCCCTCGGCGAGCACCCAGTTCTCCGAGGTCTTCTGGGGCAGCGCGACGCCGATGGTGGCGTCGGCCGCGAAGCCGGTGCTGGAGCCGCCGGTCGAGCCCGACCCGCCGCCCGATCCGGAGTCGGCAGCGCGACCGCAACCGGTCAGTGCGAGGGCAGCCACCGCAGTGACTCCCACCACCTTGGCGATGAGACGCATATGCATGTTTCCTTTCTGCTCGCGCCCCGGCGGGACGCGGGTATGTGGGTGCGGTGAGGAGTGCCGCGGATCAGCTTCGCGACCGAGGGTCTCGTCGAGCTTCTCGATCTCCGAGGCCGCCGTCGGCGCCTCCGACCGCGTCGCCGTCGGATCCTTTGGATCCGACGGTTGCGCATGAACAAGCCGGTGATGGACGGCCTGCCCTGCGACTTGTTGTAGATGTCGAAGGCCACCGCGACGAGCAGCACCAGGCCCTTGATCATCTGGGTGACGTCGGCGCCGGCGCCGAGCAGCTGCAGGCCGTTGTTGAGCACCGCCATGACGAGACCGCCGATGATCGAGCCGATGACCGTGCCCGACGCCGCCGCTGACGGCCGCGCCGCCGATGAACACGGCGGCGATCGCGTCGAGCTCCCAGCCGACGCCGTCGAACGGGCCCGGAGGCGTTGGACCGGGCCGACGAACATCATCCCGGCCAGCGCCGCGAGGAACGACATGTTGGCCATGACCAGGAAGTTGACCCGCTTGCTGCGGACGCCGGACAGCTCCGCGGCGTGCCGGTTGCCGCCGACCGCGTAGATGTGGCGGCCGACGATGGTCTTGCTGGCGATGAAGCCGTAGATCAGCACCAGCGCGATGAGGATGAGGCCCGGGACCGGGAAGCCCTTGCGGCCCGAGGCGATGAGCAGCATGGCCCCGAACACGACCACGCAGATGAGGCCCATGCGGGTGTAGGTGATCCACGACTCCTCGACGGTCGCGCCGATCTTGATGAGCTGGCGGCGGCCGCGCAGCGTCCCGAGGATGATGCCGACGCAGGCGAGGATGCCGAGCAGCAGGGTGAGGTTGTTGTAGCCCGTGTTGGGTCCGACCTCGGGGAGCGTGCCGGCGCCGATGCACCTGGAACTCGGGGGACACCGGGACGGTGTTGGACTTCCCGACGAACTGGTTCGCACCGCGGAAGAAGCAGGAAGCCGGCCAGGGTGACGATGAACGCGGGGATGCCGACGTAGGCCACCCAGAAGCCCTGCCAGACCCCGACGACGGCGCCGAGGACCAGCCCGAGGAGGATGCCGACGAACCACGGCAGGCCCCAGTCGCGCATCGCGATGGCGACGACGATGCCGACGAACGCCGCGACCGAACCCACCGACAGGTCGATGTGGCCGGCGATGATCACCAGGACCATGCCGATGGCGAGAACCAGGATGTAGGCGTTGCCCTGGATGATGTTGTTGACGTTGTCGGGCTGCAGGGTCAGACCGCCCGTGAGGATCTGGAAGAGGATGATCAGCGCCGCGAGGGCGAAGATCATCCCGAGCTGACGGGCGTCGCCCCCGAAGATCTGCTTGATCTTGTTCATCGGTTCGTCCTGGCTTCCGTGAGGTCAGGCGCTGGCCTGGGTCGGGACGTCCGACCTCGACGAGGTCTTGGTCATGAGGCGCATCAGGGACTCCTGGTCGGCGTGGCCCTTGTCGAGGACGCCGGTGATCGCGCCCTCGCAGATCGTGTAGATCCGGTCGGAGAGGCCGAGCAGCTCGGGCAGCTCGGACGAGACGAGGATGACGCCCTTACCCTCGGCGGCCATCCGCTGGACGATGCCGTAGATCTCGAACTTCGCGCCGACGTCGATGCCGCGGGTCGGCTCGTCGAGGATCAGCAGGTCCGGCTCGGTGAACAGCCACTTGGCCAGCACCACCTTCTGCTGGTTGCCGCCGGAGAGCTTGGACACGCCCTCGTCGACCGTCGGCGCCTTGGTGCGCATCGACTTGCGGTACTCCTCGGCGAACTTGTACTCCTCGCGCTCGTCGACGACCAGGCCGTGGGTGATCCGCTTCAGCTTGGCCGAGACGGTGGTCCGCTTGATGTCGTCGAGCAGGTTGAGGCCGAGGGTCTTGCGGTCCTCGGTGACGTAGGCCAGGCCGGCGTCGATCGCCGCCGGGCACCGACTTGAGCTGGAGCTCCTGGCCCTCCTTGAGCAGCGTGCCGCTGACGAAGATGCCGTAGGACTGCGCCGAAGATGCTGCGCATCAGCTCGGTGCGTCCCGCGCCCATCAGGCCGGCGAACCCGACGATCTCGCCGCGGCGGACGAAGAAGCTCTCGTTCTTGCAGACCAGCCGGTCCGCGACGTTCGGGTGCCGCACGGTCCAGTTCTTGACCTCGAACAGCATCTCGCCGATCTCCGGGACGTGGTCGGGGAACCGGGACTCGATGTCCCGGCCGACCATGCCGCGGATGATGCGGTTCTCGTCGACCCCGTCCTCCTTGACCCGGAGGGTCTCGATGGACTTGCCGTCGCGGATGATCGTGATCGAGTCGGAGATCTGCTCGATCTCGTTGAGCTTGTGGCTGATCATGATGCAGGTCACGCCGCTGCTCGCGCAGGCCCGACATGAGCCCGAGCAGGTGCTGGGAGTCGCCCTCGTTGAGCGCCGAGGTCGGCTCGTCGAGGATCAGGAGCTTGACCTCCTTGGACAGCGCCTTGGCGATCTCGACCAGCTGCTGCTTGCCGACGCCGATGTCCTTGATCTTGGTGTCGGGGTTCTCGTTGAGCCCGACCCGGGCGAGCAGCTCGCTCGCGCGCTGGCGGGTCGTCATCCAGTTGATGACCCCGCCGTTGGCGACCTCGTTGCCGAGGAAGATGTTCTCGCCGATCGACAGCTCGGGGATGAGCGCGAGCTCCTGGTGGATGATGACGATCCCGGCGTGCTCGCTGTCGCGGATGTTGTTGAACTCCACGAGCTGGCCGTTGAAGTGGATCTCACCGTCGTAGGTGCCGGCCGGCCACACCCCGGACAGCACCTTCATCAGCGTCGACTTGCCGGCGCCGTTCTCGCCGCAGATCGCGTGGATCTCGCCGCGGCGAACGGTCATGGAGACGTTCGAGAGCGCCTTGACGCCCGGGAACTCCTTGCTGATGTCCCGCATCTCGAGAATGACCTGGCCGGCGTGGTGCCACCCGCTTCCGGGCGGGGCGAGGAGACGTTGTCCTGCGGACTGGAGTCGGTGCTCATCTGACCGTCATCACTTCCTCGTGACCGAGCGAGACTGCGGTGGAACTGCGGGACCTGGCGCGCCTGCGAATTCACGGCAGCGCGACAGGCGGGCAGGGGCCCAGGGCGCTCGATGATTCTGACCTACAGGTGCCTCGGTTGCGTGAGCGAGTTGGCCGCTTCGGACCAGTCACAAGGGCGTAACGATCCCCACGCCCTGGATCGGGGTTGTGCCGCGGCGCTCGACCAACCGACATCGTTGTCAGACAACGCGGACCACTGAACCCCATCAGCGGCTCCGGCGTCAAGCGACGGGCGAGCACCGGCGGAACTTATCGCCGGGTCAGGTCTCGTGCCAGGCGAGTATTCACCGTATCCGTGGTTGACGCTGCCCGCTCCGGCCTGGATAGTGAGGGACTGTGCCAACGTTGTCGCACCAGGGGGCCTACCGGCCCTCCGAGGACGGCCCGAGCCGTCCGACGATGGCCGACGTGGCCCGACGCGCCGAGCGTGTCGATCAAGACCGTGTCTCGGGTGGTCAACGGCGAGGCCGGCGTCAGCCCGACCACCGCCGCGCGGGTCCGCGAGATCATCGACGAGCTCGGCTTCCAGCGGCACGCCGGCGCGACGATGCTGCGGACCGGGCGGTCGGACCGGATCGGGCTCGTCGTCGAGGACCTCACGAACCCGTTCTACGCGCAGCTCGCGGCGGGGATCGAGCGGGAGGCGCGGCTGCGCCAGCACCTGCTCATCAGCACGTCGTCCCAGCAGTCGGCCGACGAACGAGGCCGAGCTGGTCGACGCCCTCGTCGCCCAGCGGGTGGCGGGGCTCGTCGTGGTCCCGATCGTGACCGAGCCGTCGGAGGCACTGCGCGCGGCCGCCCGGTCGGTGCCGGTGGTCTGCGTCGACCGGCCACAGCCGGACCTGGGCGTCGACGCCGTGCTCAGCGACAACGAGGGCGGGATGCGCAGCGCCGTGGAGCACCTGGCCGCCCACCGCCACGAGCGGATCGGCTTCCTCGGTGACGACCAGTCGATCTGGACCGCTCGCCAGCGCGCGGCCGGCTTCGCGCTCCGCGGCGAGCCTCGCTGGCCCTCCGCGGGCCGCTGCGCTCCCGGGTCGGCCCCTACGCCGCCGGCGAGCTCGCCGGGCTGCTGCGCGAGTGGACCGCCGGGCCGGACCCGGTCACCGCGATCATCACCGGCAACAACCGGGTCACGCTGGCGCGTGCTCCACGCGATGCGCGAGGTCGGGCGTCAGCCTGTCGCTGGTGGGGTACGACGACTTCGAGCTGGCCGACGTCGTCGACCCGCCGGTCACCGTCGTCCACCAGGACCCGATGGTGCTCGGCGAGCGGGCCGTCCAGCAGATCTTCGCCCGGCTGGCCGCCGGTGCCGGCGAGCCGACCACGGTGATCGTCCCCACCCGCCTGATCGTCCGCGGGTCGGGGCGCCCCGATGCGGTGCGCCGGTCGGAGTGGTCTGATGGGCCGATGGCCGTTCCCCGACCGCACCCCTGACCCGTCAGCATCGTCGGGCTCGCGCTGCTGTTCCTCGCCTCGGGCACGACCCACCTGGTGCGACCGCAGGTGTTCGAGCCGATCGTGCCGCGCGCCCTGCCCGCTCGGCGCGAGCTCGTGTACGCGTCGGGCGTCGGCGAGCTCGTCTGCGCGGCGGGGCTGCTGGTCGCCGCCCACCCGGTCCGCGGCGGGCTGGGGCTCCGCGGCCCTCCTCGTCGGCGTCTTCCCAGCCAACGTCCAGATGACCGTGGCCGCGGCCAAGCGCTGGCGGCGCCGCCCGCACGACCGCACGCCGGGCGGCCATCGCTCGCGGGAACGGTCGCGCGCCTGCCGCTGCAGTGGCCGTTGGTCCGGGTGGCCCTCAGCGCGACCGGCCGCGACCTCTGACCCGGAGGGGCAAGAATCCGGCCGCAGGCATACGAAAGCCGGGTGAGACGCATACCGAGGCGCGGATATCCTTCCCACCGCACCGTTTCTCTTCGAGGCCTCACCCGGCCCACCCGATCCCGGAGTACCCCACCGTGGCCATGCGCATGTCGACACTGTTCCTGCGAACCCTGCGCGAGGACCCTGCCGACGCCGAGGTGCCGAGCCACCGGCTGCTCGTCCGCGCGGGCTACATCCGCCGGGTCGCCCCCGGGATCTACACGTGGCTGCCCCTCGGGCCTGAAGATCCTGCGCCGCGTCGAGGCGATCGTCCGCGAGGAGATGGACGCGATCGGCGCCCAGGAGCTGCTGTTCCCCGCCCTGCTGCCGCGCGAGCCCTACGAGGCGAGCGGCCGCTGGACCGAGTACGGCGACAACATCTTCCGGCTCAAGGACCGCAAGGGCGCCGACTACCTGCTCGGACCGACCCACGAGGAGCTGTTCGCCCTCACGGTCAAGGACCTGTACTCGTCCTACAAGGACCTGCCGGTCACGCTCTACCAGATCCAGAACAAGTACCGCGACGAGGCCCGTCCGCGGGCGGGGATCCTGCGCGGCCGCGAGTTCGTCATGAAGGACGCCTACTCCTTCGACATCGACGACTCCGGGCTGCAGAAGAGCTACGACCAGCAGCGTGAGGCCTACACGAGGATCTTCGACCGCCTCGGCTTCCACTACGTGATCGTCGAGGCCATGGCCGGGGCCATGGGCGGCAGCAAGAGCGAGGAGTTCCTCGCCACCGCGGAGAACGGCGAGGACACCTACGTCCGCTGCCCCAACTGCGGGTATGCGGCGAACGTCGAGGCCGTGCGCGTGCCGGTGCCGCCGGCGCTGGACTGGACCGACGCCCCGGCGGCGCACGTCGAGGACACCCCCGACACCCCCACCATCGCCACGCTCGTCGACCACCTCAACGCGCGCTTCCCCCGCGAGGACCGGCCCTGGGCGGCCGCCGACACCCTCAAGAACGTCCTCGTCACCGTGACGGCGCCGGACGGGACCCAGGAGATCCTCGCCATCGGCCTGCCCGGCGACCGTGACGTCGACGAGAAGCGGCTGGGCGCGCAGCTGGAGCCGTCGACCGCCGACGGTGTTCGAGGACTTCGACGCGCACCCGGAGCTGGTCAAGGGCTACATCGGCCCGGAGGCGCTCGGCGCCGACAAGCCGGCCGGGCGTGCGCTACCTCGTCGACCCGCGCGTCGTCGAGGGCACCCGCTGGGTCACCGGCGCGAACCGGCCCGGCCACCACGTCGTCGACCTCGTCGCGGGCCGCGACTTCACCGCCGACGGCACCATCGAGGCCGCCGAGGTCCGCGCCGGCGACGAGTGCCCGAGCTGCGGGCACGCGCTGGAGGCCGCCCGGGGCATCGAGATGGGCCACATCTTCCAGCTCGGCAGGAAGTACGCCGAGGCGCTCGGGCTCAAGGTCCTCGACGAGAACGGCAAGCTCGTGACCGTCACGATGGGGTCCTACGGCGTCGGCGTCTCCCGGGCCGTCGCGGCCATCGCCGAGGGCAACTACGACGAGTACGGGCTCTGCTGGCCGCGGGAGATCACCCCGGCCGACGTGCACGTGGTGGCGACCGGCAAGGACGACGAGATCTTCCTCCGCGCGCAGGAGATCGTCGGCCAGCTCGAGGCGGCGGGCCTGGAGGTCCTGTACGACGACCGCCGGCAGGTCAGCCCGGGCGTGAAGTTCAAGGACTCCGAGCTCATCGGCGTCCCCACGATCGTCGTGGTCGGCCGCGGTCTGGCCGACGGAACCATCGAGATCAAGGACCGGCGTTCGGGGGAGCGCCGTGCCGTCCCCGTCGACTCGGCGGTGGCCGAGGTGCTCGCGGAGGTCCGCGGCACCGGTCACCCCCCGACATGACCGGCGACACTCGGGGCGACGGGGAGCAGGGGACGTACAGGGGGCCGGCGCCGGTGGCGTCGGCGCGGTCATCTTCGACTGGGGCGGCACGATCACGCCCTGGCACACGGTCGACATCGACGAGCAGTGGCGGGTCTTCGCCCGGGAGTACCACCTCGGCGAGGCCGAGCCGGCGCTCGCCGACGAGCTGGCCGCGCGGATCTGGGCCGCCGAGAGCGCCGGGTGGTCCCGCGGGCCGCGACGAGGGCGCCTCGGCCCGGCTGGAGGACATCCTCGCCGAGGCGGGCATCGTCGCCGACGACCCGCGCGCGGTGGCGGGCGCTCACCGCGTACCACGCCTTCTGGGAACCCCACACCTACACCGACCCGCAGATCCGGCCGCTCTGGGAAGGGTTGCGCGACAACGGGATCCGGGTCGGCGTCCTCTCCAACACCATCTGGTCCCGGGACTACCACCGCGGCCTGTTCGAGCGGGACGGCGTCCTCGACCTCGTCGACGCCGACCTCTACTCCAGCGAGACGCCCTGGGTGAAGCCGAACCCGGCCATCTTCCTCGAGGCCGCCCGGCGGATCGGGGTCGAGCCGGAGCGCTGCGTCTACGTCGGCGACCGCGGGCTACGAGGACGTCCACGGCCCGCAGTCGGCCGGTATGCGGGCGATCCTGGTGCCGCACAGCGACATTCCCGCGAGCCAGCAGGTCCGCCACGACGCGACTCCGGACGCCGTGGCGCACGAGCTGCTCGACGTGCTCGACATCGCCCTGCGCTGGCACCGGCGCTGACCGGAGATGCCCGACCCCACGGTGGACCCGACGCTGCTCACCGTCGCCTTCGTCGCGGGCGCCGCGCTCCTGGCCGGCTGGGTCGACGCGGTCGTCGGGGGCGGCGGGCTGGTCCAGCTGCCGGCGCTGCTGCTCGGCTTCCCGACGGCGTCGCCGGCGCAGATCCTCGCCACCAACAAGTTCAGCTCGATCTTCGGCACGACGACGAGCGCCGTCACCTACTACCGGCGCGTGCACCCGGACCTGCGGACGGCGCTGCCGATGGCGGCGGTCGCCTTCGTCGGCGCCATCGGCGGCGCCCTGATCGGGCTGCACATCCCCAAGGCGGCGTTCAACCCGATCGTCCTGGTCTGCCTCGTCCTCGTCGGCGCGTACACGCTCCTGCGAGCCGGAGCTCGGCCGCGAGACCGCCCTGCGCTGGCAGCGGCCGCAAGCACCGCACCGCCGCCATGCTCATCGGCTTCGTCATCGGGGTCTACGACGGGGCGCTCGGGCCGGGGACGGGCTCGTTCCTGGTCTTCGCCCTCGTGGGGCTGATGGGCTACGCGTTCCTCGAGGCCAGCGCCAAGGCCAAGATCGCCAACGTCGCGACCAACCTCGGGGCGCTGGTCGTCTTCGCTCCGGGCGGCTTCGTCATGGTCAAGGTCGGGCTGGTCATGGCGGCCGGGAACCTGCTGGGCGGCTATCTCGGTGCCCGGACCGCGGTCCGGCTCGGCAGCGGCTTCGTCCGCGTGGTCTTCATCGTCGTGGTGTCCGCGTTCATCGTCCGGATCTCCCTGCAGCTGCTCGGGGTGTGGCCCTGACATGCTCTGGCCACAGCGCACCCACAGAGAGGCGGCCCAGGATCTGCTCACGGGCGCCCCCGTGGTGACCGCGGAACCGTCGACCGTGAAGCTCGCGTCGCGGGTGGTCGACGGCGTCGCACGGGCCACGGGGAGCCGCCCGGCCAACGACCCCGACTGGTGGCGGCAGCTCGCGGCCGCGCTGGGCTGCCTCGCGGTCGTCGTTCGTCGTCGGCGCTCTGGGTCACGGGCCAGGGGCCCCAGGAGCTCGGCTCGGTCAGCGGCGCGCTGCACTCGTTCGGTCGGCTGACCGCTCTGCTGTCGTCGGTGCTGCTGCTCATCCAGGTCGTCCTCATGGCGCGAGTCCCGTTCCTGGAGCGTGGTTTCGGCCAGGACGCCATCGTGCGGACGCACCGCCTGGCCGGGTTCACCTCGTTCCACCTCCTGTTGGCGCACATCGTCCTGTCCACCCTCGGCTACGCCGCGTCGACCCAGTTGGGCATCTGGGGCACTCTCGTCGACTTCGTCGTCAACTACCCCGGGATGCTGCTCGCGGTAGCCGGCACGGTCGCGCTGACCATGGTCGTCGTCACGTCGATCCGCAAGGCCCGCGCGCGGCTTCGCTACGAGACCTGGCACCTGCTGCACCTGTACGCCTACCTCGGGCGTCGGCCTCGCCCTCCCGCACCAGCTCTGGACCGGGCAGGACTTCGTCGGGAACCTCGCCGGCACGGTGTTCTGGTGGACCCTGTATGCGGTCGCGCTCGGCTGCGTCGTGGGGTTCCGCCTCGTCCTCCCGCTGCTCCGGTCGTACCGCCACCGGCTCGTCGTCGAGGAGGTCCGCCGCGAGACGCTCGGCGTGACCTCGGTCGTCGTGTCGGGGCGCGACCTCGACCGGCTCGGCGCCCGCGCCGGCCAGTACCTCCTCTGGCGGTTCCTCGACCGGCCGGGCTGGACGCCGCGCCCACCCGTTCTCGCTGTCCGCCGCGCCGGACGGGTCGCGGCTGCGGATCACCGCGGTCCACGTGGGGCCCGACTCGACCGGTCTGGACCACCTCGACCGCGGCGCGCGGGTCCTCGTCGAAGGTCCGTACGGACGGCTGCACGCCGGCGTCCGGACCGGCGACAAGGTGCTGCTGATGGCGTCGGGCATCGGCGTCACCCCGATGCGGGCGCTGCTCGAAGGACTGCCCCAGCGGCCGGGCGACGTGGTGCTCGTCTACCGCGTCCACTCGGCGGCCGACGTCCTCTTCCGGGACGAGCTGGCCTCGCTCGCGGCCGAGCGCGGCGCGCGGGTCGTCACGGTGCCCGGTCCGCGCATCCGGAGCCGCGACAGCTGGCTGCCGGTGTCGGCGGAGCACCTCGACGACGTCGAGGCCCTGGTGCACCTGGTCCCCGACGTGGCCGAGCGTGACGTCTACCTCTGCGGCAACGCCCAGTGGATGGAGCACGCGCGTGCCGCCGTGGTCGGCGCCGGCGCGCGACCGGACCGGATCCACGTGGAGAGGTTCGTCTGGTGAGGCGGATCGCGGTCTGGATGCTCGGGACCGTGACGGTCCTGGTGCTGCTCTTCAGCTACCACACGTCCACGTCGAGCCGGTTCGCTCCGAGCCAGGCCGCGGTGGCGGGTCGCGACGCGACCGACGACGACGCCGGACCTGCCGGAGTCGGGCACCTTCGACGGGGACGCGGTCGTGACTCGGTTCGGGGTGGTCCAGGTCCGGATCACCGTCGCCGACGGGCGGATCGCGTCGGTGGAGGCCCTCCAGGTGCCGAACCGGGACCGCCACGACCAGCTCATCAACGAGCGCGCGGTGCCCATCCTCAACGCCGAGGCGGTCGAGGCGCAGAGCGCCCAGGTCGACCTGGTGTCGGGCGCGACGCTCACGTCGCAGGGCTACACCGCAGTCGCTCCAGTCGGCGATCGACCGGGCCAGCGCGTGAGCCGTCGGGCCTGGGTCGAGCAGGTGATGGGCATGCCGGTGAGCATCCACCTGCGCGGTCCCGACGTGCGGGGCCCGAGGCGGAGCGGGCGGTCGCCGCCGCATACGCCGAGCTGGCCCGGCTCGACGCCATCTTCTCGACCTACCGCCCCGAGTCGCCGCTCAGCCGGCGCCGGCGAGGTGACCTGGCGGCCGGGTCGGACGACCCGCTGTTCGCCGAGGTCGAGGGGCTCTGCGCGCTCGCCGCGGAGCGGACCGGGGGCGCGTTCACCGCCTGGCTGCCGGACGACGACGGCGTGGTCCGCTACGACCCGACCGGGCTGGTCAAGGGCTGGGCCGTCGACCGCGCCGCCCGGGACCTCTCCGGCCTGCCCGCGACCGTCGTGGTCGGTCAACGCCGGCGGTGACGTCCTGGTCGGCCGGCACCACCACGTCCCGCCGGAGGGCGCCGACGCGGCGCCCTGGCGGATCGGGGTCGAGGACCCGCGCGACCGACCCGGCATGGTCGCCGTCGTCCCGCTGACGACCGGTGCGGTGGCGACGTCCGGGACGGCGGCTCGGGGTGCCCACCTCTACGACCCGGCGACCCGAGCAGGCGGTCGACCGCGTCGGGTCGATGACCGTCGTCGCCGACACCCTGCTGTGGGCCGACGTCTGGGCGACCGCCCTGTTCGTCGGTGGCGAGCCAGCGCGAGAAGCGTTCGCCCGCAACGCTCCCGGCGCTCAGATGTTCGCGGCCTGAAGCTGCTCGACGCAGCTCGGTCGGGGTCGGTCGTGGGCCGGTCGCACACGAACCCACGGCACACGTAGGCGGCCGGACCGACCGTCCACGAGCGGCCGGTCGGCCAGCAGCGGTATGCCGGCCGCGTCCGGTTCGCCGGCGACGAGGACCAGTCCCGGTGAGGTGGCGGCGCGCGCCACGGCGACCAGGGCGTCCCGCTCGGAGCCCGGAGCCGACCACCGCGACCTGCAGCGGTCCGGCCGCCCGGGCCTCCGCGACGGCGAGCGCCCAGCCGGCGAACCGGGGTTCTGCGCGGCGACCGCCCCCACGGCGTCCAGGGCGGCCGACGCCGCGTCGAGGTGCCGCGACCGAGCCGGTGAGCGCGCCGTAGGTCAGCAGCGCCCCGGCGAGCGACGTGGTCCCGGACGGCTCGACGTTGTCGCCGAGGGCGCGCGGGCGGGTGAACAGCGCCTCGGCGTCGTCCGCCGTGTCGTGGAAGCCGCCGTCGTCGGCGGCGAAGTGCCGCAGGGCGGTGTCGAGGAGGTCACCGGCGGCGGCCAGCCAGCGGGCGTCACCGGTCGCCTGGTGCAGCGCGAGGAGACCCTCCGCCAGGTCGCCGTAGTCGTCGGCGACCCCGACCGCGTGGCCGACCGACGCCGTCCCGCGACGACCGCCGCAGCCGGCCGTCGACGAGGTGGGTGTCGAGCAGGAACGTCGGCCGCCCGGGTCGCGGCCTCGACGTAGCGCGGCTCGCCGAGCAGCGAGCCCAGGTCGGCCAGTGCGGCGATGGCCAGGCCGTTCCAGGCGGTGACGACCTTGTCGTCCCGGCCGGGCTGGGGCCGACCGGCGCGGGCGGTCAGCAGCCGCGCCCTGACGTCCGCCCACCACTCGCGGTCGTCCGGGTCGACCGGCAGCTGGAGGGTGGAGAGGCCGTCCTCGAACGTCCCGTCGGCGGTGACGCGGAGCAGGTCGGCGGCGCGCTCGCCGTCGTCGGCACCGAGCACCGCGGCGAGCTGCGGCGCGGCTCCACGCATACGTGAGGCCCTCCACCCCGGCCGTGTCGGCGTCGAGCGCGCTGGCGAAGCCGCCCGTCACGCATACCGAGGTCGCGCAGCATGAAGTCCGCCGTCTCCCGGGCGACCCGCTCGGCGAGCGGCGACCCGGTCGCCCGCCACCAGTGCGCGTAGACCCGGGTGAGCAGCGCGTTGTCGTAGAGCATCTTCTCGAAGTGGGGGACGACCCAGGCGACGTCGACGGAGTAGCGGGCGAAGCCACCGGCCAGCTGGTCGTAGATGCCGCCCCGGGCCATCGCCGTGCACGTGACGTCGACCATCTCGAGGGCGCCGACATCACCCGTGCGACCGTGGTGGCGCAGCAGGAACTCGAGGGCGAGCGACGGCGGGAACTTCGGGGCGCGCCCGAATCCCCCTCTGGCGGAGTCGAACTGGGGCCGCAGGGCCGCGGCCGCGGCGTCGAGGTGGCCGGTGGTGAGGGCGTGGGCGGCGGGAGGGCGGCCTCGCGCAGGGCGCCGACGATGTGGCTGCTGCTGGCCAGCACCTCCTCGCGCCGGGACCCGCCACGCGTCGCTGACCGCGTCGAGCACCTGGAGCAGCTGCGGCTTGGGGAAGTAGGTGCCGCAGAAGAACGGCTCGCGTTCCGGCGTCATCAGCACGGTCATCGGCCAGCCGCCCTGACCGGTCAGCGCCTGGGTGGCGGCCATGTAGACGGCGTCGACGTCCGGACGCTCCTCGCGGTCGACCTTCACGCAGACGTAGCCCTCGTTGAGGACCCGGGCGACCTCCTCGTCCTCGAAGGACTCGTGCGCCATGACGTGGCACCAGTGGCACGCCGAGTAGCCGACCGAGAGGAACACCGGGACGTCGCGTGCGGCCGCCGTCGGCGAACGCCGCCGGCTCCCACTCCCACCAGTCGACGGGGTTGTCGCGGTGCTGCAGCAGGTAGGGGCTCGTCGCGGCGGCCAGCCGGTTCGCCATGACCTCAGCCTGCCAGGCGGGGATGCCACGGCGACCGGGCCGACCCGCGAGCGCCGATCACGGCGGCGGCAGCGCCAGGTGCCGGCGGCCCGCGATGGTAACCTCGGCCATCGGATGCCCTGACTGGACAGGGCACTTTCCCGGGACGACGACGTTCCCGATCGACCTCTCCCAGGACTCTCCTGGGGCAGGGCCCGCAGCGCACGGAGCGCGCATGGGCGGCCTCAGAGCGGTCGCCGCGCACGGCGCGTGTCTCAGCGCGCGCGAGCCCGGAAGGCCCGACGTGACCACGACGTACGCGATCCTCAGCACCTACCCGCCCACGCAGTGCGGGTTGGCCACCTTCACGGCGGCGTTGGCGTCGGCGCTGCGCAGCCCCCGGGACGTCGTCGACATCGTCGCCGTGGCGGACGCCCCCGGCGACACCCGAGCCGGCGGCCCGGTGCACGTCTGGGTCCGCGGTGAGCCGCGGGGGGCCGCAGCCGCGGCCGCCCGGCTGAACGCGGCCGACGTCGCGATCATCCAGCACGAGTACGGCATCTTCGGCGGTCCGGACGGCGAGGACGTCCTCGACCTCCTTCGGAGGGTGACGGTCCCGGTCATCGTCGTCCTGCACACGGTCGTGACCGACCCCACCCTGCGCCAGCGGGCCATCCTCGACGAGCTGGTCCTGCGCGCTGACGCGGTCGTCACGATGACGCACGCGGCCCGCGACCGGCTCGTCGGCCAGTACGCGGTGCCGGCCGACGTCCACGTCGTGCCGCACGGCGCAGCGGACGTCCCGGCCCACGGCGGTGCCTCGGCACGCCGAGGACGCCCTCGCGACCCGTCCGCTCGCGGACGCCCGCCCCGTCATCCTGACCTGGGGTCTGCTCGGTCCCGGGAAGGGGATCGAGTGGGCGATCGACGCGATGGTCGCCCTGCGTGACCTGCGTCCGCTGCCGCGGTACGTCGTCCTCGGCGAGACCCATCCCCAGGTCCGGCGGACCGAGGGAGAGGCATACCGACGCATGCTCGAGCAGCGGGTCGCCGACCGCGCGGTGGGGGACATGGTGGAGTTCGACGCCCGTTACCTGACGACCGGTGAGCTCCACGACGCCGTGCTCCAGGCGGACGTCGTGCTGCTGCCCTACGACTCGCGCGACCAGGTGACGTCGGGGGTGCTGGTCGAGGCCGTCACGGCCCGTCGGCCCGTCGTCTCGACCGGGTTCCCCCACGCCGAGGAGCTGCTCGCCACCGGCGCCGGTCTGCTCGTGGGACGGGGGGAGGCCGACTCGATCGCCGCCGCAGTACGTCGCGTCCTCACCGAGCCGGGCCTCGCTGCGGCCATGTCGGCCGAGGCCACCCGGATCGCCCCGGGGCTGCTCTGGTCCGCGGTGGCCCAGCAGTACCGCGAGGTGGCGACCTCGGCCCTGCTGGCGAACCAGGATCGGCTGAGCGCGTGAGCCAGCGGCGTCGTGTTCACGCACCTGGGCGGCCTCACCGATGCGGTGGGGGTGTTCGAGCATGCGGAGGGCGTCGTTCCGCGCACCGAGCACGGTTACTGCGTCGACGACGTCGCCCGCGCCCTCGTCGTGACGGCGCGCGAGCCCGACCCGGCCCCGGAGGTCGAGGCTCTGCACCGCATCTACCTGGAGTTCGTGGCCGCGGCCCAGCACCGGTCCGGGAGGTTCCACAACCGGCGCACGGCGCAGGGCGTGTGGGCCGACGCCCCGAGCCTGGGCGACTGGTGGGGTCGCGCCCTGTGGGGGCTCGGAACCGCGGCGGCCCGGTCCCCGGTGGGCGCCGACGAGGCCCTGCGCCGCTTCGCGGTCTCGGCCGACCACCGCGCCCCGTGGTCGCGCGCGATGTGCTTCGCCGCGCTGGGCGCCGCCGAGGTGCTGACGGTGGACCCGGGCCATCGCTCCGCCCGGGCCCTGCTGCGGGACGCCGCACGGTTCGTCGAACCAACGGTCCCGGACGGCACCTGGCCGTGGCCGGAACCACGGCTCCGGTATGCGAACGCCGTGATCCCGGAGGTGCTCGTCGCCGCCGGGACGCTGCTCGACGTCCCCCGGTGGACCGACCAGGGGCTAGGGCTGTTGGGATGGCTCCTGGACGTGGAGACGCGCGACGGACACCTGTCCGTGGTGCCGGTCGGCGGATGGGCAGCCGGCGAGCCCCGACCCGGGTTCGACCAGCAGCCCATCGAGGTCGCCGCGATGGCCGACGCCTGCGCCCGAGCCGGCGCCGTGAGCGGTGAGAGCCGGTGGAGTGACGGCCTCATCCGCTGCGCGGACTGGTTCGACGGCGACAACGACGCACGGACTCCGATGTCGGACCCCCTCACCGGTGGAGGCTTCGACGGGCTGGAACCGTTCGGGCGCAACGAGAACCAGGGCGCCGAGTCGACGCTGGCGCTGCTCACGACGAGGCAGCAGGTCCAGGCGCTCCTCGTCGCGGCTCGATGAGCCGGACGCCCGGCACCCGCCGGGCCGTACCTGGCGTCAGACCCGAGGAGCGTGCGTGGAGCAGCTGACCGTCGGGTCATCGCGACGTCCCGCAAGGAGGACGAGCGGCGGCTCGCGATCCACCCCCGGCACCTCGACCGGCTCGACCCGGCGCTTCGTCGACCGGGTGTTCCTCGAGACCGGCTACGGCGAGCGCTTCGGCGTGACGGACGAGCAGCTGCGGCCACTCGTCGGCGGGCTCCGGGACCGCGACCGGCTGTTCGCGGACTGCGACGTCGTCCTGCTGCCCAAGCCCTGCCCGGCGACCTCGCCGAGATGCGTCCTGGGCAGGTGCTCTGGGGGTGGCCCCACTGCGTGCAGGACGTGGAGATCACCCAGCAGGCGATCGACCGCCGGCTGACCGTCATCGCGTTCGAGGCGATGAACCACTGGACGGCGGACGGGTCGTTCAGCCTGCACGTGCTGCACAAGAACAACGAGCTGGCCGGCTACGCCTCGGTCCTGCACGCGCTGTCCCTCGTCGGGTCGACGGGCGCATACGGCCGGCGGCTCCGCGCGGTCGTCATCGGCTTCGGGGCGACGGCGCGCGGTGCGGTGACCGCGCTGGCCGCGCTGGGCGTCACGCGACGTCGACGTGCTGACGCACCGGGCGGTCGCCGCCGTCGCGTCACCGATCCAGTCCGCCCGGCTCCTGCAGTTCGGTCTGGACGAAGAGGACCCGAGCCGCAACGAGGTCCACACGGCGAACGGGGAGGAACCGCTCGCCGGCTACCTCGCCGCTCACGACATCATCGTGAACTGCGTGCTGCAGGACCCGAACCGCCCGATGATGTTCCTCGACCACTCGGACCTCGGGTGCTGGCTCCGGGCACGCTGGTCGTCGACGTGTCGTGCGACGAGGGCATGGGGTTCGCGTGGGCCCGGCCGACGTCGTTCGAGACGCCCGTCTTCACCGTGGGTGACGGCGTGACGTACTACGGCGTCGACCACAGCCCGTCCTACCTGTGGAACTCGGCGACCTGGGAGATCAGTGAGGCGTTGCTGCCCCACGTCGAGACGGTGCTCGCCGGGCCGGCCGCCTGGGCCGCCGACCCGGCCGTCAGTCGAGCGGTCGAGATCGAGGACGGCCGGGTGCGCAACCCGACATCCTCCAGTTCCAGTCCCGCTCGGCGGACTTCCCGCACCCGCGGACCATCTAGCCGGATCGGGAGCCGCGCCGGACCAGGTAGACCACGACGGCCACCGCGGCCGTCACCAGCAGGCCCGCGGCGACCCGCCCGCGGCGGTCGGCGACGACCAGCGCGGCCAGCGCCGGGGCGCCGCTGAGGGCCGGGCGGACGCGGATCCTCCCGGTCTCGGACAGCTGCAGCCGGGCGAGGTCCCGTCCGCGCGAGGTCACGCGGGCGGGGATGCCGGCGAACTGGCTCGCCGGGAACGAGCCGCCGAGGCCGACGGGCCAGACGCGCGGCGGGACGCAGCGGAGCAGGACGGCCGGGTCGGCCGACGTCGATCACCAGACCGCCGTCGTCGCTGGTGACGCGGGCGGTGGTCGAGCCCCGCTCGTCGCCGACCTCGATGACGAGGTCGGCGACGAGCCGGAGGGCGGCCGGAGCAGGGTCAGCCACGGGAGCCGTTGGCCGCCGCTCCGCGGTTCTCCTTGTCGGACGTGGTGATGCGCAGGGTGCCGTTGAGCTTCCACGTGGCGCGCGCACTGTCCGGGCCGGTCGACCGCGGGACCTCGATGGCCATGTCGACGAAGGTGTAGTCGATGGTCGCCTCCTTGCCCGTGAGGTAGGACCACATGTCGCGGCCGAGGTCGGAGAAGGACGTGGTGTCGGTCAGGGTTTCGCTGGACATGACTGCTCCTGGTGTGACGCGGAGAGGGTGGACGGCGGCCCGGGGGCGCTTGCGCCACCCGCGACCGCTGCCCCCACTATGCGTCGGCGGAGGCCGCGGCAAACCCGGCCGGGCGTGTGGGCTAACCCTCACTCGGTATGCGGGATGCCGCCGCATCCGTCCGACCCGTTCCCGGCGAATAACGGACAGCGGGCATCCGACGGTGCCCTCTCGGGTACCGAAGGGACGATCTCGTGAGTGTGAGCGAGGCGGTCGACGCATCACTGGTCTGGCTCGGCCCCCATCGGCCGACCCTGCTCGAGGCCATCAGCGCCATCGGACATCTGCCGGCCGCGGCGACCGGCCCGGCGACCGGCTGGACTCGCCGGACGGGTCCGACCAGCTGGCGGCCATCGCGACGGTGCACGCACGGGCCGCGCAGGGTCCGGCCCAGCGCGCGGGAGCGTGGCGGCGCTGCTGTCCCAGGAACCCGCCTTCCTCCGGCGAGCACGCCGCGTGGGCGCTCGGCTCGGGACCCCTCGGTGCCGGCCGCGCTCCCCGGCCTGGTCCGAGCTGGTCCTGGCCGGCGGGTTCGCCGGCACCGTCGCGCAGGCCACCCTGGAGGCGTTCGCGGTCACGACCCCGGACCCGGTGCGTGACGCGCTGGCTCGCGCGCTCTCGGACGACCGGCCGGCCGAGCCTCGGGCGCGGCTGGTCGAGACCCTGGGGCTGGTTCCCGGGGCGGCGACCACGCGCATACTCCTCGACCTCGCGCTCGACGCCGACGAGCCGCCGGCGGTGCGCGCGGCCGCCCTCGCCGCCCTCGGCGACCTCGGCGGACCCGTTGGACGACGCAGGCCGCGCGCGACCCTCGACCTGGTCGCCCGCACCGGCGGGCCGCTCGGCGCGGTCGCGAGCCTCGCCCGCGCCGACCTGGACGCATCGCGCCGACGGTCCGACCGAGCGTGAGCCCGGCGCGGGGCTGACCGTCGCGCAGCTGTTCCTCCACGCCGACATCGACGGAGCCTGCTGCGCGCCGGTCAGGGCGACACCGGCGGCATCGCGACGCTCCTGGTGCACCTGGGCGACGCGCTCGTCGCCGACCCCGGGCCGGTGCAGCGGGTCGTGACGGTCTCCCGCGGCCGGGCCGGCGACGACCTCGGTCTGGACACGGTCGACCGCCCGGGTCACCACTACCTGCCGGTCCCGTTCTGGGGGGCCCCGGTGTCGGCCGGCGAGGCGTGGCCGTTGCGGGTCGCCACCCGGCGGGCCATGCGGCGGATCCTCGCCCGGGCGCACGTCGACGTGCTGCACCTGCGGATGGCCGACGTCGGGTCGTGGGCCGCGGCGGAGGCGGCGCGCGACCTCGGCATCCCCGTGGTGCATGACGCTGGCCCCCGACCCGCACGCCTCGGTCGCCGCGCGGGAGGCCGACGGGGTGCTGACCCGCGAGAACCTCGGGCCGGTGGACGAGGTCGAGCACCTGCTGTTCCGCATGCACCTGCTGCGGGAGATCCAGGAGCAGGCGGCCCAGCTCGTCGTGTTCCCGCGACCGGCGCTCGAGGCCAACCTCAAGGACCTGCTGGGGGTCGACCTCGACCAGGAGCGGGATCGCATCACCGTCGTGCCCGAGGGCATCGACCCGGTGCCGCTCGACCGCGCCGCCCGTGACGTCGCCGTCTGCGGCGCGGGGTGCGCCGGCGCCGGCGGCCACGGTCGACGGCGCTGGCCGAGCTGGACGAGCTGCTCCAGGCGCTGCCGCCGGAGCGACGCGGCCTGCCGCTGGCGGTCACCGTCGGTCGGCTGCACCCGGTCAAGGGCATGGCGACGCTCGTCGAGGCCTGGCTCGGGGCGGAGCTCAACGGGCGCTGCAACCTCCTGGTCGTCGGTGGCGACCTCGACCAGCCCAGCCCGGACGAACGCCGGCAGCTCGGCCTCATCGACGCCATGGTGGGTCGCGGCGAAGGACCCGGGGCGGGCCTGCTCCTGGCGGGACACCGACCCAACGCGACGGTGGCGGTCTGGCTGGCCGCCGCCCGTGCGGGTCGTGCCGGAGGCTGCGCGCCCGGCGGGGTCTACGTGTCGGCGAGCCTCAAGGAGGAGTTCGGCATCGCGATCCTCGAGGCGATGGCCTCCGGGCTGGTCGTCGTGGCGCCCGTGGGAGGGCGGCCCGGCGACCTACGTCGAGGACGGCGTCACCGGCGTCCTCGTCGACACCCGCGTACCCGCGGCGCTCGCCGGCGCCGTCGTCGCCGCCCTCGACCTCACCGCCGCGCCGGGTGCCGAGGATCGGGCCGCGGGTGGCCGAGCGGCTGGTCCGCGGAGCGGTTCAGCATCCAGACCATGGCCGCGGCGCTCGCGACGATCTACGCGGGACGTCGACGCGTGACGCTGCTGGTCATCAGCCCGGACTACGCCTCGCACCTCTACCCGCTGGCCACGCTGGCGACCGCCTGGCAGCAGGCCGGCGACCGGGTGGTCGTCGCCACCGGCGCGGCCACGGACGAGATCGTCCGCGGCTTCGGGTTCGAGCGTGAACACCTGCAGCTCGGCCGGGGCTCGAACCCCGGGGTGATCCGCGCCGAGGACCAGCCCACCGGCGAGGACGACGCCCTGCGCGGCTTCTTCGCCGCCACCCGGCTCGGCGCGGTCGAGACGCTGGCGTTCCAGGCGGCGGCGCGCGGCGACGACCTGCTGTGGGACCCCCTGCGGGTCGCCAAGGAGGTGGCGGCCGTCGTCGACCGGGTCCGGCCCGACCACGTCATCGTCGACCACCTCGCCTTCAGCGCCCGGCTCGCGCTGGTGGCCGAGGGGATCCACCACGCGGACGTCGTCCTCGGTCACCCGACCGCCCTGACCGTCGGCGCCGAGGTCTACGGCTACCCACCCGTCTGGCCGCGGTCCTTCCGTCCCGACCCCGCGGCCCTCGGAGACCTGTGGGCTCAGTGCGTCGGGGTGCGGGACGCGTTCACGCAGCGGTGGAACGAGACGCTCGGCACGCTCGACCCGTCCGCGGCCGCCAGCGACGACGCCTTCGCCGAGACGGGCGACCGGTTGTTGCTGAACTACCCGGAGGAGCTGCATCCGCCCGAGCGCACGCGGCTGCTGCCTCCGCACGCGTTCCTCGGCTCCGCGGTCCGCCGCGAGGCGCCGGACCCCGAGGTGGAGCAGTGGCTCGCCTCGAGCACCCAGCCGGTGGTCTACGTCAGCCTGGGCAGCTTCCTGTCCGTCCGCGGTGACGTCCTCGCCCGCGTGGCCGAGGCGCTGCGCGGGCTCGACGTCCGCGTCGCCCTGGCGAGCGGCTCGACCGACGCCGCCGACCTCGGACCGATCCCCGGGTCGTGGCTCGTCCGCCGCGTGCTGCCCCAGGTCACCCTGCTGGGCCGGTCGGTGGTCACCGTCTCCCACGGCGGCAACAACAGCGTCACCGAGGCGCTCACCGCCGGCGTGCCCCTGCTGCTGCTGCCCCTGTCGACCGACCAGTTCGCCGGCCGCCGCGGCCCTCGAGGACGCGGGCTACGGCGAGGTCCTCGACCCCAACGCGGCCGCGCCGGCCGAGATCCGCGAGGCCGTGCACCGGCTCGTCGGCCTGGGCGGTGCCCCGGCACGGGGACTCGTCGAGCTGAGCGGCCGGCTGACCGGTACGCCGGGTCCCCGGCTCGCGCGGGAGGCGCTGCTCAGTCGTTCATCGCCTTGATGATCGCCACCGCCAGGCTCGCGCGCCCGGGACCCTCGGCCGGGTCGGCGGCGTTGTCCACCTCCCGGACGATGGTCCACGCCTTGGCCCGGTCCTCGTCGATGCCCGCGTGCTCGCAGACGACCTCCAGGCGGCGGCGCAGGTTCCAGCGCACCGACGACCCGGTGCCCAGCTCGTCCGCCCGGTTCCACAGCGCGGGGGCGACCTCGAACGCCCGGTCGCCGGCGGTCGGTTTGGGGTCGATCGCGAGCCACGGCTGACGCGAGCCGCGCAGGACGTTCTCGTAGTGCAGGTCGGTGTGCAGCAGCCACGCGTCGACGTCGGGGTCGGACACCAGGTCGGCGGCCAGGCGGCGGGCCTGCTCGACGAACCGCCGGGGCAGCAGGCCGACCGGCGGCGGCTTCGCGAGCTGGCGTGCCGCATACGCCGACAGGGTGGGCACCTGGGGGAGGGCGGGCGTCCGCAGCTGCGCCAGGAGGTCGCCGATGACCCCGCAGGCCTCGTCCACCCCGACGGAGCGCAGGTCGGTGCTCGCGTCGAGGCGTTCCAGCAGCAAGGCGAAGCGGCGCGGGTCCGCGCGCAGCAGGCGTACCGCTCCGCGCCCGTCCCAGTGCCGCAGCGCGAGGTGCTCGGTCTGCGCCTCGTGGTGCGGCCAGGTGACCTTGAGGACCGCCGGCCCGGACGGTGAGCGCACCGGCACCGCCACCGCACCGAACCCGAAGCGCACCTCGCCGTCCGGGCTCAGCGTCCACTCGGCCAGCAGGTCGTCGAGCAGGCGGGGCAGGCCGCGGAGCCAGTCCTCCCCGGTGACCGCGTACCAGGCGGTGGGGTCGACCTCGTCGAGCGGGTAGGCGGCGACGCGGGCGCGGAAGCCGTCGGGGACCAGCTCGGTCACGGGTACGCCTGGCCGGGGAACGGCACCGGCGCGACCCCCCAGGCTCCGGCCCAGGCGCTGGGCGGCGACGAGGAGCCGGACCAGGGTCGTCGTCGACGTCGAGCCCTCGGGCAGCGTGGACAGCGGGGTCAGCCCCCCGGCCACCACCGTGGTCAGCACCTGACCGGCCAGCCGCGTCGCGACGTCGGGCGCGGTGACCGGGTAGGGCAGGGCGTAGCCGAGCGGGTCGGTGGGGGCGGACGCGCCGGCCATGCCGGCCAGCTCGGTCGCCCGGACCGTGAGGTCGGTCCGCGTCCGCACCGCCGCCGCGCGCAGGTTCCCCTGCATCTGCCCGGCCACCACCTGGAAGGCGTATGCGGCCGAGCGGGTCGCCTCGAGCAGCGGGACGGCCGCCGCCGGCGGGAGCGGGTCGGCGGTGGGCCAGTCGACGGTCGCCCCGAGCAGCTCGACGGCCGCACCGCAGGCGGCGACGACCGAGGCGACGATGGCCCGGTTCTCCGGGGTGACCGTCGGCAGGGCGGGGAGCACCGCGGTGAGGAGGGCGCTCTCCGCGGCGACGACGTCCTTGACCGACGCCGGTGGCGGCGCGCTGACCGCGGCGGTCGGGGCGGTGCTGGAGGACGCCGAAGGGGTCGCTCCGTCGATGACGTGGTGGGGGACGCCGGCCGACGTCAGGCGGCCGCGGACGACGCGGCCTGGGTCTGGTGCAGCGCGGTCAGCGCCTTCACGGCGTCGTTGGGACTGGGGACCCGACCGGCCGCCTGGGCCAGCGCGGTGGTCCGGCGGACGAGGTCGACGAGCACCGCCTCGTCGGGGACCGACTTCCGCTGTAGCAGGGGGATGGTCGGAGCGTCGTCCTCCAGCCGGATGTCGCACGCCGCGAGGAGGGGAGCCGCCAGGGCTCCGTAGGCGGCGAGCCGGAGCAGGTCGCGGCGCGCGGGCAGTGAGCCGCGCCCGGTCCCCTCCGCGGCCATGGCCCGATCATGGCACGGGGCGCTGAACGGGACGGACCGCGACGGGCCGTCCTCGCTACCATGACGGCGAGTCGAGAACAGGGAGGTGGAACGTGAGCGACGACATCGCTGCCGCGCTCGAGGCGCCTCTGACGGCGCTCGCGTTGGTGCCGGTCGAGGCCACGGTCACGACGGCGGGCACCCGGCGGGTGCTCCGCGTCCTCGTGGACCGCGACGTGAGCCGGCTGGACCCGACCGACGCGTCGAGCCCGGTGGCGCCGCTCACCCTCGACGAGGTCGCCGAGGCCACCCGCGTGGTCGGCGACAGCCTCGACGCCCTCGACCTCATGGGCGAGCGGCCCTACACCCTCGAGGTCAGCTCACCCGGCGTCGGACGACCGCTGACCGGGTATGCCGCGCTGCGCCGCAACGTCGGCCGCCTGGTCACCCTGACCGTTGAGGACGGGAGCTTCGGTCACCGGCCGGGTCCTGGCCGTCACGCCGGACGAGGTCACGGTGGAGACTCCCGCGGCCCGCAAGCAACCGGCCCAGCGCCAGGGCGTGCCGGTGGCGCGCGTGCGCTCGGGCGCGGTGCAGGTCGAGTTCAGCCACCCGGACGACCACGAGGACGGTGAGAGCTGATGGACATCGACGTCGCGGCCCTGCGGGCCCTGGAACGCGAGCGGGACATCAGCCTCGACGTGCTGGTCCCCGCCATCGAGCAGGCCCTCCTCGTGGCCTACCACCGCACCGAGGGGTCCTACCGGCTCGCCCGCGTCCAGCTGGACCGCAAGACCGGCCACGTCGTGGTGTGGGCCCGCGAGGACGGCGAGCTGCTGCCCGACTCGGACGACGAGCGACCCGAACGCGGAGAGCCCGGCCCGGAGTTCGACGACACCCCCGACGGGTTCGGGCGGGTCGCCGCCTCGACCGCGCGTCAGGTCATCGTCCAGCGGCTGCGCGACCTCGAGGACGAGCAGATCATGGGCGACTTCAAGGGCCGGGAGGGTGACGTCGTCTCCGGCGTCATCCAGCAGAGCTCCGACCCGCGCACGGTGCTCGTCGACTTCGGCGCCGTCGAGGGCATCCTGCCGCTGGCCGAGCAGGTGCCGGGCGAGCGCTACCGCCACGGCGACCGGCTGCGCTGCTACGTCGTCAGCGTCAAGCGCGGCCCCCGCGGCCCCCAGATCGGGCTGTCGCGCACCCACCCCAACCTGGTCCGCACGCTGTTCCGCCTGGAGGTCCCCGAGATCGCCGACGGGACGGTCGAGATCGCGGCGCTGGCCCGCGAGGCCGGCCACCGCACCAAGATCGCCGTCCACGCCAAGGTCCCCGGGGTCAACGCCAAGGGCGCCTGCATCGGGCCGATGGGTGCCCGGGTCCGCGCGGTCATGACCGAGCTGCACGGCGAGAAGATCGACATCGTCGACTACTCGCCGGACCCCGCGACCTTCGTCGCCGCGGCGCTCTCCCCGGCGCGGGTGCAGGCGGTCGAGGTCGTCGACGCCCAGGCCCGCGCCGCCCGGGTCACCGTCCCCGACTACCAGCTGTCGCTGGCCATCGGCAAGGAGGCCCAGAACGTGCGGCTGGCGGCGAAGCTGACCGGCTGGCGGATCGACATCCGGTCCGACACCGCCACCGACAGCCGCCACCACCACCGGCCGACGACCAGCCGGCACCGGCGAGAGCCGCCCGCGCTGAGGCACGGGCATACCGGTCCGTCCCGTCGGCGTTGACGACACGCGACGACCAGATCGTCCTGGCCGACCGAAGCGGGGTAGACTTGTCCGTGACCGACCGGTCTGGACTCCCTGTCCCGATGCCCGTACGCACCTGCGTCGGCTGTCGTCGTAGGGATAGCTGGTCGGCACTCCTGCGAGTAGTCGCGGTGAGGGACGAGCGAGGCGGCACCCTGAACGGTGTCGTCGTGCTGGCCCCGGACCCGCAGCACCGGCTGCCCGGGCGTGGCGCATGGCTGCACCCGAACACGACGTGCTTCGAGCAGGCGGTTCGCCGGAAGGCGTTCCCCCGGGCCCTGCGGCTGCAGGCCGGGACGGACGTCACCCGGGTCGCCGACCACCTCGAGACCCTCCCGCAGAACGCACCACCCCATCCCACCGATCACGACAGACCAACCGAAGGCGGGTCAGACGCTGATGAGCACTCGATGAGCACTCAGCAATGAGCAAGCCCCACAACCAGGTCTGACCCCAGGAGTTCCTTCCGGGTCGGACCACCCGAGAAGGAGAAACGTGGCCAAGGTCCGTGTCTATGAGCTCGCCAAGGAGCTCGGAGTCGAGAGCAAGACGCTGCTGACGTACCTCAAGGACAAGGGCGAGTTCGTCCGGTCGGCATCGTCGACCATCGAGCCCCCTGTCGTCCGCACCATCAAGGAGTCGTTCCCCTCCGAGCTGCGTGGCGCAGCGAACGGGAACGGCAACGGCAACGGCAGCTCTGCCGCCGTGACGACGGCCCCCGCGCCGTCCGCCCCCCGTCCGGCCGGCACGACGCCGTCCGGACCCGCCCCGACCACGACGCCGGCCGCACCGGCGCCGTCGACCCCGTCGACCCTGTCGACCCCGGCTCCGGCCCGGGTCGAGGTCCCCGCCGCGGCCCCGTCCGCCCCGGCGCCGGTCCAGCCGGCCGCCGCGGCCGCCGCGCCCGCGCCGGTCCGTCCGGCCAGCCCGGCGCCCGCTCCGGCCGCTCCGGGCCCGCGTCCGGCGCAGCCCGGCGTCGCCGCCCGTGAGGGCAGCCGCCCCGGAGCCCCCGGTGGCGCAGGTGCCCCCGGCGCGCCGAGTGGCGCACCGCGTCCGGCACCCCGCCCCAACCAGCCCCGTCCGGGCAACAACCCGTTCGCTCCGAGCCAGGGCATGGGCCGTCCCGCGGCCGCCCGCGAGGGTTCGCCGCGTCCGGGCAACAACCCGTTCGCCCCGAGCCAGGGCATGCCCCGGCCGCAGTCGCGGTCCGGTGCCCCCGGCGCCGCGGGTCCCCGTCCCGGGGGCAGCGGTGTGGCCGGTCCCGCGGCCCGGTGGTGCCCGTCCCAACCCCGGGATGATGCCCGACCGCGCCGCGATCGGCCGTCCCGGCACCCGTCCGGGTGGTCCCGGCGGCCGTCCCGGTGCTCCGGGCCGTCCCGGTGGACCCGGTGGACCCGGCGGCGGTGGTGGCGGCTTCGGCGGCCGTCCCGGCGGCGGTGGCCGTCCGGGTGGCGGTGGCCCCCGCGGTGCGGCTCCCGGCGCCTTCGGTCGCGGTGGTGGCCGTCCGGTCCGCGGGCGCAAGTCCAAGCGGGCGAAGCGCCAGGAGTTCGAGCAGATGCAGGCTCCGACGATCGGCGGCGTGCAGGTCCCCCGTGGGGACGGCTCGCAGGTCGTGCGGATGCGCCGCGGTGCCTCGCTGACCGACTTCGCCGACAAGATCAACGCCAGCCCGGCGTCGCTCGTCACGGTGCTGTTCCACCTCGGTGAGATGGCGACCGCGACGCAGTCGCTCGACGAGGACACGTTCCGCCTCCTCGGGGCCGAGCTCGGCTACGCGGTCGAGGTCGTCTCCCCGGAGGACGAGGAGCGCGAGCTGCTCGAGCAGTTCAACATCGACCTCGAGGCCGAGCTCGAGGCGGAGGGCGACGACGACCTCGTCGCGCGTCCGCCCGTCGTCACCGTCATGGGTCACGTCGACCACGGAAAGACCAAGCTGCTGGACGCGATCCGGCAGGCGAAGGTCGCCGAGGGCGAGGCCGGCGGCATCACCCAGCACATCGGTGCCTACCAGGTGGCCACCCACCTCGAGGACCAGGAACGGCAGATCACCTTCATCGACACCCCGGGTCACGAGGCGTTCACCGCCATGCGTGCCCGTGGTGCCAAGGTCACCGACATCGCGATCCTCGTGGTGGCGGCCGACGACGGTGTGATGCCCCAGACGATCGAGGCGCTGAACCACGCCCAGGCGGCCGACGTGCCGATCGTCGTGGCGGTCAACAAGATCGACAAGGAGGGGGCGAACCCCGACAAGGTCCGCCAGCAGCTCACCGAGTACAACCTCGTGGCCGAGGAGTACGGCGGCGAGACGATGTTCGTCAACGTGTCCGCCCGGACCGGCGAGAACATCGACGCCCTCCTGGAGGCGGTCCTGCTGACCGCCGACGCGGCGCTCGACCTGCGGGCCAACCCCAACAAGGACGCGCGTGGCGTGGCGATCGAGACCCACCTCGACAAGGGCCGTGGCCCGGTCGCCACGGTGCTCGTCCAGTCCGGCACGCTGCACGTCGGCGACGCGATCGTCGCGGGCTCCGGCTACGGCCGCGTCCGCGCGATGCTCGACGAGCACGGCAACACGGTCTCGGAGGCGACCGCCGTCGCGGCCGGTGCTGGTGCTCGGTCTGACCTCGGTGCCCGGCGCCGGCGACACGTTCCTCGTGGCGCCCGACGACCGCACCGCGCGTCAGATCGCCGAGCGCAAGGAAGCGGCCTCCCGGGCCGCCTCCCTCGCCAAGGCCCGCAAGCGGATCTCGCTCGAGGACCTCAACGAGGCGCTCGCGGCGGGCAAGGTCGACACCCTCAACCTCATCCTCAAGGGTGACGCGTCGGGTTCGGTCGAGGCGCTCGAGGACGCCCTGCTCCAGATCGACGTGGGCGACGAGGTCGACCTGCGGATCATCGACCGGGGTGTCGGCGCGATCACGCTGAACAACATCAACCTCGCCGTGGCGTCGGACGCGATCATCATCGGGTTCAACGTCCGGGCCGAGGGCCACAACGCCGACGTCGCCGACCGCGAGGGCGTGGAGATCCGGTACTACTCGGTGATCTACCAGGCCATCGAGGAGATCGAGTCCGCGCTGAAGGGCATGCTCAAGCCGGAGTTCGAGGAGGTCCGTCTCGGTGAGGCGGAGATCCGCGAGATCTTCCGGTCGAGCAAGTTCGGCAACATCGCCGGTTCCATCGTCCGGGGCGGGCGAGATCCGCCGCGGCGGTCGCGCCCGGATCCTGCGCAACGGCACGGTCATCGGGGAGAACCTCGAGATCGCCGGGCTGCGCCGGTTCAAGGACGACGTCACCGAGGTCCGCGAGGGCTTCGAGTGCGGCATCAACCTGGGCTCGTTCAACGATCTCCAGATCGGCGACACGATCCAGACGTTCGAAATGAGGGAGAAGCCGAGGGCCTGACCCCCGGCTCCACTTCTCCGGCGGCCCGTCCTCTCGAGGGCGGGCCGCCGTTCCACGCATACGCCACAGCAGTGAAAGGCTGGAGCCATGGCCGACCCCGCACGCGCCCGCAAGATCGCCGACCGCATCAAGGTCGTCGTCGCCGAGACCCTCGAGCACCGCGTCAAGGACGAGCGGCTCGGCTTCACGACGATCACCGACGTCCGGGTGACCGGCGACCTCCAGAACGCGACGGTCTTCTACACCGCCTACGGGAACGACGACGACCGCGCGGCCTCGGCGGCCGCCCTGGAGTCGGCCAAGGGCAAGCTGCGCACCGCGGTGGGCAAGGCGCTCGGCATCCGCCTCACGCCGACGCTCGAGTTCATCCCGGACGCGCTCCCCGAAGGGGCCGCGCACCTCGAGGACGTCCTCGTCGCGACGCGGGCGGCCGACGCCGAGCTGGCCCGGTCCCGCGAGGGCGCCGTCTACGCCGGCGACCCCGACCCCTACAAGAAGCCCGACGACGACCTCGACGACGAGCCGGATGCCGACTGACGGTCCGCCGGAGGGTCTGCTCCTCGTCGACAAGCCGGCGGACTGGACCTCGCACGACGTCGTCGCCCGCATCCGCCGGGTCTGCGGCACCCGCCGGGTCGGGCACGCCGGCACCCTCGACCCGATGGCCACCGGCGTGCTGGTCCTCGGGGTCGGCCGGGCGACGAAGCTGCTCACCTTCCTCGTCGGCTGCGACAAGGAGTACGCGGCGACGGTCCGGCTCGGCGAGTCGACGGTCACCGACGACGCGGAGGGCGACGTCGTCACGTCGGCCGACGCGACGCACGTGTCGCGGGCCGACCTGGACGCGGCCGTCGAGCGGCTGACCGGCGCCATCCAGCAGGTCCCGTCGTCGGTCAGCGCCATCAAGATCGACGGCAAGCGCTCCTACGCGCGGGTGCGCTCCGGCGAGGACGTCCAGCTCGCCGCGCGGCCGGTGACGGTGAGCCGGTTCTCGGTGGTGGCGGTGCGTCCGGCCGGCCCGTGCCTCGACGTCGACGTCGAGGTGGAGGTGTCGTCCGGCACCTACGTCCGGGCGCTCGCTCGCGACCTCGGCGCGGCGCTCGGGGTGGGCGGCCATCTCACGGCGTTGCGCCGGACGCGGGTGGGCCGGTTCGCCATCGCCGACGCCGTGCCGCTGGAGACGCTTGAACCGGGTGGGCCGGTCCCGCTGGTGCCGATGGGCGACGCCGCCCTCGCCCAGTTCGCCGTCCACCGGCTGACCGCCGGAGGAGGCCGACGGCCGTCGGCCATGGCCGACGCATACCGGCGGCCGCTGACGGGCGAGGCGGTGGTCGCGGCCCTTGCGCCGGACGGCTCGCTCGTGGCGATGCTCGACGAGTCCGGCCCCGAGGCGCGGCCGATCGTCGTCTTCGCGACCAGCTGACCTAGCGGGGCTTCCGGGCGACCAGCAGGTCGCGGTGGATGCCGGCGTCGACGCGGTGGGCGAAGCGCGCGGTACGGCGCCGTCGTCGCAGACCTCGAGGCCGGCGTCCGCGCACAGCGCCGCGAGGTCGTCGCGGGCCAGCCCGTGGGTGTTCCACGCGATGCCGACCGCCCCGCCCGGGCGCAGCACCGAGACCCACACCGGGAGGGCCTCCGCGAGCAGCTCGGCCGGACTGCGGTCGCGGCCGCCCCGCGCGCCGCGGCTGCCGTGGGCGACGCCGTAGGGGGCGTCGGTGACCACGACGTCGACCCGCCGGCGCTGCAGCAGGTCCGCGGTCGCGAGGGTGTCGGCCGCGTAGAGGACGCAGCGACTGCCGGTCGTCCCGGCCGACCTCGGCCTCGAGCACGTCGCCGAGCCGCTGTCCGGCCCGGCGCAGCGGCGTGAGGCCGATGCGGTGCTTGAGCCGCTTGCGCCGCAGCCACGTGGTGAGGAACGCGGCGTACGCCTCGACCTCGCGCCGTTCCACCTCGACCCCGACCGCGTCGTACCCGAGCGTCAGCGCCCAGCTGAGGGTCGTCCCGCGACCGGCCAGCGGGTCCAGCACGGTCGGTCGTGTCGTGGTCGGGCGAGGTCGGTCGACGCGAGCGTGATGTTGAGCAGGACCCGGGTCAGCTGCTCGTTGGTCTTGCCGGGGTACTTGGGGATGGTGAGCAGGTCGTCGTCCAAGCGCTCGCCGCCCGGCGCCTCGACGGGCGGAGCAGGTCGCCCCCCGACGCTCGAAGACCGCGAAGGTCGCGGCCAGCCGGCCGAGCACCTGCGGGTCGACGCCGTCGGCGAGGTCGACGGCGAGGTAGGGGACACCCGCCACCGTCGTCGGGCGTCGCGGAGCGAACCCGTCGGGGGCCGCGGCCGACACCACGATCTCCGCCTCGGCCGCCGTGATCGCCGGCGCGTCACCCGCGTACACCCGGTTGCTCGACGGAGCGAGCAGGACGAGGTACTCGGGCACGCGGCCAACCCTAGGGTCCGGCCGGACCGGGCGCCTTCTAGAGTGTCCCCCGTGCACGTCTGGAACGGCCTCGCGGAGGTCCCCGCCGACCTCGGCCGTTCCGTCGTCACCCTCGGCAACTTCGACGGGGTGCACCGCGGTCACCGGGCGGTCCTCGGGCAGCTGGTCGAGCAGGCCACGTCGCGCGGCGCGACCTCGGTCGCGGTGACCTTCGACCCGCACCCGCTGGCCGTGCTCTTCCCCGAGCGCGCCCCGACACCGCTCACCTCGCTGGCGCAGCGGCTGGACGCTGCTGGCCGGGTCCGGCCTCGACGCCGTGCTGGTCATGGAGTTCACCGCACGAGTTCGCCCGGCTCACGCCCGAGGAGTTCGTCGAGCAGGTCTTCGTCGACGCGCTCCACGCCGTGCGCGGTGATCGTCGGCGAGGACACCCGGTTCGGCTGGAAGAACTCCGGCAACGTCGACACGTTGCGCGAGCTCGGTGCCCTCCACGACTTCGACGTCATCGTCCTCGCCGACCTCGGCGACGGCGCAGCGCTGGTCCTCGACGATGGCGCGCGCGCAGCTCGCGGAGGGTGACGTCGAGGGCGCCGCCGTCGTCCTCGGCCGGCCGCCCAGCGTCTGCGGCACGGTCGTCCACGGCGACCACCGCGGGCGCGAGCTCGGCTTCCCGACGGCGAACCTCGGGCCCGTCGTCGAGGGTCTGGTCCCGGCCGACGGCGTGTATGCGGGCTGGCTGGTCCGCCTCGACCTGCCCGGAGGACGACTCGGTCGACCGGGTGCTGCCGTGCGCCGTCTCGATCGGGACGAACCCCACGTTCGACGGCCACGAGCGGCGGGTCGAGGGCTACGTGCTGGACCGCACCGACCTCGACCTCTACGGCGAGCGCATCTGCTACGAGCTGGTCCGGCGGCTGCGGCCGACGCTCAAGCTACGAGGGCATCGAGCCGTTGGTGCGCCAGATGAACCTCGACGTCGCGCAGTGCCGGGAGATCCTCAGCACCATCGTCCCGTCCTGACCTCGGTCCGGCCCCGGTGAGCGTCCTCGGGGGAGTCGGCCGCCGGACGGTCTGGGCGCGCACCGACTGGGGCATCGTCATCGCCGGCCTGGGGCTGTCCGGGGTCGGTGCGCTGCTCGTGTGGTCGGCGACGCGGCATGCCTCGGGTTCGCAGTACCTGCTCAAGACGCTGGTCAACCTCGGCGTCGGGCTGGTCTGCTTCGTGCTCGTCACCCGGATCGACCACCGGACGCTGCGGGCCTGGGCGCCGTGGGTCTACCTCGTGTCGCTCGGCGGGCTGGTCCTCGTGCTGACGCCCGCTCGGCTCGACGGTGAACGGGTCGCGGTCGTGGATCCAGCTGCCCGGCGGTTTCTCGGTGCAGCCCTCGGAGTTCGTCAAGGTGGCCCTGTGCGTCGGCCTGGCGATGATCCTCGCCGAGCGGCGGGACCGCGACCAGCCGCCGTCGGCTCGTGACCTCGCGCTCGCCGGGGCTCGTGACCGCGGTGCCGGTCGGCCTGGTCCTGCTGCAGCCGGACCTCGGGTCGGCGCTGGTCCTCGTGGCGATGGCGTTCGGCGTCGTCGCGGTGGCCGGTGCGCCGAAGCGGCTGCTGCTGGCGGTGGGCGCGATCGGGGTCGCGGGCGTGGTGGCGATGTTCACGACCCGGGTGCTGAGTGCGTACCAGCGGGCCCGGCTGACGGCGTTCCTCGACCCGTCCGCCGATCCGGAGGGCATCGGCTACCAGACCCGGCAGGTACGGATCGCGATCGGCCAGGGCGGCTGGTTCGGGCAGGGGCTGTTCCAGGGGCCGCAGACCCAGAGTGGCGCGATCCCGTTCCAGCAGACCGACTTCGTGTTCTCGGTGGCGGGGGAGGAGTGGGGCTTCCTGGGCGCCGCCGGGCGTGGTCGTCCTCGTCGTGTTCCTCATCCTGCGCACCCTGCTGGTGGGCGTCGCGCAGTGACCCGTTCGGGCAGCTGGTCTGCGTCGGCGTCGCGGTCTGGTTCGCGGTGCAGGCGTTCGAGAACATCGGGATGAACCTCGGGATCATGCCGGTCACCGGTCTCCCGCTGCCGTTCCTCTCCTACGGCGGCTCGTCGATGTTCGCCGGGTGGCTCGCACTGGGCCTGGTCAACAACGTCCACCTGGCCGGGGCGGCCCACCGCCGCTGACGTATGCGGCGACCGGTCAGGTCTGGAGGCCGAGGCCGGGCGCCATCTCGACGAGGGTGTCGCGCAGGTAGCGGATCGTCGGGCTGGACCCCATGCTCCGGCGCCAGGCCAGCGAAACCTGACGCGTGGGAACCGGGTCCCGAACCGGCAGCACCCGGACCGACTCCGGCAGCGGCTCCCGTCCGAGCCGCGGGATCAGTGACACGGCCGCGCCGTGGCTCACCAGAGCGATGTGCGAGCTCCACTCGGCCGCCCAGAACGAGACCCGCGGCGGTCCTGCCGACCGGGCCGAACAGTCGGGTCAGCCACTCGTGGCAGACGCTCCCGACGGGGGCCGACGCGAACACCTCGCCGACGAGGTCCGCCGGGGTGACCGAGGACTGCCGGGCGAGGCGGTGACCGAAGGGCACGAGGATGTCGGCGACGTCGACCCCGATCGTCGCCAGCTCGACGTGCTCGGGGTGCGCGAGGGGCGTGTCGCCCCACTGGTGGACCAGCGCCGCGTCGACCTGGCCGGACGCCACCGCCTCCATCCCGAGCGGCGGGTCCAGCTCGACGAGGCTCAGCCGGAGGTCGTACCCGTCGGCCGCCACCAGCGACAGCGCCGGCGCGACCAGCCCGCGAACCGCCGTGGAGAACGCGGCGAGCCGGAGCCGACCGCCCACGACCGAACCGGCGGAGTAGAGGTCCGACTCGATCTGCTCCATCCGGTCCAGCAGGTCGGCGCCCTGGTCGGCCAGCCGCTCGCCGTGGTCGGTGAGCAGGACGCCGCGTCCGTACCGTTCCAGCACCGCCGACCCGGTCTGCCGCTCCAGCTTCTTGATCTGCTGCGACACCGCCGACGGCGTGAACCCGAGGACCTCCGCCGCCGCGACGACCGAGCCGTGCGACCGGACCGCCCGGAGCGACTGCAGCGCCACGAGATCGATCATGCAGCGATGCTACATCGTGAGATGCATCATTATTCGCTGGTACTTCACGGTTGTCGAGGGCCAACATGGAGGTCCATGACGCCGCGCCACGCCATCGCTGCGATCGCGGTGGCGGTCATCTGGGGCGCGAACTTCGTCGTCATCGACGCGGGCCTGCACGACATGCCGCCGCTGACCTTCGTCGCGCTGCGCTTCGTCGCCGTCCTCCTGCCGGCGATCTTCTTCGTCAAGAAGCCCGACGCCCGGTGGCGCGACATCCTGCTCATCGGCCTGTTCCTCAGCCTGGGGCAGTTCGCCCTGCTCTACCTGTCCCTGCACCTCGGTATGCCGCCCGGCCTCGCCTCGCTGGTCGTCCAGGTCCAGGTGATCTTCACCGTCGTCATCGCCGCGCTGGCCCTCCACGAGCGCCCCACCCGGCGGCAGCAGCTCGGTGTCCTCATCGGCCTGGTCGGCCTGACGGTGGTCGCCCTCGGGCGCACCGCCGACACCCCGCTCGTGGCGCTCATCCTCTGCCTCGCCGGCGCCCTGTCGTGGGCGACCGGCAACGTCGTGACCCGCCGGGTCGGCACCGCGTCCGGCCTGTCGATGACGGTCTGGTCGGCCCTCGTCGTCCCGGTCCCGATGTTCGCGCTCTCCCTGCTCGTCGACGGCCCGGAGGCCGTCGCCAACGGACTCCGCCACATCGACGCGGTGACCATCGGCTCGACGCTCTACACCGCATACCTCTGCTCGTTGTTCGGCTACGGCGTCTGGAACAGCCTGCTGGTGCGCTACCCGACCGCCGTCGTCGTCCCGTTCACCCTGCTCGTGCCGGTCAGTGGCATCGCCACGGCCTGGGTCTTCCGCGGCGAACGGCCCACGCTGGGCACCGTCGTCGGCGGTCTGCTGCTGCTCCTGGGCGTCCTCGTCACCGCCGTCTCCCGCCGCCGGCCACCCCGATCCGAGCGTGACGGTCTGGTGTCGAAACCCCGCGAGGCCTTCACCCGCTGAGAGCCTGCTGAAAGGATCCTCGGACCGCGTCGGGCCGTTCCGACGCCGCATGCTCGAGGAGCCCGGGGTGGGAGCACAGGCCGTTGCGGACGAGGTCGTCCGACGTGAGGTCATCGACACACGCGCACAGAGCATCGCGCACCTGTTCCGCCAGCGGGTCGCGGCGTCGGGTTCCCGCGAGGCGCTCCAGTACCTCGTCCCCGACGCGGGGACCGAAAGCGGCGAGCGGGTCGAGCGGCTGACCTGGGACCAGACCCGCGAGCGGGCCGACCTGTGGGCCGCGGGTCTCGTGGCCCTCGGCGTCGGCCTCGAGGACCGCGTCGCCATCGCCTCGACCACCCGCGTGGAGTGGGTGCTCGCCGACCTGGCCATCATGACCGCCGGCGCGGCGACGACGACGATCTACCCGACCATGCTCGACGCCGACGTGGCCTTCATCGTCGCCGACTCCGGCAGCAAGGTGGTCTTCGCCGAGAACGACGGCGCAGGTCCAGAAGCTGCGCGACCACCGCGACGAGCTGCCCGAGCTGCTCCGCGTCGTCACCTTCGACGGCAGCGCGGACGACGACGAGAACGGGACCGACGGCTGGGTCATCACCGCTGACCGACTGGCCGAGCTGGGCAGCCAGCGTCTGGCCGACGAGCCGACGGTGCTCGACGAGCGCATCGAGGCCCTCACCCCGGACCACCTGGCCGTCATCATCTACACGTCGGGGACCACCGGCCGGCCCAAGGGCGTCCTGCTCACCCACGACGCGCTCGTCTACGAGGGCGCCGGCGTCGACTCGGTGTCCCTCCTCAACGAGGACGACCTCCAGTTCCTCTGGCTGCCGCTCTCGCACGTGTTCGGGAAGATCCTGCTGATCCTGCCGCTGCAGATCGGCTTCTCCACCGCCGTCGACGGGCGGATCGACCGGATCGTCGACAACCTCGCGGTCTTCAAGCCGACCTTCATGGGCGCGGCGCCGCGCATCTTCGAGAAGGCCTACGCGCGGATCAGCATGATGTTCGCGCACGAGACCGGCGTGAAGAAGACGCTCGTCGACTGGGCGCTCGGGGTCGGCGGCCAGGTGGCGACCTTGCGCGAACAGGGCGAGCAGCCCTCCGGCCTGCTGTCGGTCCAGCACACGCTGGCCGACCGGCTCGTCCTGTCCAAGGTGCGCGAGCGCTTCGGCGGACGCGTCAAGTTCTTCATCTCCGGGTCGGCCGCCCTGAACCCCGATGTCGCCCGGTGGTTCTCCTCGGTGGGGCTGCTGATCATCGAGGGCTACGGCCTCACCGAGACCAGCGCCGCCACCTGCGTGAACCGGCCACGCCTGGGCCGCTACATCTTCGGCACCGTCGGCTGGCCGCTGCCCGGCACGCAGGTCCGCACCGCCGAGGACGGCGAGCTGCTCGTCAAGGGTCCCGGCGTCATGCGCGGCTACCACAACCGCCCGGACGCCACAGCCGAGGTGCTCACCGAGGACGGCTGGTTCCACACCGGCGACATCGGCTCGGTCGACGAGCGCGGTTTCGTCAAGATCACCGACCGCAAGAAGGACCTGTTCAAGACCTCCGGCGGGAAGTACATCGCGCCGTCGATCATCGAGACGATGTTCAAGGGGATCTGCCCCTACGTCAGCCAGTTCGTCGTCATCGGCGACGGCCGCAACTACGCGTCGGCCCTGATCACCCTCGACCCCGACGCCGTCACCCAGTGGGCCGCGGCGAACGGCATGGCCGGCAAGGAGTATGCCGAGATCGTCACCTCCGACGCCGCGCAGGCGATGGTCCAGGGCTTCGTCGACGAGCTCAACAGTGGCCTCAACCGCTGGGAGACGATCAAGCGGTTCACGATCCTCGACCGGGACCTCACGGTCGACGAGGGCGAGCTCACCCCCAGCCTGAAGCTGCGCCGCAAGGTCGTCGTGGAGCGGTACGGCCGGGAGATCGACCTGCTGTACCGCTGAGGTGCCAAGCCGCATACCG
>CAVYNX010000014.1:0-144407 GCA_963770005.1 uncultured Actinomycetota bacterium | reverse complement strand
CGGTCCGGGCGCGGTGGGCGCCGCCGTCGCCAAGGGCCAGTTCCCGGCGAGCACCAGGGAGGCGGTGCTGTCGGGCGGCAACATCGCCAACGTCAGCTTCCTTGCCGTGCCGAAGAACGCCGCTCACAAGGCCGGCGCGCTCGTCCTCGCCAACCTCCTGCAGGACCCGGCCACCCAGCTGGAGCTGTACAAGGTCGAGGGGATCTACCCCGCCATCGATCTCGATCGGGTCGACGATGCCACCCGAGCGGCGTTCGCGGCCGTGCCGGTCAGCCCTTCGGTGCTGTCACTCGCCGACCTCTCCCGGAACGCCCAGCCTGAACTCGCCAGCGGCTACATCGCACGGCTGGAGAAAGACTGGAAGACGAAGATCCTCCAGAAGTAGCCGCTCGTGAGCGACCATCGCCGACTGGCCCCTTCGGATATGCGTGTCCCAGCCCGGCTTCCGCAATGGGCGAAGGTGTCCCTCCTCCTGACGCCGGCCTTGGTCGTGGTCGGGGTGTTCTTCGTGGGCGGCATCGGGCATACCGTCGCCCAGAGTCTCGGCTACCAGCCCTACCTCCCCGGCAGCCGCATCTCGCTCGACGCCTACACCGCCCTGCTCAATGACCCCGCGGTCCACGCATCACTGCTGCTCACCGCCTGGGTCGCGGGCCTGTCGACCCTCCTCGCCGCCGTCCTAGGCGTAACAGCAGCGCTGGTGATCCGGCGGATCGGCCGGTCCCGCACCTGGGTCGCCGCCGTCATTCACGCCAACCTTGCCGTGCCGCACCTCGTCGGTGCCCTGTGTATGACGCTGCTCCTGTCGCAGTCAGGACTGCTCTCCAGGCTCGGATACGCGTTCGGTGTCGTCGCCGCGCCGTCCGAATTCCCGCAGTTGACCCAGGACGCTTACGGCTGGGGCATTATCGCCGAATACGTGTGGAAGGAGGCGCCGTTCATCTCCGTCGTCGCACTCGCCGCGCTCGGCCGGGGCGTCTCGGACCTCGAGGACGCCGCTCGCAGCCTCGGCGCCGACGGATGGCAGCGACTCGTCCACGTCACCCTTCCCATGGTCGCACCATCGGTCGCCGCGAGCTCCGTTTTGGTCCTGACCTTCGCGGCCGGGTCCTACGAGGTGCCTTACCTGCTGGGGCGGCCATATCCTGCGACGCTGCCGGTGGTCGCGCTGACCGCCTACCAGGACCCCGACCTGCAGGCCCGTCCGGCGGCCATGGCCGTCGCCGTGCTGATCATCGTCGCGACGGTCTGCGCCGTTGCGGTCTACCTGTTGATGGCCGGGCGCGCGACACGGAGATCACTGTGACACGAGCCGCGCGGTGGCTCCCGCCGGTCCTGCTTCTCGTCGCCGTTCTCGCGCCCGTGGTGCCATTAGCGCTGTCGGTGTTCGCCGGGCCATACCCGTATCCGTCGCTGCTGCCTTCCGAGGTCAGCCTTCGGGGCGTTCAGCGGCTCACCGACCCCCGGTCGCAGATTCCCCGTGCCCTCGCGACCTCGCTGCTGCTGGCGTTGACCGTCGCGGTCTTGGCGTGCCTGATCGGGCTGCCCGCGGGTCGGGCCATCGGCCTTCACCGCTTCCGCGGTCGTCGCGTGGTCCAGTTCCTGTTGCTTGCGCCGGTGGTGGTGCCGGCCTTGGCGGTGACTCTCGGCTTACAGGTCGTCATGATCCGCGTGGGGTTGGCTGACACCGTCGCCGGGGTCATCCTCGTCCAGCTGATGCCGGCGGTCCCGTACGCCGCCACGCTGCTCGGTGGGGCATTCGCGAACCTCGATCTCGAGTACGAGCAACAGGCCCGCGCCCTCGGAGCCAGCCCCAGCCGAGTGCTCTTGCACGTCACACTCCCGCTAGTGCGTCCCGCTCTGGTCGCGACGGCGGTCTTCGCCTTCCTCATCTCCTGGACCGAGTACGTCCTGACCCTGCTCGTCGGGGGCGGCCAGGTGACCACCCTGCCGCTGCTGCTTTTCGCGGCCATCGGCTCGTCCGACACGACCGTCGCTTCTGCTCTGGCGCTACTCGTGGTGCTTCCTCCGCTGGTCCTTGTCCTCGGGGTGACTCGAGCGCTCACGGGCGGCTCCGCTGGTGCCGTCGGGCTGGTCCGGCTGTGACAGGGGCGGACCTGCGCCTGGTTGGCTTGAGCAGGCGGTTCGGCGTCACCGCAGCGGTGGACAACCTCTCGCTGCACGTGCCAGCGGGCTCCCTCACAGCACTCCTCGGACCGTCGGGGTGCGGCAAGAGCACCACCCTGGCCATGGTCGCGGGCCTTATGGCTCCGGACACCGGGGAGGTCCTCCTCAACGGCCGTAGCTTGGCTGCGCTGTCTCCCGAGCGTCGACCGGTCGCAACCGTCTTCCAGAAGCCACTGCTTTTCCCGCACCTCAATGTCGCAGAGAACGTGCGGTTCGGTCTGCGTATGCGGCGGGTCCCGAAACGTGTGGCGCGAGAGCGTGTTGCGGAGATCCTCGACCGGGTGCAGCTGACCGGGCTGGCATCTCGGCGAGTCGGCGAGCTATCAGGCGGCCAAGAGCAGCGAGTCTCGCTCGCCCGCGCGTTGGTACTCGACCCGCAGGTCCTGCTGCTCGACGAACCGTTCTCCCAACTCGACGCATCATTGCGTGCCGAGATGCGGCGACTGGTGCTCCAGTTGCACCGGGAGTCCGGCACTACAACGCTCTTCGTCACCCACGACCAGGCCGAAGCCGTCGACGTCGCCGACCGGGTTGCTCTACTGCTGTCCGGACGTCTCGAGGGTCACGCTCCCGCCGAGACCTTCTACCGGCGACCACCGTCCCTCGCGGCGGCCCGGTTCTTCGGCGCGACGAACGAGGTCGCCGGAGCCGTCAGATCCGGGTACTTCGAAAGTCACGGGATGCGGCTGCGCGTATCACTGCCCGACGGACCGGCGGTGCTGGTGCTGCGGCCCGAGACCCTGCGGTTCCGCGCCGAGGGTGGAGCTGACGCCTTCGCGGCGACGGTCACGGCCGCCGCGTTCGCCGGCACGCACCTGCGGGTGACCGTGACCACGTCGGCCGGCGGCGACCTGGTCGTCCACGCGCCGACTGGCACGCCGCTCAGTCTGGGCGAGCGCGCGCACATCGCCATCCCGGATGACCCGCCAATTTTCCCGTCCGGGTGAAATCCGCGACGTGATGTCCTCCGCGCTCAGCGGTTGAGGCGGTGCCTCGTGTCGAGCCACGACCGCCGACCCGCCACGAGCAGGCGCACCGCCTGCGCCACCCGCGGGGCGCGCAGTGAGGCCTCCACGTCGGCGATGGCCCCGTTCCAGACCCCGTCGCTGTAGGTGGGGTACGCGTGGATCGTGCCGGCGAGGTCTCGAGGACGCAGCCCGCGGTCGATGGCGAGGACGACCTCGGCCAGGCTCTCCCCGGCGCGCGGCCCGACGATGGTCGCGCCAACGAGCCGCCCCCGCCGGTCCACGACGAGACGGCTGAACCCCGCGATGTGGTCCTCGGCGACCGCACGGTCGACGCGCTCGTGCACCCACGTCAGCACTCGCATACCGTCGCCGGGGTCGGCCGTGCTAACGCCGGCCGCGGCAAGCTCAGGTTGGGTGAACGTCACTCTAGGGACCGTTTCGCTTTTCACCGACCGACGAAGGCCCAGGACGGCGTTGGTGGCGGCCACTGAGCCGTGGACACCAGCGAGATGAGTGAACTGTGGGTGCCCGGTCACGTCCCCGGCCGCCCAGATGCGCGGGTTGGTGGTACGCAGGTGGTCGTCGACCCGGACGAAGCCGCGGTCATCCAGGGCGACGTCGGCGGCTCCGACACCGAGCCCGCTGGTATGAGGCCGGCGTCCGACGGCGACCAGAAGACGGTCGTACTCAACCTTGCTCCCGTCGGCGAGCCGCACTCGCCCTCCGCTCGCCTGATCGTAGGTCGCCTCGACCTCAGACACCGGCACTCCAGTTCGGATGTGGACGCCGTCGAGCTCCAAGGCGGCACGCACGAGACGAGCCGCCGCCGGGTCCTCGCGGGGAAGCGTCTGGCTCTCACCCTCCACGAGCGTCACCTGCGAGCCGAGGCGGGCGAACGCCTGACCGAGCTCACATCCGATGCTGCCGCCACCGAGAATGGTGAGCCGTCGTGGCAGCTCCGTCAGCTCCCAGACCGTGTCGCTGGTCAGGTACCCGGCGCGGTCGAGCCCCGCGATCGGTGGCACGGCCGGCCCGGCGCCAGTGGCGATCAGGGCCTGCCGGAAGCGCATCGGCGTTCCCTCGATTGACGCGGTGTCCGGGCCCGTGAGCTCGACTGTGCCGCGCCGCACGCTCACCCCCGCCTGCTCCAGTGCTGGTGCCGCGTCGGTCGGAGCGATGCGCTCGATGGCGTCGCGGACGTGCCCCATCACTGCAGCGAAATCCACCCTGACGTCGGACACCCGGACGCCGAGACGGCCGGCAGTCCGAGCGTCGGCCGCCGCGGCGGCCGCGGCCAGCAGCGACTTCGACGGCACGCACCCGGTCCAGAGACAGTCACCGCCCAGGCGGTCCCTCTCCACGAGAAGGACCCGCGCACCGAAGCCAGCGGCGGTCTTCGCTGCAATGAGCCCGCCGGTGCCGCCGCCCACCACCAGCAGATCCCACATCTCGGGATCATGCAGCGTCTCCTGATCCGCCCTCTCACCTATCGTAGTCGGCGGTGATGCGGTGTCCATGGGTCTCCCTTCGGAGGAGCGAGACAATAGTGGCGCGGTAACCACCACGAGCCGGGGGTCGTGCGCTGGCAGGGGCTCATCGGGTGTGACGAGGGAGGAGCGGGGACGCATGCAGCGGTTCCCACGGTACGGCCGGTCTGCTCGCGTCTACGACGCCGTCTCCTTTGAGCGACTCGTCTACCGGGCCGGGCGGGTCGCCGGCGTCGACGCCCTCGCGTTGCGGCCTGGTGACCGGGTGGCCGACGTCGGGTGTGGCACGGGTCTCACGCTGCCGCTTTTGCGAGAGGCGGTGGGCGCGACCGGGCGCGTGGTCGGCATTGACGCGAGCCCGTCGATGCTGGCTCAGGCGGCGCGACGCGTCCGGGAGGCGAGATGGGACAACGTCCAGCTCCATCACGCGGATGTGACCGACCCCGACGCCCTTGCTACGGCCCTGCGGTTCTCCGACGACGGGGGCACCAGGCCCGATCGGGTGATCTTTGTCTACGCCCTTTCGTTGATGGGCGCGTGGCCGGCGGTCTGGGCGAGTGCGGTCTCGCTCGCCGGGCCCGGCGCCAGGTTGGCCGTGGTGGACATGGCCGACCCGATCAACGCGGCGTCGGTATGGCGACCACTCGCCCGCCTCGCCTGCTGGGCTGGTGGCGCCGACATCGACGCCCACCCGTGGACCGCCGCTGAACGCGACCTCGTCGAGGTGATCACCATGAGCCGCCGCGGCGGCCACATCCAGGTCCGCGCCGGCACGGTGGCGCCGGCACAGCCGGGTCTCGGGCCACCGAGGTGAGGTGTCCGAAGCCGATGACGTTGTCGAGTTGGTGCCGGACCTTGTCGAAGGGTGCGGCCCCAGGTCACGAGCCGGATCTCGGACTGGGTGAAACCACCGGTTTTGGTGTCGCCGTGCCGGTAATGTCAGCGATTGGTCAAGGCCGCCGTGTGACAGGTTGGGTCGCGCCGACAGGCCGGGGGGCTCGCTGGTGACAGTCCGCGATGGTGGGCGCTAGAGCTGGTGTCGACGTGCACAGGCTGGGGTATGGGTGAGTAGCGCGGGCGCCCTCCTCCAGTTCCCTGCGTAGGCACTGCCTTTCGAACGCTTAGGGCGGAGCGGGTAAGACTTGCGCTGAGCGAACTGTCCGTCCTCGAGCGACGTGCGCTTGCGCTGGCATGCCTCGAAAGCCACAGTCACAGTGAGATCGCGGCGATTCTCCGCCTTCCGCTCGGGACCGCCAAGAGTCGCATCCGAGCGGGGTTGATCAATTTGAGAAGCCGGCTCATCACACCCGTCACGGCAACCCAGCAGTAACGTGCGGCTCGTTGCTGCCTGGCCCGAGGGGCCTTGAGGTGGTTGCACAACCCGGTCGCCTTGATTGCGCAGGGGGACGAGGCGCAGTACCGATGGCGTCCGGCGGTTCACGTCGCGGGCGTGAGGTGTCCGAAGACGATGACGTTGTCCAGGTAGTGCTTGACCTTGTCGAAAGGTCCGCCGCACGTGACGAGGCGGATCTCCGACTGGGTGAAGCTGCCGTGGTAGACCTCGTCGGTGGGGAACTGGTCCTTGGGGTATGACGCGACCTTGTCCACGACGAACGTTGTCGTCGAACCGTCCTGGCGGTGGATGATCACCGGGTCGCCCGCTTTGACCGAACCAAGCCGGTAGAAGATGCCCGGCCCTTGCTTGCTGTCGACGTGGGCCGCGAGGACAGCCGGACCGAGTTCCCCGGGGGTGGGGCCTGGGGCGTAGAAGCCGACCTCATCAGCGGACCCCGGCACGGTGATGGTGCCGTCGGCGGCGAGGCCGAGGTCGACAAACGATGTCGACCGAACTCCGATCGTCGGGATCTCCAGGCCGACTGGTGGTGAGGCCGCCAGAGTGGCGCCGAACTCCGGCTGCGGCTCTGTCGGCTCGACCGCGCTCGTGGTCGGCGTGGGTGCGGAAGCCGCACTGGGCGTTGCTGATGTCGTCGCCGACGGTGTCGCAACACGGTTGCCGACCGCGTCGGGTGGACCGGGATCGCCGCGGATCCCCAGAACTACGGCGACGATCCCCACGACAAGGAGCAGCACGGCAGCCGCCGCGACACCGAATCTGGTGCCGCGGCGGCCGGGCTGCGTCGTGCTGTCGGTCATCGACCCGCCGGGTCAGCTCTCGGAGTGGCGGCGGCGCGCCGCGACCACACCGGTGCCGGCGGCGCCGAAGAGCGCGACGGCGCCGAGGGCGATCAGCGCTCCGTTGGTGCTCCCTGCGGCGCCACCTTCGCCCGTAGCCATGCCGCCGGCGGGAGCCGCGGACAGCACACCACACAGTGCCGGGTCCGTGGCTTCGGTGGGCAGTGACGGGTCGAGGTCGCTCTTGGTGTCCCCGTCGTACTTGCCGTCCTTGTTGTAGTCCACGCCGTGGACGACGACAACCGACTCCCCGTCCTGAACCGCCTTGGCGACCTCGGGCGAGACCTGGACCGAGCCTCGGGAGTAGGTGAACGAGCCGCCGGAGTTGAAGCGGTCGATCGCCAGCCCGCTCGCGGGGCTGGTGTCGCCCGAGGTGGTCAGCGAGACGACGATGTCGCCGTAGGCCGGTCCGCCCTCGGTGGTGTTCAGGTGGCCGTCGCCGTTCTTGTCGTCGCTTGCCGTCGGGCAGGAGTGTCGAGCACCCGACGCGAAGTGGATGTGCGCCGCATGAGGTGACCCGGCCAGGAGGCCTCGGGCGGAGAGGGTGAACTTGACCGTGTCACCCTCCACCGTGACCATCGCGGTACCGGAACCGTTGACGCCGTTCAGGGCAACAGGTCGCAGGGATCCGCTGACCGAACCGTCGGCGAACGCCGGGCCAGCGGCAAGCGTCAACATCGCCGCAGCGCCGATAGCCGCACCAGCAAGTTTCGTGGTCGTCCTTGTACGCATGCCACACCTTCCGAAGAGGAACGGGACGGCGGACTCTGCCATCACCTCGAGGGGTTCGGCGCCACCGGTGCTTTGGATCGGTGAGAACTGTGCAGAAACACAGCGAGCACTGTGCGACGACTGTCGACAGTCGCCCCCGCGTACGCAGTCGCCCTGCCGATCCGTTCCGTGCCCGGCTGCGAATACCAACCGAAGTCTCACGGCATACCGGGGACCACCCCACCGGATTGGTTGGTGCAATGACCACGACCTCGAGAGCGAACGGGCACACCGTCGGCGGCCTCGCGGTCCTTGCGTTCCTCGCAGCGACCATGCTCTCAGGGTGCTCGTCGACAGCCACGGGAGCCCCGATACCCGATGCCAGCAGTCCCTCCATCAGCAGTCCAGCGGCTGACGCGGCCGTCGGGCCCGACGAGGGTTCCGCACCATTGACCGCGCGAATGGTCTGCGGCGGACCGGTAGCCCGCAACCTCAAAGAGCTCGACGGAATCTCGGGCGCGGTCCCAGCGGAGGCCACCTGGAAGAACCCGGTCTTCACCTGCACCTACACCCTGCAGGAAGGTCCACTCATCCTCACCGTCACGAAGGCAGCAAGCCCGGCCGCAGCCAAGACCTACTTCTCCACATCGCAGCAGGCCGCCTCCGGCACCACCATCCCCAGCTTCGCTGCGTTGGGCATCCCGGCCTACTCGACGCCCCAAGGCACGGTGTCGTTCGTCAAGGACGACATGACCCTGCTCGTCGACGCCGCCCAGCTGCCCGACGCGGTCGGGCCTCAAGCAACCGCTCGCGGCGAGTTTGCCTCCACCGTCGCCAGCTTCGTCCTCGCCTGCTGGCGCGACCACGGCTGACCGGCCACCACGTCATTGTTGCTGAGGCATCCTAGGAGGCCTTCGTACTCGCGTAGAACCGGACCTGAGCACGGACACATGCTCAACTGCTGAGGCACGGCCCTCCCGCTCGACGCGACGTGCGAGTCTCGCTGCGGCGCCAAGCTGACGAGCTCACCGTCGCCCGCTGCATGGGTCAACCCCAGACGTGGGGACCTCTTGAAACGGTGGCCGAAGCAAGCCACAACCTCAATGACGACGGACGCCGAGCTCCGGCAACGGGACCTCCAACAATGCCGCGGCCGCGACCGTGGTGAGCCACCCGCTGTGAGCCTCGCCGTAGCCACCCTCGGGCGGCCCACCCTTCTAGGTCCGACTCAACCGCAGCAGGCATCCTCCGGTTCGGCGCAATCCTGAAGTTCCACATGACTTGCAGCGCTGCATGGGTGGGTCGTCCCGCCTCGATGGGCACGAGTGCTCATCGGCAGGAGTGCGCGTCGGCAGATCCGGCAACCCGCCGTGCCCGGCAGGCGAAGGCGCACCTGCACGGGCCAGGCGGCTTCAGCGGTCATGAGGGCTGCATGGCGGATTCTCCCAGGCATCTCAAAGAGCGCGTTGGACCGCGGGGTTTTAGGCTTTCCATGCCTCGGTATGACCCCGCGTCGCTATTCCGCGGGCCGAGGAAACTCGGCGCCGATCCCCGATAAGGACGCTCTGAGGGCAGGCCCCGGCCCATTCGCCCCAGGGGCTGGGGCCGGGTCGGGGCCCGTCGCGCTCATGGCGACCATCTCGGCATCGTCCTGCCCAACCTGCGGGCCGGCTCCCTCCATCACGCCGCAGGCGCACAGCGCCACGCTCGCGGAGGAGAGGACGTCCCGCCCCGACAGCGGCTAGGTCGGTCCTGCCGACGACAGCGTTATGGCGAGCGTCGTGCATGTGGAGCGAGAACTGGTGAGAGGGAAGGCTCACGCCGCCATGATCTGGCGACACCGTATTCCGCCGCTCCGGGTCGCGCTTCAACCCCCCGTGGGCCAAGCCACGCTGTTCTATTGTTCCTGGAAGCGATCAATGAGGAGCGCGCGATGACGGAAGGTCCGACCTCGAGTCGAGGGCATCGACCAGGTGTGCCCGTTCGGACCCCTAGCGTGGACTGGGAGCCGGGGTGGATTCGGCCGGCGGTCATCTTCATGCTGGGGCTGCTCCTCGGAACGTTCATCGTCGCGGGCACTCGGCCGATGCCGGGGGTGGGGGACGTTCTACAGGGCGAGGACACGTCGGGCCTGGTCGCGGGCTGCCGTCAGGTGATCGACGATGCGCGACACATTGCGGAGCTCGCGGACCGCACAAGCGGCGCTGTCCAACGTCAGGACGCCGCCGCGTTGGCAAGCCTTGGCAATGACATGAGCGCGGCTCGGGCGGCTCTGGATCGTGACCTTGCCAGCTGTCCCGGCTGAGCCAGCTGACACGCGACGCGTGAGGGTGTCGCGGGGACGCGTTCTGCACAGCGAGGTGCCGATGGTCCGAATGCGCCTGGTCTACTAGCGACGTGGTGAGAACTGTTCCTTGAGCTCGGTTTCCATCTCGGGACCGGCGAGGATGACCACGTCGTCGCCGGCCTGCAGGGGTGTGTCGTCGCGGACGGTGACCAGTTCGGCGTCTCGGACCACGATGCTCACCCACATGTCACCCACCCTGCCTGCAAGGTCGGTGATTGTCTGCCCGTCAGCGGGGGACCCTTCGGCGACGCGCATCCGGTGGACTCCTTCGGGTTCAGCGCGCAGTCGCACGCCCAGGGTCCAGGGCTCGATCTCCGTGGTCCGGCTGGGCAGCTTAAGTACTTTCACCAGGGCCGGCACGAGGGTTCCTTGGACCAGGACGGAGAAGACGACGACGACTACGACGATCCCGTAGAGCCGTTCAGCGTCGGGGACCTGGGCCGCTCTGAGGAACTCGCCCAAAAGGATCGGGACGGCTCCTTTGAGTCCGGCGAAGAGGACGAAAGTCAGCTCGTTCGGCCGGAGCCGTGCCGGGAGGAGACATAGCCCGGCGGCGAGCGGTCGGATGACAACCGCAAGGCCGACGCCGAGCACGATGCCGGGGATCCACACGTTGGGGTTAGCGACGACGGCGAGGTCGACCGTGAGCCCGAGGACGAGGAAGGCCACGATCTCCCCGAAGCTGGCGAGCGCTGAGTGGAAGCGCTCCACTTCGCGCTTGTACGGTGCGCCGGCGTCTGCGACGAGGATCCCTGCGACGAAGACGGCCAGGAAGCCTGAGCCGTGCGCGATGGTCGCTATTCCGTACAGCGCGAATGCGCAGAACACGCTGCGCAGGGGGTAGAGCGCTTCGTTTGGGAGGGGGACGGTGCGGGTGAACCACACCAGGCCCCGCCCGCCGAGGACACCGACTGCGGCGCCGACCACCATCTGTAGGGCAAACGTGGTGGCGACTTGGCCGGCGCCCTGCCAGGTCAGCGCTCCTGCTGCCAGCAGGCTGGCCATCAGCGCGATGCCGACGGGGTCGTTGGCGCCGCTCTCGCCTTCCAGGATGGTGCCGCTTCGGCCTCGGATCTGACGTTGGCCGAGCACCGAGAACACGACGGCAGGATCTGTTGGGGCCACGGCGGTGGCGACCAGGACGGCCAAGTACCAGTCCAGGCCGAAGGCGGCATGCAGGAGCACGGCCCCTGCCCCAGCGGTGAGGAACGTTCCCACCAGCCCAACCGAGGCGATCGGTAGCGCGGCTGCTCGGAACCGGCGCAGGCCGATGTGCAGGCCGCCGTCGAACAGGATGAGGACCAGAGCGATGGTCACGACGTGTTCGACCGTGATGGCGTCAGGCATACGGAGTTCGGGGACGAGGTTGGCCAGCACTGCAGCGCCGACGAGCATGAACAACGGAGTCGGGATTTTTGACCGTTGCGTGAGTCGGTTGAGCAGCACCGCCGCGAGGGCGGCGGCGCTGGCCAGCAGGATGCCGAGGGCATAACGCTCGGTGTCGCTCATGTCTGCTCCTCCGCGCTGTGGCCTAGTTAGGTGGTGGTTAGCTTCGCCGTTGCGGACGGAGGAGCGTATGCCCGGAACGGCGGCCGGCTGGCTCAGTGCGCAGGCGGCTGTGCTGTTGATGACGTCCTCGCACCCGTCTCACCCTGCCAGTACGAAGTAGCGAAGCCATAAGTACGGGGCAGCCAGAAGGATGGTGACGAGGGTGACGGTGGCGCCCTTTCGGGTGAACTCCCAGAAGGAGATGGAATGACCTGCTCGCTTGGCCATTCCCAGGACGACGACGTTGGCGCTGGCGCCGATGGCGGTCAGGTTGCCGCCGAAGTCCGCGCCGGCGGCCAGCGACCACCACAGCGCGTTGGCCTGGGTCGGGTTGTCGATGCTTTGGGTCAGCTCGAGGACGATTGGGCTCATCGCGGCGACGTAGGGAATGTTGTCGATGATCCCGCTCAGCAGCGCGGAGACGAACAAGATGAGCATGCTCGCCCTGAGGGGGTCACCACCGGTGGCCTGCGCGGCTGCCTCCGCCAGCCGGCCGATCACGCCGGTTTTCACCAGGGCGCCGATCATGATGAAGAGACCGGCGAAGAACAGCAGCGTCTCCCACTCGACGCTGGGCAGGTACTGCTTCGGAGTGCTACGGGACAGCAGGACGAGCAGCCCCGCTCCGACCAGGGCCACCACCGAGGGCTCGATGTGGAAGATCTCGTGCCCGATAAAGCCCGTGAACACCAGTGCCAGAACGGCCCCACAGATCCGTAGCAGGCGACCGTCCGTGATCGCGTCCCGCTCGTTCAACGCCATGACGTCGGCCACCCGGTCAGGGTCCGCCCAGAACGACCCGCGGAACAGCACCGGCAGCATCGCCAAGAGCGCGGCCAACCCCAACGCGGCCAAGGGGGCCATGTTGAGCAGGAAGTCGTTGAAGGTCAGGCCGGACCGGCTGGCGATGATGATGTTCGGCGGATCTCCGATCAGCGTCGCCGCGCCGCCGATGTTGGATGCCAGGATTTCGGCGATAAGGAAGGGGACCGGTGAGATCTGGAGCCGGTCGCAGATCAACAACGTCACCGGTGCCACTAGGAGCACGGTGGTCACGTTGTCCAACAGTGCCGACGCCACCGCCGTCGCGAGGACGAGCAGCACCATGACCCGCAAGGGGGAGCCTTTGGCGCGTTTGGCTGCCCAAATGGCGACGAACTCGAACACGCCGGTGCGGCGCAGCACCCCGACGATGATCATCATCCCGAGCAGCAGGAAGATGACGTCCCAGTCCACACCCGTCTCGGCCGAGTAGAACGCCTCCTCCGACGTCAACACACCGAGACCGAGCAGCACGCCGGCGCCGCCCAACGCCGTCACCATCTTGGGCAGCCGTTCCGAAGCAATGAGCGCGTACGCGGCCGCGAACAAGACCACCGCGAAGGCGGCCGTCACCGCGCTCCTCGATCCGCAGCAGCGGCCCGATCGGGGCCAGGCACTGGATCGCGGTGGTCACGGGACACCGACATCGCAACATGAGCTCGCCATCGAGGGCCGAGCAAGATGGACTCGATCACCAGTCGTCCGTTCGGTCGAATATCGCGTCAGCGGTCGCTGAAGCGATGCCGACCAGACTTCCCGGCGCTCCTTGAGCATGTCGCCCGCTTGGCACGCGACCTGACTCAGCCACCATCTAACAGCACGCGATCGCCCCACCGCGCTGCGCCGCACAAGCGGTGAGCATGGCCGGGCGTTGCTTCGGGTTCAGCACGACGCCGGCTTGAGCGGGTCGTGCCGACTTGGCCGGCTGCCAAGGCCTGAGATGGACCACCACTGCTGAGACCATGGCACCATGCCGGACCTGCCGATACGTGCGGCGGCGCGAGCAGCGCGGCTGGCGACCTTACCCATGACCTTCGCCGGTCGCAGCGTGGTGGGGCTGGGCCGACGGGTTGGAGGCCGACCCGCCGAGCTCGTAGCCGCCGAGGTACAGGCTCGCACGGCCGAGCAACTGTTCACCGTGCTCGGCGAGCTAAAGGGTGGCGCCATGAAGGTCGGCCAGTGGATGTCCGCCATGGAAGCTGCCATGCCGGAGCCGATGGGAGGTCACTACTCGCAAGCGCTGACCCGACTGCAGGAGGCGGCGCCCGCAATGCCCGCCACGATGGTCCACGATGCACTGGCCAGGGGGTTGGGCCGTCAATGGCGCACGCTGTTCACCGTCTTCGACGACCAACCCACAGCCGCGGCCAGCATCGGACAGGTGCACCACGCGGTATGGCTAAACGGTCAGGAGGTTGCGGTGAAGCTGCAGTACCCGCGGGCGGCTGAGGCCCTCGCCTCGGACCTCAAGCAGCTGAACCGCCTGACACCACTGCTTCGGACCGCCGTGCCAGGTATGGATGCACGTGCCTTGTTCACCGAGCTGCGAGCCCGGTTGATGGACGAGGTGGACTACTTCCAGGAGGCAGAAGCGCAACAAGCCTTCGCCGACGCTTATCGTGACGACCCCGACTTTCTGGTACCGGACGTCGTCGAGGTCACCGACCAGGTCCTGGTCTCCGAGTGGGTGACCGGAACCCCGCTAGCGAAGATCGCCTCGCAGGGAACCAGACAGCAGCGCGACCGGGCCGGCCTGCTGCTTACCCGATTCCTGCTCGCCAGTCCCACACGAGTTGGCAGGCTGCACGGAGACCCCCACCCGGGGAACTTCCGCCTCACCGATGACAACCGGCTCGCGGTGCTGGATTACGGGGCGACACTACTCACCCCTTACGGCTGGCCGCCCCGCCTTCCCGTTCTCCTCCGCGCCGCACGCGACCGCGATGCTCAAGCCCTCCTCCACAGCGCCACGGAAACCGGCCTGGTACGGGGCACGGACGTGGCACCCGAGGACCTGCTAGCCCTCGTCGACTCGTTCATGGAACCGTTGAGAGACAAGACCTTCCACTTCACCCGAGCGTGGCTGCGTTCGCAGACCACCCGAGTCTCCGATCCGCGGTCTGCGGCCTCCCGAACACAGCGCAAGCTCCACCTATCCGTACGGAACCTGCTGATCCAACGAGTCACCATCGGAACCGTCGGCGTCCTGTCCCTGCTCGACGCCCAAGTACCGCTGCGCGACGAGGCCGCGGCGTGGCTACCTGACCTCAACGAACCTTGTTGACGCTGCACCGGCAGCGACGGAGGAACCCTCGGGTCACAAGCCATCGCCCTTATCCCCGAAGGCCGGATTGAGTCGGACCTCGCCTTTCACCGAACCCTTTGCCGCCTCACCGATAACGAGACCCTCCTTCGCACCTGGCAGTCGCTCGAGGGTCGATCCGCCTGTCCATCATGTTCGCCGGCACCGACCGCGCGGTGTGATCACGGACGTGCCAAGACACGACGTCATCGTCGACGCCATCGAGTCCGGCGACACGCTGCCGCGTCTGCCGCCGTCATGGAGCACACGACTTGGGCGGTGGGCAATCTCATCACCGACCACACAGCCGGTTCAGCCCCCTTTAGGGGCGCTTAGATTGAACACCACCGGTGGGCATGTGCCGGGGTTCCTGATCGACTTTGCGATGACCGGGTTGCGACTCCCCGTGTGGTTGGGCGTCCCGCCCCGACAGCGGCAAGGCCGGGCGTCCCCGCCCCCGACAGCGCCATGCGGCGGCCACAAGGAGCGGGCCCCGACAAGGGTCTCGGTCATGGTCCTCGTGGGCAGCGCCACGGTCCTTCTCCGAGCACGAGGTTGTCGGGGTCGGTGCGGTTCCGGTGTTGCAGGAGCAGATCCTGTGAGCCGTCTCGCCGCCCGCCACGCGGACCTGAAGCCTTGCGACGCGGAGTCGCCTTGGATGGAACGACGGCCGGCTGTTAACCGCGCAGCAAGCTCTGGCTGACCGGGCCGAGGAGGGAGTCGAGCATTGCAGCCTGAGTAGGTTTGCGGCGTGTCGGTTCCCGGGCAGGTCCTCGTGCGGTTCGGTGACAGCGTCCGAACCCGGCTGTGGCCGCTACCAACGCTGGCGGTGGTCGTGGCGCTCATCCTCGGGTATCTCCTTCCCCGCCTCGAGCTCTCGGCTGACTCATCACTGCCGGCGTGGCTCGCCGAGATCGCCTTCGACGGTGACGCCAGTGCGGCGCGCACGGTGCTGGGTACGGTTGCCACCTCGCTCATCACGGTCACGTCTTTGACGTTCTCCCTGACCGTCGTGACTTTGCAGCTGGCGAGCAGCCAGTTCTCGCCCAGGCTCCTGAGGACCTTCAACGCCGACCTGGTGGTGCAGGGCACGTTGGCCCTGTTCCTGGCGACTTTCGCGTACTCGCTCACCGTGCTTCGCTCGGTGCGTTCGGGCGAGGGTCAAGGGGTGGACCTCGTCCCGCGGCTGTCCATCACGTTCTCGTTCCTGCTGGCCGCTGCCAGTGTGATCACGTTGGTGTTGTTCCTGGCGCATGTGGTCCGTCAGATCCGCGTCGAGACGATGTTGCGTCAGGTCCACGAGGAAGCGTCAACGACGCTCCGCACCACGCTGCCCGACCGGGGCGAGGAGCGGGGGCTGCGCGTTGTCCCCGACGGCGCCCACCCCATCGTCGCTGTAGAGTCCGGCTTCCTCCTGCGCGTCGACTCGCAGGCCGTCGTCCGCGCCACCATGAAGGCCGACGCGGTTGCATTGATCGACCAGTCACCCGGCAGCTCCGTGGTCAAGGGAGTGCCCGTGGGCTGGGTATGGGGCCGAGGGAAACCACTCGACGCCGACCAACGGGCTGAGCTGCAGCGCGCAATCGGAGGCTCGCTGGTCACAGGCTATGAGCGGTCGGCCGCCGATGACGTCAGCTTCGGAGTTCGCCAGCTGACCGATGTCGCCGTCAAAGCCTTGTCTCCCGGGATCAATGACCCGACTACTGCGGTGCATGCCGTGGGGTACCTGTCCGCACTGCTGGGCGAGCTGGCCGAACGACAGCTCGGACCGCGCGCACTGCACGACGACGACGGCGTCCTGCGGGTGGTCGTCCGTCAACCAGACTTCGCTGAGCTGTTGGCCGAGGCGCTCACCCAACCTCGCGTCTATGGCTCCGGCGATCCGGATCTGTGCGCACGCTTGTACCGACTGCTCGCCGAGCTGGCCTGGCGGACCCGTGCCGCGGAACGCGAAGCCATCAAAGCCCAGCTGGCAGCGCTGGACGACGCGGTCGAGAACTCCGGACTCCACCCGTCGGACCAGAAGAACCTCAGCCGGCTCGCCGCCGAGGCCAGAGAGGCGCTGGCCGGCGGCTGGGCTCGCCCGCAGGCAGGCGCTACGGAGACGGTGGTGTCGTGGGACTCGTGACGGTGCGGCCGCTTTCGGTCGCGGTCGCGCTAGTGCTGACGGGAGGGGCGGTCGTCACGGTGGCGCTTGCCGACCGGCAGGTCGCGGCGTGCGTGCTCAAGGTCTTCTGCGTCTCACCCATCTGGCGGACGATGTCGCTCAGCCGTCCGGCGTCGAGACTCCCGGCCGCGGTGACCGCCTGGTTCGCCAAATCCGCCAGTCGCCGAGCGTCGTCGTCGACCTGAAGGCACTCGGCGGGGATCCGGGCCGTGGCCACTGCCGTACCGGCCGTACCTGACGCACCTGCAGTCCCCGTCGGTGCGCTGGTGACGGTCGTGGTCACCGTTGGCGTCTCGGCGGAGATGGACCCGCTGCTGGACCTGATGGCGCCGAGGATCAGCATTCCTATCCCGAGGCCCACCACAAAGGTGACCGCCGGCACGACCCACCGCATCGGACCGCCTGCGGGTCTGTCGGGCCTGGCTCCCTGCGGCGGTGCCGGCCCGCGCGGTGGAGTTGTTGGTGGCGTCGTCATGATGTCTCCTCATTTCCTGACATCGATCCACCTTCGCAGGGATACTCGGACTCGGCCCCTCCACCGACGCTCGTCGTGGAGATCTTCATGTGGCTGTCCGATAACCGCCACCTGGCCTTCGTTGAATCTCCTTCAGAACGAGGGGATTTACATGCTGCCGTCACATTCGGTGTCATCGTTCACGGCAGTGTGGCGGACCGTGGCCGTATGAGGTAGACCGAGGCATGGCTTCGCAGTTGTCCGCTACGGCCCTGATGGTGGATAGGCGCTCCGGCATGGCCGCCATCAACGGCGGCGTCGACTCGCCCGACTGGCGGCCGGCACGGGACCGCCGCAAGTGGGGTGCGACGCTGCCGCGCAGCGGTCCACCGCCCCAGGTTCTGTGGCCGAGGTGACCGGCACACCTTCTGGGAGACCGCCTCCAGACGAGACTTCACCGCCGCTGTCCGGAGCCACCGGCAAGGCGCGCCGTCACTGGGCGGAGCGGTACGCGGTGCAGGTGGTCCGGTGGCGTTGGCCCGTCGTTCTGGGGTGGGCCGCGATTCTCGGCGTGCTGTTCGTGTTGCCGCCGATAGCCGGTTCCACGAACGAGCTGGCCAGCATCATCCCGCTGGACAGCCCGGCGATCCGGGCGGAGCTGAGGTCGGTTCAGGAGTTCGGTTTCCCGCTGTCGAGCAGGACCGTCGTGGTGCAACGGGATGCACGAGGCCTGTCGCCTTATGTCCAGGCCGAGTCGGTGCTGGACGGGATCGCCCTCAACCAGGGTCCTAAGCCGGCGTGGCCGTTGCTGGGTGCCCTCCCGTTGTCCAACTCGCTCCGCATCGCTGGGGCATCCGGGGAGGCGAACACGGGGGTGGTCACGTATCTCTTCATGGACCCGATCGCCAGCTTTGCCAGCCAGCAGGAAGCGGCGGAGCGATACATTGTTGAGCGCCTGGAACGTCCGGAAGACCATGTCGTGGGGGTGGCGGGCTCGGTGCCGGCCCGGGCGCAACAAGCGGCTCTGGTAGCGGCGAACCTGCCACGGCTGGAGCTGCTGACGGTCGTCGCCATCATCTTCCTCGTCGGTCTGACCTTCCGCTCCATCGTCGCCCCGTTCGTCGCCTTGGTCGCCGCCGCAGTGGCGTTCGTCGTCACCATTCACCTGTCCGAGCTGCTGGGTGCTCTGCTCGGCGTTGCCACGCCGGCGGAGCTGGAGCCGCTCCTGGTCGCGCTCCTGCTCGGCGTGGTCACCGACTACACGATCTTCTACGTCATGGCCTTGCAGGGGCGTATCCGGCAGGCGCCGCACTGGCGTCTCGCCGTGGTGCGCGCGGTCGCCACGGACACCCCCATCGTCGCCGCCGCCGGCATCACGGTCGCCGCCGGGACGGCAGCGTTGCTGGCGGCGAAGTCGGAGTTCTTCCGTGCTTTCGGTCCCGCGATGGCGTTGGCGGTGCTTGTGGGCCTGGCGGTCTCGGTCACGCTGGTCCCAGCCATCCTCGCCATGCTCGGTCCGTGGGTGTTCTGGCCGCGGGACCCCCTAGCGCCTGAACGCAAGCCTCGTGGCGGCACATGGGCCCGCTTCCGGAGCGCACGCACACGCGCTAACCCTCTTCGCTACCTCACCCGGCGCAGGACGGCCGCCTTTGTCGTCCTCACCGGTGCAGCCATCCTGATCGCAGCCTCGGTGGGCGTGGGTCAGCTCAACCTCGGGGTGGGCTTCACGCAGCTCGCTACCGGCCGAGAACCCGGTCAGCCGCGCATCGCAGGCGGCGGCCCAGGCGTTCGCGCCGGGAATCACGTCCCCGACGACGATCCTCATCGAGGGGCAGGGGATCACCAGCCAGACCGACCAGCTCGCCACGCTGCAAGCCCTCATCCAGAGCCAGCAAGGCGTAGCCGCAGTGATCGGACCGGCTCAGAACATCACGGGGGACGAGTACAACGTCGTCCTCGCCGCCAGCGGCAACGCCGCCCGCATGCTGGTCATCCTCGGTAACGACCCACTCGATGCCACGGCGATCGAGAACCTCGGACGGCTCCGGGACCTCATGCCGACCCTGGCCTCCCGGAGCGGACTCTCCAACGCGCAGGTCAGCATCGGGGGAGACACCGCACTCGCCCAGGGCCTGGTCCAGTCCACCGGCGAGGACCTGGTCCGGATCGCCCTGGCTGGCATCATCGTCAACCTCCTCCTCCTGATCGTCTTCCTCCGGGCCCTGGTTGCCCCACTGTTCCTGCTGGCCTCGAGCGTGCTCGCACTCACCGCCTCGCTGGGCCTGACCGTCCTACTGTTTCAACGGGTCGCCGGGAACGAGGGCCTGACGTTCTACGTACCGTTCGCAGCGGCCGTGCTCCTGGTGTCGCTCGGTTCGGACTACAACATCTTCGGCGTCGGGCGGGTATGGAGCGAGGCCGCACGCCTACCGCTGCGAGAGGCGGTCATGAAGGCGATGCCCGAGTCCTCGCGGGCGATCACCGCCGCTGGCCTCACCCTGGCCGTCAGCTTCGGGATGCTGGTCCTCATACCTCTCACGCCATTCCGCGAGCTGGCGTTCGCCATGGCCATCGGCATCCTCATCGACGCGTTCCTCGTCCGCTCGGTGCTAATGCCCAGCCTGCTGATCCTCGTCGGCCCCGCGAGCGGCTGGCCCGGCCCCCACCTGCGCGACAGCCGCCGACGGGCGCTAGCCCATCGCCACCCAACACCGACGAGCCGCTCGTAGCCGCCTCCGCGTAGTGGTGCTTGACAGTGACGTCGCGTCGCAGTCGACCATGGGCTGGTGCGGGTCAAGGAGCTGGCGCAGCTAGCGGGGACGACGGTGCGGACGATCCGGTACTACCACCAGCTGGGGCTGCTGGCTGTTCCGGAGGAGCGGGGGACGTGGCGTTCCTACGGGTTCGTCCACCTGACCCGACTGATGCGCATCCGGTGGCTGGTGGATGCCGGGGTCCCACTCGCCGAGGTGCCGCACCTGCTGAGGCCACCGGAAGGGGCCGACGATCGCAGCCTGGCGGTCGAGGACTTGGGTGCCGTGCTCGCGTCGATCGACGCCAAGATCGCCGCACTGTCCGTGCAACGGGAGCGGGTAACAACGCTGCTTCGACGGGTCACCACGCAGGGACGGTTGTCACCGCTCCCTCCGTCATTGGTCCGGCTGTACACGGCGTTGTTGGCCCGGCCGCACACCCCGGCGGTGGCCGAGGCGATCCGTCGGGAACGCGACCTGCTGGAGCTGGCGTGCTACGCCGGGGAGCTGCCGCCGGACATCGTCGCCCTCGTCGACGCGTTCAGCGACGAGGATCTGGATGAGGTCTGCGACATCTGGGAGGAGTTTCACCGCCTCGAGCTCGCCACCCAGGGGCCCCTGGATGAGTCGGTACGCGAGCGTATTGGCCAGCTGGTCGCCCGAACCGTCGAGCTGGCGAGAGGCGTGGAATCTCAGGCCACCGCACGGCTCCTTGACCGCGCTGGGGAGCTGAACCGACCCTCGGTCCGCGCCGCCGTCGACCTGGCCTACCCGTCAGCGGTCTACCGGCAGGTCGTCAGCGATGTCGTGGCCCTCGCCGAGCCCCGGAGCCTGACGTGACCGCGCACCCCGTCGAGATCACCCACCTGACCAAGACCTTCGGCGGGCGTCGCGCGGTCGACGACGTGTCCCTGACGGTCCCGGAGGGCCAGGTGCTGGGACTCCTGGGACCCAACGGCGCGGGGAAGACGACCACGATCCGCTGCCTGCTGGGCTTGTACGGGCCGACCCACGGCGGCGTGCGGATCTTTGGTGCCGACCCCCGGACCCAGCCGGCCGCCGTCCTGTCCGCCGTCGGGTACCTTCCCGGGGAGCTGCGCCTGCCGGAGGCGCTGACCGGGCGGTACCTCCTCGACCGCTTCAGCGGGATGCGCAGGCTCACGGACACCACGTACCGGGACCAGCTCGCCGACCGGTTCGATGTCGACCTCGACCGGCCCGTCGGTACGTTGTCGAAGGGGAACAAGCAAAAGATCGGTCTCCTCCTGGCCGTCATGCACCGCCCTCGCCTGGTGGTGCTCGACGAGCCAACGTCCGGGTTGGATCCGTTGCTCCAGGACGAGTTCGCGGCCCTGCTGCGCGAGACCACCGACGACGGTCGGACCGTCCTGCTCTCCTCGCACGACCTCGACGAGACCCAACGAGTGGTCCAACGGGTCGCGATCGTCAAAGCGGGGAAGCTGATCATCGACGACAGCGTCGAGCACCTACGCGCCCAGGCACCGCGGACGATCTCGGTCGAGTTCGATCACGACGTCGACAGCTCGCCGTTGACGCGCATCGCCGGGGTGAGCCTGCAAAGGGCGACCGGGCGACGACTCACCCTCACGCACACCGGCCCGGTGGCGCCCGTACTGTCCGCTCTCGCCGCCTTGGCGCCGGAGACCCTCACCGCGCGGGAGGCGGACCTGGACGAGATCTTCCTCAGGCACTACGAAAAGGACCCTGATGAGCGCTGACCTGTTCCGCCTGGACGTCCGCCTGAGCCGCCGGCGTCTCATCGGCATCACCGTCGGGGCAGCGGCCTACCTGCTCCTCGTGCTGGCGATCTACCCGTCGTTCAAGAACGACACGTCCCTCGACGCGATGGTCGCCGGCAACCCCGCCGTCGCCGCCGCCTTCGGGATCACCGGCACGATCACCTCACCCGCCGGCTGGGTGAACGCCAACATGTACGCCAACTTCGCACCCCTACTCGCGCTGCTGCTGACCATCGGCTACGGAAGCGCCGCCATCGCCGGCCAGGACGCCAACGGCCTCCTGGGACTACAAGCGACCTTGCCGCTCAGCCGGTCGCGCATCCTCGCCAACAAGGCCCTCACGTTGCTCCTGCTCGCCGCCGCCGTACCCTCCGCCTCGTTCGCCATTTGTCTCACCGGCCCCGCCTTCGACATCCACCTAGCCCCCACCGCGCTACTGGGAATGACCCTCGCGCTCACCCTCCTCGCCTACGACCTCGGCGCCGTCGCACTTCTGACCGGCGCCGTCACCGGCCGCCCCGGCACCGCGGCCGGCGTCGCCGGCGCGGCAGCGGCCGCCGCCTACCTCCTCAGCTCACTCGCCCCCGTGATTCCCGGTCTGCATGATCTTCAATTGCTCTCACCGTTCTCCTGGGCCGTCGGTGACAACCAGCTCACAGATGGAGTGCAGCTCGGTCAGCTCACCGCACTCCTCGTCCTCGGCGTCGCGCTCACCGCGGCCACCGTCCCCGCGCTGAGACGACTCGACATCCACTGAATGCCGTGGCGTTGTGCTACGCCACCATCCGCACCGCCCAGCCTCGCTCCGGGGAGCGCTCCGGTGGAAACTGCTGACCGAGGAGCGTCCGGTGCCATTGCTGGGCGCGCGGACGAGGGAAGGTTGACATGTCACTGGCCGGGAACGCCGTGGGCGCCAACGAACCGCAGGGCCGATCCTGGCGGCAGACAACCACCGAGCTCGCGCACCTGATCAGCATCCCTCAGGGGTTCACCGTCGCTGTCGCCGGAAGCGTCGCGCAATGCGTTGGCCGGCACGGGTTCCCCGGGTTTCTCGCTGTCTGGCTCCTGGTCGTCGGAGCAACTCTTAGCTACTGCCTCGTCGTCATTGCCGTCGGCGCGCTGAGACGCCCCATCAACCAACCAGGCGGCATCGTCGGCTTCGCGCTGCTGAACGCTGCGGCCATCGTCGTCGTACCCCTCGTGGCCCTCGCCAGCTGGTGGATCCCAGACCAGAACTGGGCCTACTTCGTCACCGGCTGCGCCGTCCACCTGACCTACCTGCCCATCGTGGCGGTGACCGTCACGCTGCTGCCCTCGGCGTCACGGGCACCAGGTCGCGGCCTGCCATGACGCCTGAGGGCTGCGCCACAGCGGCCCGTGTATGCGCTCGTCGCCCAGGGCCGATGAGTGATGCGTCGGTTCGACTTCCGTCCTTCACCATCAAGCGTCGAGCCGCACGTTGACGAACACCGCAGTAGCGGAACATCAAACGGTCATCCGATTGTCAAGGCGCAACTATTGTCTCACGGCAAGAAACAGCGAAGGCTGAGGAGTCGGCGGCACGGTGCCGCGCTCGTCTCGAGGAAGGTCGATGAAGTCATGTGGACCGTCGTACTCGTTCTGCTCGTCTTGACCGTCGCCGGCATAGCAACTGCTCTTGTAGTGAGCAGGCGTCGGCAGCAGCGGTCGGTGAAGATCGGACTGCCGCCCCTTGGATCGCTGGGCGATCAGGCTTCCAACGCCCGGCCGGCGCAGCGGATGGACCGCAGTGCGTCCGAGACACGTTGGGCGGTGACTGGGTCCTCGCATCAAGCGGGCCACGCCAAGGGTGATGTCAGCCAGCGTTCTCGATAATGGCGACGCTTGAGACGGCCTCAGGGAATCAGATGTGTCCCGACGCTGTGCCGAGCTTCGCCCGATTCTGCAAAAATCTCGAATGCCGTGGCAAGCGTGCCTCGATCCTCGGGGGCAATGCCGGCCAAGATGTCGCTCAGCGCGGCGCGACGGTAGCTGGTGACAGACTCCAGCAGCTGAGCCCCGGCCGCGGTGACCGTCAGCTCGACCTGTCGCCGGTTCGCCGGAGCGTCCCGACGGTGCAACAAGCCCGCCTGCACAAGGCGATCGCAGATGCGGCTGGCATTCGAGAAGTGGATGCCCAACGCGTCCGCGACCGCGGTGTTGCTGGCGGAAGCCGCCTCCGAGACCAGAACCAAGACGCGCAGTTGGGGGAGGGTGACCGATGGTCCCGCCTGTGCGATCGACTCGGCCGTCACAGCAGCGAAGACCCGAGCCACGCGCACGATCAGATCAAGCTCGGAGTCGCGAGCGGACGCTTTGCCGGTGCGGCGCGCAGTCGGCATCGCCGTCCTCTCCGTGTCGACCTCTCGGTCACCCGCCTGGCAGTGCTCACGATGGCGCATCGCCATCGAACGTTGCAACTCCGCTCGCCAACGCGAGAGCCGTCGGTGTTCCACCACTCAACGGGCAGCCTGGCGAACCAGATTCTTGGCCCGTCGGGAGTTCACCGCACATCGGCTCGACGCACAACTGCCCGCAAAGCTCGAGCGTCGCCGGCGCGTGCGTCGCAGACAGTCGGCGCGCGACGGCGCCGTAGTCAAGCTCAGTCGGGGTTCGTCGCCGCTGAAACAACAACAATCCATCTTGGGAGGAAAGCCAATGCTGCAGAAACGAACACACGAACGCCATCGGGGTGGCGGTGTGCTGGTGGCCGTGAGCGAGTCACCGTCGGCATCGGACACCCTTGGGTGGGCGGCGTGCTATGCGCGGACCACCGCGCTGCCGCTGCACGCTGTTCACGTCCTTGAGACCGGCTGGGAAGCCACGCCTGAATTCGAAACCGCCGGACCGACGCAGTTCCCTCGGCTGGGTGCACCCGGTGCCATCGCCCTATCCCCAGTCACGCTCGGTGAGACCGGGGAGCTCAACCCGGAAGCGGAGACGGCGCCGGACGTCTCGATCGCACCAGCCATGGTTCGAGAGGCCTTTGAGTCCGTTGTTCCGGAGCAAAGATGGACTCTCGAGGTGGTCGATGTCGTCGTCGCAGGATGCGTCGGCCCGCTGCTCGTAGAGCATGCGGCTGACGAATCGCTCTTGGTGGTCGGCCGCGGCCGGTGCAGGACCCTTCGCCGACTGTTGTCGGGCTCAGTGAGCCACTACTGCCTCTCCCACGCCACGGTACCTGTTCTGGCCGTCACCCCTGATCGCAGCGTGAACCAGAGCGTCCGGCCTCGCGGGCGGAGTCGTTCGTTGTGATGGCGACAACGGCTCAACAAGGCATGTCCGCAGCACGGCCACACGGTGCTCGGGCATGACAACTCACCACCAGCCCCACCGCAGTGCCAGGAGTCGCCGAATACTTCTGACCCTGCTCGCCCTTGCCACCACGACCGGGTGCGCGAACCACAGGAACACCTTCGGCGACGCACCCGGCACAAACCTCAGTGTCAACGGTGTAGCCATTCGCTATGCCCACCTGGAAGCGCCGGACGACCCAGCGGGCTGGCAGCCGGGTGACGACGTCCCGCTCTATGTCTGGCTGCTCAATGAGTCGGATGAAAACAGGTCACTGTCCGGCGCCAGCAGCGTAATCGCGCCTCGCGTCACCCTCTCGACCGGCGCCTGGCCTGTACCCCTTCCGCAGGGGAAGTGGGTACAACTGGAGCGGAGTCAGACACACCTCGTCTTGCACGATGTCACAGAGCAGGTGCGCGGAGCGCTGTTCGTATCGGTGACATTGGAGATCAGCGACGCCAACGAGACCACGACCGAGGCCACGTTCGATGTCGAAGCTGTCAATCCAAACGCGACCGGCCATGGCGCGTGACGCGAAGAACGCCGCAGGGGGTGGTTCCGCTGGCTCCCGAGCCACCCGTCAGACCATGTCCGGGCTACCAATTGTCTCGTCACTGTCGATACCGAAACCCGCCTGCCTAGCCGGGGTTGCCGGGGCGCTGCTGAGGAACCATCTGGCGAGAAGTACTTGGTCCTGACACCCGGTGACGGCCCGCCTGCGCTGGTACCTGCCGGAACCGGTCAACCCGACTGGGCTTGTCGCTTTACGTGAGCGCCTAGCAAGAGCCCCCGGGAAGACCAAGCGCAACAAGCCGAGGGGCGCCGATAACGGCAAACACCGTCCACCAGCCGGACACGCACGGAGGTTGACTGCAGTTCGGAGGCGGCGACGCCGCCCCGGGAACTCTCATGGTGCCTACTTGAAATCCGAGCTTTCCGGTCGGTTCGAGTGCTCATCGGCACAAGGTCCCATCGGCACGAGCCCTCATCGGCAATGTGAGTGCATCAAGTTGGGCGAAGTTGGCCGCGCCCACCCGGAGGGCGTGAGGCCACCGCCCACGAGCCCCACGCCTGGTAGCACGGGCGTGCGACGGGAGGCATGGTCAACACGTCGTGCAGTCCTGGGTGGCCGCCCTGTCGAGGGGTGGTCAGGAGCGGCCAGGTGCGAGCACTCGTATCGCACATCAATCGCACGGCGCAACCGAACGGTGAGGGTGGGGTGGCGTTTTCGCAGGTCAGCCCGGCGAGACGGGGCGCGTGCACTAAGTCTTGTAAACAGGGGGTTGGGGGTTCGAGTCCCCCCGCCGGCTCCGCCCGCCGAGGTCAGAGGATCCCGGTGGCCGCCGCCTCCCAGATGGTGGGCACGGAGGGGCGGAACCCGAGTGCCCGCAGCCGTGTCGAGTCCATCCGCCCGGCCCATGGGTGAGCCAGGGGTTCCGACGAGCCCTCGATCGGTTGCCCGGCGAGCCGGGCCATCTCGAAGACGCGTGACCGGTGCGTCGTCGGTCACGTTGACGATCTGGCCGTCCGTCGCGCCGGTCAGGGCCAGGTCGACGACGGCGGCGACGTCCTGGTGGTGAGCGACGGAGTAGGTGTGTGCGGGGTGGAGGCCGAACCGCTACGCCAGGACGGGCATCGAGGCGAGGTGTCCGTCGCCGTCGCCGTAGACGAACGGCAGCCGCAGGATGGACCACGTCAGTCCGCTGAGACGCAGCAGCTCCTCGGCGGCCAGCTTGCTGGCGGGGTATGCGGCGGTGGGCGCGCAGGGGTCGTCCTCGCGGCTCGGCCGGGAGGCGTCCTGGTTGTAGACGTTGCCGGTGCTGGCCATCACGAGCCGAGCCCGAGGCGCCGTCGCCGTGACCGCGCTCACGAGGTTGCGCGTGCCGTCGAGGTTGGCCCGCCAGATCGCCGCGTCGTCGCCGGTGCGGAAGAGCGCCGCGAGGTGGACGACCGCGTCCACTCCGTCCACGGCCTGGCGAAGGCGCCGGCGTCCTGGAGGTCGCCGAGTACCGCCGTCGCGCCCGGAGGCAGCTCGAGGTCCCGACGCACGAGCGCCCGGCAGTCGTAGCCCTTCGCGACGAGGCGGGGCAGCAGGCGGGACCCGACCAGGCCGCCGGCACCGGTGAGGAGGAGCGTGGTCATCATGTGTCCTTTCGCTGATCATCAGTAATACTGACGATCAGGCTAGCACTACGATCGCCGGGTGGACGTCGGACGACGAGCTCGGGCCGCAGCTCCGTGCCCGCCTCGAGCTACCTGCTCAAGCGAGCGTTCCTCCGGCTGGAGGAGCTGCACGCCACGCACCTGGAGCCCTGGGGCGATCAACGCCCGAGAGCTGGCGGTGCTGTTGCTCCTCGACGCCCGCGAGCCCGAGTCGCAGCAGCAGGCGGCCGAACGGCTGGGAGTGGACCGCACCACGATGGTCGCCCTCCTCGACGGCCTGGAGGGCAAGGGACTCATCGCTCGCCAGGCCGATGTGGCCGATCGGCGCCGCAACGTCATCGTCCTGACGGTCGCCGGCCAACAGACCCTCACGGGCGCGAGAGCGGCCAGTGACGACGCCGAACGCGAGCTGCTCAGCGACCTCTCCACGGCGGAGGCTCGGACCCTCCGCACGCTGTTGGCTCACATCGCTCCGGCCCCCAGACCCGAGCGCTGACACAGCCGCTCAGCGGCCGCGGCGCCCACGTGAGGGGTCAGCCCCGGCCATCCGGGACGAGAGGAACCGCACCATGACCACGACCGGCCTCGACCTGACGGCGTTCAGGGCCCTCAGCTTCGACTGCTACGGCACCCTGATCGACTGGGAGGCCGGCATCACGGCCGTCCTGGGACCCTGGGCGGTCGAGCACGGTCTTGACGTCGACGACGAGGAGCTGCTGCTCGCCTACGCCGACGCGGAGGCGGCCGTCGAGCGGGAGAACCCGTCGATGGTGTACCCCCGGGTCCTGGCCGAGGCGTTCCGCCGGACCGGCGCCGGCATGGGGAAGACCGTCAGCGACGCATGGGCCGACCGGCTGGGCGCGTCGGTGCCGGACTGGCCGGCCTTCCCGGACTCCGCCGATGCCTTGCAGCGGCTCGCGACCCACTACCAGCTGGTCATCCTGTCCAACGTGCACCGCGCTGGCTTCGCCGGCAGCAACGAGCACCTTCACGGGACCTTCGCCGCGGTCATCACCGCCGAGGACGTCGGGGCGTACAAGCCGGCCGAGAACCACTTCCGGGCGCTGGACGCGACCCTGCCCCGGCTCGGCGTCGACCGCTCGCAGCTCCTGCACGTCGCGCAGAGCCTGTTCCACGACCACGTCCCCGCCCGTCGCGAGGGGCTGCCGTCGGTGTGGGTCAACCGCCGCCACGACCGGCCCGGCTGGGGAGCCACTCCCCGGCCGTCGCAGAAGTGGTCGTACAACCTCGAGTTCACGTCCATGGGCGCGTTCGCCGATGCCGTCGACGCCGCCTTCGCCGGCGCCACGGCGTGACTTCACCGCTGGGCCGCTGGTCCGGGTCGCTATCGCCGGTCGACGACGACCCGTCCCGCCTGGACGACCACGCGGAGGTTGCGGGCGGGGTCGGCGAGAACGCCGACGTCGTCCAGGGGATCTCCCTCGACGAGGACGAGGTCCGCGTGCGCTCCGGGCTGGACCACCCCGATCTCCCCTGACATCCCCAGGAGGTCGGCGGCGACCGTCGTCGCCGACCGCAGCACGTCCAGGGCCGGCTGTACCTGGGCGCGGAGCGCGAACTCGTGGGCCTGGTGACGGTGCATCCCTCCGAGCAGGTCGGACCCGTAGGCGATCCGGACGCCTGCCGTGGCGGCGCGTTCCAGCGCGGAGAGTCCCGCGTCGAGGACCACGTCGACCTTCTCCCAGCTGTCCTGCGGGAGGCCGTAGTCCCGACCCTCCTGCTTGAGCGCCCAGTAGGTCACCAGCGTCGGGACGAGGTATGCCTCCCGTTCGAGCAGCAGGCCGATGGTCTCGTCGTCGAGGAGGTTCCCGTGCTCGATGGACCGGACTCCCGCCCGCAGCGCTCGGTTCACCGCACGGGCCGTGTAGGCGTGTGCAGCGACGTAGCGGTTCGCCGCCTCCGCTTCCTCCACGACCGCGCGCAGCTCGTCCATCGAGTACTGCGTGGAGTCGATCCGGTCGGTGGGTGACGCGACGCCTCCTGAAGCCATGACCTTGAGGTGGTGGGCACCCTTGCGGAGCTCGTCCCGGGCCGCGGCCCGGACCTGGTCCACACCGTCGGCCACCCGGCCCAGCCCTGGGCTGCACGGGCAGGCGTCGACGAGGGTCTCACCGGCCGATCGTCCGTCGCCGTGGCCACCGGTCTGGCTGAGCGCCTTGCCTCCGAACAGCAGGCGCGGTCCGACGAGCAGCCCCTCGGCCAGTGCGCGCGGCAGGCCCCAGTCCGCGCCGCCGACGTCACGCACCGTCGTGAACCCGCGCTCGAGCATCCCGCGCATGATCTGTCCGGCGTGCGCGGTCGCGTAGCTGGGGGACCACGCCGGCAGCGCCGACAGGTCGGCGGTCCCGGCGGTCACGTGGACGTGCGCATCGACGAGTCCGGGCAGCAGGGTGGTCCCCTCAGCGTCCACCACCTCGACGGTGTCGTCGACCCGGAGGCCGCGCCCGACCTCCTCGACCCGCCCGTCGACGGCGAGGACGTCATGGTCCTCGAGGTACGTGCCTCCCTCGACGTCCAGGACCCTCGCCGAGCGGATCAGCAACGCCGACGTCACGTCTCCTCCTTCTCCGGGGCGCGGGTCTCATGCCACTGTCTCAGCGGCTCGATCGCCAGACGCGCCAACGGGAGCGCGGCCGACACCGAGTCCGCCGAGTAGCGGCCCTGGACGTCGAGCAGGTTGAGCACCCCGAGCGTGCGGCCGTCGTCGACGACCGGCACGTTGACGACCGCGCCGCAGCCCAGCGACGCGATGAGCTCGTGGTCCTCGAAGACTGCGGCGACCGACTCCGGGTCCGGCCCGAGGTAGGGCTTCTGCTCCACCACCACCCGGCGGATCCACGGCGCCTCGCGCGGGAACACCTTCTGCCCTCCGGTGGGGTACTCGACGGGGTGTGAGGAGTAGACCCGGTGGAGAGCGCTGGTCGCCTCGTCCCACGCCAGGACCGTGAACAACCGGACGCCGACCTGCTCGCGCACTGCGGTCTCGACGCTCGGGAATCCCTCGGTCGTCGAGGTCATCCGCCGCCCCGCTGTTGGGTGACCTTGTCGGCCAGGGCGCGCAGCCGTTCGGTCTCGGTCAGCTCCTCCAGCCCTCGACCGGCCGTGTGCAGGCCGAACACCAGGACGACCACCACGCCGACGGCCAGGACCGCGGTGGTCATCGTGAACACGCCACCGAAACCGAGCGCGGCCGCGAAGAAGCCGATGATGGCGGGCGCGGTGATGCTGCCGATCCGTCCGAACGCGCTGGACAGACCGGTGCCCGTCGCGCGCACCCAGGTCGGGAAGACCTCTGGCGTGTAGGCGTACAGCCCCGCATACACCCCGTTGAGGAAGAAGGACAGCAGCGCTCCGGCCGTGACGATGGCCGCGGAGGTGTCGACCTGGCTCAGGATGAAGGCGCTGATGGCTGACCCGACGAGGTAGATGGCGATGGTGCGCCGGCGGTCCAGCCGCTCGTTGCACCAGGCGGCTGAGAAGTACCCCGGGATCTGCGCCGTGTAGATGATGATCGAGAACTCGAAGCTGCGGGTCACGGTGATCCCCCGCTCGATCAGCAGCGTCGGGATCCACGAGAAGAAGCCGTAGTAGGAGAACGTGATGACGAACCACAGCGTCCACACGACAGCCGTGCGACGCGCCATCTCGTGACTCCACAGGAACCGCACCGCGTCCAGCAGGCGCGGCGGGGCGTGAGCGGCGTCGGCGTCGGCGATCGGTGCCGCAGCTCTCGGCATCTGCCGGCCGGGACCGGTGGGAGCGGCGATCCCGTGGCGCGCTCGGCACGCCGCTCGAAGTCCGCGACGACCTGCTCGGCCTCCTCGGTCCGACCGCGCAACAGGAGGTATCGCGGCGACTCGGGCAACGAGCGCCGCCACCACAGGACCATCAGCGACCGGGACGGCCGTGAGGAGCTGCGCCCAGCGCCAACCCTGCTCGGAGGCGGGCACGACGAAGCGGCCGATGAGCGCAGCACCGACGAAGCCGAACGAGAAGAACCCGGCCAGCGCCCCCAGGAACCAGCCGCGCCTCGCCGCCGGGACGAACTCGGCCAGGAACGGCGCGATGATCGCGCTCTCCGCCCCGGTTCCGAGCCCGGCCAGCACCCTTGCCCCGACGAAGATCTCGTAGCTGGGAGCGGTGGCGGCGAGGATCGTGAACACGCAGTAGAAGAGCAGCGCATACATCATGACCGCCCGTCGCCCGATCCGGTCCCCCAGGATCCCGGCGATCGCGGCGCCGAAGAGGAAGCCGAACGGCGTCGCGGACCCGATGATCCCCAGCTGCCCGGTCGTGAGGCCCCACTCCTTCTGGGCCGACGGGAGCAGGAACGCCACGATCGCCGCGTCCATGCCGTCGAAGGTGTAGCCGAGCCCGCCCATCAGCAGCAGGACGTAGTGCGGCCGGCACAGCGGCAGGCGATCGAGACGGGCCAGCATCGTCATGACATGCCTCCTCGTCGATGAGGTCGACACAGGTCTACCGCAACCGCCATCAGAGACGCACGCCGACGGAGGCGCTCGGCGACGCCTACATGTGCTCCTGGCGCCGTCCTTCACTGGCGCGACTGCCTGGATCGCCGCAGTCTCGACTGTCTCCGGCCGGCGCCCGAAGGCGATGAAGAGCGCCTGCGCCACGACCGCGCCGACGATCGCACCGACGACCCACGCCGGCTGCACGGAACCCATGGCGTCGGCGTCTCGCCCGACGAGCAGGTAGCCGAGGACTCCGCCGGTGAACGAGCCGAGGATGCCCAGCAGCATGGTCACCACGACCGGCATGTGTCGGCGCCCGGGCACCAGCAGCGGGGACACAGCGCCGGCGACGATTCCGGCGGTCACCAGGATGACGACGAGGCCGATCACGGGCTGCCCTTCTGGAGCGGACGGGTATCCCACTCAACCGGTGGGCCGGCGTACGTCGCCACACCCCAAAGGAGGGCGATGAGCAGGATGCCCGGTTGACTGAGGGACGCCGCTGTCGCGCCGACACGCGGGTCGGCTGGCAAGATGGTCGCGTGCTGGCTCCGGGTGCACATGGCGCAACCACGGTCGAGGTATTCGCGGCCGTGGCCCGGGACCTTGCCGAGACGAACGGCGTAGGACCCACCCTCGAGCAGCTGGTGACGCATGCCGTGAACCTGGTCCCTTGTGACTGGTCGGCCGCGCTCACCGCTGACCGCCTCACCAGCACGCCCGCTCGGGTGTGGGCCTCGAGTGATCCGCAGCTGATGGCGGTGGTCGCCGAGATCGCCGGCGCCGCCGGGACGAGCCCCGGATGGGTCGCCTTCCAGGAGCGTCGGGCCGTCATGGCCGCCGACCTCTCGTCCGAGCAGCGGTTCAGGGACTACGCCGCCCAGATGGTGCGACGCACCCCTATCCGGTCCGTGCTGTCGTTCGGCCTGACCATGCAGGACCGGGTTCTCGGTGTCCTCACGATGTACTCGCGCATCACCCCACGCCTACGACGACGCGGCGATAACCCGGGCGTCGGTACTCGCCGACCACGCGGCGATCGCCATCGAGGGGAGCCTGGTCGAGGATCGAGCCAGGAACCTGGACGTCGCCCTCGAGTCCAACCGCCTCATCGGTACGGCCACCGGGATCCTGGTGGAGCGGCACAAGCTCACGCCGGAGCAGGCTTTCCAGCTCCTACGCACCATCAGCCAACACTCCAACCGCCGGGTCCTCGACGTCGCTGAGTCGCTCGTGACGTCGGGCGAGGTCCCGAGCTTCGGTCGTACACCGGCGTCGGACGTCAGCTGACCCCACCGTCAGAGTGACGCCGAGAGTCAGCGAACGAACGCGATGATCGCCTCGGCCACCGGACCGGGCGCCTCGAGCGGCTGCAGGTGCCCGGCATCGGCGATGTCGACGAGGGTGACGCGGTCGCCGAGCTCCTCCTTCAAGAGGTGCCCGTTCGCCACGGGCGCCGACTGGTCCTTCGTGCCCTGGATCACCAGGTAGGGGACGTCGCCCGGGGGTGCCCACCAGTCCTCGAGCGGGGTGGACATGGCCGCTGACATCTGTCCGGCGGCCGCCCCCGGCGCCCGGTCATCCTTGAACCGCTGCCACACCGTAGCCGCGTTGTCAGGATCGCCGACCATCCACCGCATGGCGTCCAGCAGCTCGTCCTCGGTTGCCGTCGGCGTGAACAGTGTCGCCAAGGCCTTCTGCGCCTCTACGGCCGGCTGGACCTTCCCGCCGGCTGCGACCAGGATCACGCCCCGCACGAGATCGGGGCGGTCGGCGGCGACGGTACGCGCGATGCGGTTCCCGTAGGCGTGCCCGAGCACGTACGCCGGCGCCACGCCCAGGTGGTCGATCACCCCGGCGACGTCCGCGGCGTAGTCGTGGAGCGAGAGCCCCTCCATGGGCCCCGTGCTGGCACCGGCGCCTCGCGGGTTCACCCGTACCGCGCGGAACCCCGCTGCCGGCCAGCGCGTCGGCGAGGTCCGCCAGGTACCCCACCGCCAGGCTCCCGCCCGGGAGGAGCACGACCGTCTCGCCGAGACCATGACTGAAGCACTCGAGCGACGCCCCGCCGACGTCGCACGCTGAGTCGCTCGACGGGGTGTGTCGTGTCCTGCACATCACTCTCTGCTCGCTCCACAGTTTCCTCAGTCCGGTCGACGTGGTGATTCCGTTGACCGCAGAACACCACGAGCCCTGGGCGGCCACATCATCTGAAGTACATGAACAGCACTCACCGTCGCTGGACGACATCGCGCGTTGCCTGTCGTCACTCAGCGTCATGCAAAGAGGGTGATGTGAGCACTGGGACGGCGTGGTTGCCTGACAACGAAAGGCCGACCCACCTGTTGCCCACTTCCGGCACACCTTGAAGGAGACCGCACCATGGCCAACGAGCCGACCGACTCGACCGCAACGAAACCGTCCACCAACACCTACACCCTCGTCGCCAAGATCAAGCCGGGCGAGCTCGAGAACCTCCGTGCGGCGGCCAAGGCCGCCGAGGCGGGAGGCATGTGGGGGGCCGGCTCCGATGCCCTGGGCATCCTGCACTTCGAGCGCTTCTTCATCATCGACGACCAGTACCTGGTGTTCACCAGTGAGTTCGACGGCGATGACGACAGCTACCTGAGCGACTTCTACTCCATGGAGATCACTCCGGGCCCGTCGCTCGGGCTGTTCAACAGTGCCTGGAAGTACGTCGAGGGCTGGCCCGGACCGGGCGACAAGGACGCGTTCATCGACTTCTGGAAGAGGAACAAGGTCGAGGAGCTCCTCACCTACTCCTTCTACCCCGGCGTCACCGCCAAGGAGGTCCGCAGGGCGCTGCGGGTCCAGCAGGCGTTCCAGACCGTGCTCGACGACCCCGACGCGGCGGCGGCCCTCCAGCATCCGGCGCTGAAGCCCCTGCTCGACGAGGCGGCGGACTAGTCGGACGGGCCCGGTGAGAGTGGGAGCTCAGGTGGAGCTGGAGCTGGAGGACATCCAGAACGGGGCCCTGCACCCGCGGCCACTGCCGTACGTCGGCGCATACGTCGCCCTGCGCATCGACGACCGGTATGCCGGTCGCGAGCTGCTGCGTCGGTTGCTCCCCGCGCTCAGCAGTGCGACGGACCCGGCCGACCCGAGCGCGCAGGCGTGGGTCAGCGCCGCACTGACGTTCCAGGGACTCAAGGCCCTCGGCGTGCCACAGGAGTCGCTGGACAGCTTCCCGCCGGCGTTCCGAGAGGGCATGGCCGCCCGTGCGGCAGCGCTGGGTGATGTGGGCGACAGCGCGCCGGAGCACTGGGAGTCCCCGTTCGGTGGGTCGGAGATCCACCTCGGCATCTCCGCGCTGGCGCCCGACGCGGAGCGGCTCGAGGCGGTGTTCGCGCCGGCCCGCAGGACCCTGTCGACGATGCCGGGCGTCGAGGCGATCTGGCGCCAGGACTGCCATGTCCCGGCCGACAAGCGCAACCCGTTCGGCTTCGCCGACGGCCTCAGCAACCCGGCGATCGCCGGCAGCGGCATGCCCGGCAACAACCCGTTGGACCCGCCCATCAAGGCGGGGGAGTTCTTCCTCGGGTACGAGAACGAGTTCGGTGAGACGACACCGATGCCGTCCCCCGAGGCACTGGGCCGGAACGGCACCTACCTCGCCCTCATGAAGATCCACACCCACGTGGCGGCGTGGCGGCAGTACCTGCGGGCCAACGCCGCGAGCGTCGAGGAGGAGGAGCTCCTGGCCGCGAAGATGGTCGGGCGCTGGCCCAGCGGTGCGCCGCTCGCGCTGGCGCCGGACCGGGACGACCCGGAGCTGGGCGGCGATCCCCGCCGCAACAACGCCTTCCTCTACGAGGAGGACGACCCGCGCGGCCTCAAGTGCCCGATGGGCTCGCACGTGCGGCGGATGAACCCTCGGGACGCCTCCGTCATCGGCGTCACCCGGCTCCATCGCGTGTTCCGGCGGGGTACGGCGTACGGCCCGATGCTGCCGGAGGGTGTGCTGGAGGACGACGGCGTCGACCGGGGAATCATGTTCGTCTTCGTGGGGGCGGACCTGGAGCGACAGTTCGAGTTCATCCGGAAGGAATGGGTGGACAACGGCGTCTTCATCGCCAGCAAGGACGAGAAGGACCCGTTGATCGGCGCCAACGACGGCGCCGGTCAGTTCACCATCCCGCGCGAACCGATCCGCCGGCGCCTCAAGGGGCTCCCGGCCTTCGTCACCACCAGGGGTGGTGAGTACTTCTTCGCGCCAGGTCTCGGGGCCTTGCGCTGGCTGGCCGATCTCGAGACCTAGGGCCGACGACCTACAGGAGAACCTGATGTCCAACGCGTCACCACACACCCCAACGCCGGGACTGGCCGAGGAGACCATCGACCCCAGCGAGGAGACCTACATCGAGTCGCTCAAGCGGCTGACGATGGAGCGGCTGCGAGGGCAGTACCCCCAGGGATCCGTCCGGCGTGACGCCCATCCCAAGACGCACGGACTGGTCAAGGCGGAGTTCATCGTCCTCGACGACTTCTCCTACACGTTGCGTCACGGGGTGTTCGCGCGACCGCGCACCTTCGACGCGCTGGTCCGCTTCTCCGCGGGCGACACCGCTCCGTTCCCGGACACCCGCCTCCCGCGATCAGGAGGCATGGCGATCAAGCTGCTCGGCGTGGAGGGGGAGAAGCTGCTCGAGCGCGAGCGGACCGCGCAGACGCAGGACTTCATCATGATCAACTTCCCCGGCTTCCTGGCGCAGAGCTTCCAGAGCTACGAGGACCTCCACGTGGCGTCCACGCCGGAGACCCGGGCCCGCTACTACCAGGAGTACCCGGCGGAGGAGGCGCTCTACAAGCGCCAGTCCCTGGAGCCCTTCCACAACCCGCTCCAGGCCCGCTACTTCAGCCAGGTGCCGTACCTCCTCGGCCCTCAGGCGATCAAGTTCAGCGCCAAGCCCATCACCAACGCGGCGAACCGCCCAGCCGAGGCCGAGGGGCCGGACTTCCTCCGCGAAGCGATGACGCAGCAGCTCGCGGAGAGCGATGTCTACTTCGACTTCATGGTCCAGGTGCAGACCGACCCGGTCCGTATGCCGATCGAGGACTCGCTGACGATCTGGGACGAGGCGCTGTCCCCCTTCCAACGGGTCGCGATGGTCCGCATCCCGCGTCAGGACGTCACCACCGAGACCCTCGACATCGGCGAGAACCTCGCCTTCACGCCGTGGCACGCCCTGCCGGCACACCGTCCGTTGGGCAACATGAACCGCACCCGTCGGGTGGTCTACGAGATGGTGTCGGAGTTCCGCCGGACGACCAACGGCGTCGGCGCGCGAGGAGCCGACCGCGCTGCCGTTCTAGTCGTTCTCGTCGGGCCGTGCTTCGAGCTCGGGGACCAGGTCGAAGGTCCGGCTGTAGATCTGGAACAACGCCAGACCGAGCGCTGCGACCGGGACGGCGACCAGTGCGCCACCGACACCGAACAGGGCGGCGCCGAGCAGGACCGAGGCGAACGACACGGCTGGGTGCATGTCGACGGCGTCCGCGCTGATCCTCGGCTCGATCGTGAGGTTCTCGATCTGCTGGTAGACGAGCGCGAACACGAGGGCGAGGACTCCGTCGACCGGTTGGCTGCTGGTCAGCCCGACGGCGACGGGGAGCGCGATGGCGATGTAGGTGCCGATCGTCGGAACGAACTGCGACACGACGCCGGTCCAGAGCCCGAGGGCCAGCCAGTCGTCCATGCCGATCACCAGGAGGAACAGACTGGTGATGGCACCACAGACCCCGGCGAGGACGATACGTGCGGCGACGTAACCACCGGTCTTCTGGACGGCCAGGTCCCACGCGACGACGAAGACCTTCTGGTTCCGCGGCGGCAGCAGCCGGGCGACCCAGCGCTTGAGCCGGGGTGCGTCGGCAGAGAAGTAGAAGATGAACAGGCCGATGGTGAACATCGAGAAGACCCCGCCGAGCAGGTTGGCGACGAACTGCAGCATGCCGCCGGCCACCTCGGCACCGAGACTGGCGACCTGTGCCGGCGAGACGTTCAGGCTGCTGGCCAGGGCGGTGGGGTCCAGGGTGAGCCCGAGGTTCTCGTTGGCCCACTGGGTGAGGCTCCGGAGCGCCTCGGGAAGGGCCAGCGCGAGACTCGAGACCTGGGAGGCGAGCAGGCCGCCGAAGGCCGAGAAGAAGCCCAGCGTGGCGAGGACGACGGCGGCCATCACCACGCCGGTGGCCAGCCCGCGCCGCATGTGACGGGACAGGCGGCGGACCGCGGGCTCCATCGCGATGCTCGCGAAGAGCGCCATGACGAGCTGGAAGACGAGGGAGCCGGCGTCCTCGAGGACGAACGCCCCGGCGAGGAAGATCATCACCAGCGCCAGGACGACCAGGCCGGCCCGCCAGACACCGCGCGGGCCGAGGAGCGTCCGGGACCGACCGGCCGCCGGGGCTGAGGAGGCCGTGCGTGCCGGGGTGTATGCGACGCCCGGCGCCCCTGCATGGTCTCTTGCTGCATCGCCGATGGCGGCGGCCAGCGACGGCTCGTCGACGGAGATGTGCAGCAGCCGGCGGTCGTCGGCTGTCGCGCTCGTCGGGCGTGTCCCTCCGAGGGATCCGGCGACCACGACCGCGAGCACGCCCTCGCGCGCGTCCTCGACGAACGACACCAGGGCCGCCCTGTCGGGGCCGATCGCCTCGAGAACGCGACGCGCGCGTCGCTCGGTCTCGCCGTCGCTCCCGTCATGGCCCCCTGGTCGAAGGCCCGCGTCGGGCCGGGCGATGGCGAGCAGCACCTCGACGAGGCCTGGCCCGGGGAGGCGTCGCGCGACTCGTCCGTGGTGCGCAGGGTGAGATCACCGGACCCGGTCCACCCGAACCAGCGAACGTCAGCGACGGTGCCGAGCCGGTGGAGGGACGACGAGACGTCCGCGACCGAGGTGGGGGCCCCGGACTCACGGGTCCCGTCCAGCCGGTACCCCAGCAGCATCAGCCTGGCCACATCCCCTCCTTCCGGTCGAGGCGCGCGCGATCGTGGGCCCACCGCGATGTTCTCCCGTTGCGGGCCGCGTGTCTTCACGCCGTACGCATGAGATGCGCCGGCGACGGCGGAGTCCCACGACGCCCTCACGACCGCCAACCCACTGCGGGCTAGCGTGGTGACACGCTCGAGGGTCGGAGGACGGACGTGACGACGGGGTGAGCCAGCGCGACGGTCCGCCGGGCTCGTCCCTCGACGTCGTCACGTGGTGGGGGCACGCCACGACGACCATCGACATCGGCGGCTGCCGCCTGATGACGGACCCCCTGCTGGGCTCAGGCGTAGGCCCGTTGCGCTGGGGCCCCGGTCATCGGGCGGCCCCCCTCGACCGACCCGTGACCGCCGTGCTCGTCTCGCATCTGCACCGCGACCATCTGGACCTTCGGTCCTTGGACCCGGCTCCCTCCGGAGACGCCGATCCTCGTGCCGGCGGGTGCGGCCCGGCACGTGCGGGGCCTGGGGAGGCGTCGGACGGTCGAGGTCGCACCCGGCGACGAGGTGACCTTCGGTCCCGTCACGGTGACGGCGGTGCGGGCGGACCACGACGGGCGCCGTTCACCGCGTGGCCCCGCGATGACCGCCCTGGGGTACGTCGTCCGCACCGATGCCCGCTCGGTGTGGTTCGCGGGCGACACCGGCCCGGCCACCGATCTCGTACCCCTGCAGGACCAGCCCATCGGCGTCGCGATCGTCCCCGTGGGCGGGTGGGGCCTCACGCTGGGGCGGGACCACCTCGACCCCCGCGAGGCGGCGCGGGTCGTCGCCCGCCTCCGGGTCGCCGTGGCCGTCCCGATCCACTGGGGCAGCCTCCGCATACCGGTGCTGTGGCGCTTGCGCCGTGACTGGTTCCTCGACTCGGCCGCCGCCTTCGAGCGCGAGTGTGCCGCTGTCGCGCCGCACGTGGACGTACCGGCCGCAGGCCAGGGGACTCCCGTGCCGATCCCGACGACCGCCCCGTGACCCGGTCGACCCCGCTCAGCACCGGTGCGGCGCGGGCATCCAGCTCCTCGACGACCGCGCGACCCACGATGTGGGCCGCGAGGAAGACGAAGGCCAGGACGTAGAGGGTCGTGAGGTAGGCGAAGGCGACCCCGATCGATCCGTACCGCTCGGCGCTCAGCTCCAGGGCGCGCGGCAGGTAGGCGTCGCTGGCCGGCCGGACCGCCAGCATGGCCAGGGCGTAGCCCAACGCGCCCGGCAGGAGTCGGCGCACGGAGACCTGACCCGCGAGCAACAACCACGGCATGAACGCGGCGAGCATCACGTCCAGGCAGAGGGTCAGGACGACCGACCAGGCGTGGGTGGGCGGAAGCACCTCGGCATACCGTCCCAGGGCGCGGGCGACGAGGCCCGTCAGCGCCAGCCCCAGGACCACGGTGATCCAGCGCCAGGCGCTGGTGAGCCGGGTTCGCGGACGGGGCAGCTCCCAGATCGTCGCCATCGCCCGGGTGAGGGCGCGCGCGAGGCTGGTCGCGGACACCAACACGATCAGCGAGCCGACCACGCCGAACGCCGCATCGGTCGGTTCGTCCAGGACCTCGTCGAGCACCCTCTGGGCGACCGGTGGCATACCGACCGACTCGGCGAGCTGGGTCCGGGTGGACTCTCCCAGCCAGCCGGACAGCATGATGAGGATCGGGAAGACCGACGTGAACAGCTGGGCGGAGATCGCCATGGCGCGGTCGAACAGCTCGAGGCGGATGACGCCCGCGATCACGCGGAGGGCGATGCGTCCGGGCCAGCGCGACGATGAGCCACCGCCTCAGCGGACTGAGTCGGGCGCTCAGGTGTGCTGTGGCCACGGATGCCTCACACCGTCGTGGAGGTGGCCTCGGCGCCGTCGAGCGGGGCGGCCCCGGCGGCGAGGCCCTTCCGGTGGTCGAGGTGCTCGAGGATGGCGACGAGGGCCAGGTGCAGCGCGTCCGCGCCGAGGACCCGTTCGGCCGGGAACGGCAGATCGCTGGGCACGACCACCATCGCGCGGTCCTGCCAGCCGCCCAGGCCCCCATGGCAGCCGACCAGCGGCTCGAACGCGGCGACCTCCTCGGTGCCGGGGTCGAGCAGGCTGTTGGCGTAGATGTCCGGCGCCTCCGGACGTTCCGCGACGCGCCTCACGAACGGTGCGGCGTCCGGGCCGAACACGGCCAACGGGTCCACGCCGGTGATCCGCCCGTCCCGCAGGCGGTGCGAACCGGCGGCGCCGAGCACCACCGGTCCGTCGTCGGCGTCCAGGACGACGACGAAGCCGATCCCGGGGTGGGCGGCCAGCCCGCTCACCAGGTGGGGGAACCTGGCGTCGAGCTCCTGCCTGGTCAACCGTGTCGACTCATTCCGCACGTAGACGAGCCCGAGGTTCCCCGAGCCGAAGACGTGGAACGTCTCGTCGCCCTCCGAGGTGCTCGGTGCGCGGCGTATGCGGCCCGACCGAGTCCGCCTCGTCGCCGCCCTGCTTGGTGATCGCGTCCGATGCCGCCTGCATCGTCCGTCCCGTCAGCCCACCGCCGGTGGCCAGCTCGTCGACGACGAGCTTCGTGCGGCCCCACCCCTCGGCGTCGTCGTCCGAGACGGCCACCGGCGACGCGGCCAACCGGGCGACGAGCGCCGCCAGGTCCTCGCCGTAGCGGTCGGCGAAGACCGCCCCCTGCGACTGTCCGTGGTCGGACAGGACGATGAAGCGGTACCTCCGTGGTGCCACCGTCGCGACGAGCTCCAGCTGCCGGAGCACCCCGTCCACCGCCTCGAGCGCGGCCAGTGACTCCGGCCGCAGGACACCGGCGTGGTGGGCCACCTCGTCGTAGTCGAGGTAGTCCACGTAGATCGCCGGCGTCCCCCGGAGCATGTGCTCCGCCACCAGGGCGGTGTTGAGGTCCCGGAGCGCTCCGTTGGTCACCGAGCGCAGGGCCGCGAACTCCCAGCCGCGGTGGACCCGTGGCTGCACGTCGCGCCGGATCGCCCGGCGGGCCTGGAAGCGTTCGCGAGCCAGCTCCGCCACCGTCCGGGACAGTGCCCGCGCCAGGCCGTCGGGCCTCGAGACGAACTGGGCGATGCCCCGGCGGGTGGCGTCCGCACCGGCCGCGCGTCGGCTCATCGTGAGCACGGACTCCGGAGCGTCGCCCGTGAACAGGTTGCTGATGCTGACACCGCCGTCGACGAGCAGCCCACGTCCGGTGGACATGGCGGCCTCCATCTCGGCCGCGTCCGCGGGACGGTTGGCGACGAGCACGCGGTCGGACGCCCGGTCGTACCACCGGAAGGCCGGGATCCCGTCGATGACGCCGTGGAGGATCCCCATCTGGCTGGCGGGCGTGGTGGCGGGCAGCTTGGGGGTCCACTCGAACAGCTGGTGGCCTCCCGACCGGATCCACCGGGACAGCGTCGGGACGGTACCCGCCGAGAAGGCGACCTGCAGGACCGGGAACGGCACGCCGTCGAGCTGGACGAAGACGACACCCTCCTTCTCCGGGTCGGGCACCGTCGTCCCGTGGCGGCGAGCGTCCCGGACGAGCCGGCTGACGAAGGCGGCGTCCGTACCCGAGGTCGTCAGCCACCCGACGAGCGTCGCCACCGCACCGACGACCCAACCGACCGCGAAGGCCGCCCAGAACCCGTCGACCTCGACCCAGGGCAGCAACCAGGCGGCGAGCGCCACCACTGCGGCCTGACCGAGGAGCGCGATGAGCAGGATGCCCCACCAGCCCAATCCGGACGCTGCCCGCGACCATGAGGGGCTGAAGGAGCAGAGCGAGGGCCGTCGCCACGAGGGCGAACGCGACCGCTCCGCCCGGGTAGTCGACCCGGAAGCCCGGCAGCAGCAGGTCGGCGACGGCCACCCCGCCCGTCGTCGCGGCGAGGGAGACGACGAAGGCCACCGACGTCGAGCGCCACGGCCGGACGGCGACGTCGTGCGCCAAGGTGCCGGACAGTGCGGCCGCCCTGTTTCCCTGGCGTGTCATCGGAGTCGGCTCCTCGGTGGGCGTCGCGCGTACCGGTGAGCCCATCCCGTGCGGATGCCCACCGGCACGTCGATCCTCCGGTGCGTGTCGCCCGTTGTCGTCATGCAGAACGGGTGAGATGGGGCTGGGTCCGGACCCCTCAGTGCAGCGCGACCTTGAGCCCGATCATGACCAGGCCGAGCAGGCCCGTGATGGCGGCGGACACCACCAACCGTCCGCCGGTCAGCCCTCCGGCCTTTCCCATCGTGAACCCGACCCCGAACAGCAGTCCGGCGTTGACGGCGAGCGCCAGGTCCACCGCCAACGACGTCTCGATGCTCAGGACCGCCTCGACGCCGAGCAGGAGAAGGGGGACGGCGCTGGCGGCGACCAGCGGCCATCCGTCGCGCACGACGCCCCGTCGTTCCTCGCGGGTGAGGGGACGCTGGAGGTGGGTACGCGCGGCGATCCAGTGGACGTAGGTCTCGGCGGCCCAGTAGACGACCAGGGTCCCCAGCACGAGGAGCGCGACCAGGACCAGTCGCTGCGAGGTGGGTGCCACGGCCAGCACGGAGCCGGTGACGATGAGTCCGTAGAGGTACGAGGCGCGACGGCGATGCGCGTCCGGCTCGGGCAAGTCACACCATCCGTGGTTCGTCGCGTGGTCACGCCCATAGTGGCGCAGCGGTGTGGTGGGGTGCGGCATTTGTGCGCGCCGCCGAGGGACGCGACGAGCTGCGAGTCAGCTGACGGGGAAGCCGGCGAGGCGGGCGGCGGCGAAGGTCGTGGCGGCGAGGGCGGCCAGCAGCAGCAGGACCTTGGCGGGCCGGTGGCGGAACGAGGACGTGACGCCCGCGAAGAACAGGGCGACGGCCAGCATGATGGTGGTGGCGACGTACCCGTTCGCGATCTCGCCGGCCTGGCGGCTCTCGTCGACCGCCTGCAGCGCCTCGTCCGTGGCTCGGGTGTAGTCCGCGAACTGGGCCGTCAGGTATGCCTGGTCCTGGAAGGCCCCGACCGCCGCGTCGCCGGCCCGCACCGCGGCTTCCCAGCGGTCCAAGCACCGGGAGGAAGTCCGGTCGGACGACGGACCGGCGGTAGAACTGGGTGAGGGCGGTGTTGCCCTGCTGGCTGGCTTCGGCGTACTTGGCCGCCACGGTGCTGTCGTAGCTGACCCGCTGGGTCGCCAGTCCGAAGAGACGCGCTCCCTCGGTCTGGCGCTGTGACGCGATCTGGGCCAGGTCGCTGCTCCGGCCGTTCCACTGGGCCGCCTGCAGTCCGCACCACGCCGTCCCCACCGTGGTGATCCCGAGGAGGAGGACGGCGATGAGCTCCAACACGCGACCGCCGCCGGGTTCGCGGTCACTCATCGGCAGGTGGTGGCGACGGTGCGGTCTCCACGTCGTCGTTCAGGGCCGGGCCGCCGCGTCGGGACCACCGCGTAGTGACACGTGCACGCTCCGGCTGCGCTCGACCAGGCCGCTCCACAGGTCCATCTCGCGGTAGCGCCACAGCTCGTCCGACGACAGCGTCACCTGACCGTGCAGGGTCGCGTCGTTGGTCGCGCGCGCCAGGCGCACCGGCGCCTGCGCCTGCTCGCGACCCAGCTCGTGCGGGGCCCGGACCGTGGCCTGGATGACCTCTCCGGTCATGCCCAGCTCGACGGCTCCGATGGCGAACGCGACCAGCTCGACACCGTTGGTGGCCAGGGCCTCCGCGACGGCGGTGGCGGCCGAGCGCTCGAGGTCGGCCAGCGAGGCGCCGAACATGTCGTCGACGCCGACGCCAGGCGCCCGGACCACGCGCGCTGAGAGTGGCCGTGGTCGTGTCCCGGACCATCGGGAAGACCCCGGCCGGGCCGAAGCGGGTGTGGACCAGCCGCAGCTGCTGGGGCACCAGCCGGAACCGCACGCTGAAACCCAGCACCACCGTGGCCCGGTCGCCGAGCGTTGCCGGTGAGCGCCGGGCCGGACCGGTCGAGGCCGCCCTCCTGCCCCTGGGTCAGTGGCTCCGTGGCCGGCCCGACCGCGTGGTAGCTCAGCTCGACCGAGGGGTAGAGCTCCATCATGCTGCGGCGCAGAGCCGGGACGAAGTGCGGACCCGGCACCAGCGCGGTCTCGGTCGCGCGGCCCTTGACGAGGAGCAGGCCGAGGCTTCCGGACGGCACTCGGACCAGCGACTCGCCGATGACCAGCCAGGCCAGGACGCCGAGGACCGGGACGGCCACGACGAGAACGATGACCCACGAGGCCGTACTCATCGCGGGCACGGCCTGGTGGTGAACCGGCAGATTCATGCTGACCTCCTGAAGGTGCGCGGCCGAGGAGGCCGTCAGGCGTTGGTGGCGTCGACGGGTCGCCAGGGCCCCTGCAGCGACTCGAGATCCTGCCCCTGAGCCACCACCTCGATCGTGGCGGTGTCCGTCGCGAACTGGATGATCACCGGGTCGTTCCCCAGACCGCTTGCCGTCGTCGTCGACCGCCTGACGCTGCGCCAGAAGTCGGTCGACGGCGATCACGTCGTTGCGGAACAGCAGGGGCGCCTCGGTCCAGACCAGCACGCCACCCACCCAGCGCCCGAAGCCCCCCTTCCACGTGGTCGAGAGTCCGTCGACCTCGCCCGCCACCACGCGGATCCTTCCCTTGAACGCGCCCTTCTGTCCCTTGACCCACCGCCGGCGCGCCAAGAAGCGCGACGACGAGGACCACGACCACGATGAGGTCGACGCCGAGGGCGAGGAGCAGGGCGATCAGCATCGACGTGCCGTCACGTGCTGACCGACGTGGTCCGGCTCGGCTCCGCGGTTGTCAGGCTTCATGGTTCAGGGTCCTTCCTTGTCAGGGCGCACGGGTTCCGGCCTGGAGGTCTTCGGGCCGGAGAGGAGGATGACCATGACTGAGCAGCAGGACCCAGGCGGGGAAGAGCAGCTGGGCCCACTGCTGCTCGGCGGCCGCCAGGAGGAGGGAGAGCGCAACGGCATACCCGACGAAGGACACCCAGCGGGGGACCGCTCCGGTGCGGATGCCGACCGTACTGACCGAGAGGGTGAACACCGCCGCCATCCGCATCGCGTACACCGAGACCAGGGAGCGGGCGTTGTCCCGCCCGAACGCCCACACGTCCGCGTTGACGTTGGGCCCGGCGAGCATCTCGACCAGGCTGGTGGAGGTCACCGAGCCGATGAAGAGCATGGCCAGGAAGAGCAGGCCACTGCCGAGGAAGACCGTGGAGAAGAGCCGGTCCTCGACCTCCCCGAGCTGCTCGCGGACGACGCCGATGAACCAGAGGAATGCGATGCCCGCGAACGGCACGAGGTTGAGGCTGACGCGGATCATCGTGCGCCGCGGCTCGTCGAGGCGCAGGGTCTCCAGGCTGTCGTCGGAGAGCGCGAGCCGAGCCAACGTCAACGCCGTGATCAACAGCAGCGAGAAGGCGATCCCGGCGACGGCCGCCGACCGGCGGGTGCGCCAGAACCGGGCGGTGAGCGCCGGCCGCTCCATGCTCATCGTCATCCACCGTCGGCGACGAGGCTGGGAGCCGTGCGGCTCCCGCTGTGTGCCGCGCCGACGAGCACCTCCACGAGGGCGAGCAGCACGCCCACCAGGGCCAGGGACCACAGCAGCCGGGTGATGGAGAGGTCGTTGCCCCACAGCAGCACGACGGCGCCGCCGACGCCGATCGCCACTCGCAGCCAGCGCGCGTTGACGGCGACCCAACGGCCGGCGGTCGCCACCGGACCGGTGGCACCGGCCGCCCCGAGGGTCGCCAACCCACCGGACACGGCGTTCCGTACGGCGCGGCCGCTTCCCCGAGCTCGCCGCGAACCAGCCGACCACGACCAGGGTCAGGCCCACCCACAGGAACACCTGTTGTCCCCGCTGGAGGTAGGACAGCAGCTGGTCGTAGAACACCGCACTCGCGGGCCCGAAGACGGTGCCGGCCAGCTGGTTGACGAACAGCTGCCGACCGACGACCAACACCAGCGCGACGAGCATCGCGTTGACCGCGAGCAGGACCCCGATGATGACGGTCATCCTCGGCCGGTGTCGCGACAGCACGAACGCCGCGAGGTAGAGCGCGGCGACGACGACGATGAGCCAGGCGGCCACCGGGCTCGCGAACGCGTAGATGGTGCGGGCCTGGTTCAGCTGCGGTGCCTCCATGAGCACCACCTGGCGGTCCTTGTCCGGGATCGGGATGCGGTCCACCAGGGTCAGTCCCCGGGCGACGAGGCGCTGTTTGACCGCGTCGATCACCTGGGACAGGTCGAGCACGACCTGGTTCTCCTGGAGGGAGATGGCGCCCGACTGGTCACCCTGGAGCAGCCGGATCAACCCAGCCTGTGCTCGCGTGTTCGCGGTGACCCAGAAGTCGGCGAACGCGTCCGAGGCCACGAAGCTGCGGACCTGGGACTCGACGAACCCGTTGACGGCGCCGGCCATGGGGCCGACGAGCGCCTGCAGCCGTGGGCGGTCGGTGATGACGCCGGCGAACGCCTGGTCGAGGACGGCCTCGACGTCGACCTGCCGCTGGATCGCACCGGTGACCGTCTCCGTGATGGCGGTCTGCACCTCGGGGGAGTGCACGAGCGGGCCCACCGTGTCGAGGTAGCGCTGCGAGTCGTTCAGGGTGCGCTGACCCCAGTACGCCGTCGCCGCAGGGACGGTCAACAGCGCCGCCAGCACGAGGCAGACGGCCGCCGCGACCGCCCGGCCCCGCGACGGCCGCGACGTCACCGTCGGCTCCGACTCCGTGTGGACCATGGGCACCCCGTCACTGGAAACGTCGATCGAGCCCTTCAGGAACCGAGGATCCGGTCCTTCTGCTCCTGGAACTCCGCGTCGGTGAGGACACCGGCGTCCCGGAGCTGTCCCAGCTGCTGCAGCTGGTCGAGCATGTCGCTCGTGTCGGTCGGGGCGGCGGCCGCGGCGTACTGAGCGGGCGGGGGCGGAGCCTGCTGCACGTACGCCGCCTCCTGCTGGGCGGCCTGCTCTTGCGCCGCCCAGCGTCCCTGCTGACGTCGTGCGACGCGCCCGGAGACGGCGGTGGCCGTGCCGGCAACCACTGCGGTGCGGGCGATTCCACGAAGAAGACCTGGCATGTCCGAGTGACCTTTCGTCGGGTTCTGCGAGTACGGCGCTCAGGCCGGTTGGTCGGCGGCTTCGGCCGACTCGAGGGAGTCGAGGACGGCCTGCACGGGGATGCGGCCGCTGGCGACGACCTGAGCGCCGCCGCGCCGCAGTGCCGCAGCGAAGGGAGCCGCCCAGGTGTTCTCGTAGACGAGGATGCCCGCGGAGCTTCCGCGTTCGATGGCCCCGGCCGCTTCCTCCAGGTCGTCGCGGCCGATGAGGCCTGACGAGGCCCCCTGGAACACGGCGAGGTCGAGCTCGCCGTCGCCGTCGAGGTCGGAGATCTCGAGGACCGTCAACGAGCCGTCGTCGGCTCGGGTGACGAACACCAGATCCAGGATCCGGATCGTGCCCTTCTCCACCAGGTCGAGCAGGAGGGGAAACCCCTCACCGGTCATGCGGCTGCCCGGGAACTCGACCACCAGGTAGTCGATCGGGCCTACCTCTTCGAGTGGTTCGCTCATCTCTGCACCTTCTGTCGTTGGTGGCCGTCCACGAGGACCGCGCCGGCCTGGTCCAGGGCGTCTCGTCAGACGAGCGCCTTCTCCTTCAACCGCTCGAAGTCGTTCTGGGTGATGGTGCCGTTGTCCAACAGCGCCTTCGCCGAGGCGATCTGCTCTGCCGAGTTCGACCGGCCGGCAACGCTTTGGATGTACTCGTCCGACTGAGCGCGAGCCTGCTTGATCGCTCCCAGCTGACGTGCGGCCATGCCCTGACCGCGAGAGACCAGGTAGGCCAGCACGCCGAGGAACGGGAAGATGACGAGGGCGAGCGTCCACAGCGCCTTCGACCAACCGCTGAGCTCCGGGTCGCGGAACAGGTCTCCGAAGACCTGGAAGATCAGCATGAGGTAGGCGAAGACGAAGTAGCTCCAGATCAGGAGCCAGAAGAAGTCCCAGAAGTTCATGTGCGTTGGCCCTTCGGTGCGGGGGAAGGAGTGCCGGACGACACGTCCTCACGACGGGAGAGGCGGGGCGGGAGGCGCGCGCTTCGTGCCCGAGGTCTGATTCAAGGGCGGGAGCCACGAGCGCCACATCATGCAGATCGAATGAACCGAATGTGCTCATCGGCCGTTCGGCTGCTCCAACGCCTCGGTGATGTCGTAGCCCAGAGCGGTCGCCAAGCTGGGAGCGGCGGCGACCACGCTGGGCAGCCCCACCACCGAGACGACGCCGACCAACACGTCGACCATCTCGGCGGTCGTCGCGCCGCAGCTCACGGCGGCATCGGTCGCCGCCCCGTAGGACGGAACCGCACCCCCCACAGCGACGAGAGCGGCGAGGCGTACCAACGCGAGCGTCTTCGGGTCGAGCCGGCTGGGCGCCAGTCCGTACCCGCGTGAGCATTCCTCGACGAAGTGTTCGTCGTTGAGGGCCAGAAGCCGCAGCACCTCCGTGTAGTCCACAGCCACTCGCTCTCAGGCAGCTCGCACGTCAACCCGGTCAACCCCACAGTGGGCTCCCGGCGCCTCGCATACATCACCCAGATCATGTGAGGCGACCGGCGAGCGGCCGGCCATACGGTGACGGGCGATGGAGTAGGAGCCCTAGCCGTTGGTCGACGCCGACCAACCGAAGGAGATCATCGATGAACGGCCCCGACGCATGATGCACGGAAGCAGAGACGGGCGGGACGCTGACGCCACGTCTCGGGATGGGCGGTCCTTCCTGGTCACGAGCCTGTCCGGGTCGCACCTGGGTGCCGGAGACCTGGTGCTGTTGACCAGTGCCGACGGCGCCGCGCAGCTCGGGCAGATCGAGCACGACGACCCGTCCGGAACGACGGCCGCACGCGGCCGGCTGCTGGGATCGGTCGACGCCGACGGGCGGGTCCACCCGTCGGTGACGCAGCCGTTCCGGCGGCGCCGACGTCGTCGCGGCGACGGAGGCGGCGATCGCGGCGATGCACGATGCGGCCCGCGCCACGCTGCCGGTGGGCACCGACCTGACTCCCCGAAGGGGCGTGGCGCGGCTCCTGCCGCACCGGTTCAACCGGCACACGTTCTGGTGCGGGCAGAGCGGCTCCGGCAAGACCTACGCCCTCGGGGTGGTCCTGGAACAGCTGATCGTCCAGACGGCGCTACCGATGGTGATCTTCGACCCCAACTCCGACTTCGTCCGTCTCGGTGAGCTGCGTGACGGTGTCTCGGGACCCGCCGCCGATGCGTTGGCGCAACGGGAGATCCGCGTGCTCCGGCCCTCGACGCGCCGGGGCGGAGGCGCTACGGGCTCGCTTCGTGGACATGTCGGCGCGGTCCAAGGCGGCGGTGTTGCGCCTCGACCCGGTGATCGACCGGGAGGAGTACAACACGCTGCTCCACCTCTCCAACACCTTCAGCACCAGCAACGTCTCGTCGCTGCTCCCCACGCTGCTGCAGTCGGACGACCCCGGCCAGCGAGACCTCGGGCTGAGACTGGCGAACCTCGGCATCCTCGACTGGGAGGTCTGGGCCCTCGACGGTGTGGCCGCGACCGACGTGATCGACACCCGCCCGGACGCCACGGTCCTGGACCTCGGCGGGTTCAGCACCCCCGACCAGCAGCTGGTCGTCGCGCTCTCGGTGTTGGACGACCTCTGGGAACGACGTGAGAGCCGGCGGCCGGTGCTGCTGGTGATCGACGAGGCCCACAACCTGTGCTCCCCGGAGCTGGACTCGCCTCTGGCCGTCGCCGTGCGCGAGCGGATCATCCAGATCGCCGCCGAGGGGCGCAAGTTCGGACTCTGGCTCCTGCTGTCCACCCAGCGCCCCTCGAAGGTGCACCCGGGGATCATCTCCCAGTGCGACAACCTGGCGTTGATGAAGATGAGCTCGCCGGTCGATCTCGACGGGCTGGCCACCTACTTCGGGTTCGCCCCACCTGCGCTGCTGGCCCGTTCGCCCGGCTTCCGGCAAGGCGAAGCGCTGTTCGCCGGCGGCTTCGTCGCCGCCCCCACGCTCCTACGTGTGGGTCAACGGCTCACGCCGGAGGGCGGCAGCGACGTCGGCGTACCACTCCGCTAGGGCACGACGTTGACCCGGAACCGCGCATCCCGGCGGACGCCACGGCGGCCGGCATCCGGCCTCGCCGAGATGTGGACGACGGTCGACGGTGTCGACGTGTTCTATCGTGCGTCGCCCGAGCCACCGCCCGGCGCCGCCGAGCGGCGGGTGATGATGCATCTACACGGGTTCGGGCTTTCCGGCCGCTACCTGCTACCGACGGCCGAACGCCTGAGCGACGAGTTCTCCACCCTCGTACCGGACCTCCCTGGGTTCGGCCGGTCCGCGCGACCAGGGCGCCCGCTCGACGTCACCGGGATGGCGCATGCCGCTGCCGCCTTCCTCGACGACCGTGATGTGCCGTCGGTAACCCTGGTGGGCAACTCGATGGGGTGCGCGGTGATCTGCGAGTTCGCTCATCTCTATCCCCGCCGGCTCGAGCGCGCGGTTCTCGTCGCCCCGGCCGGTGGTCGCGCGAACCAGCCACTGAGCCGTGCGTTCGGACAGCTCACGCTGGCGGGGTTGCGCGAGCCGACGAGGCTGTTGCCGGTTGCCGCCCACGACTACGTGAAGTTCGGGGTCCCCAGTACGTTGCGCCTCTTTCGCGCGCTGACCGGCTTCCCGTCCCTGGAACGCCTGTTGGCGCTGGAGATCCCGACCCTCGTCGTGCTGGGCCAGCGCGACCCGCTCCTTCCGGCCGCGACCCGGGTGCGTGAGGTGGCCTCTCAGACCAAGAACAGCGTCCTCGTGGTCGTCATCGAAGGTGCGGCGCACGCCATCAACTTCAGCCATCCCGGTGAGCTGGCCAACGTCATCCGGTTGTTCATGGCCGACCAGCCGATCATCGACGACCCCGTCTCCCCGGGGTTCGCCCACAGCTTCGAGATCCACCGCGGGGCCAACCTTCCGCCGGAGGAGTGACCTCGAGGACCCCACAAAGAAAGGACGTTCCCCGTGAACCCTCCACTCGGGCCGCGTTGCTTCGCGTGCAGACGGCCCGCTGCGCGAGTGAGGTCCTCCGCGACGTGACGGACCGACCGGGCTGGTCTCCCTCAGAGGTGGGAGGTGCTGAGGCGCAGCGTCGAGAGGGCCCAGATCACCAGGACGTCCACGGCGATGACGATCACGGCCCACATCGGGTAGTACGGCAGCCACACGAAGTTCACGATGGCTTGTCCGGCCGCCAGCACGATGCCCACGGTCCGAGCGACGACGTTGCCGGTGAGGACGAAGAACCCGGCAACGCCGACAACGACTCCGAAGATGAGGTGGATCCAGCCCCAGCCGGTCGCGTTGAACGACAGCAGGTAGTTGGGGGTGGCGACGAAGAAGGTCCTGCCGTCGATCACGGCGACCAGGCCCTGCAGGAACTGGCGAAACATCGTCCCTCTTCTTCTTCCGTGGCTCATCGACGAGACGATCCTGTTGCGCAAGTCGCCGGCTGTCGTCACGCAGAACGGGTGAAGGCGCGTCTGGACGAAGGGAGCCGCGCGGCGCGAGCGAGCATCCCTGCCGCGAATGTCGGGGTTACGGGGTGGCGCGCCAGTACGCTCGGCCCATGTCGGCCTCCGCTGCGCGGCAACCGGCGCCCTCCCGCAGCATGTCGAAGTCCACGCTCGCCGCCGCGTGCGTCGGCAACGCCGCCGAGTGGTACGACTTCGCCGTCTTCGGCGCCCTCGCCTCGGTCGTAGGTCTGGTCTTCTTCGCCTCGCAGGATCCGGCTACCGCGTTGTCCGCCGCGTTCGCCGTGTACGGGACCGCCCTGCTCATCCGGCCCCTCGGAGCACTGACCTTCGGACGCCTCGGTGACATCCGTGGCCGCCGGACGATCCTCATCACGGTCATCTTCCTCATGACGGGCGCGACCGCCGCGGTCGGAGTCCTCCCGGGTTACGCCGCCATCGGCGTCCTGGCCCCCGTGCTGCTGATGCTTCTCCGGGGGTTACAGGGACTCGCGGCCGGAGGCGAGCTCGGGGCCGCCGCCGTCTTCATCCTGGAGAGTGCGCGAGCCGACCGCCGGGGGGCAGGGGCCTCGTGGCATACCGCCACCATGGCGGTCGGGATCGGTGCCGGGATGGCCGTGGTCGGCCTGCTCGCCGCCGTCGTCGGCCCTGACGGCCTCCTGTCGGGCTGGTGGCGAGTCCCCTTCCTGCTCGCGCTCCCCCTCGGGCTGATCGGGGTCCGGCTCCGCCGACGGGCCGAAGAGACGGCGCAGTTCCGAGCTGCTCCAGGCCACGTCGGAGGTGCTCGAACGTCCGGGGCGCGAGGTGTGGCGCCACCATCGGGCGGCCGCGATCCGGGGCTTCAGCCTCGTTGCCGCCGGGTCGCTCGCCTTCAACATCTTCTTCATCTTCCTGCCGAACACCTTGATCGCTCGTCGCAGCGCCGACCTCAGCGCGACGCTGCTGGTGACTGCTGCAGCGCTGACGGCCGCCGCGGCAGCGGCGGTGCTCCTGGGACGCCTGTCCGACCGGATCGGTCGTCGGCCGGTGGCCCTGCTCTCGGTCTGCGCCCTGGTGGTCGTCCCTCTGCCGGCGATGCTCGTGGCCGCCGAGGGGTCGCTGGGCAACCTGCTGCTGGCGCAGGTCATGGTCGGAACGGCCGTAGCCGGGACCTTGTCCGTCGCGATCCTCGGTGAGGCCTTCCCGGCCCCGGTCAGGTCGACCGGCGTCGCGGTCTCCGCGGGTCTGGCGACGGCCATCATCGGCGCCACGGGCCCATGGGTCGCGCAGCTCGTCACGACGCGGACGGGTAGCGAGGTGGCGCCCGGCTTCTACGTCATGGTGGTAGCGGCTCTCGCGGTGGCAGCGCTGTGGCGATGGCCGGAGACCGCGTTCGCCGAACTCGACTGACTGCGAGGTGGAGTCCGCCGTCCGGTCCCGCTGCCACATCGGCCGGGTCGCCGACTTCATCCGATCTGCATGAGGCGGCTCTGGGCCGCGAGGACGAGAATGGGCGCACCGGTTCGCCGCTGCCAGGGAAGGGTCGTCCCACCGTGAAGGACACGGACGTGTTGCGGCTCCTCGCGATCAGCGACGAACACATCAGCGACACCGAAGTGGCCGAACGTCAGGCCGAGAAGCTCGACCCCAAGACCACTGCCTCGTGCGCCTCGCTGCGCTCGTCGCCGTCGGCGGCCCCGGCCCGTCCTTCCGCGCCGAGGCCGATGCGGCCATCAGCGCCGGGGCGACGGCCGGCGAGATCGTCGACGTGCTCGTGGGGGTGACCGGCGTGGTCGGACTGCCCAGCGTCGTCGCTGCAGCCCCACGCCTGGCTCTGGCGCTCGGCTACGACATCGACGATGCGCTGGAACGGACCAGGCCCTGGTCGGACTATGAGCCGCCGATGAGCCCCAGCGTCGTCGCTCGGTCGACGGCGTCACTGCGCGAGGACACCCCGAGCTTGCGGTAGATGGAGCCGACCTCCGAGCTCACGGTGTTGCGCGAGACGAACAGCCGTTCACCGATCTCCCGGAACGTGAGGTGGGTCTGCAGGTAGGGCAGTAGTCGGAGCTCGGCCACGGTGAGGGGCGCGCCTCCGACCACCGCTTCGTGAGGGTTGGCGGTGAGGATCCGGCGAAGCGTGGCCGCTTCGTCGACCAGGGTGCCGAGGTCCGGCCGGTGCAGCAGGATGTCGTCCACCTCCCTCAGGAGATGGCTGGCGCCGGCGTGGTCGCCGATCGCCGCGTGGACGCGCGCGAGCTGCAGACGGGCACGGACGGCGACGTACGGCAGAGCCAGGGTGCACGACAGTCGGGAACGCATCGCCCGCGTCAGCTGGCCGTCGAGCCCACGTCGATCCCCCCGCTGGACGGCCAGTCGGGCCGAAGCGGCCAACGCCAGCACGCTCATCGCGTGGTCGAGCATCCGGAACTCGTCGATGGTCGCCAGGGCACGGTCCACGTGCTCCGCGGCCTCGGGCCACCGCCCGCGGTTCATCGCCAGGACTCCGAGCTCGGCCTCGCGCGAGGATGAGGGAGCCGACATTCCCCTGTGCTGCCGCCACGCTGGACGACTCCACGAAGAGCGTGGCCGCGTCCTCGTCATCGCCCCGCAGGAGATGCGCCTCCGCGGACAACACCAGAGCGGACGCCCGCCATGCGCCCCACGGCGGCTCCGCCGCCTCCGCGAAGCTCGCGTCACGCGTCATCTGTTCGACGCCGTCGCGACACATCAACGCGCGCAGCAAGGCTCGCGACGAGTCGAACGAGGCGGTGCCGTCGGCGGGAGCCAGGTCGAACGACGCGGTGTCGACGAACGCCGCCCACCTCAGGGCCTCGGCGGTCTGTCCGGTCAGGACCGCCGCCCAACCGGCCAGGACCGCGAGCGGCGGGTACTCGTGAAGAGCCGTCCGGCCCAAGGCGGAGAACCACCGCTGCACGGTCGAGACATGGCCGGACTGGTAGGTGGACATCGCCAGGGCGGTCACCGCTTGGATCGACCGGTCCCGCTGCGTCGTGTTCAACAGATGCTCCAAGGCGAGCGCCGGAGAACCGTTGGACTCGTACCAGTCCGCGGCCCGCAGATGGAGCTTCTCGGTGATGTCGGGTTCCACGCGACGAAGCTCACCCAGCAGGAACTCGCGGAAGAGTGCGTGGTAGCGGTACCAGCCCCGTCGGCGGTCCAGCGGAACCAGGAACAGGTTGGTCGCCTCCAGCTCCCGCAGCTGGGCCTGCGCGCCGGATGCCTCGAGCAGGGCGTCGCAGAGCGGGGCGCTCAGCTGGTCGAGGATCGCCGTACGACGCAGGAACGCCCTGACCTCCTCCGGCAGCTGGCTCAACGACTCCCGGTAGAGGTAGTCGGCGACGTACCGGTCCTCGCCGGAGATGGCCGCCGCGTCCTGACCGCCGTCACCGGCGATGATCGAGGCGAGGTACAGACCGACCGGCCACCCCTCGGTCCGTGCGGTCACCGCCGCAGCCAGCTGTGGCGTCAGGTGCTGATGGGCGCGGGCGAAGATCTGCGTGGCACCATCCGCGTCGAGGGCCAGGTCGGCCGCCACGATCTCGACCACCTCCCCGGCGGCCCGCAGCCGTGGCACGTGCGGCTGCTCGGAGCGACTTGCGGTCAGCAGCTGGGACCCACGCGGGATGCCGGAGATCACCACGCTCAGTACGTCGTGACAGTCGGCGGACCGGATCTCGTGAAGGTCGTCGAGGATCAGCACGAACGGCGTCGGGCTCGAGTGGAACGCCGACGCCAGGAGGGGCGCCGCGCGGCCCAACGTCGAGATGCCGACACCCCGCATGTCGTCGACCAGACCGGGCTGGCCGGTGATCCGCGCGAGCGCATGAGCGAGGACCGACAACAGCACGGACGGGGTCGTCGTCGAAGCGGTCGAGGGACACCCACGCCACCGGACGGTCTTCCGACTCCGCCCACTCCGCGAGCATCGTCGACTTGCCGTAGCCGGCGGGCGCAGTGACGGCCACGATCCGACTCTCGGAGGACCGAGCCCGCAGAACCAGATCCGCGCGGCTGACGGAGTCCTGGCGCCGGGTCGGGACCGAGAGCTTCGCATCGAGCAGCACCGCTTCGAGCTCGGCGGCCTGTGATGCGACGCCGCTCACCTCGTCGGTCACCGTGGGATCCTAACCAGTCGACGGCCGCTGCGGTCTACGCTCGCGGCCACGGGCAGGTGCCCGTGTCGGCGAGGCTACGGAGAATGTTGTGAGGAGCGACCCGGTCGACGTCCTGGTCCGGCAGAACGAGGCGCGAGACGCGGACCTGGTCCCGGTGCGACACGGCCGGATGGCGCTGTCCCCCTTCACGTTCTACCGGGGAGCCGCGGCGATCATGGCGGCCGACCTGGCGTCGACGCCGACCGCGGGGTTGACGGTCCAGCTGTGCGGCGACGCGCACCTGTCGAACTTCGGTGCCTTCGGCTCACCCGAGCGTCAGCTGCTCTTCGGGCTCAACGACTTCGACGAGACGCTGCCGGGACCGTTCGAGTACGACGTGAAGCGGATGGCGGCCAGCTTCACGATCGCCGCCACCAACAACGCGTTCTCGGCTACGGACATCGAGCGCGTCACCCTCGAGGCGGTTCGCTCGTACCGCGAGGCGATGTCGCAGTTCGCGGCCATGGGCACCTTGGACGTGTGGTACTCCCACATGTCCGAGAGTGACATCCGCGACGCGGTCCGCCGAGCCCGGAAGTCGGACCCGGATGGCACCGACTCCACGTCCACGGGCCGAAAGAGGTCGAAGGCTGGACGGGCCGAGCGCACCGAGGTCGACGACGCGGTCAAGGCCACCGAGAAGCTGCTTCGCAAGGCGAGGACCCGGGACAGCCTGCACGCGTTGTCGCGGCTCGTCGAGGTCGCGGACGGCCAGCAGCGAATCGTCAGTCAGCCACCCGCGGTGGTTCCGCTGAGGGAGGTCTCGACCATCTGGGACATGGGTCCGGATGAGGCGCGTGACCTGGTCGAGGACCAGTTCCGCGCATACGTCGAGACGCTCAGTGCGGAGCGTCGCCTGCTGGTCAGTCGGTTCAGGATCGTTGATGTGGCCCGCAAGGTCGTCGGCGTCGGCAGCGTGGGGACGCGAGCGTTCATCGTCCTCTTGGAGGGCCGGAACCATCACGATCCACTCTTCCTCCAGATCAAGGAGGCGACCACCTCCGTGTTGGAGAACCACCTCCCGCCCAGTCCGTGCGCGTCCCCGGGCCAACGGGTGGTCGAGGGGCAGCGGCTCATGCAGTCGGTCTCCGACATCTTCCTCGGCTGGACGTCGGTACCGGAAAGTGGTCGTTACTTCTACTGGCGCCAGCTGCGCGATATGAAGGCCTCGGCCTCGGTGGAGACCATGTCGCCGTTGCGACTGACGTTGTACGCCCGCATGTGCGGATGGGCCCTCGCTCGCGCTCACGCCCGGTCGGGAGACCCGGTCGCGATCGCCGACTACCTGGGTCGTGACGACGGCTTCGACCGCGCGATGGTGGCGTTCTCATCGGACTACGCCGAACAGAACGCTCGCGACTACACCGCGTTCGTCGACGCCGTGACGACCGGCCGCATACCCGCGCTGATGGGTGTGTAGGACCGAGGTCCGCCGCGAGGGTCGACGCTGACTGGTGGGCGGACAGGAACCGGTGGGTTGGCGCTGCGCCCTACCCGGACACCGTCTGCTCGGCCACCGCCGTCAAGGACTCGGGTAGCACCTGGCCGCCGTCGACGACGAGCGTCTGGCCGGTGATGTAGGCGGCCTCGTCGGTGGCGAAGAAGAGGGCGGCGTTCCCGATGTCGGCCACGGTGCCGAGCCGTCCGGCGGGGATCGACGCGGCCATCGCGTCCAGGTACTCCTGGCCCATGTCGGCGAGACCCTCGGTCACGATGTTGCCCGGCAGCACGGCGTTGATGGTGATCCGCCGAGGCGCCAGCTCCATGGCCGCGGTTCGGATGAAACCGAGCTGTGCCGCTTTGCTGGCTCCGTAGTGCGACCAGCCGGGGTAGCCGGTGATCGGTCCGGTGATGGACGAGGTGACGACGACGCGGCCGCGGCCGCTGGCCGTCAGCGCCGACAGCGCCGCCTGGACGATGAAGAAGGTGCCCTTCACGTTGACGCCCATCACCTGCTCGATGTCCTCCGGGGTGAGGTCCTCGAGCCGACCGGCCGGGATAGATCCCCGCGTTGGCGCACACGATGTCGAGGCCACCGTGGCGCTCCTGCGACACGGCGACCGCGCGGGCGCAGTCGTCGGGGCTGGTGACGTCGGCGGCCAGTCCGCTGACCGCACCCGGGCGGCCCGCGAGGGCAGCGACGCACGCGTCGAGGTTGTCCTGGTCGCGTCCGGTCACCAGCACGTTGACGCCCGCCGTCGCCAACCGGTCCGCGATGCCACGACCGATGCCCCTGCTGCCGCCGGTCACGATCGCCGAGCGGCCGGCGAGAGAGGTGAACATGTCCGGTCCCCTTCCGATGGTGGCGATCACGATAGGCGTCGGGCCGGCGGCAGCGCCTCATCCATGGCTGCGGTCACCGCTTCGGGTCAGCGCATGATGGCCAGCGCGATCGCGGTCGACATCAGGATCGCCGGGACAAGGCCCCAGAGGAAGGCCTTGGTGTAACGGCTCGGGTCCGCTCCGTGGTCCCGCGCTTCGCCCGAGTGCACGAACAGGGGGATCAGTCCGAACAGCCCGAACAGGAACGTCGTCCAGAAGGTCCACGCCGCGCTGGGCGGCGAGTAGGGAGGGGTGTGCGGCTGAACCTGCGGCTGAACCTGCGGGTGGGTGTTGGTCATCATCGGGATCGGCTCCTTCGGTGGAAGCGCCGAGGGTCTGGCCCCTCGAGGATCGCTCACGACCAGGTTGCTCGACCCCGGGAATGGGCAGCATCCGTCGATCGGGGGTCACCCGGGGTGTCGTCCTGCACCGGTCGGGGGACAGCGAGAGGAGACCTAGGTCCCCTAGGAGCGAACCGGCAGTCGCCGACAGGATCCGTGGGGTGGCACACCTGCACCCCGTGTGGCCAGCTCGACCCAGCGCTACTGCGCCAGGTAGCCGCCGTCCACCGCGAGCACCTCGCCGGTGATGAAGCTGGCGCGGTCCGAGGCCAGGAAGGCGATGGCCTGAGCCACCTCGCGCGGCTGACCGAGCCGCCCCATCGGGTGCTGAGCCTCCATCTGGCGGACGTACTGCTGACCCGAGGCGCTGCGCAGGATCTCGTCGATGGCGTCGGTCTGGATGGTGCCCGGCGCGACGGCGTTCACCCGGATGCCGCGGGCCGCCCACTCCACGGCCAGGTGCCGGGTCAGGCCCGTGGCGACGAACTTCGCCGGCCCGTACGCCGCCTGGCCCGACTGGCCCGCCACTCCGCTGATCGACGACAGGGTGACGATGCTGCCGCTGCCCTGCTCGGCCATCACCCGCAACGCGGCGCGGCAGGTGAGGAACATGCCCCGGCCGTCGACCGCCATGACGTGGTCCCACTCCGCGACCGTCGTCTGGTCGATGGTGCTGAGCGGGATGACGCCGGCGTTGGCGACGAGGCAGTCGAGCCGCCCCCATGTCCGGGTCGCCATGTCGATCATCGCCTCGGCGTCGGTCTCCACCGAGACGTCGCCCTCGACGGAGACCAGCCGGTCGGCGCCGCGTCCGGTGGCGGTGACGGTCCGGCGCAACGCCTCGCCGTCGATGTCGGTCGCCACGACGCGGGCGCCCTCGTCGAGGAACACGTCCAGGGTTGCGCGGCCGATCCCGCGGGCCGCCCCCGTCACCACCGCGACCTTGTCCGTCCAGGATGCCCACGAACGCCGAGGGTAGGCCACCGGCTGCGGCGTCATGGAATGATCGCGCCGACAACCCCAGGTGAGACAAGGACGCCCTCCCGATGCAGATGAAGCTCGAGCTGATCCCCCTGCGCGTCGCCGACGTGGACCGGGCCATCGCGTTCTACCGGGACCAGCTCGGTTTCCACCAGGACCTCGACGTCCAGCCCGTCGAGGGAGTCCGGGTCGTGCAGTTCACGCCCGAGGGCTCCGGGTGCTCGATCGGGTTCGGCAGCGGGCTGGACGTGTATGCGGGAGCGCCGGGCGACGTCAAGGGCCTGCACCTCGTGGTCGAGGACCTCACCGAGGCCCGCGCCGAGCTGCTCGGTCGTGGGGTGGAGGTCGGCGAGATCCACGACTTCGGTGGCGGCGTCAGGGGTGCGAACTTCTCCGACCCGGACGGCAACACCTTCGAGCTGCAGGAGATGTCCTGGCGCAGGGGCGAGACGTTCTAGCCGATGCCGAAGAGCCAGGCGATACGGGCACCGGGCGACGTCCTCGTGCATCTGCGCCGGGCGCGTGACCTGGCCGACCGCGAGTACGCCGCGGAGCTGGACCTCGCCCGGCTCGCCCACGCCGCGGGTCTGTCGAAGTACCACTTCCTCCGGCTCTTCACCGCGACCTACGGGGTGACGCCGGCCGACTACGTGTCGAGGCGCCGGATCGAGCGCGCGCAGGACCTGCTGCGGGCGACGAACCTGACGGTGACCGAGGTCTGCCACGCCGTCGGCTTCAGCTCGCTGGGCTCGTTCTCCAGCCGGTTCCGCGCCATCGTCGGCGAGAGTCCGTCCGCGTTCCAGCAGCGCTACGCAGGCGCGGGCGTCCCGCGCATACCGGGCTGCTACGTCTTCATGTGGGGCCTGGCCGAGCGGCGGGACGCCTCCGCAACGCAGGAGAAGCGCACGGGCGAGCAGTCCTCGTAGCCTCGAGCCCATGATCAAGGACATCAGCATTGTCAGCGTCTTCGTCAAGGACCAGGACGAGGCCAAGAAGTTCTACACGGACGTCATGGGGTTCGAGGAGGGCGACGACGTCACCCTCGGCGAGGGCTACCGGTGGTGCACGGTCATCAACCCCCGGCAGCCCGAGATCATGGTCAACCTCGCGGTGCCCGGGCCTCCCTTCGACCCCGAGCTGGTGGAAGCCATGAAGCGGGCGCAGGACGCCGGTGGCCTCAACGGTCTCGGCTTCTCCGTCGACGACTGCCACCAGACCTACGCCGACCTCACGGCCAAGGGCGTGGAGTTCATCCAGCCGCCGTCGGAGCGCCCGTACGGCATCGAGGCCGTGTGCCGCGACAACTCCGGCAACTGGATGGTCCTCGTCGAGCAGAACAACGCGAAGGTGTCGTCGGCCGACTTCGACTCCTGACCGGCGGGCGTGCGGGTGCCGGTCAAAACGGGCACCCGCACGTCCATCCGCGCGTAGTGGCCCCTCGGGCGCGGTTGTCGACGGACGCCGCCGGCGCGGTATGTGTGTTCCGGCGACGACCTCCGACCGTGCGGCGCTGACGCGCGATGCTCCCGCGGGCCTGCTCGCGCGGCATCCGTTGACGGCTTCTTCGTCATGGCCTTCGCGTTCGCGTGGATCGTCGAGGCGCCGCGGATCCTGTCGGAGACCGGGCTGGCGTGGTTTCGCGTTGCCCCGACTACAGGTTCGCTACGGCCCGGTCCTGGGCAGCACGATCCTGGGGGTGCTGTGGGCCCTGAGGCACTTCCCCCTGTTCTGGTCCGGCATCTGGACGCCGCAGACACTTGCGAACATGTGGATGTTCGTGGTGATGATCACCCTGCTGACCATCCTCATGTCCTTCGTCTTCAACCACGCGAAGGGCAGCCTGCTGATCACGATCCTCATGCACGCCACCTTCAACACCTTCGCCGATCGCCTACTGGCGCCGATGTTTCCGGCCCCGGTCCTCGACGAGTACGGCCTGTTGCCGGAGCTCATCGGTTTCGGCGTGCTCGCCGTGATCGTCATCGCCGCCACCCGCGGTCGGCTCGGCTACGAGCACTACCATCGCCACGTGGCCAGGCAGCAGGGCGAGCCGACCGCCGTGCGGTCGGCTAGACCTGCGCGCCTCAGGACTCCGGGAACCCGAGGATGTCCGGCCGGAGCGAGGCCTTGCCCGGGTCTGTACTGCAGTGCAGGTTGATCACCAGCTCGTGGCTGGTGAACGGGTCCCAGTTGGTGGCCGAGTACGCGCCCTGCTCCTTCGTCCCGTAGTTGGCTCGGATGTAGCCGATCTCGGTCGAGAACGAGTCGAACACGGTGTGGCTGATGGAGGTGCCGACCCAGCCGCTGTCGCCGGTGATCTCCACGCCCTTCGGCACGATGCGGCCCGGTGAGTAGTCGTGGTCCACCAGCCACCCGGTGTGGCACTGCATGCGGGGGATGGTGACCGAGTCCAGGGGCTTGATGGTCTCCCGGAAGCTCTCGACGGTGTAGTCCCGGGACGTGCCGTCGGCCGACGAGATCTCGGCACTGGCCAGGAGCATCCCAGCGGTGACGGTGAGCGACGCCAGGCCGGCCGCCACCAGCTTGCGGCGGCGCCAGTGGCGGCGCCGCGACGCGAGAGAGGTCGAGCCGGCCGCGGTGTCGAGGTTGTGGTTCATGGTGAATCTCCTTGGTTGAGTGTCGGATTGCGATAACAAGGAGTATTCGGGGGGAGCGGTGTTCGGAGGGTCGCCCGATGGGTGGGCGTAGGGGATGAGCGTCGCCGCGGCGATCACCGGACGTGGGTGTGGGGCTGGCCCCACACCGGCCGCCCAGGTCGCGGGTGACCCGTCAGGTGGTGAGCAGCGAGTCGTCAGGTCACCGGCAGCCTGCCCGTCATCGCGATCGGCGACGATCGCTCGGTCGGCGACGTCGCTCACAGCCCCGGCGACGTCGCCGGCGGACGACTGACCGGAGAGGCCGTGGCACGATCGACCGGTGGCGAGCGACCGCGTCGACGTGGATGCCGACCTCGTGACCGAGCTCGTCCGGCAGCAGTTCCCCGAATGGGCCGGTATGCCGGTGGTCGCGATCGAGCCGGGCGGCGTGGACAACCGGACCTTCCGGCTCGGCGACCACCTCAGCGTGCGGCTGCCCTCCGCGCCCGGCTACGTCGAACAGGTGGCTAAGGAGCAGCGGTGGCTGCCCTGGTTGGCGCCGCAGCTGCCGCTGCCCGTCGCCCGTCCCGTCGGCCTGGGGCGGCCGGGAGCGGGCTATCCCTTCCCGTGGAGCGTCTACGGCTGGCTCGACGGCGACACGATGACCGCCCGCAGGCCGGCGGACCTGGTCCGCTTCGCCACCGACCTGGCCGACTTCCTCCTGGCCCTGCGGCGGGTCGACGCCGCCGACGGCCCGGCGGCCGGCTCCCACTGCTTCCTCCGGGGGATGCACCCCGTCGTCTATGCCGATGACACGGAGAACGCCTTGGCGGCGCTGGGGGACGAGGTGGACCAGGACGGAGCCCGACGGGTGTGGGACGCCGCGCTGGCCGCACCGGTCACCGCGCCGCCGGTGTGGTTCCACGGCGACGTGGCGGGCGGCAACCTGCTCGTCCGGGACGGGCGCCTGGCGGCGGTCATCGACTTCGGCACCTGCGGAGTGGGCGACCCCGCGTGCGACACCGTGCTCGCCTGGACCGAGCTGACCGGCCCCGCGCGCGACGCCTGGAAGCGTCGGCTCGACCTGGACGCCGGCACCTGGGCGCGCGGTCGCGGATGGGCGTTGTGGAAGGCGCTCATCACCCTCGTGGGCGAGCTGGCCGAGGACGACCAGACCGGCGCCGCCGCCTCTCGTCGCGTCATCGACATCGGTGATCGCCGACGACGACCACCAGTAGGCCGCGGCCCTCTCCCAAGACCCAGCCCTCGGCGCGAAGGCTCACCCCGAGGGAGCGGACGTCCCCGGGTCTCGGGGCAGAACCAGACCAGGGCCAGGCCGAGGAGGTAGACGCAGGCGAGGACGGAGGCGGTCGTCCCGAACCCGCCCAGCGCGACGATGAGACTCCCGGCGACCACCGGACCGATGCAGGCCAGCAGTCGGGAAGCGTTGAAGACCAGGGCGATTCCGGTGGCACGCACGCTGGTGGGGTAGAGCTCGGGCAGCCAGACGGCCATCCAGCAGTACTGGCCGAGGGTGAACGCGCCGTTGACGAAGAGCAGCACCAACAGGGCCGGGACGGTATGCGTCCAGACGAAGACCACCGGGGTGAGCAGGAAGCCGAGCGCGAAGAAGACCGCGGTCGCCGGCCGGCGTCCCCACCACTCCGCGAGTGCTCCGAACAGCAGGTAGCCGACGACCGCGCCGGCCGTGTAGACCATGCCCGACACGCTGGTCGCCCGGGCGGCCTCCCAGCCCGCCGGGACGGCCACCGAGGCGAAGTACTGCGGCACGAAGGTCGAGACACCCCACCAGCCGAGGGTCGTGGCCAGCGACATCAGGGAGGTGACGAGGGTGATGCGGCGGAGGGCGGGATCGCCGAGGATGCGACGTACCGTCGCGGTGGGTGACGCCACCGACCCTCGGGCGGTCTCGCTGCGGTGGCTCGCGACCCAGGCCGGCGACATCGGCAGGTGCCGACGAACCACGAGCGTGACCAGGGCCGGAACCACGCCGATGAGGAACATCCAGCGCCACGAGTCGGGGCCGAGGGGGCCGAGGACGAACCACGCAGCCGCGGCGGCGAAGAGCCCGACCGCGATACCGCTCTGCATGACGGCCGCCGCCCGGGAGCGCAGGCGGTCCGGCCAGGTCTCCGCGACGAGGGCCGCGCCGGTGCTCCACTCCGCGCCCAACGCGGCACCGGTCAGCAGCCGGAGCACGACGAAGGACCACCAGTCCCAGGCCAGCGCCGACAGTCCGGTGAGGGCGGCGTACGCGCATACCGTCACCATCATCGTCCGTCGCCGGCCGAAGCGGTCCGCGACGACACCGCCGACGATGCCACCCACCCCGAACCCGAAGAGCGTGAGCGCGATCGTCACGCCGGCGAAGAACGGCAGCCGGGCCGGGTCCTCGCCCGGCAGCAGTGCCGGCAGGGACGCACCGAGCGTGAGGATGAGGGCGTACGTCTCGAAGCCGTCGAAGGTCCAGCCGAGCCCGGCGCCGACGAGCGTCCGCCGCCGCTCCTGCGGCGTCAGCTCCGCCGTCGTCGTCATGGTCTCCTCGTGGTCGGTCAGTGGAGCGTCGGTCGGTAGACCAGCTCCTGCGTGCGGCCGTCGAGCGTCCGGGTCTCGAGGAGCTCGAGGTCGAAGTCGGCCGCGCCACCGAAGATCGGCTGGAGTCCGGTCTGACCGGTGATGACCGGGAACAGCGTCACCTGGACCCGGTCGACGAGCCCGGCGGCCATCAGTGCCCGGTTCATCGACAGGCTGCCGTGGGACCGCAGCGGGACGTCCGACTCCTCCTTGAGCCGCGCGACGACGTCGACCGCGTCGCCGCTGACGACGGTCGCGTCCGCCCAGTCGAGCGGCTCTTCGAGCGTGGTCGAGACGACCGTGGCGGGCATCTCGCACATGCGCGTCACCCAGGGGTCGCGGACGTCGGAGTCCTCGGTGCTGGAGGCGAGCATGCCGACGAACTCGCGGAACGTGGTGGCCCCGAACACCATGCGCTGCTCCGGGCCGAACGACTCCAGCCGGTGCTGCAGGAGCTCCGGCCCTTGCTTGCCCCAGTAGCCGGTCCAGTCGCCGGTGGCGGCGGCGAACCCGTCGAGGCTGGAGAAGACATCGAAGGTGTAGGTCGCGCTCATGGCGTTCTCCTCGTTGCTCAGTGGTCGGTGTAGGTGGGACCTCCGGCCGTCCGAGAACTCATCGCGGCGTCAGTCGTCGACGCTGGCGGCGGCGGCGAGGATCGCGTCGATGGTCACCTGGGGGTTCGAGACCATGGAGACGTGCGACGCGGCCACCGTGGTGATCGTGGCACCGGCTCGCTCGGCCATCCGCTGCTGCGTCTGCGCGGGGATGGTCAGGTCCTCGGTCCCGACCACGGCCCAGCTCGGGAGGGTCTTCCAGGCGGCGCTGCCGGACGGAGTCGTGTTGGCGCTGAGGGTGATCGGGCGCTGACCGGCCACGATGAGCCACCGGTCCTGCTCCGGCAGGTCCTGGGCGAAGGCGGTGTGCACGGTGTCCGGCTTGAGGAACGCCTCGAGGTCGCCCTCGGGGCTGCCGGGGTAGCCGGCGAGGTCCAGCACGGTCGTCGGGTCCGGCACGTCGAGGGCCGACCCGGACCCGCCCAGGATCTGGAAGACCGTCTCACCCTCGTCGGGGACGAACGCGTCGACGTAGACCAGCGCACGCACGTCGCCACCGCCCGTCGCCGCGTTCGTGATGACGAAGCCACCGTACGAATGCCCCACCAGCACAACGGGTCCCGTCGTGCGCTGCGCCAGGTAGGAGGCGATGTAGGCACTGTCCGGTCCGACACCGCGCAGCAGGTTCGGCGGCGCGAGGACGGTGAAGCCCTGGTCCCGTAGCCCGGGTACGACGGCGTTCCAGCTGGACGCGTCGGCCCAGGCTCCGTGCACCAGGACGATGGTGGGCTGCGGCATGCGTGCTCCTCGGGTATGCGGGTGGCGTGGCGGTCACGACGCGACCGGCTGCCCTCAGCGTCCACCCGCGGGCGCTCTGGGGCTAGGGAGCGTTCAGGGGATGAGCGCCAACCGCATCACCCAGCGCCACTTCGCGATCTTCCGCTGCCGGGTGAAGCCGAACTCCTCGAAGAGGGTCTCGGGGCCGGTGTGGAAGTACGCGCCCCGCTGCGGCGCCCGGTCGGCGACCTGCTCGGGGTAGGCCTCCACGACGCCTCCGCCCGCGAGCCGGATCGCGTCCAGCGTCCCGGCGACGGCCGCCCGGGCCACGCCGTGACCGCGATGTCGACTGCCGGTGAAGATGCAGCCGATCCGCCAGGTCGGCAGCTCGTCGAGCTCCTTCGCGTACGCGGCGGGGTTCTTGATCGAGGGCAGCTCGGCGGGCGACCCGTACTGGCACCAGCCGACGCATACGTCGTCGTCGTAGACGAGCGTCTGATGGACGGTGCCCGCGTCGACGTGGGCGCGCTTGGCGGCGCGGTTGACCACCGGCCCGCGGCCCTGGCCCACTCCCTCGGGGTGGAACCCCATGCACCAACAGCCGCCCCAGACACCGTTGTTGGCCTCGACGAGCGCGGCGAAGTCGTCCCAGGTCTCCGCGCTCAGGGGCTTGGTCGTGTACCCCCGGTCGACGTCGGTCACCGGCCCAGTTTCCCGCACGCGGCGTACCAGGTGCGGAGCCGTTCGAGGCCCTCGTCCAGCGAGACCTCCGGCTGCCACCCCAGCGCCTCTCGGGTGCGGCGCTGGTCGAACCAGTGCGCCGTCGCCAGCTGCTCGGCGAGGAACCGGGTGATGGGTGGCGTGCTCCGGCGGCGGGTGACGGCCCAGGCCGCCTCCACGGCCGCGCCGGCGGTCCACGCCACCGGAAGGGGTATGCGTCGCCGCGGGGCCGGGACCCCGGCCGCTGCACAGATCCGGGCCACCAGCTCGCCGGCCGGCCGCGGTTCGCCGTTGGTGACGACGAGGGCCTCACCGTGGACCGGGCCGCAGGCGTCGACGGCGGCGACCAGGGCCGCCGCGGCGTTGTCCACGTAGGTCGAGTCGATGAGCCCGGCACCGGAGCCCACCAGCGGCAGCCGGCCGGCGGCGGCGCGCTCGACGATCCGGCCGACCAGCTGGGTGTCGCCGGGTCCCCACACCAGGTGGGGACGGATCGCCAGGACCGCCAAGCGCCGGCGGAGTCCGCCGCGAGGGCGTCCAGCTCGGCGATCGCCTTGGACCGCGCGTAGGGCCCGCGAGCGCCGGCCGGGTCGGCCGGCCCCGCCCCCGTCCCGACCAGCGCGGTCCCGCTGTGGGCGACCGACGGGGAGGACACGTGCACCAGGCGGCCGACGCCCGCCGTGCGACAGGCGACCACGACGTTGCGCGTCCCGATGACGTTGCTCTCGAGATAGTCCCGCCACGGTCCGACGATGTCGACCTTGGCGGCGAGGTGGACGACCACGTCCTGCCCGGTCGGCGGCGCCGGAGACGGTGGCCGCGTCGGCGATGTCGCCGAGGACCTCGCGGCAGTCGAGCCCGGACGGCCGGCGCTGGAGCACGGTGACCTCGTCGCCCCGGGCCATGAGGCGCTCCACCACCGCGCCGCCCAGCCGGCTCGTCCCACCGGTGACGAGGACCCTCACCGGCCCCGTCCCGACCCGGCCAGCACGTCGTCCGCCCACCGGGCCAGGGCCTGGCGGTCGACCTTCGACGCGTGGCGGATGTCGACCGGCAGCTCCGAGCGACACAGCACCGCGGCGACCTCGACCCCGGCCACGGCGCGGACCTCGTCGGCCAGGGCCAGCGGAGCCAGGGGGCTTCTCCTCGCGCGGCGGCCACCCGGCGGGGTCGGCACCACGACGACGACCACGACCTGGGCGCCGCGCGGCCCGACGCCGACGACGGCCGCCGAGCTCACCGCGGTCAGGCGTCTCGACCCGCTGCTCGACACCGACGGGGGTGACCGGACCGTCCGCGGTCGTGACGACGTGGACCAGCCGCCCCTCCACCCACAGCCGGCCCTCGTCGTCGAGGTGTCCGACGTCGCCGGTGCGGTGCCACCCGGCGTCGCGCCCGGTCTCCCGCTCGGTCGCCCACAGGACGTCGTAGCGGTCCTTGACGTGCGCGGCGCGCACGCAGATCTCGCCGGTCGTCCCGACCGCCGCGGTGAGCGGGCCGTCCGCGCGTCCCTCTGCGTCCAACGGGCTCACGGCGATCTCGACGCCGGTCAGGGGACGCCCGACGCATACCCCGTCGCCCGGACCGGCCTCGCTCGATCTCGGCGAGCGACACGTCGGAGACCGGCAGGGCCTCGGTCATGCCGTAGGGGGTGTGGGCCGCGGCGCCGGGCAGCACCGTCTGCACGGCTCGCAGCAGCGGCGCCGGCACCGGGGCGCCGGCGGAGACGAGCAGGCGCACCGAGCGCGAGCGCCTCGCGCTGACCCGTCGTGAGCAGCGACGACGTCTCGGCGACGCGGCGCAGCGCGGCCGGGGCGGCGAAGACGACGGTCCCGCCCACGGCCTGGACGGCGTCGGCGAGCAGCGGGGCGGTGAGGGTCTGCGGGGCCGTGACGTCGATGTCCGGCACGACCGTCGCGACGCCGAGGCCCGGGCCCAGCAGCGCGAAGGGCGCGAAGGCGGCCACCAGCCGGTCGGCCGGACCGATCGCGTATGCCGACCGCAGCAGGCCGAGCTGGGCGGTGACCTGGCGGTGGCGGTAGACGACGCCCTTGGCCGGGCCGGTCGCCCCCGACGTGAAGACGACCGCGCAGTCGGCGTCGCCCGGGGGGAGCTCCGGCGCCGGTAGTGCCCGCCCGGCTCGGACCAGCTCCGTCACGGCGTGCGAGGCGCCCACGGCCGTCGCCGCCGCCCGCGGCCGGTCGCCGGCCAGGATGCGCGAGCCCGGCAGGCCCATGGCCCGGGCGGCCAGCAGGCCCTGCGGGCTGCCGACGACGTGCCGTACCGACGCGCTGCGGAGTGCCCGACGCATACCGGCGAGCCCGAGTCCCTTGTCGGCGACGACGACCACCGCACCGGCGCGCCACAGGGCGTAGACCACCAGCGTCAGGTCCGCCGAGGGTGGGACGAGCACCGCCACGCGGTCGCCCGGGCGGACTCCGGCGAGGGACAGTCCGGACGCCAGCGCCTCGACACCGGCGGCGAGGGCGCGCCAGGTCACGGTGGCCCCGTCGACCTCCACGATGGCCGGGCTCTCGTCGGTGGACCGCGCCGCCAGAGCGTCGAAGAGTCCCGACGCGACGACTTCCGGTGGACGGCACGTCGGCGCGGCGGGGGAGCGGGCTCGGTCAGGTCGGCGACCCACCGGCGTACCGCCGCTGCGTACTGCGGAGCGTCCTCGGTGACGAGGTGGGACGCGCCCTCGTACCGGTGGAGCTCGGCCTGGGGCATGCGCTCACGCAGGTCGGCCAGGTAGCGCTCGCCGAAGACCGGGTCGCGCGGCCCCCAGAGGAACAGGGCGGGGACGTCGAGGTCGCGGATGCCGTCGGCCACCCCCGCCACGGTGGGCGCCGACGGGTGGTCGGAGGTGAACGGGATGTCCGCCACGAAGTCGCCGACCGCCCGTCGCCGGCCGGCCGACCGGTAGGGACTGGCGAGGGCCTGGCGTACGTCTTTGGGGAGGGCCGGCCGGGAGAGCAGCGCGGCACCGCGCACGAAGGTGTCGGTCCGCACGCAGGACCACTCGCGCAGCACCGGCACGTGGGCGAGGCGGATCAGCGCCGGGCCGGAGTCCTCGTCGGTCAGGGACACGGCGGTGTTGGTGAGGACCACTCCGGCCAGCTGGTCCCGGTGGGCGAGGGCCCAGCCCAGCGAGATCGACCCGCCCCAGTCGTGGCCGACGGTCACCACCGGCCCGCTCACCGCGAGGGCGTCGGTGAGGTCGCCGAGGTCCCTGATGCGTTGAGCCACCGTGCGTGGCCGGTCCAGCCGCTCCGACCAGCCCATGCCCAGCTGGTCGGGGGCGACCACCCGCCAGCCGGGCGGCGGTTCGGCCAGCAGGCGGCGCCAGAGGTACGACCAGGTGGGGTTGCCGTGGACGCACAGCAGCGTCCCGAGGGGTTCCTCGACGGCGTTGTCGAGCACGTGCCAGGTGTGCGAGGAGCCGTGCGGGCCCGACGAGTCCGGGACGTCGACGAGCCGGGACCACGACGGGTCCAGCCCCGGCAGTCCGGGAGGAGGAAGGCGGGCCGGTATGCCGGCGGTCACCAGACGATTTCGAGGACCGAGGCGTTGAGCCCCGACCCGATGCCCATGAGCAGGACCCGGTCGCCGTCCTCGATGCGGTCCACCTCGGCGGCCAGCGTGAACGGCACCGAGGCGGGGCCGATGTTGCCGTAGAGGGGGAAGGTCTTCGGGAGTCGCGCCGGATCGATGTGCAGGCGCTCGCACAGGGCGTCGGTGTGCACCTGGGAGATCTGGTGGATGACGTAGCGGCTGATGCCCTCGTTCCAGCCGAAGTCGGGGGCGGCCTCGTTCCACAGGTCCTCGGAGAGCTGGAGCCCCGCGTCGAGCAGGCCCTTGAGGTCGGTCCGCATCATGTCGTTGTCGCCGATGCACAGGCCGTGGTGCTCGGTACCCGCCCGTGACACGGCACCGACCAGCCGGTGCCCCTCGGGGTGCCGGTCGGCCCGGCCGAGGACCATCGCGACCGCCCCGGAACCCAAGGTCAGCGCCGCGAACTCGGACATCACGTCGCTCGACGTGATGTCGGGCCCGCTCAGCCGGGCCAGGGTCGTCTCGTGGATCGTGCGGCTGTCCTCGCCGTCCACGACGAGGACGTAGTCGACGACGCCGGCGTCGATCATCGTCGCGCCCAGCTCCATGCCGTTGACGAACCCCAGGCAGGCGTTGGTGATGTCGAAGTTCTGGCACGAGGTCGGCAGCCCGAGGCCGTGGTGGACCTCGACGGCGGTCGAGGGCTCGAGGTAGCGGCGGCTCACCGAGGTGTTGACCATGAACCCGACGTCGGCCGGGTCGATCCCGCTCTCGCCCAGCGCCTTCGCCCCGGCCGCGATGGCCCCGTCGACGAAGGAGAAGCCCTCCGGCCACCAGCGGCGCTCGCGGATGCCGACGAGGCGCTCGAGGATGCCCGGGCGCATCCGGGTCCGGGCGTAGGTGTCGGCCAGCCGCTCGTCGAAGGAGGCGGAGGTCACGATCTCGGGCGCCTCGATGGCGCACACCGCCAGCACCGCAGCGTCGGTGAACCGGCGCGTGGAGTTGCCACTCATATACATGTCCAGTCGTTCAGGCGGCCTCGTCAGGGGTCTACGTTGTCACACTAAATTCCCCACACCGTGCCGACTGAATCCGTCTGGGTCCACTCAAACGCCGGTTCGCGCGTTCGTCATGTCGGCCAGGTCGCGGTGCGCCGTCTCGGGCAGGGCCAGGGCGCAGCCGGCCGACAGCAGGGTGCTCGCCGCCAGCAGCGCGGAGATGAGCACGGTCTGGCCGGTGCTGGTCACGGTGAGGATCGCGGCGAAGGCCAGGGGCGCGAGGCCCGCGCCGAGACTGGCCAGCTGGTAGACCACGGAGATCCCGGTGTAGCGGATCGTCGTCGGGAACAGCTCGGTGTACATCGCCGAGAGCGGCCCCTGCATCGCGGCCTGGCACACCCCCAGTCCCACGACCAGTGCGACGACGAGGGTCGCCTCGCTCCCGCTGCGGACCAGCGGCAGGAGCGCGAAGGCGAAGCCGGCGGCGGCCACGGCGCCGGCCACGAACACCGGCCGGCGACCCCACCGGTCGGACAGCGCGGCGAAGCCCACGATGCCGACGACGGCCGCGAGGGACGCCCAGGTCAGCGCGTCGAGGATGGCGGGGCGCTTCAGGCCGACCTGCGTGCCGTAGGCGAGCACGAACGTCGTGATGGTCCCCTGCAGCGCGAAGGCGCCGAAGCCGACGCCGATCCCCACGAGGAGACGGCGGGGATGGCGGCGGACCAGCAGGCCGAGGGGGAACCGGTCGCGGGGGCTGCGCTCGGCCTCGAACAGCGGGGACTCCGCGACGGTCCGCCGGACGAACACCCCGACCACGAGCAGGACCACGCTGCCGAGGAACGCGATGCGCCAGCCCCACTCGAGGAACTGCGCCTCGGTGGTCCGCGCCGCGGTGACCGACAGCACGACCGTCGACAGGACGAGGCCGATCGGCGCGCCCGCGTTGACCATGCTGGCCCACATGCCCCGGCGGGACCGCGAGTGCTCGGCCGCCATGAGGGTCGCGCCGCCCCACTCGCCGCCGACGGCGACGCCCTGCACCACCCGGAGCGCGACGAGGAGGACCGGCGCCCAGATCCCGATCCGCTCGTAGGGCGGGATCAGCCCGATCCCCACGCTGGCCAGCGCCATGACCACCAGGGTCACCATCAGCGCCCGCTTGCGACCGAACCGGTCACCGACGTGCCCGAACACCACCCCGCCGAGAGGCCGGGCGACGTAGCCGGCCGCGAAGGTGCCGAGGCTGGCGAGCGTGCCCGCCAGTGGGCTCAGCGTCGAGAAGAAGACGGAGCCGAAGACGAGGGCGGAGGCGGACGCATACAGCAGGAAGTCGTAGAACTCGATGATGCTGCCCAGGCAGCTCGACACCATGACCCGGCGGTGCCGGCGGCGAGCCTCGGCGGGGTCGACGTCCTCGGGTCGGGTCCGCGTGACGGGGTCGAAGCTCACGCGGACATGCAACCACCCTCGGTATGCCGCCGGCCGCGGAGTTCCGGGCCGCGGTTCCGGACGCGATCCGACCGCAACCGGCCGTACGCTTCCCGACCATGGCCATCGCCCGTTACCCCAGTGTCGTCCTCGACTGTCCCGACCCCGTCGCGCTCGCGACGTTCTACGGCGCCCTGCTCGACTGGCCGGTCCAGGCCGAGGAGGACTGGGCCCACATCCGCGCGGAGCACGGCGACTCGATCGGGTTCCAGAGGGTTGCCGACTACGCGCCGCCGCAGTGGCCGGGGCAGGAGCATCCGCAGCAGATGCACCTCGACGTCGTCGTCGACGACCTCGACGCCGCCGAGCCGCTGGTGGTCGACCTGGGGGCGACCAAGGCCGAGCACCAGCCGGGCACGACGTTCCGGGTGTTCCTCGACCCGGCCGGTCACCCGTTCTGCCTCTGCGTCAGCTGAGGGCTGGTCGTCCGGCCGGGGCGGGCCTGGCTCGGGCCGGGCGGGTCAGTGGCGCTTGAGCTGGGCGAGGAGCGGGAGCTGCTCGAGCGGGTCGCCGTCCGGGTGCCAGTAGACGTGCTGGACACCCAGCGCCTCGGCTCGGTCGAGATCCTCGGCCACCTGCTCCGGTGATCCGGTGAGCGGTCCGCGCTCGTCCTGGGCGGTCTCGGTGATGCTGCCGTTGACCTGGAGCATGACCGGCAGCGTGTCGGGGTCGATGTCGGCGTCCCCGGCCGCGGCTCGGAAGGCGGCGATGGTGTCGCGCACCATGTCCCAGTCGAAGATCACCAGCGTGAGGCCGGTGCCCAGCCGTGCGGCGCGCTCGACGGCCGCCGGGGCCACGCCACCGATCATGAGCCGAGGACCGTTGGGGTGCAAGGGTTTCGGCCCGATCGCCGCCTCGGGGATCTGGTAGTACCGGCCCTCGAAGCGCACCGGGTCAGGACCCCACACCGCGCGCATGGCGTTCACGTGCTCCTCGAAGCCGGCTCCACGCCGGCTCATGGGCACGCCGGCCGCAGCGAACTCGTGCTCCATCCAGCCCTGGCCGATCCCCGCCACGAGCCGACCCGAGCTGAGCCGGTCGAGCGTGGCGAGCCGCCGGGCGAGGACGACCGGACTCTGGAACAGCGAGTCAAGAACGCTGGTGCCCAACGTGATCCGCGTGGTGCGAGCGGCGACGAAGGCCAGTACCTCGATGGGGTCGTACACCGACGCGAACTCCTCCGGCGCGTCCATCACCGGGCCGCCCGGGCCGCCCATCGCGATGGGCTCCGTCGGCCGGAGCAGCCGCTCCCAGGACCACACGGAGTCCAACCCGACGCGCTCGGCCTCCTCGGCGACGGCCGCGATCGACTCCGGTGATGCGCCCGGGCCGGCGATCGGCAGGTGCACACCCAGCTGTAGTTGTGTCATGACACTCTCCGTTCCTTGGTTGCTGGGTTGGACCCGCCCGGTTCGCGGATCTCATCGGGTGGGCTTGAGCTGCTCCTTGTTACCGAGGGCGGGGCGTGCGGCTGCGGGCCTCACGTGCCCGGCCCGGTCCCCTAGAGTCGGGAGCCGGTTCCGGCCGCCGGCCGCGACGCGTCAGCTGGAGGGACGATGGGAGCTTCGCTGTTCTGGGGCGCGGTCTCCGCCGCGTCACTGCTGATCGGCGCGGTTCTCGGCGTGACCCGCCGCTGGGACCCCAAGGCGCTCGGGCTGGTCCTCGGGTTCGGGGCGGGCGCGCTGATCTCCGGCATCTCGTTCCAGCTGGCGGCCGGGGGGTTCCAGGCCGCCGGCCCCTGGCCGTTGATGGCCGGGATGGCGGCAGGCGCGCTGGTGTTCTTCTTCGCCGACCGGGCCGTGGAGCAGTGGGCGGTCAAGGCCGGTGGGGTGGCCGGGCTGTCGCTGGCCCTCGGCGGTCTGCTGGACGGCATCCCCGAGCAGGCGGTCCTCGGGATCGACCTGTCGCACGGCAACGGCGTCTCGCTGGCCCTGCTGATGGCGATCTTCGTGTCCAACCTGCCGGAGTCCATCGGGTCCTCGACGCAGATGCACCAGGGCGGGAAGAGCACCCGTTACGTGCTGCTCCTCTGGGTCGCGGTGGCGGTCATCTGCGTCGCGTCGACGGCGCTGGGGTATGCGGCGGCGAGCGTCACCAAGGGCCGGTTCGAGGGGCTCGTGGACGGGTTCGCTGCCGGGGCGCTGCTGGTCATGCTCGTCGGCGCGATGATCCCGGAGGCGCAGCGGCACGCGGGGCGGTTGGCGGGGCTGGCGGCGGTGTTGGGGTTCGCGGTGGCGTCGGGGTTGGCCGTCGCGTCCTGATCTGTTCCGTCGCTGTCCTCGTTCCTCGTGTGAGTTGGTGTGTCGGGTGGGACGACGTGGTCAGGGGATGTGGATATCTGTGGGCCTGAATTAGGTTGTGGATGAACGGGATTGGTTGTTCGGGGGTTGTCGGTGGTGGGTTCTAGCGTGTGGGTATGGGCATCGGGGTGCGGACCTACGGCGAGGAGCTGGTCGCCGTGCTGTCCGCCGCGACGCAGGTGTTGCGGGAGCTGCCGGGGCGGGTCCACGCGCTGACCGGTGTCGGACCTGGATGTGGTGTTGCCGGTGGTCGACGCGTTGGCGGCGGCCGCGGGCGCGGGCCGGTTCACGCTCACCGCGGAGGCGGTCGCCCGTGGTGAGGTCGCGCAGTCGCAGGCGGGGTCGGTGCCGCAGTGGGTGGCCGACCGGTGCCCGTCGTTGGACGGCGCGGGAGGCCGGGCTGGTCGCCAAGGCGGTCCGCGAGCTGACCGGCACCTGCCGTGGCACCGTCGTCTGGCGGGGGCGCGGGCGGCGGTGGCCGACGGGTCGGCTGTCGGTGTCGGCGGGGTGCGTGGTCGCGTCCGAGCTGGCCCAGCTGACCCCGCTGATCGAACCGGCCGCGGTCGACGCGGTGGCGGCCGGGCTGGTGGCGATGGGGCAGGTCGACGGCCCGGCCGGGGTCCGGCGGGTCCGGCCGGCGCTGCTGGCCCGGTACGGCCTCGGTCTGCTGTTGCAGGAGGTGGAGGACCGGCACCGCGGCCTGACCGTCCTGTCGTGCGGGCACGACATCGGCGGCGGGATCACCGAGTACCGGCTCCGGCTCAACCCCGAAGCCCGCGCCGTCGTCGAAGCCGCCATCAACACCGCCTCCGCCCCCCAACCCGCCTGGCCAGGCGGCAGACGTCGACGTGCGGGATGTGCGGGATGTGCGGACCATCGACCAACGCCGCGGCGACGCCCTGGTCGAGCTGTGCCGACGCGCCGTCCACACCGGCCACGCCAATACGTCGGAAGTCAGTCGACCCCCGGGACCCCGTGCGCGGTGAAGGCGACCGTGCTGGTCACCATCGGCCTGGACGACCTGCGGGCCCGGACCCGACCGGGGGTGGTCCTGGCCGGGCTCGACGGTGGGGCGCTGCTCGGGCCGGAGACGGTCCGGAAGCTGGCCTGCGACGCCGCCGTCATCCCCGCCGTCCTCGACGCCGACGGACACGTCCTGGACCTCGGCCGCACCCGGCGGCTGTTCACGCCCGCGCAGGTGCAGGCGCTGTGGCTACGGGACCGGCACTGCACCTTCCCCGGCTGCCAGACCCCCGCCTCCTGGTGCGACGCCCACCACGTCACCCACTGGGCCGACGGCGGACCCACCGACCTGACCAACGCCGCCCTGCTCTGCGGACGGCACCACACCATCGTCCACCGCGACCGCCTCACCGCCACCCTCAGCACCAGCAACAGTGACGAGCACGACACGAACGGGGCGACCGGGCCACACGTGGTCTGGGACCGACGGCCCGGCAGCTACGACCACGCCCTCGCCCGCGGACCGTCACCCGGCGGGCCGGACCCGTGACCGAGCGGGGCCCACCCGGCCGAGAAGATGCGTCGGTGCAACATGCCGACGCGGCGGCGAAGCGACGACCGGCCGCCGTACGCTCGGGCCGTGACCGACGCCTACTACGACCTCGGTGACTACCACCGCCCGGTGGCCACCACCTCGGAACCGGCTCAGCAGTGGTTCGACCGCGGCCTGATCTGGGCCTACGCGTTCAACCACGAGGAGGCGGTCGCCTGCTTCGAGCAGGCCGCTCGCCGAGGATCCGGACCTGTGGGCCGCGCACTGGGGCATCGCCTACGCGATCGGCCCGAACTACAACAAGGGATGGGAGGCGTTCGACGCCGTCGACCTCGTCACCAGCCTGAGCCGGGCCCGCTCGGAGCTCGACCTGGCCGCGAGCCTCGCTCGACCGTGCAGCGGCCGCCGGCCGTCCCGTCGACGAACCCGCCGCGAACCTCGTCGCCGCGCTCACCGCTCCGCTACGCCACGGTCTCCGTCGACGACGCCGACACCTGGCAGGCCGGGCACGAGGCCTACGCCGACGCGATGGCCGAGGTGGCCGCCGCATACCCGCAGGACCTCGACGTCCTGGCCTTGACCGCCGACGCCGCGGTCAACGTCACCGCCTGGGCGCTCTGGGACCCGCTGACCGGCGAGCCGGCACCGGGCTCGCGGGCGCGAGAGGCCGAGCGCCTGCTCGACGCCGCGCTGGCGCTACCCGGCGGCGACCGTCACCCGTTCGTCCTGCATCTGCACATCCACCTCCTGGAGATGTCCGAGCGGCCGGAGGCGGCGCTGTCCAGCGCCGACGGCCTGCGCGGGCTGGTCCCCGACGCCGGCCACCTGCAGCACATGCCGAGCCACCTCGACGTGCTGTGCGGCGACTACCACTCGTCCATCGCCGCGAACCGGCGCGCGGTGCAGGCGGACCGGCTGTTCGTCGACCGCTCCGGACCGCTGAACTTCTACTCGCTGTACCGCGCGCACGACCTCCACTTCATCGTCTACTCGGCGATGTTCCTCGGCCGCTACCGAGACGCCACCGACGCCGCCGACGAGCTGAGCGCTCAGCTCACCCCCGAGCTGCTGCGGATCGAGAGCCCGCCGATGGCCGACTGGCTGGAGGCGTTCGTCCCGCTGCGAACCCACGTGCTGGTCCGCTTCGGCCGGTGGGACGACCTCGTCGCCCAGCCGTTGCCGGAGGACCGGGCGCTGTACTGCACGACCACGGCGATGGTCCTCTACGGACGCGGCGTGGCCCAGGCCGCGCTGGGTGACGTGGACGCCGCGGAGGCCACGCGCGAGGAGTTCGCCCGAGCCGTGACGCAGGTGCCGGACACCAGGTACCTGTTCAACAACACCGCCCTCGACATCCTCGCCGTCGCCGGCGCGATGCTCGACGGCGAGATCGCCTACCGCCGCGGACTGGTCGACGAGGGCTTCACGCACCTGCGTCGGGCGATCGCCCTCGACGACGCGCTGCCCGTACGACGAACCGTGGGGCTGGATGCAGCCGACCCGGCACGCCTACGGCGCCCTGCTGCTGGAGCAGGGCCGGGTCGAGGAGGCAGCGGCGGTGTATGCGGCGGACCTCGGTCTCGACCCGACGGTCAGCCGCTCGGTCCACCACCCGGGCAACGTGTGGAGCCTGCACGGCTACCACGAGTGCCTCGAGCGGCTGGGGCGTCACGACGAGGCCCGGATCATCGCTCAGCAGCTCGCCATCGCGCGCGCTCGCGCCGACGTGCCGGTCCTGGCCTCCTGCGCCTGCCGGCTCGAGGCCTTCGCGTCGCCTCGGACGGTCCGGGCTGCGGACCCGACTGCCACTGCGACCACTGACCACGACCACGCCACCAGGACGCCTGACCGCTCTCAGCGACCGATCGGCCGTCGGGCCGTCGGGGACGCGCCCCGGTGGCAGACTCCCGCGCATGGACCGTGACACCCCAGGTCGCGAGCAGACCCTCCGGTTCCTGGCCGCGCCGACCGACGCCGGCTACCTGGGCAACGTCAGCGGCGGGCGCGTCCTCGAGTGGATCGACAAGGCGGGGTATGCGTCGGCCGTCGGCTGGAGCGGCCAGCTACTGCGTCACCGCCTACGTCGGGAACGTCCACTTCACCCGGCCGGTCGCCGATCGGCGACCTCGTCGAGGCGACCGCCCGGCTGGTCTACACCGGCCGCAGCAGCATGCACATCCTCGTCACGGTCCGCTCCGGCTCACCGCGCGAGCGTCGGCTGGAGGCCGCCACCGAGTGCCTCATGGTCTTCGTCGCCGTCGACGACGACGGCCGCCCGACCCCCGTCCGCCAGCTGCCCGACGGTGACGAGGAGGACCAGGCCCAGAAGGAGGCCGCGGTCCGCCGCATCGAGCTGCGCGTCGCAGATCGCCGCGGCCATGGCCGAGCAGTCCTACACCGACGCGAGCACCGCGCCGAGCGTCGTCCTGCGGTTCCTCGCCGCGCCGACCGACGTCAACTGGGGCGGCAAGGTCCACGGCGGCATCGTCATGCGCTGGGTCGACGAGGCGGCACACGTCCTCGTCACCCAGTGGTCCGGCGACGCGGCCAACATCGCCGTGTACGCCGGCGGCGTCCGGTTCTACCAGCCGCTGCGTATCGGCGACCTCGTCGAGGTCGAGGCTCGGCTGATCTACACCGGCCGGCACAGCATGCACGTCAGCGTCCACGTCCGTTCGGGCAACCCGGCGGGTCACGAGCGCCGGCTCACGACCCACAGCCTCATCGTCTTCGTCGCCCTGTCCCCCGACGGGACGGCCCTCGAGGCCCGGCCGTGGGAGCCCACGACGGAGGAGGACGTCCACCTCTTCGAGCACGCCCAGCACCTCGTCGCGCTCCGGGCGGCGGTCGACGACATCACGCCCGCCTGAGCGGCGGCTCAGCGGCGGCTCAGCGGCGCCACCGGTACCGCACCTGCGGCCGCCCCGCCCGCCCGTAGTCGCTGGTCCGGGTCACGACGTTGTCGTCGGCGAGCCGCTCGAGGTAGCGCCAGGCGGTCACCCGGGACACACCGAGGGTCGACGCCACCTCGGTCGCGGACAGCCCTGCGTCGGCGTCCCGGACGAGGCGGGCGATCTCGTCGGTCGTCTCCGGCGCCACGCCCTTCGCCGTCGCGCCGCGGGTCTCGACGGCACGCAGCTCGGCCATCGCCTGGTCGACGTCGCGCTGGCTGACGGCGTCGCCGCCACCGTCCAGGGCGTCGCGGTACCGCTGGTAGCGCTCGAGCTTGTCGCGGAACGCGCCGAAGGTGAACGGCTTCAGCAGGTAGATGAGCACCCCGTGCGCGACCGCCGACCGGACCACCGCCAGGTCGCGCTCGCTGGTGATGGCGATGATGTCGGGCGTCGGGCTGACCCCGGACAGGGTCGACGCGAGCTGGATGCCGCTGTGGTCGGGAAGCCCGATGTCCAGCAGGACGAGGTCGATCGGGTGCCCGGCGGCGATCGCGCCGGTCACCTGGCGGACCGCCTCCCGCGCGGTGCCGACCACGGCCACCACCTCGTACCCGCCGACGCGCTCGAGGTAGACCTGGTGCGCCTCGGCGATGAGCGGCTCGTCCTCGACGACGAGGACCCGGATCACGGGTGCGGCCCGCCGGTCGCGGCCCGCTCGATGGTGACCGACACGACCGAGCCGTAGGTCATCTCGGCGGTCAGCCGGCCACGGTGACGCTCGACGACCTGCGACACCAGCGCCAGGCCGAGCCCGCGCCGGCCCTCCGCGCCGCCCTCCTTGGTCGAGTAGCCGCGGCGCCGCGCCTGCTGGAAGGTCGCCTCGTCCATGCCCGGCCCGCTGTCCGCGACGACGACCCGCAGCGCCGCCTCGTCCTGGCGCACGGTCACCTCGACCCAGGGGTCGTCCTTGTCGCAGGCGTCCAGGGCGTTGTCGACGAGGTTGCCGACGACGGTCACCATCTCCGTGGGCGTCAGCAGCGCCGTGCCCTCGCGCTCGCCGTCGCCGACCCCGAGCTGGGTGTCGTCGGTGACCGTCAGCGCGATGCCGCGCTCGGCGGCCTGCGCCGACTTGCCCAGCAGCAGCGCGACGAGGGCGGGCTCGTGGACGGCGGCGGTGAGCCGGTCGACCAGCCGCTGCGACAGCTCCAGCTCGTTGGTGGCGAACCGGACCGCCTCGTCGCCGCGGCCCATCTCGACGAGCGCCACGATGGTGTGCAGCCGGTTGGCCGCCTCGTGGGCCTGCGACCGCAGCGACTCGGCGAACACCTTCATCGAGTCCAGCTCGCCCAGCGCGCCCTGCAGCTCGGTGCGGTCGCGGATGGTCACCACGTCGGCGACGCCTCGCTGCCCCATCGGCGACCGGTGCCCGGTTGACGACGAGCACGCGGTCGCTGGTCACCCGGACCTCGTCCCTGACGGCCGGCTCGTCCGCGTCGCCACCGCCGACCCGTCCCCGGCCGTCAGCGCCTGCCGTCCGCCGTCGCGCGAGGAACCCGGGCAGCGACCGCATGTCGATCGGCACCTCGCCGGAGACCCCGAGCAGCCGCCGGGCCTCGTCGTTGATGAGGACGGCGCGGTCGTTCTCGACGACGACGAGCCCCTCGGAGATGGAGTGCAGCACCGCGTCGTGGTGCTCGTACATCACCCGCAGGTCCCGCGGCGACAGCCCGCCGGTCTGGCGGAGCAGGCGCCGGCGGACCAGCCACATCCCGACGACGGCGGCGACCACCGTGGTCGCCGCCACCAGCAGGATCAGCGGCAGCTGCGCATACCAGTTCTCGGCCAGCGTCTGCTGCGTGATGCCCGCGGAGACCAGCCCGACGATCCGGCCGTCCGACGCATACACCGGCGCCACCGCCCGGATCGACGGGCCGAGCGTGCCGGTGAAGACCTCGGTGAACGTCTCGCCGCGCAATGCGGGCTCGGTGGTGCCGAGGTACTTCTGGCCGATCAGCGACGGGTCGGTATGCGTGTAGCGCGTGCCGTCGGGCGACATGATCGTGATGAAGGCGATCTGGGTGTCGTGGCGGACCCGCTCGGTGACCGGCTGGAGGGCCGCGGTCGGTTCGGCCGGACTGGAGCGCCGTCGGCCGTCGAGGGCGCCGCGGCCAGCGACGACGCGATGGCCACCACCCGCTCGCGCGCCGCGTCGTCGCCGTCACGCCGGGCGTCCACCGCCGCCAGCGCGCCGCCCAGCACGACGATGACGAGCACGATGACGAACATCAGGGCCGCCGCCTGACCCGCCAGCGAACGCGGAACGTGCCGGGCCACGACGCCTCCTTGCCGTTCGGTGGCGCACGTGAACAATGCACTCGGTGAACGAAATGCACTCAATGGTGACCCAGGCTATGCGCTGCCCGACACGATCCCCTCGGACCGCAACGACGCATCCGAAGGAGCAACGATGTCCTCACCGCACCACCGGCGCAACCACCGAACACCGCCGCCCGCCCGCAAAAGCGCGACCGGACGCACTGGCTCTACATCGCCGTCATCGTGGCGGTGGTGGGAGGCGTGGTCCTCGGCCTCGTCGCCCCGGACGCCGGCAAGAGCGTCGGCATCCTCGGCACGATGTTCGTCAGCCTGATCAAGATGATGATCACGCCGGTCATCTTCTGCACGATCGTCCTCGGCATCGGCTCGGTCCGGAAGGCCGCCACGGTCGGCCGGGTCGGCGGCCTCGCCTTCGTCTACTTCCTCATCATGTCGACCGTCGCCCTCGCGATCGGGCTCGTCGTCGGCAACCTCATCCACCCCGGCAGCGGCCTCAACATCTCGCCGTCCACCGCCGACTCGGCCGCCAAGCTGGCCGACACGGCGGAGAAGGCCGGCGGCCTCTCCGAGTTCTTCCAGGGCATCATCCCGACGACCGCTGCTCTCCTCGCTGACCAGCGGCAACGTGCTCCAGACGCTGTTCGTCGCCCTGCTCGTCGGCTTCGCGGTCCAGATGATGGGCCCGGCCGGTGAGCCGATCCTGCGCGGTGTCGCGAGCCTGCAGCGCCTCGTCTTCAAGGTCCTCACGATGATCCTGTGGCTGGCCCCGATCGGCGCGTTCGGCGCGATCGCCAGTGTCGTCGGCCAGACCGGCTGGGCCGCGGTGACCCAGCTGTTCACCCTGATGGTCGCGTTCTACCTGACCTGCCTCATCTTCGTGTTCGGCATCCTCGGCGGGCTGCTCAAGGCCGTCGCCAACGTCTCGATCTTCCGGCTGGTGCGCTACCTCGCCCGCGAGTACCTGCTGATCTTCGCCACCTCGTCCTCCGAGTCGGCCCTGCCGCGGCTCATCGCCAAGATGGACCACCTCGGCGTCGACCGCAGCACCGTCGGCGTCGTCGTCCCGACCGGCTACTCGTTCAACCTCGACGGCACCGCGATCTACCTGACCATGGCGTCGCTGTTCATCGCCGGCGCCCTCGGCGACCCGCTGTCGATCCCCGAGCAGATCTCGTTGCTGCTGTTCATGATCATCGCGAGCAAGGGCGCGGCGGGCGTCAGCGGTGCCGGCCTGGCCACGCTGGCCGGTGGCCTGCAGAGCCACCGTCCCGAGCTGCTCGACGGCGTCGGACTCATCGTCGGCATCGACCGGTTCATGTCCGAGGCGCGCGCCGTCACGAACTTCTCCGGCAACGCCGTCGCCACCGTCCTCGTCGGCTGCTGGACCAAGACCGTCGACAAGGAGCGGATGGAGGAGGTCCTCAGCGGCCGCGAACCGTTCAACGAGGACGGACATGCTCGACGAGCACGAGCACGCTCTGACCGAGCCCGGCGACGCGTCCGACGTGCGGGCCGACGCCAAGGCCGACGCCGCCGCCAGGCGCGAGGAGCTGACGCGGGCGTGACCACGCACCTCCCGGGGCCGGGGTACTCGGTCACGATGCGGGTCGAGACCCCGGCCACCCCCACCGCTGCCGCCGACCTCACCGGTGCGGTCGGCGGCTGCGGTGGGGTGGTCACCGCCTTCGACGTCGTCGAGTCGGTCGCCGACCGGATGACCGTCGACCTCACGACCAACGCGGGGTCGGCCGACCACGCCGCCGCCATCGGCGACGCGGTCGGCCGGCTCCCCGGTGTCACCGTCGGCAAGGTGTCGGACCGGACCTTCCTCATCCACCTCGGCGGCAAGATCGAGGTGACGCCGAAGGTCCCGCTCCGGCACCGCGACGACCTGTCGCGGGCCTACACCCCCGGCGTCGCCCGGGTCTGCCTCGACATCGCGGCGCACCCCGGAGAACGCCCGGCGGCTCACCATCAAGCGCAACACCGTCGCCGTCGTCACCGACGGGTCCGCGGTCCTCGGGCTGGGTGACATCGGCCCGTATCGCCGCGCTGCCGGTGATGGAGGGCAAGGCGGCGCTGTTCAAGGCGTTCGCCGGGGTCGACGCGTGGCCGGTGTGCCTCGACACCACCGACACCGAGGAGATCATCCGCACCGTCAAGCTCATCGCGCCGGTCTACGGCGGGATCAACCTCGAGGACATCTCGGCGCCCGGTGCTTCGAGATCGAGCGGCGGCTGCGCGACGAGCTGGACATCCCCGTCTTCCACGACGACCAGCACGGCACGGCCATCTGCGTCCTCGCCGCCCTCCGCAACGCCCTCGCGGTCGTCGGCAAGGACCTCGCCGACTGCCGCGTCGTCGTCTCCGGGGTCGGGGCGGCGGGCAGCGCGATCATCCGGCTGCTGCAGCACCGCGGCCCCGGTGACATCGTCGCGGTCGACGTCGACGGGATCGTCCATCCCGGCCGCCCGGGTCTGGACGCCAACCTCGCCGCGATCGCCGCGACGACCAACCGGGCCGGTCGCACCGGCGGGCTCGACCGAGGCCATGCCGGGTGCCGACGTCTTCATCGGCGTCTCCGCCCCGGGGATCCTCACCGAGGCGCACCTCGCCGTCGATGGCCGAGCGGCCGATCGTCTTCGCCCTCGCCAACCCCGAGCCCGAGGTCGAACCCGCTCCTCGCCCTCCGGTATGCGTCGGTCGTCGCCACCGGTCGCTCGGACCACCCGAACCAGATCAACAACGTCCTGGCCTTCCCGGGGGTGTTCCGGGGGCTCCTCGACTCCGGCGCCACCGAGGTGACCGACACGATGCTGCTCGCCGCGGCGGACGCCCTGGCCGCCGTCGTCGACCCGGCGCAGCGCTCCGCCACCTACGTCATCCCGAGCGTGTTCGACCCGCGCGTGGCTCCGGCGGTAGCGTCGGCCATTGCCCCACCGTCGACGTCGACCCACCGGGAGGTGCTCGCCCGTGTCTCCTGACCCTGTGATCGAGGTCGCTTCCGCCCAGCGGAACCGGCCGCCGTCGCAGACCGGCGACCGCGCATACGGTCTGCTGGCATGACCTCCGCCGGCGCGGCCGCCGCTGACCTCGGGCGTGACACGTCGGCGACGCCGGTGTTCTTCCTCTCGGACAGCACGGGGATCAGCGCGGAGACGATGGGCAACGCGCTGCTCATCCAGTTCCCGCAGCTCCGGTTCGATCGACGGCTGATCCCGTTCATCTCCACGCCGGACGAGGCCCGCCGGGTCGTCGAGGTGCTCGACCGGGCCGCGGAGGGACCGGTCACGCCGATCGCCTTCACCACGGCGGCGACCGACGAGATCCGCGAGGTCCTGCACACCACCAAGTGCCCGATGATCGACTTCTTCGAGCTGCACATCTCGCGGGTGGAGTCGGTCTTCGGCGTCCCCGCCGCGCGGGTCGCGGCCCAGCTGCACGGCGTCGGCGACGTGCAGCGCTACAACGCGCGGATGGCGGCCATCGAGTACTCGATCGAGCACGACGACGGTCAGAGCCTGCGGGCGATGGACAAGGCGGAGGTCGTCCTCATCGCGCCGTCGCGCTGCGGGAAGACGCCGACGACGATGTACCTCGCCCTGCAGCACGGGCTGTTCGTCGCGAACTACCCGCTGGTCGAGGAGGACCTCGAGACCACGGACCTGCCGCGGCCGATCCGGCACCTGAAGGACCGGGTCGTCGGGCTGGTCGCGACGCCGGGGCGGCTGTCCGAGGTGCGCCAGCAGCGCCGCCCGAACTCGCGGTACGCCTCGCTCGAGCAGTGCACGTACGAGCTGCGGCGGGCCGAGGCGATGTATGCGGCCAACCGGCTTCCGGTCATCAACTCGACGACCAAGTCGGTCGAGGAGATGTCCACCCTGATCGTCCAGACCCTGCAGGCGGCCCACGCGGGCCGGCGCAGCGGCACCCAAAGGAGCGGGCTCGTGAGCGCGAACGTCAAGTGGTTCTCGTCGTTGGGGATGGCGGACCTGGAGGAGGTCGGGGGCAAGAACTCGTCGCTGGGGGAGATGATCGGCAACCTCGCCTCGGCCGGCGTGCGGGTGCCCGACGGCTTCGCGACCACCGCCTCGGCGTTCCGCGACTTCGTGTCCCAGGAGGGGCTGGCGGCGCGGATCACCGGCCTCATGGAGGGCCTCGACACCGACGACGTCGACGCCCTCTCGCGGGTGGGCAAGCAGGTGCGGACGGCGATCGTCGAGCAGCCGCTGCAGCCGGCGTTGGAGCAGGAGGTGCGCGAGGCGTACGCGACGCTCTCCGAGAGGCTGGAGGGGGCCGACGCAGGCCAGCTTCGCGGTGCGGTCCTCGGCGACGGCGGAGGACCTGCCGGACGCGTCGTTCGCGGGGCAGCAGGAGACGTTCCTCAACATCCGCGGCATCGAGGGGTCCTCCAGGCGATCCACGAGGTGTTCGCGTCGCTCTACAACGACCGGGCGATCGCCTACCGGGTGCACCACGGGTTCGACCACGACGACGTGGCGCTGTCGGCCGGCGTGCAGCGGATGGTGCGCTCGGACGTCGGGGCGTCCGGCGTGATGTTCACGATGGACACCGAGTCCGGGTTCACCGACGCGGTGTTCGTGACCGCGTCCTACGGCCTCGGCGAGGCGGTCGTGCAGGGCGCGGTCAACCCGGACGAGTGGTACGTGTGGAAGCCAGGGCTCGCGGCGGGGACCCCGGCGGTGCTCACCCGGGGCGTCGGCGGCAAGGCGACCAAGATGGTGTTCACCGACGACCCGAGCGTGGGCCGGACGACGGAGTTCGTCGACATCGGACCCGGCGGAGCGGACGCGGTTCTCGCTGACCGACGCGGAGGTCGAGGAGCTGGCGCGCCTCGCGGTCTCCATCGAGCAGCACTACGGCCGGCCGATGGACATCGAGTGGGGCAAGGACGGGGTCGACGGGCAAGCTCTACATCCTCCAGGCCCGGCCGGAGACGGTGCAGTCGCGCCGCAGCGGCGCCAGCCTGCAGCGGTACAAGGTGGCGGGGCGCGCAGCTCCGCCGAGGTGCTCGTCGAGGGCCGCGCGATCGGGCAGAAGGCCGGCGCCGGCGCGGTACGCATCCTCAAGTCCGCCGACCAGATGCGGGACTTCATCGCGGGCGAGGTGCTCGTCGCCGACATGACCGACCCCGACTGGGAGCCGATCATGAAGCGGGCCAGCGCCATCGTCACGAACCGCGGCGGGCGGACCTGCCACGCCGCGATCATCGCCCGCGAGCTGGGCATCCCCGCGGTCGTGGGCACCGGGTCGGCGACCCGCGACCTGGCCGAGGGTCGTGAGGTGACCGTCTCGTGCGCCGAGGGTGACACCGGGTTCGTCTACGAGGGGATGCTCGACATCCAGGTCGAGGAGACCGACCTCGGCGCGATGCCGGCCAGTCGACGTGGGCATCATGATGAACGTCGGCACCCCGGACCAGGCGTTCGCGTTCTCGATGCTGCCGAACGAGGGTGTGGGGCTGGCCCGGCTGGAGTTCATCATCAACCGCCAGATCGGCATCCACCCCAAGGCGCTGCTCGACCACGCGGCCGGGACCCTCGCGGCCGACGACCCGGACCTGGCGCGGAAGATCGACGCGGCCGTCGCCGCATACCCCGGTCCGCGGGAGTTCTTCGTGCAGCGGGTCGCCGAGGGCGTGAGCACCATCGCCGCCGCGTTCCACCCCAAGCCGGTGATCGTGCGGATGTCGGACTTCAAGTCCAACGAGTACGCCAACCTCGTCGGCGGCCCGAACTACGAGCCGCACGAGGAGAACCCGATGATCGGGTACCGCGGCGCATCCCGCTACCTGTCAGCGGAGTTCGCCGACTGCTTCGCGATGGAGGCCGAGGCGCTGCAGCTACGTGCGCGACACGATGGGCCTGACCAACGTCAAGGTGATGATCCCGTTCGTGCGCACCCTGACCGAGGCCCGCGGCGTCGTCGAGCTGCTGGCGGAGCACGGCCTCAAGCGCGGCGAGAACGGCCTGCAGGTCATCATGATGTGCGAGCTGCCGTCCAACGCCGTCATCGCCGACCAGTTCCTCGAGCACTTCGACGGGTTCTCGATCGGCTCCAACGACATGACCCAGCTGACCCTCGGCCTGGACCGCGACTCCGGCGCTGGTCGCGGCCGGGTTCGACGAGCGCGACCCCGCCGTGCAGCACATGCTGTCGCTGGCCATCGCGGCCTGCAAGCGGCAGGGCAAGTACGTCGGCATCTGCGGGCAGGGCCCCTCCGACCACCCCGACCTCGCCGCGTGGCTGCTCGACCAGCACATCGACACGATGAGCCTCAACCCCGACACCGTCGTCGACACGTGGATGGCGCTGAGCAAGCGGTAGGGGCTGCCACCGCGCCGACCCGGGGTCCGCTGTGGCACCGTTGCCCGGTGGCCGCCCATGAGTAGCGACCCCCGGGCGGTCCCGCTCGTCCGACCGCCGGCCCTGCGCAGCGACGAGACCCGCGGGGCGACCCGGCTCGAGCTGTTCTTCGACCTCGCCTACGTGCTGGCCGTCGCGGCGCTCGCCGCCAACCTCGTCGTCGACGCCGACTGGGGCGGGGTGGGCGAGTTCGCCTTCCTGCTCGTCCTGGTCTGGCTGTCGTGGGTCCAGTTCACGTTGTACAACAACCGGTTCGACACCGACGACATCCTGCTGCGGTTCGGGAAGTTCGCCGCCATGGCCGCCGTGCTGGGCTGCGCGGCGAGCATGGGCGAGGCCACCGGCCTCGCTCTCGACCCCGTTCGCGGGCAGCTACCTCGCCGGCCGGGTGGTGCTCGTGCTCCTGTATGCGCGCGCCTGGCGGCACGTGCACGAGGCCCGCGACACCATCGCCGTCTACCTCGCGGCGTCGTCGGTCGTCGCCGTCCTCTGGGCGGTGTCCCTCGCGACGCCGGCGCCGTGGCGCTTCGTCCTGTGGGGAGCCGGGGCGGTCGTCGACATCGCGGCGCCGATCCTCGCGACCCGCCGGTCGCGGACCGCCCCCCTGCATCTCGAGCACCTGCCGGAGCGGTTCGGGCTGCTCGTCATCCTCGTCCTCGGCGAGGTCGCGGCCGCCGTCGTCGCCGGTCTGCACGACACGAACTGGGACCCCGCCGCCGCCGCTCATCGCCGGGACGGCGTTCCTCGTCGCGGTGGGCGCGTGGTGGGCGTACTTCGACGTCAGCGAGCGGGTCAGCACCAACGCGCTGCAGCGCGCCGAGGAGGCCGCGGAGCGGGAGGAGGCCCGGTCCGGCGGTGACGCTGACGGGGACGAGGTCGAGAAGGTGGACGAGCGGCACGACCTCTTCATCTACGGGCACCTGCCGGTGACCGGTGGGCTGCTGGCGGCGGGGGTCGGGTTCGAGGAGCTGATCATCCATCCGCACGAGCACCTGCCGTCGCCGGGTGGCTGGCTGGTCGTCGGCGGGCTGGCGGTGTTCCTCGCCGGCACCGCCTTCATCCTCGGTGGCACCGAGCGGCGAGTGCTGCGGGCGCTGCGGTGGCCCGGGCCTGGCCGTCCCGCTGATGCTGGCGCTCGGCCTCGTCGGCCCTCGCGACCCGCTGGTCTTCGGCGCTGGTCGTCGCGGCCCTGCTCGGGGTCGTCGTCGCCGTCGGCACGGTGCTGTCCCGACGTCACGAGGTGTGAACGAGCGCTCGCGAAATGATGTCCTGACATTCTCACGTCACGTCCGGTTTGTCGTTAGGGTCGGACCATGTCCGCCGCCGCTGTGCCGGTCGACCTGCGGATCGACCGCAGCTCGCCGGTCCCGCTCTACCACCAGCTCTCGGAGCAGCTGAGCGCTGCGGTGATGGACGGCCGGCTCGAACCGGGTGACGCGTTCGAGAACGAGATGGCGATGTGCGAGCGCCTGGGGCTGTCGCGGCCGACGGTCCGGCGCGCGATCCAGGAGATGGTCGACCAGGGCCTGCTGGTCCGCCGTCGCGGCGTGGGCACCACCGTGGCGAACCGCAAGGTGCACCGGCGGTTCGAGCTGTCCAGCCTCTACGACGACCTCAAGCGCGCCGGCCGGTCGCCGCACACCGTCGTCGTCGACCTCGACATCGTGCGTGACGCGCGCGCCGCGGCCGCCCTCGACCTCGACGAGGCGTCGGAGCTGCTGGCCATCACCCGGCTGCGGCTCGTCGAGGACCAGCCGCTGGCGCTGATGCGCAACTGGCTGCCGCCCAGCTACGTCGACATCAGCCGGGCCGAGCTCGAGGCGTCCGGCCTGTACGACGCGCTGCGGACCCGCGGCGCGAAGCCGGTGGTGGCGCGCCAGAGCATCGGCGCCCGGATGCCGACGCCGGCCGAGCGGCGGCACCTCCGGCTGCGCGGCGGCCAGCCGGTGCTGACGATGACGCGGATGGCGTTCGACGTGGCCGGCAAGGCGGTCGAGTTCGGCGACCACAGCTACCGGGCCGAGGACTACGCCCTCGACATGGTCGTCGACGAACGCTGAGCGGCGGCGCGGATCGCGTCCATCACCTCGAGCGTGCCGACGGTGTCGGCCGGGGTCCGGAGCGGCGACTCGGTCTCGCCCGCGGTGATCCGGCGCGCCGACCTCGGCGGCCTGCCAGAACAGCGCGGCGTGGTCGACGCCCTCCTCGTCGTACCGCAGCGCCCGACCGTCGTGGCCGAGCAGGGTGAAGCCGCCCGGCCGGTAGAAGTACCGGTCCAGGAGCAGCGTCGCCTCCGAACCGACGACCGAGGCCGTCGTCGGCAGGTCGCCGAGGACGCTGGCGGTCAGCGACGCCACGCCGCCGGCCGGCGTTCGCAGTACCGCGGCGACCTGGCCGTCCACGCCGCTCGGGCTGAGGTGGTCCGGCGCGACCGTCGAGACGGCGGCCACGTCGCTGGGCGCCCCGAGCACCCACGTCGCGAGCGACGCGGGGTAGGTCATCAGGTCGTTCATCGGACCGCCGGCGAGGTCCGCCCGCATGATCCGGTGGTCGGCGGTGAAGTGCTCGCCGATGTCGGCGACGACCGAGTGCGGTGTGCCGAGCACCCCGTCGTCGACGAGCTGGCGGACCACGTCGAGCTTGGGCAGGAAGAACGTCCAGAGCGCCTCCATGAGGAACAGGCCTCGCGACGCCGCCAGCCGGGCGAGGTCACGGGCCTCCGCCGCGCTGACCGCCATCGGCTTCTCGACGACGACGTGCCGTCCGGCCTCCAGCGCCAGCCGCGCGTGCGGGTGGTGGTGGTTGTGCGGGGTGGCCACGTAGACGACGTCGACGGCCGGGTCCGCCACCAGCTGCTCGTACGAGCCGTACGCGCGCTCCGCACCCACCGCGGTCCGCGAACCGCTCGGCGCTGGCCGAGGACCGCGAGCCCGACGGCATACACCTGCTGCCGGGTCGAGGCGCGGAGGGCGGCGCAGAACCGACCCGCGATCCAGCCGGTGCCGAGGACGCCCCACCGCAGTGGTGGGGCGTCCATCGGGTCCGGCGTCCGCGCCCGCGGCAGCGCGGACGGGAACGAGGTCATCCGCGCGTCAGGTGTTCTGCGGGAAGCCGAGGTTGAGGCCGCCGTGGCTCGGGTCCAGCCAGCGGGAGGTGACGACCTTGCCGCGGGTGAAGAAGTGCACGCCCTCGATGCCGTGCGCGTGGGTGTCGCCGAACAGCGAGCTCTTCCAGCCGCCGAACGAGAAGTAGGACACCGGCACCGGGATGGGCACGTTGACGCCGACCATGCCGACCTCGACCTCGTGCTGGAACCGGCGAGCCGCACCGCCGTCGTTGGTGAAGATGGCGGTGCCGTTGCCGTAGGGGTTGTCGTTGATGAGCCGCAGGCCCTCCTCGTACGACTGCACGCGCACCACCGAGAGCACCGGGCCGAAGATCTCGTCGCGGTAGATGGACATCTGCGGGGTCACCTCGTCGAACAGCGTCGGCGCGAGGAAGAACCCGCCCTCGCCGCCGTCGAAGTCGGCGTCGCGGCCGTCGACCACGAGGGTCGCGCCCTCCTCGACCCCGGCCGCGACGTAGCCGGCCACCTTGTCGCGGTGCGGGCCGGTCACCAGCGGCCCCATGTCGCAGCCGCGGGTGCCGTCGCCGGTGCGCAGCTTGCCCATCCGGTCGACGATGCGGCTGACGAGGTCGTCGGCGATCGGCTCGACGGCGACGAGCGCCGAGATGGCCATGCACCGCTCGCCGGCCGAGCCGAACCCGGCGTTGACGGCGGCGTCGGCGGCCAGGTCGAGGTCGGCGTCGGGCAGCACGAGCATGTGGTTCTTCGCGCCGCCCAGCGCCTGGACCCGCTTCCCGTGGGAGGTGCCGGTCTCGTAGACGTACTTGGCGATCGGCGTGGAGCCGACGAAGGACACCGACTTGACGTCGGGGTGGGTGAGCAGCGCGTCGACCGCCTCCTTGTCGCCGTTGACGACGTTCATGACGCCGTCGGGCAGGCCGGCCTCCTTCCACAGCCGGGCGACGGCGAGCGCCGCCGAGGGGTCCTTCTCGCTGGGCTTGAGGACCACGGCGTTGCCGCAGGCGATGGCGATGGGGATGAACCACATCGGCACCATCGCGGGGAAGTTGAACGGCGAGATGACCGCGACGACACCGAGCGGCTGGCGCAGGGAGTAGACGTCGACGCCGGTCGAGGCGTTCTCGGCGTAGCCGCCCTTGAGCAGGTGCGGGATGCCGCAGGCGAACTCGGCGACCTCGAGCCCGCGCATGACCTCGCCGAGGGCGTCGTCGAGGACCTTGCCGTGCTCCGCGGTGATGAGCGCGGCGATCTCCTCCTTGTGCCGGTCGAGCAGCTCGCGGAACGCGAAGAGCACCTTGCTGCGCCGGGCCAGCGACGTCTCGGCCCACGCGGGCCAGGCCTTGGCCGCGGAGGCGACGACCTCGCCGACGAGGTCGGCCGAGGCGAGGTCGAGGGTCCCCGTGACCTCGCCGGTGGCGGGGTTGAAGACCTCGCTGGTGCGGTCGGCGGCGCCGGTCCAGTCGGTGCCGTCGACGTAGTGGGTGATCCTGGTCGGGGTGCCGGTGGGGCTCATGACGGTTCCTTCGGTTACGGGTTCAGACGGCGGGGGTTCAGGCGGCAGAAGTGGGGCGCGGCGCGAGCTCGACGGTCACGGGACGGCCGGTGGCGAGCGACTCGACACCGGCGGTGCAGACGACGGCGGCGGCGTAGCCGTCCCAGGTGGTGGGGCCGACCACCTCGCCGCGCCGGCAGGCGTCGACCCAGGCTTGCACCTCGAGGTCGTATGCCGTCGCGAACCGGTCGCGGAAGTCCTCCGGGATGTGGGTGCCGGCGTGGTTGGCCTGGCGCAGCAGCGGTCCCGACCCCAGGCCGATGGTCGCGTTCCCGCGCTCGGCGACCGCCTCGCAGCGCACCTCGTAGCCGACCCCGGTGTTGACGAACACCTCGGTGGTCGCCAGACCGCCGCCGGCCATCGTGAAGATGGCCAGCTGGGGGTCCCTGACCCCCTCGGCCGCCGCGCTCGTGGGCGTCGGCGACAGCACCTGGATCTGGGTGATCTCCTCGCCGAACAGCCACCGCGTCACGTCGACCTCGTGGACCAGCGAGTCGCGGACGATCATCTCCGAGACGAAGCCCGGCGGGGTGTCCTTGTTGCGGTGGACGTTGTGCACCATGACGGTGCGGCCGAGCGACCCGGAGTCGAGCAGCCGCTTCAGCTCCGCGTACTCGGGGTCGAACCGCCGCATGAAGCCCGACCTGGACGAGCGGCCGGCCGGCCTTGGCCTCGGTCTCCACCAGCCGCAGCGAGGAGGCACTGTCCATCGTCAGCGGCTTCTCGCACAGCACCGGGTGTACCGGCCTCGATGGCCGCGAGCACCTGCTCCTCGTGGGCGAAGCCCGGCGACGCGATGATGACGGCGTCGACCTCGTCGTCGGCGATGAGCGCCAGCCCGTCGTCGACGGCCCGCACCCCGTCCAACGACGCGGCCAGCTCCTGCGCCCGGTCGGTGGCCGGGTCGGAGACCGCGACCAGCCGAGCGCCGCTGACCCGTCGGACGACCCGCTCGGCGTGGTCGGCGCCCATCCGCCCGACGCCGAGGATGCCGACCCGGAGCAGGTCGGCGGTCACGCCGGTTCCCCGCCGGCCGGCCCGACCAGCGGGCGCTGGGCCCGCTTGTGCTCCACGTAGGCGGCGTAGGCGTGCTGCGTCGAGTCCAGGGCCGAGACCTCGCTGACCGGGACGTCCCACCACGCGCCGTTGTCCGGGCCCGGAGACGAACGGGTCGGTCTCGACGTGGATGACGACCGGGCCGCCGTCGGCCGGCGCCGCCTTGGCGTCCTTGATCGCCTGCTCGAGCTCCGCCGCGGAGTGCACCTCGATGACGTGGGCGCCCAGGCTGCGGGCGTTGGCGGCGAGGTCGACGCGCAGCAGCTCGCCGTCCAGCCGGCCGTCGTCGGTCCGGGCGCGGTACCGCGTACCGAACCGTTGCGAGCCCAGGGACTCCGAGAGCGAGCCGATCGAGTGGAACCCGTAGTTCTGCACCAGGACGACGATCACCTTGACCCGCTCCTGCACCGCCGTGACCAGCTCGGTCGGCATCATCAGGTAGCCGCCGTCGCCGACCATGGCGAAGACGTCGCGGGTGTCGTCGGCCAGCCGGATGCCGATCGCCGCCGGGATCTCGTAGCCCATGCAGGAGTAGCCGTACTCCACGTGGTACGCCTTGCGGTCGCGCACCCGCCACAGCTGGTGCAGGTCGCCGGGCATCGAGCCGGCGGCGCAGAGCACGACGTCGCGCGGGTCGGTGAGCTCGTTGACCGCGCCGAGCACCTGGCCCTGCGTGAGCAGCCCGTCGGCGAGCGCGTCGGTGACCTCCACCGACGGGTGGTACGCCGCCTCGACCTGCTCGTCCCAGGCGCGCCAGAGACTCTGCTGGCGCTCGCGGTAGGCGTCGTCGACCGTGTAGCCGTCGAGCGCCTCGGTCAGCGCGGTGAGGGTGGCCCGCGCGTCGCCCACGACCATCAGCCCGGCCTGCTTGGCGGCGTCGAACCGGGCGACGTTGACGTTGACGAAGCGAACACCGTTGTCCTGGAACGCGGTTCGCGACGCCGTGGTGAAGTCGCTCCACCGGGTGCCGACGCCGATGACGACGTCCGCCTCGGCCGCGACGGCGTTGGCCGCGGTGGTACCGGTCGAGCCGACGGCGCCCAGCTCCTGCGGGTGTCCGTGGGGGAGCGAGCCCTTGCCGGCCTGGGTCTCGCCGACGGGGATGCCGGTGCGCTCGCAGAAGATCCGCAGCGCGTCCTCCGCCTGGGCGTAGTGGACGCCGCCGCCGGCGACGACCATCGGCCGCTTCGCCGAGCGGATGAGGTCGGCGGCGAGGGCGACGTCGGCCGGGTCGGCCTGGGCGCGGGAGACGCGCCAGGTCCGCGGCGCGAACAGCTCGACCGGCCAGTCGAAGGCCTCCGCCTGCACGTCCTGCGGCAGCGCCAGCGTGACGGCGCCGGTCTCGGCCGGGTCGGTCAGCACCCGCATCGCGGTGAGCAGGGCCGACGGCAGCTGCTCGGGGCGGTTCACCCGGTCGAAGAACCGCGACAGCGGGCGGAACGCGTCGTTGACGGTGAGGTCACCGGCATACGGCTGCTCGAGCTCCTGGAGCACCGGACCGGACACCCGCGTCGCGAAGGTGCCGGACGGCAGCAGCAGCACCGGGATCCGGTTGATGGTGGCCAGGGCCGCGCCGGTGAGCATGTTGGTCGAGCCCGGCCCGACCGACGCGGTGCAGACCCAGGTCTGGAGCCGGTCCTTGTGCCGCGCGTAGCCGACGGCGGTGTGGACCATGGCCTGCTCGTTGCGGGCCAGCACGTAGGGCAGGCGGTCGTCGCCCTCGGCGGTCAGCTCGTTCTCCAGCAGCGCCTGGCCGATGCCGGCGACGTTGCCGTGGCCGAAGATGCCGAGGCACCCGGCGAACAGCTTCTGCCGCTCGCCGTCGCGCTCGGTCCACTGGGCGGCGAGGAAGCGGACGACCGCCTGGCCGACGGTGAGGCGGACGGTGGGCTGCGTCATCGCGGACCTCCAGGGGCGGACAGCGGTAGTCGGGGGTCGACGGCCTGCGACGTCCAGGTGTCGCGGACCCAGCCGTGGGCCGGGTCGTCGCAGATGAGCCAGGCCCGCTCGGGACCCGGGCCCGCCATGACGTTGAGGTAGTAGAGGTCGTAGCCCGGGACGGCCATCGCCGGACCGTGCCAGCCGAACGGCACGAGGACGACGTCACCGGACCGGACCTCGGCGAGCACGTCGATCTCCTCGTCCCCCGACGTCCCGTAGACCCGCAGGTAGGCCATCGGGTCGGCCCCCTCCGGGGCGCTCGGAGCGGCCTGCACCTCGTGGTAGTAGATCTCCTCGAGCTGCGACTCCACGCCGTCGCGGCGGGTGTCGTGCTTGTGCGGCGGGTACGAGCTCCAGTTGCCGCCCGGGGTGATGACCTCGCAGGCGATGAGGGCCTCGGCGTCGAGGACCCCGGGCACGCCGAAGTTGCGGACCTCCCGGGACGCCTGTCCGGCGCCGCGGAGCTCGACGGGGACGTCGGCCGCGGGCAGGTGCCGGAACGACGGGACCGGGCCGAGCGGCTGCTCCGGCACCACGGCGACGGCCAGCGCCACCCGGCAGGGTTCCGACGCCTCGAGGACCAGGTCGCTGTCCCGGGGCACGAAGGCCACGTCGGTCGGGCCGGCGAACACCGAGGACCGGCCGGCGAGCCGCACCTGGGACGTCGCCCCCGTCGACTCGGTGCACCGCACGTCGACCGACCCGGACAGCGGCACGACGACGAGCTCGCGGCGGCCCGTGGACAGCCCGCGCTCCTCGCCGGAGACCAGCGCCCCGGCGTACAGGCCGGTGTAGGTCCAGCCGTCCACCGTGTCGTCGACGACGACCGCCCAGTCCTCGCGCTCCGCGCTGCCGAGCGGCAGCACCCACCGCCCGCTCATCGCGCACCCCCGTGGACCAGCTCGGCGGCGATGTCGACCGCGCCCGCGACGTCACCGTCCGGCGGGTAGAGCAGCGCCCGCCCGACGACGAGCCCGCGCACGGCCGGCAGGCTCATGCGACGCTCCCCAGGACGCGTACGTGTCGTGCGGGTCGCCCTGGGGGTCGCCGCCGAGGAGGAGGGTCGGCAGGGTCGTCGCGTCCATGACCCGCTCCAGCTCGTCGACGACCGGCAGCTTGAGCCAGGTGTGCGCGCTCGAGCCGCCCGAGGGCGGAGGCGACGCCGATCGACCGGATCGTCGACTCGGGGTCGAGGAGGTTGACCACCCGGCCGTCCCGGCGCACCGAGAGGAACGGCTCGATCATCGCCATGAGGCCGAGGCCGGCGAGCTCGGTGACGGCGTCGGCCGTCGCCTGCAGGGTCGCGACGGTGCCCGGGTCGTCGAGGCAGATGCGGGTGAGCATCTTGCCGCCCTCGAGCCCGTGGGCCGCCACGTCGACGGCGCGGTATGCGGTGAACCGGTCGTCCAGCTCGAAGGCCGCGCCCTGCAGGCCGCCCCGGTTCATCGACCCCACGACGACCTTGTCGTCGAGCGCGCCCATGAGCAGCAGGTCGTCGAGGATGTCCGGGGTCCCGAGGACGCCGTCGACGCCCGGCCGGCCGAGCGCGGTGGCCAGTCGCTCGAGCAGGTCGGGGCGGCCGGCCATGGCGAAGTCGTCGCCCGCGGATGCCGAGCGCGTTGCGGGCCGGGTGGTCGGCCGCCACGAGCAGGAGCCGGCCGTCCTCGCCGGGTATCGGCCGGCGGTGTCGCGCGGCCCAGCCCTCCGCGATGCGGTGCGGCTCGTGCACGCGGACGTCGGTGAGGTCGTGCACGGCGGTGGCCGGCCGGGTCTCGACGCTCATCGCGGCTCTCCCGCCGGGATGGAGCGCGACGCGAGCGCCTGCTCGACCTCGGCCTCGGTCGGCATCGCGGTGGAGCACTCCAGGCGGCCGGCGACGATCGCGCCGGCGACGTTGGCGAACTCCAGCGTCCGGCGCAGGTCCCAGCCGCCGAGCAGCCCGTGCACGAGCGCGCCGCCGAAGGCGTCACCGGCGCCGAGGCCGTTGACGACCTCCACCGGGAACGTCGGCACCTCGACCCGCTCGTCGCGGGTCGCGGCGAGGACCCCCTTGGGTCCCTGCTTGACGATGGCCAGCTCCAGGCCACGGTCGAGCAGCGCGTCGGCGGCGCGGTCGGGGTCGGTCTCGCCGACGGCCACCTCGCACTCCTCGCGGTTCCCGACGGCGATGGTGACGTGCTCGAGGGCCCGCTCCACCTGGGCCCGGCCCTCGGCGACGTCCGGCCAGAACATCGGCCGCCAGTCGAGGTCGAGGACGGTATGCGTGCGGCGCCCGCGCGCCTCCCACGCGGCGAAGTGGGCCGCCCGGCTCGGCTCCTGCGACAGCCCGGTGACGGTGGACCAGTAGATGCCGGCGTCCTGGATCGCTTGCAGCGGAAGGGTTTCCGGCTCGATGAGCAGGTCCGGTGCGATGGGGTAGCGGTAGAAGTAGAGGGGGAAGCTGTCCGGGGGGAAGATCTCGCAGAACGTCACGGGCGTGGGCGGCCCGTCGACCGGCTCGACGAAGACGTCGTCGACGCCCAGGGCGCGCAGCTGCCGCTTGACGTAGGTGCCGAACGGGTCCCGCCCGGTGCGGGTGATGATCGCGGTGCGGTGCCCGTGGCGCGCCGCCGCGACGGCGACGTTGGTCGCGCTGCCGCCGAGGAACTTCTCGAACGTCCGCACGTCCTCGAGGCCGACGCCGTGGTCGAGCGGGTAGAGGTCGACGCCGGTCCGCCCGATGGTGACCAGCTCGAAGGCGGCGCTCATGCCGACGGGATCTCGTCGAGGCGGACGACCCGGCCCTCGTGCCGCGAGAGCTCGCAGGCCTCGGCGATCCGGAACGCCTGCATCGCGTCGACGACCGTGCACGGCGAGGGTCGTCGACCCGCGGGCGACGTCGGCGAAGGCGGTCAGCTCGGCCCGGTACGCGGGGAGGAACCGTTCCATGAACGACCAGTGTCGTGGCCCGCTGGTGAGGTCGCCCCCCGCCTCGGCCGACGAGACCGCGAGGGACTGGTCGTAGCCGACGCCGATGGTGCCGTCGCTGCCGAAGACCTCCATCCGCACGTCGTGGCCGCCGCCGTTGTAGCGGGTGGCGGTCGCCGTGACGAGGGTGCCGTCGTCGAGGGTGAGGACCGCCGCGGCGGTGTCGACGTCACCGGCCTCGGCGAAGAACGGGGCGCCCTTGTTGGCGCCGGTCGCGAAGACCGACACGACCTCGCGGCCGGTGACGAACCGGACGATGTCGAAGTCGTGGATCGAGCAGTCCCGGAACAGGCCGCCGCTGGTGGGGATGTAGGCCGCGTGCGGCGGCGCCTGGTCGTGGGTGTTGGCGCGGACGGTGTGGACGAAGCCCAGCTCGCCGTCGGCGACCGCCTGGCGGGCCCGCTGGTAGCCGAGGTCGAAGCGGCGCTGGAACCCGATGTGCACCGGCACCTCGGAGCCGTCGACGAGCTTGGCCAGGCTCAGCGTCTCCTCGAGCGTCGACGCGACCGGCTTCTCGCAGAAGGTGGGCACCCCGGCGTCGACACCGAGGCGGAGCAGCGGCGAGTGACCGGGCGTGGCCGTGGCGATGACGAAGGCGTCGACGCCGGAGGCCAGCAGCTCCTCGGGCGACTCCGCGAACCCGACCCCGAGCTGGTCGGCGACCCGCCGCGCCGCCTCGGGCAGGGCGTCGGTCACCACCAGCTCGTCGACGAAGTCCAGGCCGGTGAGGGTCTCGGCGTGGAAGGCGCCGATCCGTCCGACGCCGGCAAGCCCGATACGCATACGCACTCCCTCGTGTCCGCCGACCGTCGCCTGCGACCGATCGTTCTGCCCGCCCGGGCAATTGTCAAGCAAATGTTAGGACATTATGACGCCACGGCTGACCAGCGCCGCCGCGACGGCCAGCGCCGCGGCCAGCGCGAGCTCGACGACCGCGCCGAGCACGTCGCCCGTGATGCCACCGAGGCGTCGCACGGCGGTTCCGACGATGGCGATCGCGGCGACCCCGGCCGCGGCGGCGACGAGCGCGCCGGCGTACCAGGCCCCACCCGTGACGACGGCCAGGCCGGCCCCGACCGCGACGCTGACGACCGCGATGACGGCCGCGGCCGCGGTGGGGACGGATCCCGCCACCGTGGCGCCGAGGCCGTCCGGACGCGCCGCCGGCACCCCGGCCCGGCAGGCGAGGGCGAGGACCGCCCGGCTGGCGAGCAGCGCCACCGCGGCGAGCGCGCATCCCCCGCGGGTGGGCAGCAGGGCGCCCAGCGCCGCCACCTGGACCAGCAGGGTGAGCACGAGGGTCACCACGCCGGTGGGTCCGACGTCGCCGCGCCGCATGACCGCGAGCGCGCGGTCGCGGTCGTACGCCGCCGCGAGCCCGTCGGCGGTGTCGGCCAGCCCGTCGAGGTGCAGCCCGCGCGACCACCAGGCGGTCGCGGCCAGCACCAGCACCGCCGCGAGGTATGCCGGGAGCCCGCCCGCGGCGACCGCCAGGTGCGCGAGGAGCAGGACGACGACGAGGGGGACGGTGGTGAGCGGCGCCAGCAGCATGGCGCGGCCCGCCGTCGTCGGGTCGACGCGGCGCGGCGCCGGCGTGGGGAACCGGGTCAGCGTGCCGACCGCCAGGCGGACGGCGTCGGTCACGGCACGACGGGCGCGTCGCTGAGGTCGAGCACCCGACCGGCCACGACGAGGTGCACCCGGTCGGCCCGGGAGGCGAGCCCGGCGTTGACCCGCCCGAGCGCGTCCTGGAACCACCGGCCGGACGGCGTGGTCGCGACCGGCGCGAACCCCACCTCGTTGGTCACGACCACCACGTCGGCGCGGGTGGTCGCCGAGGGCGTCGCGCAGCAGGTCGGTCGCCGCCTCGAGCAGCTCGGTCGCCGCGTCGAGGTCGTCCCACAGCGCGGCCTCGTCGACGAGTCCGGTGACCCACGTGCCGAGGCAGTCCACGACGACCATGCCCTCGTGGACGGCGAGGACGCCCGCCACGTCGAGGGTCTCGAGCACGCTCCACCCCGACGGACGGCGCTCGCGGTGCAGGGCGAGCCGGCGCGTCCACTCCGGGTCAGCGTCAGCGTTGGTACCAGCGTCGAGCGGTCCGGTGGCGACGTAGGTGACGTCGGAGCCGCCGGAGGCCAGGGTCTCGGCGTGCCGGCTCTTGCCGCTGCGGATGCCACCGGTCACGAGGGTCACGGTCACCGGGGCAGCCTCCCACGGGGCCTCCCGCGGGGCCGGCCACGGACGCTCCACGGCGTCGGCCAGGATGTCCGCGTGGAGCTCCCGCCGGTCGCCGCCCTCGACGCCGCGGCGATGGCCGCCGCGGACGCGCGGCAGGCCCTCCTCACCAAGCCGCCGGGCGCGATGGGCCGGCTCGAGGGCCTGGGCACCCGGTTGGCCGGCATCGCCGGCGTCTGCCCGCCGCCGCTGCTCGAACCGGTGGCCGTCGCGGTCTTCGCCGGGGACCACGGGGTGCACGCGCAGGGCGTGACGCCCTGGCCGCAGGAGGTCACCGGCCAGATGGTGACCAACGTCTGCGCCGGCGGAGCGGTGGTCAACGCGCTGGCCCGTCAGGTCGGTGCCGAGGTGTTCGTCGTCGACGTCGGGGTGGCCGGCGCCGTCCCGGCGCACGAACGGCTCACGGCGGCCCCGGTGGCCCGCGGCACCGCCGACCTCAGCGTCGGTCCGGCGATGACCGAGGACCAGTGCCGGCAGGCCGTGGAGGCCGGCATCGCCGTCGCCGACCGGCTGGCCGACGAGGGGTTCCGGCTGCTCGTCACCGGCGACCTCGGGCTCGCCAACACCACGCCGGCCGCGGCGATCATCGCGGCGCTGACCGGTGTGGACGCCGCCGAGGTGACCGGCCGGGGAGCCGGCAGCGACGACGCGATGCTCGCGCACAAGGTCGACGTGGTGCGCCGGGCGGTCTCGCGGCTCGACCCGGACGCCGACCCGCTGACGGTGCTCGCCGAGGTCGGCGGCTTCGAGCACGCCGCGCTGGTGGGCTTCGTCCTCGCCGCCGCGAGCCGACGCATACCGGTGGTCCTCGACGGGGTCATCGCCGGCTCCGCCGCCCTGGTCGCCGCCGCCCTCGAGCCGCGCGTCGTCGGCTACCTCGTGGCCGGGCACCGGTCCCAGGAGCCCGGCGCGACGGTGGCGCTGCGCACGTTGGGGCTCGACCCCCTCCTCGACCTCGACCTGCGGCTCGGCGAGGGCTCGGGCGCGCTGCTGGCGGTCCCGATCGTCCAGTCGGCGGCCCGCATGCTGCGCGAGGTCGCGACCTTCGAGGCCGCCGAGGTCAGCCGGACGTGACCGGGCAGCACCAGCGGTAGACCTGCCCGTCGCGCAGCTCGATCTCCGTCGGTCGGTCCAGCGTGTCGCACGATCCGCAGCAGGGCGATCACCTTGGTCCGGCCGCGCGTGGTCCGGCCGTGCTCGTCGGTGAACCGCAGGTACGGGTGGAGGACCCGGCGCAGGGCGACCCAGTCGTCGCCGGCGACGGCGTTGACGACGGTCGTGACGTAGAGCTCGAGGGCGATCTCAGGCAGGGGTGTTGTCCTTCGCCCACATGCCGATGAGGCCGCGGAAGTGCGCCATGAACTGCTCCCGCTCGTGCTCCGGGTAGGTCGCGTCCACGGTCTCCCGCAGCAGCCGGTCGAAGTCCGGCGAGGTCACCCAGTCGTGCACCTGCTCGGGCAGGTGCGGGAGGTACTCCTCGCACAACTGCCAGTAGCGGTCGGTCGAGAAGTGCTCGTTGGCCAGGGCGAGGTAGGCGGTGATCTTCCTCTCGTAGGACAGCGACTCGTCGTCGGCGATGGCGAAGTAGCGCTCGGTGTGCAGGTCGACCGACATCGAGCGGCCGTTGACGAGCGAGTAGACCGACCAGCGCACGAGCGCGGTGATGGCCCAGGGGAAGTAGTAGTGCAGCGAGGTGACCGCGACGTCGGGACAGGCGTTGGCGTAGTCGATCGGGTAGACCTCGTCGCCGGCGACGAGCATCTCCGCGGAGTTGAACTCCCAGCCGAAGAACGCGTTGATGATCTTGCTGATCGCGGCGCACTCCGACCCGGCCTTGGCCGAGAGGAAGTCGTGCGAGACCGCATACCGGTTGTGCATCGGCTCGTCCGGCCGGAAGTCCATGACCATCGTCTCCGGGCCGATCGACAGCGCCCGCGCGAACTTCTCGTAGTCGACGGTCGCCTGCAGGTGCATGAGCATCTCGCCCGACTCGTCGTAGGCGTTGTGCAGGTCGTCCTGGTTGTTGATGCGCGAGACGCCGCGCCAGCCGCCGCCGTCGAACGGCTTCATGTAGAGCGGGTAGCCGAGGTCGGCGGCGATGGTGTCGAGGTCGAACGACTGGTTGTACTTCGCCGCTGTGTAGGCCCAGCGGACGTTGTCGACCGGGTTCTTGTAGGGGACCAGGACGGTGCGCGGGATCTTCAGCCCCAGCCGGACCATCGCGCAGTAGGCCGAGTGCTTCTCCATGGACTGGAAGGTGAACGGGCTGTTGAGCAGGTAGGTCCCGTCCATCAGCGCGGCCTTCTTCAGCCACTCGCGCGGGTGGTAGTACCAGTAGGCCAGGCGGTCGATGACCAGCCCGGGCGCACCGGGTCGGTCAGCTCGAACGGCTCGATGGTGAGCCGCTCGGACTCGACGTCGTGGACGACGCCCGACGCGTCGGTGACCGGGCCCGACCCGGCGCAGGATCGCCTCGAACGCCTGCGGCCAGTCCTCCTCCGCACCGAGCAGCAGTCCGATGAGGTGGCGCGAGTGATCGGGCAACGGGAGACCTCCTGGAGCGGGGCGGGCTCGACGAGACGACCGTAGCGGGGGAGGGAGCGGCGCGGTAGCGCGGGGACCGTCCGTGCACTGTTTACCGGGAAGACGCGTGTTGGTAACGCATGACGTCACGTCGTCCGGGTAGAAAGAGGGTGAACCACCCGGCCTTGGGCGATCGCCGCTAGCAAGAGCGCACACAAGGTGAGACCCGGCCAAGTATGAGTTGGCCGGGTCTCGGTGTGTCCGGGCGTGACGTCGACCGAACGTCGGTCAGCGCGCCTGGTCCCCTCGCCTCGTCCTGCGAGTCCGGCAGATCGCTCCGCTGGTGTGGACCTCGATTGCTGTCCGACCGCCATCTCCTTGCGGAAGGGCGTAGGAGATTTCTACGCCCTGGCGCCCGCGGTTGGCAAGGGCTGGATCGACCGATCCTCAACGGGTTTCGACATCTGCGGCGTGTCGGCTCGACACGCCGGTCGGGTGGTATGCGTGTGGCGTGAGGTACGACGGGAGTGCGAGGACTGCGACCCGAGGGCGTAGGTCCGGGGGTCGCAGGCGGCGCCGGCGCCGGGCGGCTGGACCCGACCGGGGACCGATGCGGCGACGCATACCGCGCCGACAGGGTGGTCGGCATGTCCACCTCACCGACCCCGTTGTCGTCCCGCCGTGCTCTCGTCGACCCGCCACCGGAGGACGCCCTCGTGGCGACCGACGTGGTGAAGACCTACGGACCGCTCGGCCCCGGCGAGGTGGCGCCGCTGGGGGGCGTCACCCTCACCGTGGCCCCGGGCGAGAGCGTGGCGATCATGGGCCCGTCGGGGTCGGGCAAGACGACGCTGCTGCACGTGCTCGCGGGGATCCTCACCGCCAGCAGCGGCACGGTGACGTGGCGCGGCCGGGACCTCGCCCGGATGTCCGACCGTCAGCGCAGCGTGCTGCGCCGCGACGACTTCGGGTTCGTGTTCCAGGCCGGGCACCTGCTGCCGGAGCTGCCGGCGGTCGAGAACGTCGCCGTGCCGCTGATGCTGGCCGGCCGGCCGCGGGCCGCGGCGGTGCAGGAGGCCGCGGCGCTGTTCCCGGTGCTGGGACTGCAGGGACTGGAGCGCCGGCGGCCGGGCGAGCTGTCGGGCGGCCAGGCGCAGCGGGTGGCGATCGCGCGGGCCATGGTCGCGCGACCGGGCGTGGTGTTCGCCGACGAGCCGACCGGAGCCCTCGACCAGGCGACGTCCGGCCGACGTCATGGGCCACCTGACGGCGGTGACCCGGCAGTCCGGGTCGTCGCTGGTCGTCGTGACCCACGACGACGAGGTGGCGCAGTGGTGCGGCCGGGTCGTGCGGATGCGCGACGGTCGCGTGGAGTCGGCGCGATGAGGGGTGCCCTGCGGGTGTGGTGGGCGCTCCGTCGCGGCGTCGGGCGTGAGAGCCACCTGCCCGCCGTGCTGGCCCTGGTCGCGTTCGCGGTGGCGACGGCCGCGCTGCTGGTCTGCGCCGCGGGCCTGCTGGCCTTCCGCGCGCGGGCCGATGCGGCGGGGACCGACAGCGCCGCGTACTACGTCGTCCTCGCCTCGGTGGCGTGCGCCGTCATGGTCGTCCCGGTCCTGACGTTGGGCGGGGTGGCGGCGCGGCTCGCGGCGTCGCGTCGCGACCAGCGGCTGGCCACGCTGCGGCTGTCCGGAGCGACGTCCGGCCAGGTCGTCGTCATGACCCTGGCCGAGGCGGCGGGGCAGGCGCTCCTCGGCGGGGTCCTGGGCGTCGCCCTGTACGCGGCGGTGCTGCCGGTCCTCGCGCGGCTGGACTTCCAGGGGCGGCCGTTCACGATCGGGGAGTTGTGGGTGGGCGTGCCGGTGGCGCTGCTCGGGCTGGCGGCGGTGACCCTGCTGGCGGTGGTGTCCGGGCTGGTCGGCCTGACCCGGGTGGTCATCTCGCCGCTGGGGGTGACGTCACGGGTCTCGCCGCCGCGGTTGCGCTGGTGGCGCGCGGGCGCCGTCGTCGTGGTGCTGGTCGGCTGGCTGGGCGTCGCACGGAGCAACCTCGCGACCGCCGTGCTCCTCGTCGTGCTGGTCGGGGTGGTGGCCACGGTGAACCTCATCGGGCCGTACCTCGTCATGCTGCTGGGGTTCGTCGTCGCGTCGGCCAGTCGGCGGTTCCCGACGCTGCTCGCGGCCCGGCGGCTCATCGACGACCCGCGCAGCACGTGGCGCGCCGTCAGCGCGGTCGGCCTGGGCATCCTCGTCGCCGGACTGTCGACGATGATCGCCGGCAGTGGCGACGCGGGCGGCCCCGAGGGGTACGCGTACCTCGGCCCGGACATGGCCACCGGCGCCTACCTGACGCTGGCGATCATCGCCGTGGTGTCGGCGACGTCGACCGGCGTCGTGCAGGCGGCCCGGGTCCTCGACCAGCGCGAGCAGTACCGGGCGCTCGCGCTGGCCGGTGCGGGCGAGCCGGCCCTCCACGCGGCGCGCACCCGCGAGGTGGCCCTGCCGCTCGCGGTGACCGTGGCGGTGGCCGGCGGCATGGTGCTGGCGCTGCTGGTGCCCGTTCTCGTCGGTCATCGGCCCGGAGCTGCTGCTGCGGTTCGGGGTGGCCGTCGTCGCGGCCGTCGCGCTGATGGTCGCCGCGGTGACGGTGTCGCGGCCGCTGGTCCGGTCGGTCTGCCGGGTTCCCTGACTTCCAGACACGCGTTGTTGTCGATCTCGCGCGCTCCCGCGCGCCGAGATCGACAACAACGCGAGTCTGGAAGCGGTCAGGGTCGGGGCGGGACCAGGCCGGACTCGTGGGCCAGGACCACGGCCTGGACGCGGTCCCGGAGGTCCAGCTTGCGCAGGATCGCCCCGAGGTGGGTCTTGACCGTGGCCTCGGCCAGGTGCAGCCGCCCGGCGATCTCCTGGTTGCTCAGCCCCTGACCCACGGCGACCAGGACCTCGCGCTCGCGCTCGGTGAGTCGCGCCAGCCGGTCGTCCGGCCGGGCGTCGGGTGGGCTGCCGCCGGCGGGGGCTCGTTCCTCGGCGCGAGGACGTAGGCGTCGATGAGCCGTCTCGTGACCGCCGGCGCCACCACCGCGTCGCCGCGGGCGGCCGCGCGGATCGCGGCGAGGAGGTCGGTCGGTCCGGCGTCCTTGAGCAGGAACCCCGACGCCCCGGCCCGCAGCGCGGCGAGGACGTCGTCGTCGGCGTCGAACGTCGTCAGCACGACCACCGCCGGGCCGCCCGGCGTCGCCGTCAGCCTCCGGGTGGCCGCCACCCCGTCGAGCCGGGGCATCCGCAGGTCCATCAGCACGACGTCGACGTCGGGAGCGTCCGGTCCGAGGAGCACGTCGACCGCCTCCTGGCCGTCGGCGGCCTGGCCGGCCACCGCCATGTCGGGCGTGGCGTCGAGGATCATCGCGAACCCGGCCCGCACCAGCTGCTGGTCGTCGACGAGGAACACCCGCACCGGGCGCTCATGCCGACACCCCGCCGACCGGCGCGAACGGCAGGGTGGCGGTGACGGCATACCCGCCGCGGGCGCGAGGCCCCGCGACGAGGTGACCGCCGGCCGCGGCGACGCGCTCGCGCATACCGGCGAGGCCGCTGCCCGGTCCGTCCGAGAGCGCCGCGCCGCCCAGGCCGTCGTCGGCGACGGTGACCCGGAGGCCGTCGGGGACCCGCTCGACGAGCACCTCGCCGCGGGCGTCGGCGCCGGCGTGCTTGAGCACGTTGGTGAGCCCCTCCTGCACGACGCGGTATGCGGCCAGCTGCACCTCCGCGGTGACGTCGTCCGGGGCGGCGGCCGGGAGCGTCGCGCTCACCGGCACGCCGGCGGCACGGACCGCGGCCACGAGGCGGTCGATGTCCGCCAGGCCGGGCGCCGTCCCCGCGCCGCGGGCGGGGTCGTCCTCGCGCAGGACGCCGACCACGCGACGGGTCTCGGCCAGTGCGCCGCGGGCGGTCCGGCCGATGGCGGTGAGGGCGGCGACCGCCTCCTCGCGGGACCAGCGTTCGGCGTGCTCGGCGGCGTAGGAGGCGCCGTCGGCCTGCACCACCACCACCGACAGCGAGTGGGCGACGACGTCGTGCACGTCACGGGCCACCGCGAGCCGCTCGCGCTGGGCGACGAGCTGGTCCCGCTGCTCGCGGTCCCGGGCCAGCGCCGCGTTGGCGTCGCGCAGCTGGGCCATGGTGCCCTCGCGGGCGCGGACCAGGTCGCCGAGCAGCCACAGGACGGCGAGGAACGCCGCGAGCCCGACGCCGAGGCCGACGGCGCCGCCGACACCGCCGCGGCCGCGGTCCAGCGCCACGGGCCCAGCACGCAGGCCAGCGCCCCGGCGCCCACGGCGGCCCAGCGGACCCAGCGGTGAGCGACGTGGGCCGCCACCGTGTAGAGCACGAACGGCGGTACGGCGTCGGCGGGCAGCGGCTGGCTCAGCACGGCGAGCTGGAGCAGCGAGACGAGGACGGTCCACGCGAAGACCGCCTCGGGCCGGCGGCGGCGCACCGCGAGCGGCAGGGTCAGCAGCGTCCCGAACGTCAGGCCGGGCCAGCCGGCGACGACCCCGCTGAGCAGGCCGAGGGTGAGGAACAGGACCCGGCCAGGAGCGCGTCGAGGAGGACCGGGCGGCGGCGCGACCACGCGTACAGCCGAGCCGTGCCCATCGCCCCAGGGTAGGCGACCGGGACGGTCAGCCGAGGGGCTCCACGGCGTCGCCCACGCTGCAGCCGGTCGCCGCCGCCGGTGCGGACCAACCGGGTCCCGAACCAGGTCTTGCGGTCCCACCGGCGGTGCCGCGCCAGGGTACGGATCGGCTCCTTGCCGCCCTCCAGCGTGACCGGGTTGAGCGTCGTCATGACGCACCGGTCGCAGACCTCCGTCGTCCGGAACTCGACGTCACCGATCCGTACGCCGGGCCATGCGTCCTCGGCGAACGGCGTCTCGCCGTCGACGACGACGTTGCCGCGGAACCGGAGGATGTCGAGGGGCTCGGTGACCGGCGCGGCGGCCGCGTCGCTGATGTCGGCGGCGTCGATGTCCGCGACGTCGGGGGTGTCGGACTCCTCGCGGATCCAGGCGTTCAGCTGCGCCATCGACGCCTCGCTGACGAGCAGTACCGGGCCGGCGTCGGCGAGGTTCATGACCTCGCCGGGCAGCCCGCCGTGCGCGCCGGAGATCGGCCGCGACGTCGGGTCCTCCTGCCACATCAGCCGGAGCCGCGGGCCGACGCGGTCGCTGACCCAGTCGTTGACGTCCTCGTCGGCGGGGGCGAGGAACGGCTGCCGGGACAGGCCGACGGGGACCGGCCCGAGCCCCAGCGGGGTGTCGACGAGGATCGACGCGCCGTCGGCCCGGTCGGTGAGCCGGATGGTGTCCTCGTCGACCGGCTCGGCGCGTGATCCGCAGCAGCTGGTGCACCTCGCGGGCGGTCACCTGGTCGCCGGCGTCGTCGACGAGCGCCCACCGCCGGTCACCGGTGAACCCGGACGGCTCCACGACCGCGGACTCCACCTCCACGCCGCCGAGGGACTTGACGGGGTAGAGGCGGAGCCCGGTCACGCGCATACGCGCGATGGTGTCACGCGGGGTATGCGGTCACTCGGCGGAGGGGGCGGCGTGGGCCGCCGGCTCGTGGTTCGGCAGGGCCCGCGCGACGACCGCCGACGACGACCATGAGGCGACGAGGACGACGAGCGCGATCTCGAACGCCGGACTTGAACATCTCGCTCGGCCACCGCTCCGGCGTTGCTCTCGACGACCGAGAAGAAGACGGTGCCGACGACCGCGACTCCCACGGCGCTGCCGAGCTGGCCGATCGTGCTGAGCAGCCCCGACGCCGAACCCGCGTCCGCCACCGGGACGTCGGCGATGGTGAACATCCCGATCGGCGCGACCATCAGCCCGAACCCGGCACCCGACACGACGAACCCGGGCACGAACGCCCACGTCGACGTGTCGGCGGTCGCGCCGTGGACGGTGACGAGGAGGAGCACCGCGCCGATCGCCCAGACGACGGCGCCGATCTGGAGGACGCGGGTACCGATCCGCGGGACGAGGACCGCCATGCCGATGCCGGCGAAGCCCGCCGTCGCGACGGCGAACGGCAGTCCGGCGAGCCCGGCGTGCAGGACGGTCCAGCCGAGCCCGGCCTGGAGGTAGACGGTCTGGCAGAGGAACGTGGCGCCCATCGCGACGAACAGCAGGCCGTGCACCGCCGAGCCGGCGCCGAACGAGGGAAGCCGGTAGAGGCTGAGGGCGACCAGCGGCTCGCGGCCCTCGCGCTCGGCGCGCTGCTGGTGCCGGACGAACGCGACGAGGGTGACGACGCCGGCGGCGATGAGCGCGTAGCCCCAGACCGGCCAGCCGAGCTCGCGGCCCATGGTCAGCGGGTAGAGGACGGCGAGCAGGCCGGCGGCGAGGACGAGGACGCCGCGCACGTCGATGCCGGGACGGCGTTCGGAGATCGAGTTCGGCACCCACTTGACCGCGGCGACGATGGCCAGGACGCCGACCGGCACGTTGACGAGGAAGATCGAGCGCCAGCCGGTTCCGGCGATGTCGGCGCTGGTGAGGACCGCGCCGAGCACCGGCCCGACGACGGCGGTCACGCCGGCCAGCCCGGTGAACAGGCCCATCGCCGCGGCCCGCTCGTGCGGCGCATACATGACCTGGATGCTGGTGAGCACCTGCGGGATCATCGCCGCGGCGGCCAGCCCCTGCAGGGCGCGGAACAGGATGAGCGCCTCGGCGTTCGGGGCCAGGCCGCAGGCCGCGGACATCACGCGTGAACGCGACCAGACCGACGACGAAGAGCCGCTTGCGGCCCCACAGGTCGCCGAGGCGGGAGCCGGTGATGAGGGCGACGGCGAAGGCCAGCGGGTATGCGGCGACCATCCACTGCAGCTGGGCGCCGGTCGCGCCGAGTCCGGTCTCGATGCTCGGGAGGGCGACGTTGACGATCGTCGTGTCGAGCAGCTCCATCGTCGAGGCGAGGAACAGGCTGAACAGCGCGATGGTGCGCGCGCGGCCCGTGGGCAGGGCGGTGAGGGGGCGGTTCGCGGGGCGGGGTGTCGGTGAGAGCGGTCATGCGGTGCTCCTTGGTCCGTCGTGGGTGGTCCTTGCTTTCCACTCACCACGCTACGGAGCATTGCGGCCACTTTTTGACCTGATGGTGAGGCATTCTGGAGGCATGGCGAACACCAGCTCGCGGACCCTTCGGCTGCTCTCGCTGCTCCAGACGCACCGGTTCTGGCCGGGGCCGGAGCTGGCCGACCGGCTCGAGGTGTCGGACCGGACGCTGCGGCGCGACATCGACCGGCTGCGCGAGCTGGGGTACCCGGTGGACGCGGTGCGGGGGTCGGACGGCGGGTACCAGCTGGGCGTCCGGGCGCGACGATGCCGCCGCTCACGCTGGACGAGGACGAGGCGATCGCCATGGCCGTCGCGCTGAACGGCGCGGCCCAGATGAGCTCGGGGGCGTTGTCGGAGGCGTCGGTGTCGGCGCTGTCGAAGGTGGTCCAGGTGCTGCCGCCGCGGCTCCGGCGGCGGGCCGAGGCGCTGCGGGCGGTGACGGTGGACTCGCCGTTCTCGTCGGCGCCGGCGGTGCGGGCGGACGTGCTGGCGACGGTGGCGCAGACGGCGCGGGACGCCGAGCGGCTGCGGTTCACCTACCGCGCGGCGGGTGGCGCGGCGGCGGGTTCGGACCTGGGGCGGCACGTGGAGCCGCACCGGCTGGTGACGGTCGGGCGGCGCTGGTACCTCGTGGCCTACGACCTGGACCGCCAGGACTGGCGGTCGTTCCGGCTGGACCGGCTGCGCGACCCGCTCGGGACGCGGGCGCGGTTCCGGCCGCGCGACATCCCCGGCGGAGACCCGGCCGCGTTCGTCCGGGACGGTATGTCGCGCGGCGAGCAGGAGCTGAACGTCGTGGCCCTCGTGTCGGCGCGGTCCGACGTGGTGGCGCGGCGGATCGGGCGGTGGGGTCAGGTGACGGCGGTGTCGGAGGACGTCTGCCGGCTGGAGATGTCGGCCCGGGACGCCCGCTGGATCGTGTTCGGGCTGGCGATCGTCGAGGCGCCGTTCGAGCTGGTGAGGCGCCCGAAGCCGGTTCGCGCCGAGATGGCCGAGTGGGCCGGCCGGTTCGCGGCGGCCTCCGCCTCGGCCTGACCTGCCCTCCCGCTCACGCCCCGGCCCCCGCGCCCCCCTCCCGCCGAGAGGCCAACTTCGGTCGCTCTGAAGGCGTGCAGAGCGACCGAAGTTGACCGCGCGCGGCGGGGGCGGCAGGCGTGCGTCGGCGGGCGGTGCGAGGATGCCGGCATGCTGCTGAGCGAGGTCGTCGCGACCGCGGCCACGGTGACGGCCACGTCCGTCACGGCTGGCCAAGGTCGAGGCGCTCGCCGAGCTGCTGCGCCGGCTGCCGCCCGAGGAGGTCGCGCCGACGGTCGGCTTCCTCATCGGCCGCGCCCGGCAGGGCCGCGTCGGCGTCGGGTACCGCACCGTCGCCGCGCCTCATGGGCGAACCGGCCGAGACGCCGAGCCTCACCGTCGCCGACCTCGACCGCCTCCTCGACGACCTGCTCGCGGCCACCGGCACCGGTTCCGCGGCGCTGCGCCAGGGCACCCTGCAGCACCCTCGGCCGAGCGCGCCACCGCCGACGAGCAGTCCGTTCGTGACCCGCGTCCTCATCGGCGAGATGCGCACCGGCGCCCTCGAAGGCGTGCTCGTCGACGCCGTCGCCAAGGCCTCCGAGGTCCCGGTCGCCACGCTCCGCCGGGCGGTCATGCTCAGCGGCGACCTCGGCGAGACCGCCCGGCTCGCCCTCACCGGTGGCGCCGACGCCCTGGAGCAGATCGGCCTGGCCGTCGGGACCCCGGTCCTGCCGATGCTCGCCTCCACCGCCGCCGACCCCGCGGCGGCGCTCGCCATCACCGGCGAGGCCTCCGTCGAGTACAAGCTCGACGGCGCTCGCATCCAGGTCCACCGCGACGGCGACGACGTCCACGTCTACACGCGCAGCCTCGCCGAGATCACCCACCGGGTGCCCGAGGTCGTCGAGGTCGTCCGGACCTTCCCGGCCGACCGGCTCATCCTCGACGGCGAGACGCTGTCGCTCGACGAGGACGGCGGCCCGCGACCGTTCCAGGACACCATGTCCCGGTTCGGCGCCGAGGCGCAGCGGACCACCGTGCTCAAGCCGTGGTTCTTCGACGTCCTCCACGTCGACGGCGAGGACCTCATCGACCGGCCGCTCAGCGAGCGGCTGCCGATCCTCGAGAAGGTCGCCGGCGCATACCGGATCCCCGGCGAGGTCACCGCCGACCCGGACGTCGCCGACCGGGTCTCCCGCGACGCGCTCGCGGCCGGCCACGAGGGCATCGTCGTCAAGGGCGTCGACTCGCTGTATGCGGCCGGTCGCCGCGGCAAGAGCTGGGTCAAGGTCAAGCCGGTGCACACCTACGACCTCGTCGTGCTCGGCGTCGAGTGGGGGTCGCGGCCGCCGGACCGGGTGGCTGTCGAACCTGCACCTCGGCGCCTACGACCCGACGGGCGAGTTCGGCGAGCCGGGGGAGTTCGTCATGGTCGGCAAGACGTTCAAGGGCCTCACCGACGCGCTGCTGCGCTGGCAGACCGAGCACTTCCCGACGATCGAGACCCGCTCGACCAAGCACGTCGTCTTCGTCGAACCGGTCACCGTCGTCGAGATCGCCATCGACGGCGTCCAGCGGTCCAGCCGCTACCCCGGCGGGATCGCGCTCCGGTTCGCCCGCGTCAAGCAGTACCGCGAGGACAAGCGCCCCGACGACGCCGACACCATCCAGACCCTGCGGGCGATGCTGCCCGGCGCCTGACCCTGTCCACAGGCCCCGCTCGCTTCGTCCCATCGTCCACCGGTCGGGGAGTCCACTGGCCACGGATCCACGATGCTCCGACCGTGGCGGACATGCGCTGCCCGACCTGCCCGACGTCTTCACCGACCCAGGCCCGGGCCTGGGCGTCAGCGACCAGCGACTGTCCGAGATCGTCCGCCGTGGCGAGGTCCGCGGCTCCGATGTGGCGTGTATGCGTTCGCGCACCGAACCGCTGCTACCGAGCAGCGAGCGGCCCGGCACACCTGTGCGCCCGCGCCGCGCTCAGCCACCACGGCCGGCTTCGTCGCGAGCCACCTGACCGCCGCGGCGATCCACGGCCTGCCCCTGCCACTCGGCCCGACCGGTCCGGTGCACCTCACCGCCGTCGACGCCACTCAGCGGAGTCGACAGGCCCCGGGGGTGACGGTCCACCACTCCGACTCGGCGTTGGCGGAGGTTAGCGTGGTCGACGGCGTGGTCGTGACGACGGTCGCCCGGACGGTCGCGGACTGCCTGCGGTGTTGGGGCGCACGGGTGTCGGTCCCCATCGCCGACGCCGCCCTCCACGGTGGCCGGGTCACGGCGCAGGAGATCGAGGACGAGCTCGGCCGACAACGGCGCTGGCAAGGGCGCCCACGCGCCCTGCGGTCGCTGCTCCTCGTCGACGGTCGGCGAGAGTCCTGGTTGGAGTCCTACGCCTACGTCCGGTTCGACGAGTGGGGCATCGACCTTCCGGAGCCCCAGGTCTGGGTCGAGGACTCCACCGGAGCCGTCCTCGGTCGGGTCGACGGCGGCTGGCTCGACGACGCCACGGTGCTCGAGCTCGACGGGAAGACCAAGTACGGCACGCTCGATACCGTCGGGCTCCCCTCGTCCTGGTTGGCGGAGAAGGACCGCTACGACCGCATGGGCAATCTCGGTCTCGAACGGGTCCGCTTCGGACTGGGCGATCTCCTCGGCCGGCCGGAGGCCGTGTGCCGCACCGTCCACCAGCGCCGGGCGGTCGGCTCGCGCCACCGGTTCACCGGCAGCTTCCGGCTCACCGACCCGACCGGACTCAGATGTTCACGGCTTTCGGCGTGACGACGCAGGAATCGCGGCAAACATCTGAGTTCGGTCGAGGAGTGGGTATGCCGGGTCAGCGGGGCGGCATCCGCAGGGCGCCGTCGAGCCGGATGACCTCGCCGTTGAGCATCCCGTTGTCGACGATGTGGCGCACCAGCGCCGCGTACTCCTCCGGGCGGCCGAGCCGCGACGGGTGGGGGATCCCCGCCTCCAGCGCGGCCGTGGCCTCGTCCGGCAGGCCGGCGAGCATCGGCGTCGCGAAGGTGCCCGGAGCGACGGTGACCACGCGTACGAGCTTGTCGGCCAGGTCGCGCGCCGCGCGACAGCGTCAGCGCGACGATGCCGCCCTTGCTGGCCGCATACGCCGCCTGGCCGATCTGCCCGTCGTACGCCGCGATGCTGGCGGTCATGACGATCACGCCGCGGTCGTCGTCGACCGGCTCGTTGTCGAGCATCGCGACCGCGGCGAGGCGCATGACGTTGAAGGTGCCGACGAGGTTGATGTCGATGGTGCGCTGGAAGTCGGCCAGCGGCAGCGGGCCGTTGCGGCCGACGACGCGGCCGGCCGTGCCGATGCCGGCGCAGTTCACCGTGATCCGCAGCTCGCCCATCGACCGCGCGGCGTCGACGGCGGCCTGGACCGAGCCCTCGTCGCGGACGTCGGTCGGCACGAACCGCACCCGGTCACCGAGCTCGTCGGCGAGCGCGGCGCCGGGTGACGACTCGAGGTCGACGATGACGACCTGCGCGCCGTCGGCCGCGAGCCGCCGGGTGGTCGCGCCGCCGAGGCCGGACGCCCCGCCGGTGACGAGCGCGACGGTGGTGTCGGTGATCCGCAAGGGTTCTCCTCAGGTGTTCTTCAGCAGCTGGCGCGAGATGACGAGCCGCTGGATCTGGTTGGTCCCCTCGAAGATCTGGGTGACCTTGGCCTCGCGGAAGTACCGCTCGACCGGGAAGTCCTGGGTGTAGCCGGCGCCGCCGAGCACCTGGATGGCGTCGGTCGTGACCCGCATGGCGTTGTCGGTGCAGACCAGCTTGGCCACGGCCGCCTGCGTCGAGAACGCCCGCCCGGCATCGCGCAGTCGCGCCGCGTGGAGGTAGGTCGCGCGCGCGCTGGTCACCGCGGCCTCCATGTCGGCGAGCATGAACGCGATCCCCTGGAAGTCGGCGATCGGCCGCCCGAACTGCTCCCGCTCCTTGGCGTAGCGCGTCGCCGCGTCGAGCGCGGCCTGCGCGAGTCCCGTTGCGGCAGCGGCGATTCCGAGCCGGCCGGAGTCGAGGGCGGCCAGCGCGATGGCCATGCCCTGACCCTCCTCCCCGACCCGGCGGTCGACGTCCACCGGCGTCCCGACGAAGTCCACCTGGCGCACCGTGTCGCAGGCCAGGCCCATCTTGCGCTCCGGCGCCCCGAGCTCGATGCCCGCCGCGTCGGCCGGGACGACGATGCAGGACAGCCCGCGACTGCCGTCGTCGGAGGTGCGCACGAACGACGTGTAGAAGTCGGCGTGACCGGCGTGGGAGATCCACGCCTTGGTCCCCTTGATCCGGTATGCGTCACCGCTCGGCTCGAGGGTGGCCCGCGTGGTCATCGACCCGACGTCGGAGCCGGACATCGGCTCGCTGAGGCAGTAGGCGCCGAGCTGGTCGCCGCCGAGCATCCCCGGCAGCAGGGCCTCGCGCTGGGCGACCGAGCCCCACGACGCGACCGGGTAGCAGGTCAGGGCGTGCACGCTGACGCCCACGGCGACGCTCATCCAGACCGACGCGAGCTCCTCGACGACCTGGAGGTAGACCTCGTAGGGCTGACCGCCGCCGCCGTACTCCTCGGGGTACGGCAGCGAGAGCAGCCCGGTCTTGCCGAGCAGCCGGAACGTGTCCAGCGGGAACTCGCCCGCCCGCTCCATCGCGTCCACCTGCGGCGCGAGGTCCTTGGCGCAGATCTCGCGGGTGAGGTCGATGAGGTCCTGGGCGTCCTCGGTCGGCATGAGTCGGACGGCGGGCATGGTCTGCATGCTACCGACCGCGTCTTACATGCTGGACCGCGCTTCGAACGGGGCCTGACCTCGGGGCCCTCCCCGCTACGGTCGCGGCGGCTGGTCCTGCGGCCAGCCGGTGCCCGCGCCCGGCTCGTCGATCGGCTCGGGCAGGTCGATGGGCTCCGGCCGGTACGGCTGCGCGTAGCTGTCGGCGGAGTATGCCGGCGTGGCCTCGGTCGGGGCACCGGCCGCATACCCGGTCGTGCCCGTCGCTCCGGGCGGAACCGGCCCGCCGGGGCGCTGCTCGGCGAGCTTGTCGACGCCGCCGGCCACCGTCTCCTTGGCCTTGGCGACCTTGTCGGCGTACTTGCCCTCGGTGCGCTCGTCGATCTTGGCGCCGGCCTTGTCGAGGTTCTCGCGGATCTTGCCGCGGTTGTCGTCCGCCAGCTCGGCCGCCTTGTCCTTGGCGTCGTGGGCGACCTTGTCGACCTCGGCGGCGAGCTTCTCCGCCTTGCCCTGGACGTCCCACTCCTCGGCCTTCTGCTTGACCTTGCGGCTCACGTCGTCGAAAAAGCTCATGGCTGCCTCCCTGGTTGGCACTGTCGTCGCCCCCACCAACGTGCTCCGGGCGAGAAGAGGTTCCCGGTCTTGAACCTCACGCCCCGGAAGGTCCTAGCGTGCAGGACGTGGGCGACGAGGAGCGAGCAGGTCCGGATCGGGGACGTAGCCCGACGCACCGGCCTGACCGTCCGCACGCTGCGCTACTACGAGGAGATCGGGCTGCTCCCGCCGTCCGAGCGGCTCGCGGGCGGCCACCGGGTCTACGGCGAGGACGACATCCGGCGGCTGCACCGCGTCAACCTGCTGCGCCACGTCGGCGTACCGCTCGCCCAGATCCCGGAGGCGCTCGACGGCCCGCCGGAGCAGCTCGCCGAGGCGGTCGAGCGGCACCTCGCCGTCCTGGACGGGCGGCTCGCGGCGATGGGCCGGCTGCGCGAACGGGTCCGGACCGTGGGCGAGAGCCTGCGGGTCGCGCCGGACGGCCCGGACGAGCGGGAGCTGGTCGAGGTCATGGAAGGACTGGGCGAGATGGACCCGACCGTCACGCAGCGGCTGACGCTGCTGGTCTACGACGACATCGAGGCGGTCCACGACCACCTGGTGACGGTGTTCGGGTTCGGGCCCGGCCGGCTGTCCCGGGACGAGACCGGCCGCGTCGTCCACGGCGAGCTGCACATCGGCGACGGCCTGGTCTGGCTGCACACGTCGTCCGAGGAGCACGCGCTGGCCTCCCCGGCGAGTCTCGGTGTCGCCACGCACTGCATGGCCGTGATGGTCGACGACGTCGACGCCCACCACGCCCGGGCGGTGGCGGCCGGCGCCGATGTGGTCGGGCGAACCGCGCGACGAGGCCTACGGCTACCGCGAGTACGACGCCCGCGACCTCGAGGGCGGGCTGTGGTCGTTCATGTCACCACTGGCACCACTGGAAGGAGCGAACGATGGGTGAGATCCGCCCTTACATCTGCACGAGCGACGCCCGGCCGGGCCGTCGACTGGTACGTCGACGTCGATGGGCGCGGAGGTGACCGAGGGCCCGATCGTCATGGACGACGGACGGATCGGCCACGTCGAGCTGTCGTTCGGCGGCGCGCCGGCTGATGATGTCCGACGCCTACCCCGACCTCCACGTCGAGCCTCCCGCCGAGGGTCGGGGTGCCGCCGTCACCTTCTTCCTCACGACCGACGACGTCGACGCGCTGACCTCCCGCGCGGTGGACGCGGGAGCCACCCTGGACCGCGGGCCCGAGGACAGCGACCACGGCCGGACCGCGGTGTTCCGCGACCCGTTCGGCCACCGCTGGATGCTCGGTTCCACCGGCTGACTCCCAGGCCGCGGTCGTATGCTCGGCCGAAGGCGTCCAGGACGCCTCCGGTCCGCGGGAAGGGGCTCAGCCTCCCTGGAGCACGACAGGTGACCGAGCAGGACTGACCTCCTTTCGGCCCGACGCAGCGGACGGCGGGCTGACGAAAGGAGGCCGTCATGGCCACGTCCCTGCCCAGCAACCCGTCCCTCGACCGGTTCCGTCGCGATGCCCGCCGGCTCCAGCGCGCGGTGCGCGCCGACGTCCCACGGGCGGTGCGCATCGTCGAGCGCCTCCACCCCGACGGCGTCCCCGTCGACCGGAGCGCCTTCACCCTCGGCGCCGCCCAGCTCGTCGTCGCCCGCGGCTACGGGTTCGCCAGCTGGCCCCGGCTGAAGCACTACCTCGAGCTCGCCGCCGCGCTGCGCCGCGACCCGGTGGACGCCCAGGCTCGCGACGACGCCGAGCGGTTCTGCGTGCTCGCCTGCCTCCAGTACTCCGACGCCGACGACCCCGCCCGTTGGTCGGAGGCGGCGAGTCTCCTTGCCGCACAACCGGATCTGCCGGACCGGAGCATCTACGCCGCGGCCGTCGCCGGCGACCCCGACGCCGTCCGGCGCCACCTCGACGCCGACCCGGCGGCCGCCACCCGCGAGGGCGGTCCGTACCGCTGGCCGCCGTTGCTCTACCTCGTCTACTCCCGCGTCCCGCAGCGCGACGCCGTGGCGACCGCGCGGCTGCTCCTCGACGCCGGCGCCGACCCTCCTCCGGCTACCTGTGGCAAGGGCTGACGCACGCCGTTCACCGCCCTGACCGGCTGCTTCGGCGAGGGCGAGCAGGGTCCGGGGCGCCAGCCGCGGCACCCGCAGTGGGAGCCGCTGGCCCGGCTCCTCCTCGACCGCGGCGCCGACCCGAACGACGGGCAGACGCTCTACAACCGGATGTTCGGCCGCGACGACAGCCACCTGGAGCTGCTCTTCGCCTACGGCCTCGGCACCGGTGACGGCGGGGTCTGGCGCGAGCGGCTCGGCGACGCCACCGAGTCGCCGGCCGAGATGATGCAGCGCCAGGTCGACTGGGCGCGGACGCACGGCTTCGACCGCCGGCTCGCCCTCCTGGCCCGGCACGGGTTCGGGCCGGACGACCAGCCCGACCGGCCCGACCCGGAACCTCCGCAGCCGCCCAGCGTCCACACCGCGGGGTCACCGGAGGCGGTCGCGGCGGCGGTCGCGCAGGGAGCGGACGTCGACGCCTACGAGCACGGCCGTTCCGCCCTGCACCAGCAGGCCTGGATCGGCGACGAGGAGATGGTCCGCGCGCTGCTCGACGCCGGCGCGAACCCCGACCTCGTCGACGCGGAGCACGGGACCACGGCCCTGGCGTGGGCCGAGTATGCGCGTCAGCCCGGGACCGCGGCCCTGCTCAGGTCCGTGACCGGCTCCACTCGGTGACCGGCCGCGGGATGCGCTCACCGTCGACGACGTAGTCGGTGTGCTCGGCGAAGAAGCAGACGAGGTCGCGCACCGGTGCCGCCTCGTGTCGCGGGTCCTCGTACGTCCACACCACGTCCTGCGCGTCGCCGTAGGAGAAGTAGGAGGCCTCACCCTTGTAGGCGCAGATGGTGTGGGTGTCCGAGGGCGTGAGGAGGTCCATGCGCACCTCCTCCCGCGGCAGGTACCAGCGCGGCGGGAGCATCGTCTCGGTGAGCAGGACCGCGTGCGTGCTGTCGGCGACGACCTGCCCGTCGATCTCGACGACGACGTGCCGGTCGGACGGCAGGCAGCGGATCGCGTGGAACGGCTCGCGCGGGTGGCCGCGCACCTCCTCGCCCTCCTCGAACCAGCGGCTGAACGCGCGCCAGTCGAGCACCGCGTAGCCCTCGAGGTCGGGGTCGTCGACGACGAAGGCCGCTCCGGGCAGGGTGCCGCTGGGCGTCTCGATGTCGTATGCCGTGCCGGTGGTCGAGTGGACCGCGAACCCCTGCGGGGGGCTGAGCACCGGCGGCAGCGACCGCACGTCGGGTGCCACCGGCTGCGGGTTCACCAGCGTCCCGGCGATGTCGGCCACGGGCACCGCGTACGAGCAGACGATGCGCCGCGGCTCCCAGACCAGGCGGGCGGCGAACGAGTCGACGACCGGCGTCCCGTCGTGCTCGGCTCGGACGCGTACCGCCGCCGGGTGCTGCCGCAGGTCGCGCATGGCGGTGGCCAGCACGGAGGTCATCTGGAGGGACATGCCCTTCAGGGTACGAGCAGCGGTACGGCATCCTCGGTCCTGTGACCGACCCGAGTGACTGGCTGCTGACCCGCACCGAGCGCGGCAACCCGAGCACCCGGCTCGACGACCGGCACGAGGACGACCACGCGTGGTCCGGAGGGAACCTCGTCACGCCGCTCGTCCACGGGGCCGTGTACTTCCGGGAGCTCTACGACGCGCTGTCCGCCACCCGTGACGGCGACCTGGTGCTCTTCACCGACTGGCAGGGCGACGCCGACCAGCGGCTCACCGACGATCCCGACTCCGAGGTGCTCGAGGTCCTGGGGTCCGCCGACGAGCGCGGCGTCGACGTCCGCGGGCTGGTCTGGCGCTCGCACCTGGACCAGACCGGGTTCTTCGCCACCGAGAACCGGCACCTCGGCGAGCGGCTCCAGCACCGGGGCGCCGAGGTCCTGCTGGACATGCGGGTACGCGCCGGGCGGGTCCCACCACCAGAAGTTCGTCGTCATCCGGCACCGCGACGACCCGTCCCGCGACCTGGCCTTCGTCGGCGGCATCGACCTCGCGCACAACCGTCGCGACGACGCCGACCACCACGGCGACCCGCAGCCCCAGCCGTTGACCGAGGAGTACGGGTCGAACCCGCCGTGGCACGACCTCCAGGTGAAGATCCAGGGCCCCGCGGTCTACGACGTCGAGACCGTGTTCCGCGAGCGCTGGGAGGACCCCACGCCGCTCAGCCGCAGCCCGCTGCGGAAGCTGTCCGACCGGGTGCGCGGCCTCGACGTCCACCCCGACCCCCTCCCCGACCAGCAACCGCCCCCGCCGGAGGCCGGCCCGCATACCGTCCAGCTGCTGCGCACCTACCCCAACCTGCGTCACGGGCGGGACTTCCCGTTCGCCCGCGGCGGCGAGCGCAGCGTCGCCCGGGGCTACACCAAGGCCATCGCCCGGGCGCGCGAGCTGGTCTACGTCGAGGACCAGTACTTCTGGGGGCACGACGTCGCCGACCCGTTCCTGGCCTCGCTGCGGGACCACCCGGAGCTGCGGCTCGTCGTGGTGATCCCGCTCTACCCCGACGTCGACGGGGCGTCCCGGGTGCCCGAGCTGCTCGGCCGCAACCGGGCGTTCGGGGCGGTCATGGCGGCCGCGCCCGGACGGGTGGCCGCCTACGGGATCGAGAACCACGCGGGGACGCCGGTCTACGTGCACGCCAAGGTGTGCGTCATCGACGACACCTGGGCGAGCGTCGGGTCCGACAACTTCAACCGCCGCTCCTGGACCCATGACTCCGAGCTGTCCTGCGTCGTCTGGAACGCCGACTACGCCCGCAGCCCTGCGGCTCACGCTGGCCGCCGAGCACCTCGACCGGCTGTCCGAGGTGGCGGTGGACGGTCTGGAGACGGCGATGGCGGACTGCGTGGACCCGGCCGGGCTGTTCGACGCCTACGCCGCCAGCGCCGACCGGCTGGACGCCTGGCACGAGGCGGGTCGGGTGGGGGAGCGGCCGCCGGGACGGCTGCGGCGGCTGCCGCTGCCGCACCTCGGCGCCGTGGCGCGGCGGTGGGCCAAGGTGCCGCTCGAGCTGCTGCACGACCCGGACGGTCGCCCGGGCCCCATCCGCGGCGGCCGCGACTACTGATTCACGGAGCTCAGCTGAACGCGTTCTCGCCGGTGAGCGCCTTGCCGACCACGAGCGTGTGCACCTCGGTGGTGCCCTCGTAGGTGAGGACGCTCTCGAGGTTGGCGGCGTGGCGGATCGGGCTGTACTCCAACGAGATCCCGTTGGCGCCCAGGATGGTTCGGGCCTCCCGCGCGATGGCGATCGACTTGCGCACGTTGTTGAGCTTGCCGACGCTGACCTGCTCGGGCGTGACCGTCCCGGCCTCCTTGAGCCGGCCGAGGTGCAGCGCGAGGAGCATGCCGTTGCCCAGCTCGACGGCCATGTCGGCGAGCTTCTGCTGCGTCAGCTGGTATGCGGCGAGCGGCTTGTCGAACACCTCCCGGCTCTTCGCGTAGTCGAGGGCGGTCTCCAGGCTGTCGCGCGCGGCGCCCAGCGAGCCGAAGATGATCCCGAACCGGGCCTCGTTGAGGCAGCCGAGCGGCCCGCTCAGCCCCGCGGCGCCGGGCAGCACGGCGTCGGCGGGCAGCCGGAGGTCGTCGAGGACCAGCTCACTGGAGACGCTCGCCCGCAGCGAGAGCTTCTGGTGGATCTCGTTGGCGGAGAACCCTTTCGCGTCGGTCGGGACGACGAACCCGCGGATCCGGTCGTCGGTCCGCGCCCACACCACGGCGACGTCGGCGACCGACCCGTTGGTGATCCACTGCTTGGTGCCGTTGAGCACCCAGTCACCACCGGCGTCGCGCTTGGCGGTGGTCCGCATGGCCGCGGGGTTGGAGCCGGCGTCCGGCTCGGTGAGGCCGAAGCAGCCGAGCTTCTCGCCGGCGGCCATCCCCGGGAGCCATTCCTGCTTCTGCTCCTCGCTGCCGTAGGCGTGGATCGCGTACATCGCCAGCGACCCCTGCACCGAGACCAGCGACCGCAGGCCGGAGTCGACGGCCTCCATCTCCTGGCAGGCCAGCCCGTACGCGACGGCGCCGGTGCCCGCGCAGCCGTAGCCCTCGAGGTGCATACCGAGGATGCCGAGCGCGCCCAGCTGCTTCGCCAGGTCCCGGGCCGGGACGCGACCCTCGTCGAACCACGTCGCGATGTGGGGGCGCAGCTCCCTGGTCCCGAAGTCGCGGACCGTGTCGCGGATCGCCCGCTCCTCCTCGGTGAGCAGGCCGTCGATGGCGTAGAGCTCGTAGGGGTGCATCACGCGTCCTTCCGCTCGAGCGGGGTGACCTCGGGGCGCTTCGCGGTGAGCAGGTCGCCCGAGGACTCGCCGCGCAGGCGCCGCTGGACCCAGGGCATGAGGTACTCGCGCGCCCATTTCGCGTTGCCCGCCAACGCTTCTCGGCGCGGGATCGGTGCAGCCGCCGGCAGCGGGGTGCGCCAGTCGGCCTCGTCGGTGGGGTGGCCGAGGGTCCACAGCGCGGCCAGGGCGACCCGGCGGTGACCCTCTCCGGTCATGTGGATGCGGTCGTCGGCCCACATCCGCCAGTCGCGGAGCGCGACGAGGCTCCACTGGTCGAGGACCAGGGCCCCGTGTCGTTGCGCGATGCCGAAGACCAGCGCGGCGAAGGCGGCGGAGCGGCCGCGCGCGGCCCGCACCACCGGCGCACCGACCGGGTCGAACGGCGTGGCCATGAGGACGTCGGCGCCGGCCTCGCGGGCGCGGACCACCGCGGCCTCCAGCTGGGCGGCGAGCTTCTCGACGTCGACGCTCGGCCGCAGGATGTCGTTGCCGCCGCCGACGATGCTGACGAGGTCCGGCTCCAGGGCCAGGGCGGCGTCGAGCTGCGGGCCGACGATGTCGCCGAGCAACCGGCCGCGCACGGCGAGGTTGGCGTAGCCGAACTGCTGGCCGGCGTCCGCCGCATACCGGGCGAGGTCGACGGCGAGGCGGTCGGCCCACCCGACGTAGCGGTTCGGGACGTCGGGGTCGGGGTCGGACATGCCCTCGGTGAACGAGTCCCCGACGGCGACGTAGCGCGTCCAGAGACGGGGAGCGGGTTGGGTGGCGTTCATGCCAACCTCCAGTCGACGGGCCGGCCGCCGGCGGCGACCAGGAGCGAGTTGGCCCGGCTGAACGGGCGGGAGCCGAAGAAGCCGCCGTGGGCCGACAGCGGCGACGGGTGGGCCGACTCGACCCGGGGGATGCTCCCGAGCACCGGGCCGAGGGACTGGGCCTGGCGGCCCCAGAGGATCGCGACCATGGGCCCACCGCGGGCGGCGAGGGCCTCGATGGCCGCCGTGGTGACCGCCTCCCAGCCCTTGCCCTGGTGGCTGCCCGACTTGCCGGGGCTCACGGTGAGCACCCGGTTCAGCAGCAGCACCCCCTGCTCGGTCCACGGCGTGAGGTCCCCGTGCGTCGGGGTCACCTCGCCGAGGTCGTTGCGCAGCTCGGTGTAGATGTTGACCAGGCTGCGGGGGATCGGCTGGACCTCGGGGGCCACCGAGAAGCTCAGCCCGACCGGGTGCCCGGGGGTGGGGTAGGGGTCCTGGCCGACGATGAGCACCCGCACGTCGTCGAGCGGCTGCCGGAAGGCGCGGAGCACGTTGTCGCCGCTCGGGAGGTAGCCGCGCCCGGCCGCGACCTCCCCGCGCAGGAAGGCGCCGAGCTCGGTGATGGTCGGGGCGACCGGGGTGAGGGCGGGGACCCACGAGGCGTCGACGAGCTCGTCGAGCGGCCGCGCGGTCACGTCTCTCACCGTATCCGGCGCCGAAACGAGGTGGACGTCGGCGGTCGTATGCGGGTCGACTGGCCCTCGTGGCCCCGGAGGCGCATCCGCGCATGCACGACGACGAGCTGTCGGTCGACGCCGATCTCGTGCGGCGGCTGTTGGCGGAACAGCTGCCGGCGTGGGCGGGCCTGCCGGTTCGGCCGGTCGGCCGGGGGACGGTCAACGCGATGTTCCGCCTCGGCGACGACCTGGTGGTGCGGCTGCCGCGCACCGCCACCTGGGCCGGCGACCTGGACCGCGAGCGGGAGTGGCTGCCGGTGCTCCGCGAGCGGCTCACGCTCGAGGTACCGGAGCCCGTCGCCCACGGGCGGCCCACCGCGGAGTACCCGCTGCCGTGGGCGGTCTACCGGTGGATCCCGGGTGACGTGTACGCCGACGGGCTCGTGGCCGACGAGACCCTCGCGGCCGCGGAGCTGGCGCGGTTCGTCCGCGAGCTGCGCTCCGGACCGGTCGACGGCGTCCCGGCTACCGGGCGCCGACCACTCGCGGAGCTGGACGCGGCGCACCCGGGCGGCGGTCGTCGAGGCGGGCGCCCTGCTGGACACCCGAACGGTGTTGGCGGCGTGGGACCGCGCGCTCACCGCGCCGCCCTTCGACGGGGGACCGGGTGTGGGTCCACACCGACCTGCTCCGGCCGAACCTGCTGGTCCGCGACGGCCGTCTCGTCGCGGTGATCGACTTCGGCGCCGTGGGCGCGGGCGACCCGGCGGCGGACGTCATCCCGGCGTGGACGGTGTTCGGGGCCGTCCGGTCGGGCGCGCTACCGGGAGGAGCTCGACGTCGACGACGCGACGTGGGACCGGGCCCGCGGCTACGCGCTGACCCAGGCGGCGCTGATCGTCCCCTACTACCGCGAGACGAACCCGGCGTTCACGGCGTCGGCCGTCCGCACCATCGGTGAGATCGCTCGCGGACCGTCCCCACTCGCATACCTAGGCTGTGCGCCCGTGACCTCGTCGCCGCGCTGGCCCTACGTCGTCTTCGACCTCGACGGGACCCTCGTCGACACCATCGGCCTGATCGTCGACTCCTACCAGCACGCCTTCACCACGGTGCTGGGAGCGCCCGAGGACGAGGTGCTGATCCGGTCGTGGATCGGCCAGCCGCTGATCCGGGCGTTCCGGGAGCACTCGCCGGCGCGGGCCGACGAGCTGTTCGCGACGTACATCGAGTGGAACCACGCCAACACCGAGCGGCTGGTCCGCCGGTATGCCGGTGTCGACGCCCTGCTGGCCGACCTCACCGCCGCGGGGGTGCCGTTCGCCGCGGCGACCTCGAAGCTCCGCGGAGCGGCGGAGACCGCCCTGCGGCTGACCGGGCTCGACGCGTACCTCGGCGGGCCGATGGCCCTGGTGACCCTGGAGGACACCGCCGAGCACAAGCCCGACCCGGCGCCGCTGCTGCTCGCGGTGGAGCGGCTCGGCGGCACGCCGGGCGAGGCGGTCTACGTCGGCGACGCGGTCGTCGACGTGCAGGCGGCGCGCCGCGCGGGCATGGCCGCGGTCGCCGTCACCTGGGGCGCGGGGGCGCGCGCCGACGTCGTCGCCAGCGGAGCCGGACGTCGTGGCCGACACCGTCGACGAGCTGCGCGAGGCCCTGCTCGGCTGAGCCGGCACGTATTACCGGGGGACGCGGCGGCCTCCTCGTGCCCATGAGCCCCCTCTCTCCCGCCCCCGCCACCCCGTCTCCGGTTGAGACCCACTACGACGCGATCGTCTACGGCTCCGGCGCGGCCGGACTCACCTGCGCCCTCACCCTCGCCCAGCAGGGCGCCCGGGTCGCGCTGCTCGAGAAGAACGCGTACGTCGGCGGCTACGCCCACGGCGACGGCGAGCAGGGCTTCTACTGGGACCACGGCGGCCACATCCTGCTCGCATACCGGCTGGGTATGCAGCCGCGGAAGGTGTTCGAGCGGCTGGGGATCCCGCAGCGGATCGCCATGGTCCCGGACCGCCAGGACTTCCAGTGCGTCTTCCCCGACCAGCGCCTCGAGCTGCCCGCCGACCTCACCGAGGCCGCCGACACGCTGGGTGACCGGTTCCCGCACGAGCGCGAGGGGATCGCCCGCGTGTTCCTGGCCATGGAGCAGATGGTCGCCGACCTCGACAAGGTGGTGCCGTCGTTCCGCGTCGCCGACCGACCGGGTCGGGGCAAGGCGGTCGACAAGCTGCTGGTCCAGTTCCAGAAGCCGTGGCTGAGCGACCTCATCAACCCGGTGGCGCAGGCTCTGCACTTCCCCGGACACACGCTGCTGAAGTACCAGAACCGCACCCTGGCCGACCTGCTCGACGAGCACCTCACCGACCCGCTGGCCAAGGCGTACCTCGCGCAGCTGGCGGTCGGGATCGGCACCGCGCCGGGCAAGCTGTCGGCGGCGATCGCCGGGGTGTTCCTCACGCACGCGCTGCGGACGATGTGGATGCCGGCCGGCGGGTTCGGGCGGCTGGCGGAGACGCTGCGCGAGATGTACGTCGAGGCCGGCGGGACCGTCGTCACCGGGGCCGAGGTCGCCCGGGTCGTCGTCGAGGGTGGTCGCGCTCGCGGCGTCGAGACGGTCGACGGCCGGGTCTTCACCGGCCGGGCCGTGGTCTGCGCCTCGGACGCGCGGCGGCTCTACCTCGAGCAGCTGCCGGCGTCGGTGGTCCCGGGCAAGCTCCGGGCCCGCCTGCCGAAGCTGCCGACCACGCCGTCGTTCTTCCAGGTGCAGCTCGGCGTCGACATGGACCTCACGCCGTACCGCGACCAGATCAAGCGGCTCAACTTCGTCTACGAGGACCACGACCTCGACACCGCGATGGCCCGGTTCCCGTCCGGGGACGTCGAGCGGGCGGCGTTCTACGTCTACGTCGCGACGTTCCACCAGCCCGACCTCGCCCCGCCCGGGATGGCGTCGGTCAAGCTCGAGTGCCCCACGACGCTGGTCTCCGGCGACCTCGACTGGGAGCGCGACCAGGAGTGGATCGCCGACACCTTCATCCGCCGGGCCGAGCGCGTCATCCCCGGCCTGCGCGACCACATCGTCGTGCGCCGGGTCCGGACGCCCCTGGACATGGTCCGCGACACCGGCAACTCCGACGGCGCCTTCGCCGGGTGGGCGCTGGTACCTCAGATGCTGTCGCGGCAGCGGCCCCCGCAGCGCACGGTGGTTCCCGGCCTGTATGCGGCCGGCCAGTGGACCACGCCGAACGCCGGGCTGCCCTGGGTCATGGTGTCCGGGTACAACACGGCCGGCATGGTCCTGCGGGACGCCCTCGGCCGGTCCGAGTGGCAGGAGTACGCGCAACCGCAGCAGGCCGCCGAAGCCAGCCGAGGTGCTCGAGCCGGTGACCGCAGCCGCGTGACTCGGCGCCGCCCCGCTGTCCGTCGCGGAGGTTGACGCAGCGTCGAGCGGGTTGACTCGGCCTGCAAGGTGAGTCAACCCGCTCGACGCTGCGTCAACCGTCTGAGGCGGAGCCGCCGAACGAGAAGCTCTCGCCCGACTCGTCGACGCCGAACACCACCATGCTCGACGGCAGCTCGCGCTCGCGCAGGATGGTGGCCGGATGGACGCCGTGCTCCATCGCCCGTCGGACTAGGTGCGCCGTCGCCGCACGTTCCCGGTCGCCCGGCCGGAGTATGCCGCCCGTTGCGTGCTCGCGGCGGTCCACCCGCTCGCCTGCGGCGCGCCGTCGTCCGATGTCGGCGGTCACCCGGTCCAGGTGCGCGCGCCACTCGCGCTCGGTGTCGTAGACCCCGACGACGACCGGCCGTCGCTCGCGGCGGTCGGGGTCGAACCGGTAGTGCCGGACGACGTAACGGGTGATCGAGTCGTCCATCTCGTCCACCGCGCCCATCCGGCGACGCTAGCGGCGTCCCACCCGACCCCGGCCCCCCGTTTTCGGGGGTTGACTCAGCGTCGAGCGGGTTGACTCGGGCTGCAGGGTGAGTCAACCCACTCGACGCTGCGTCAACCCCACCCAAGCCGGGGGGTGGCCGGGGAACGGGACGGCACGCGGGGGCGGCGCGCATACGATCGGCCGGTGCACCGCTTCGACCAGCCGCTCGCGCCGGCCGACGTGGACGCGATCCTCGCCTACGCCGCCGACCGGCTCAGCCTCGACCCGGTCCCGCTGGACGGGCCGCTCGACGAGCAGGAGCTGGTCGAGGAGGCCGGAACCACGCTGACGCCCGGCGGCCTCGGCGCCGCCCGGGCCCTCGACGTGTTCGCCGACGTCCTGGCTCCGTCGTGCCTGTCCACCGACCACCCGCGCTACCTGTCGTTCATCCCCTGCGCCCCGACCCAGGAGGCCGCCGCGTTCGACGTCGTCGTCGGCGCCTCGTCGATCTACGGCGGGTCCTGGCTCGAGGGCTCCGGCGCGGTCCACGCCGAGAACGAGACGCTGCGCTGGATCGCCGACCTCGCCGGCCTGCCCCCGGAGGCCGGCGGCGCGTTCGTCCCCGGCGGGACCATCGGGAACCTCTCCGCCCTCGTCGCCGCCCGGCACACCGCCCGCCACAACGCCCTGGAGAACGGGTCCGAGGTCCGACCCTGGCGGGTGGCCGCGACCTACGGCGCGCACTCGTCGATCCAGTCGGCCTGCGACGTCATGGACGCCGAGCTGGTCACCGTCCCGGCCGACGAGCGGTGGCGGCTCACCGGCGACAACCTGCGCCGCACCCTCGAGGAGAACGACCCGCGCACCTTCTTCGCCGTCGTCGCCACCGCCGGCACGACGAACTTCGGCATCGTCGACGACCTCGCCTCGGTGGCCAGGTATGCGCGGACCTCGGGATCTGGTTCCACGTCGACGGCGCGTACGGCGGTGCGGCGCTCGCGGCGCCGTCCGCCCGGCCGCTGTTCACCGGTGTGGAGCGCGCCGACTCGTTCATCGTCGACCCGCACAAGTGGCTGTTCGCGCCGTTCGACTGCTGCGCGCTGATCTACCGGGACCCCGCCCTGGCCCGCGCGGCGCACACCCAGCACGCGGGGTACCTCGAGGTGCTCACCGACGGCCTCGACTGGAACCCCACCGACTACTCCGTCGGCCTCACCCGGCGGGCCCGAGGGCTGCCGCTGTGGTTCTCGATCGCGGTCCACGGCACGGCGGCGTACTCGCGAGCCGTCGAGCGCACGCTGGAGGTCGCCCGGTTCGCCGAGGCCGAGATCGGCCGGCGCGAGCGGCTGGAGCTGCTGCGGGAGCGGGACCTGTCGGTGATGGTGTTCCGGCGGGTCGGCTGGGAGCCGGCCGACTACCAGGCGTGGTCCGACCGGCTGCTGGCGGAGGAGTTCGCCTTCGTGGTGCCGACGACGCACGAGGGGGAGACGGTCACCCGGTTCGCGATCGTCAACCCGACGACGACCGAGGACGACATCCTGGCCATCCTCGACACGATGTCCTGAACGCTCGCGGCGAATGACACGGCTGTCATTCCCCCCTATAGTGTGGCCACCATGGACGCGCAGCGACACGAGGAACCGACACGTGCCGGCGACGGCGTCCTGGCGGCACGCGACCGGGAGATCCTCGCCTTCGAGCGGCAGTGGTGGAAGTACGCCGGTGCCAAGGAGCAGGCGATCAAGGAGCTCTTCGACATGAGCGCCACCCGCTACTACCAGGTGCTCAACGCCCTCATCGACACCCAAGAGGCGCTCGAGGCCGACCCGATGCTCGTCAAGCGGCTGCGCCGGCTGCGCGCCTCCCGGCAGCGCGCCCGCAGCGCCCGCCGGCTCGGCATCAACGTCTGAGCGGACAACCCGAGGCTCTAGCCTGCGGGGCGTGACCCTGCAGCCCGGCCCGACCAACTCGCTCACCGACGTCGCCGGCCTGCGCGTCGGCCACTCGACGCGCCGCGAGCCCGGCTGGCTGACCGGCACCACCGTCATCCTGGCGCCCACCGGCGGCGCGGTCTGCGGCGTCGACGTGCGCGGCGGCGGCCCCGGCACCCGGGAGACCGACCTGCTCGACCCGCGCAACCTCGTCGACCGGGTCAACGCCGTCATGCTCGGCGGCGGCTCGGCGCTCGGGCTCGCCGCCGCCGACGGCATCGTCCAGAGCCTGCTGACCGACGGCCACGGCTGGCAGATCGGCGGCCCCGGTCAGGTGGTCCCGATCGTGCCCGGCGCGATCCTCTTCGACCTCGGCCGGGGCGGGACGTTCCACCACCACCCCACGCGCAAGGACGGCAAGGCGGCGTATGCGACGGCCTCCGGCGGTCCGGTCGAGCAGGGCGTGCTCGGGGCGGCGACCGGGGCGAGCTCGGGCGGCTACAAGGGGGCGATCGGCACGGCCAGCGTGGTGCTGCCGTCGGGCACCACGGTCGCGGCCATCGTCGCCGTCAACTCGGTCGGCTCGCCGGTCGACCCGAGGACGGGCGAGCTGTACGCCGTGCGGCACGGTCTCGACGGCGAGTTCGACCACATCGGGATGCCCAGCGCCGACGAGGTGGCCGAGGCGCGGGCGTACGCCGAGCGGTCCGCCGCCCGGGCGATGCGGCTGGCCCAGGCCACGACCATCGGCCTCATCGCCACCGACGCGACCCTGACCAAGGCGCAGTGCCAGAAGGTGGCGGGCATGGGTCACGACGGGATGGCCCGCGCCATCAACCCGGTCCACACGCTGTTCGACGGCGACACCCTCTTCGCCATGGCCACCGGCGAGCGCCCCGAACCGGACCTCACCGAGCAGTTCCTGCTGATGACCGCCGCCGGGGACTGCGTGACCCGGGCCATCGCGCACGGGCTGCTCGCCGCCGAGTCGGTGGACTGCACCGACCAGGGCGGCGTCGCGCTCCGCTCGTGGCGGGACGCGTTCCCCTCGGCGGTCCGCTGACCGTCAGGGCGACGGCGGCCGAGTCCCGCACCAGGTATGCGGTCACGGGCTGCTGCTTCCCCTTCACCTCGATGGCGCCGAGCGGCGTCAGCGCGTCGTCGTCGTCGATGAGCTGACGGGTCGACTCGCCGATGACCACCTGGCCCGGCCCGCCCAGGCCCTGCAGCCGGGAGGCGAGGTTCGTCGTGTCACCGATCGCGGTGAACGAGCGCTGCTCCGCGGTACCGACGTTGCCGACCACGGCGCGCCCCGAGTTGATCCCCACCCGGAACCTCGGCCACGCGTCGTCCTCCGCGATCCCGGCCGCCGCGCGCTGCAGCCCCAGCCCGGCGCGTACCGCCCGCTTCGCGTGGTCCGGCTGCGTACCGGCGGCGTTGAACACCACCATGATCGCGTCGCCGGCGAACCGCTCGATGAACCCGCCCTCGCCGGTCGCGACCGGCACCGCCGCCGACCAGTACCGGTTGAGCATGGCGATCACCTGAGCCGGGGACCGGTGCTCCGAGAACGCGGTGAACCCCTGGAGGTCGGCGAACAGCACCGACACCTGCCGCTCGACGCCGCCCAGCGCGGCCAGGCTCGGGTCGGCGCGCAGCCGCTCGGCGACCTGCGGCGACACGTAGGGCGTGAACAGCGCGTCCAGGTCGTGGATCTCGTGCGCCGCCGTGGACAGGGCCTTGGCCTCGTCGCGGGAGATCCCGTCCCGCGTGACCATGGTGTCGACGACCGGCGTCGTCGACTCGCCCCGCTGGATCGCCCCGACCAGCTGCTCGAGCCCGGCCGCGGTCCGCTGGTCCACCCGCTTGAGGGTCTGGTCCAGGTAGAGCCCGCTGAACGCGCCGACCGACGACCCGGAGCGCCGGTACTCGACCCGGGCGGTCCGCGCCACGATGACGAACGCCACGAGCATCAGCACGTGCCACTCCCACCACGAGGCGTGCCAGTTGCGGCCGAAGGTCACCGCCAGCAGGGCCTCGGCCAGCAGCACGTATGCGGCGAACAGCGCCAGTGCGAGGGACGACCGGCGCCCGCGCCAGAGCACGAGGTACCGCCACGACGCCACGACGTAGAACACCAGCCCCGGCAGGGCCAGCAGCCGCAGGACGGCGTTGGCCCCGTCCTCGTCGAGGCGGGTGTTGAGCGGCGGCGCACCGGTGAGGGACAGCACCGCCCAGACGACCATGACCGCCATGAGCCCGTAGGTCAGCGGCCGCTGCAGCGCGACGACCCGCGGTCCGATGGTCAGCAGGTCCAGGCTGGACACGGCGGCCAGCACCGACGCGATCAGCAGGCCGACCGGCGTCGCGACGACGAACCCGGCGTTCGAGGCCGGCAGCAGCACGCCCGGGGTCGCGAGGGCGTGCAGGCCGAGGAACCCGGCCGCCGCGACGAACGACAGGCCGACGAGCACCAGCCGGGCGTCCCCCCGACGGCGGGCGGCGTCGGCCGACACCAGCCCCAGGGCCAGGTTGATCAGGCCCGTCACGAGGACCAGCCAGAAGTGGGAGGGGTGGTGCTCCCAGCGCCCGTCCACCTCGGGCCAGCCCAGCAGGACCAGGAGACCGAGGAGCGGGGCGGCGAGGAGCGCCGCGACGCGCAGCACCACCGAAATCTACGGGAGGCGGGTCACCATCCGGTCGCGTTCCGCACGAACCGTCGTCGCGGCGGACGATGGTCCGGTGAGCCAGCCGCCGACCCCGCCGACGACGCCGCAGGACGTCTACACCCACGGGCACCACGAGTCGGTGCTGCGCTCCCACCAGTGGCGGACGGCGGCGAACTCCGCCGCATACCTGCTGCCGCACCTCGCTCCCGGCATGTCCCTGCTCGACATCGGCTGCGGGCCCGGGACCATCACCCTCGACCTCGCCGAGGCCGTCGCCCCCGGCCGGGTCGTCGGGCTGGACGTCGTCCCCGAACCGCTCGACGCCGCCCGCGCCAACGCCGAGGCCCGCGGCGACACGACCACCGAGTTCGCGATCGGCGACGTGTACGACCTCGAGCTGCCCGACGACTCGGTCGACGTGGTGCACGCGCACCAGGTGCTGCAGCACCTCAGCGACCCGGTGGCCGCGCTGCGGGAGATGCGACGGGTGTGCCGGCCCGGCGGGCTGGTCGCGGTCCGCGACGCCGACTACGCGGCGATGGTCTGGTACCCCGCCTCCGCGCGCCTCGACGACTGGCTCGCCCTCTACGAGGACGTCGCCCGCGGCAACGGCGCCGAGCCGTCCGGCGCCCGGCACCTGCTGGCGTGGGCGCATACCGCGGGGTTCGCGGACGTCACCTCGTCGGCCAGCACCTGGGTCTACGCGACGCCCGACGAGCGGGCGTGGTGGGGCGGGCTGTGGGCCGACCGGGTGACCCAGTCCTCGCTGGCGCAGCAGGCCGTGGACCGTGGGCCTCGCGACGCCCGAGCTGCTGGACGAGCTGGCGCGGGCGTGGCGGGAGTGGGCGGCCCACCCCGACGGCTGGTTCGCCGTCGTCAACGGCGAGATCCTCGCGCGGGCCTGACCGAGCCAGACCGGCCGCGGTCGCCGGAGCGGGACGCTCGGCCGGACGTACAGTGCTGCCCGTGACCCGCATCCGCACGCGGTGGCAGCGCCTGGACGAACGGTTCGCCCCGATCGGGGGAGACCACAACGTCGAGGTGCTGTTCGAGGACGGCCGCTGGCTCGAGGGACCGGCCTACTCGCCGCTGTGGCGCAGCGTGCTGTTCAGCGACATCCCCAACGACCGGGTGCTGCGCTACGACGAGACCACCGGCGCGGTCGGCACCTGGCAGTCGCCGTCGGGGTACGCCAACGGCCGCATCGTCGACCGGCGCGGCCGGGTCGTGCACTGCCACCACGGCACCCGGTCCGTCACCCGGATAGGACCGGACGGCCGGGAGACGACGCTGGCCGACGCGTGGCAGGGCCGGCGCCTCAACAGTCCCAACGACCTCGTCGAGCGGGCCGACGGCTCGATCTGGTTCACCGACCCCAGCTACGGCATCCACAGCGACTACGAGGGGCACCGCGGCGAGAGCGAGACCGAGGGCTGCCACGTCTACCGCGTCGACCCCGACGGCACGCTGACCCGGGTGGCCGACGACTTCGCGCAGCCCAACGGGCTGGCCTTCTCGGCCGACGAGCGGGAGCTCTACGTCGTCGACTCGGAGCGGAACCACGTCCGCCGGTTCGACGTGACCGAGGACGGCTCGTTGGCCGGCGGCGAGGTCCTGGTCACCGCCGACACCGGCGGGTTCGACGGCGTGCGGGTCGACGACGCCGGTCGCCTCTGGCTGGCCGGGCACGACGGGCTGCACTGCGTCCACCCGGACGGCACGCTGCTGGGCAAGCTGCTCCTGCCCGAGGTATGCGCCAACCTCACCTTCGGCGGCCCGCAGGGCAACGTCATCTTCGTCACCGCGACCCACCTGCTGCTGTCCGTCCGCGTCACCTGCCGGGGAGCGTCCTACCCGGCCTGAGCCGGGTCGGGTCCCACCACCGTGTCGCTCCTGTCCGTCGGCCTCCTCGTCCCGGCGGGGATCGTCGCCGGGGTCATGGGCAGCGCGGGTGGCATCACGTCGCTGGTCTCGTACCCCGCGCTGCTGGCGGCCGGCGTGCCGCCGCTGTCGGCCGACGTCGGCAACATCGTCGCGTCGGTGGCGCTCGGCCCCGGGTCGGCGGTGAGCTCGCGCGAGGAGCTGACCGGCACCCGCCGGCTCCTGCTCCGGCTCCTGCCCGTCGCGGTGGTCGGCAGCGTGGTGGGGGCGCTGCTGCTGCTCGTCACCCCGTCGGCGGTCTTCGCCCGCGTGGTGCCGTTCCTCGTGGCGGCCGGGTCGCTGGTCCTGCTGCTCCAGCCGGTGCTCGCCTCGCGACGCCGGGGCGGCGAGCTGGGCGTGGGCGCGCTCGGCGCGGCGGTCGGGCTGGTGGCCATCTACGGCGGCTACTTCGGCGCCGGCTCGGGGGTGATGTTCCTCGCGGCGGTCCTCTTCTACGAGGCCCGGGTGGCCCGCGCCAACGCCGTCAAGAACATCGTCGTCGGCGTGACGTGCGCCGCGTCCGCGGTCGTCCTCACCCTCGTCCAGCCGGTCCCGTGGGACTCCGTGCTGCCGCTGGCCGCCGGGCTGCTGGTCGGCAGCACCCTCGGACCGGTCGTGGTCCGACGGCTGCCGGGCCGGGTGGTGCGGTGGATCGCCGCCGGGCTCGGCTTCGCGCTCGCGGTCTACCTCTGGTTCCGGCCGGCCTGAGCCGCCACCACGAGGTCGGCGACGACGGCACGGTGGTCGGAGGGTGAGCCGGGACCGGCCGGGTCGGGGACGACCCAGGCGTCGGCCACGGTGAGGTCGGGCGTCACGAGCAGCCAGTCGATCTGCTCGCCCTCACCCCCGAGCTCCGGGTCGAAGCCGGTGAACGTGCGCAGCCGGCGCGAGGTCCGGTCCCGCGGCGCGAGCGCGTCCACCAGTCCGGAACCGGTGAGGACGGCGTAGGCCTCGGACCCCTCGGCGGGGTCGTTGAAGTCGCCCAGCACCACGGTCGGACCGGCGACCTCCGCCGCGACGACGGCCGCGCCGTCGACCCGGGCCCGGGCGCCGAGGTGGTCGAGGTGGGTGTCGATGACGGTGAGCACCGCCCCCGACTCCTCGTGGTGGAACCGCGCCGCGGTCAGCATCCGCGGGAGGTCCGCATCGGGGGCGGCCGAGCCCGGGCTGCTCCGGGGTCGCCGAGAGCCAGCGGTGCCGCAGGTCCAGCAGGGTGAGCGCCCGGCCGTCGTAGACCAGCGCGCCGTGCTCGTCCTGGCCCCGGCCGCGCCGGCCCTCACCCACCCAGCGGTAGCCGTCGGGCAGCCGCGACACCAGGTCGTCGAGCATCGCGCGGGACCCCTCCTGCGTCCCCAGCACCGCGGGCGCCAGCTCGCTGATGCGCTCGGCGACGGCCGGGGCTCGCGTACCGACCACGACGGCGCGTGGCGTAGCGGTCTCGGTGAGGAGGTTCCACGTCATGACCCGCACGGGGTCACGCCGCCCGGGTCACCGAGACCGAGCCCTCGGGCGGCTGCCGGAGGGACTGCCACACCACGCAGTAGCGCTCGGTGAGCTTGGCCAGGGCGGCCAGCTGGTCGTCCGTGGCGTCGGTGTCGAGGTCGAAGGAGAGCCGGATCTCGCGGAAGCCCACGGATGCCTCCTTGGAGACGGCGAGCGTGCCGCGGAAGTCGAGGTCGCCCTCCGCCCGGACCGACCCGCCGCGGACGTCCAGGCCCATCGAGGTGGCCACGGCGCCGAGGGTGACGCCGGCGCACGCCACCAGGGCCTCGAGCAGCATGTCGCCGGAGCACAGCAGGCTGCCGTCACCTCCCGCGGCGGGATGGAGCCCGGCCTCGGCCAGCGCGCGGCCGGTGTCGAGCGAGCACGAGACGCCCTCGCCGAGCCGCCCGCTCGCGCGGAGGGTGACGAGGGCACTCTCCGGGTCGTCGCGGTACGACTGCTTGAGCGGGGCCTGCAGGGTGGCGAGGGCGTCCTGGTCCATCCCCCGACGCTAACGCGCGGGACCCCCGGGGGGCTGTGCGAGGCTGGCGCCCATGACGGCCGCCTGGACCACACCCGCCGAGCTCGACGCCGCCCGGGAGACCATCGCCGCCTCGATCGAGGGGTGGGTGCCGCCCGCCGCATACGCCGTCGGGCTGACGTCGGCGACGTCCTCGGCGGAGTACGAGTTCCCCGTGATCAACGTCGGCGACCACTACCTGCCGGCGGTGGTCCTGGCCAAGACCATCGGGTACTCGAGCGGCACCTCCACCCACGTCCTGTCCGTGGCCGAGCTGACGCACGCCATCAACGGGCTGGCGCCGGCCGAGGCCTGCACGACGATGGACCACCCCAACCTCCGGGCCTGGCGCGAGATGCTGGCCGAGGTGGAGTCGAACCCCTTCCGCGGCATCGTCGCCGTCTTCATCGGCGACCTCGACGACCCGGTGTCGTCGGAGGCCGACGGCTCGCTGCGGACCCAGCTGCCCGCCTGACGTGCCCGCCGCGAAGGCCTGCGTCTTCTGCCAGATCGTCGCCGGCGAGATCCCCGCGCAGGTCGTGCTGGACGAGCCCGACCTGCTGGGGTTCCTCGACACCCGCCCGGTGTTCAAGGGGCACGTCCTGCTCGTGCCGCGGGAGCACGTCGACACGCTCCCGGACCTGCCCGCCCGGCTGCGGGCGCCGCTGCTCGAGGCCACCCAGCGGCTCGCGACCGCGGTCGTCGACGGGCTCGGCGCCCAGGGGTCGTTCGTCGCCACCAACAACGTCGTCAGCCAGTCGGTCCCGCACCTGCACGTCCACGTCGTGCCGCGCACCAAGGGCGACGGGCTGCGCGGCTTCTTCTGGCCACGCACGAAGTACGCCTCGGACGACGAGGCGGCGGAGTATGCGGCTCGCCTCGCCGCGGTGCTCGCCGCGCCGGAGGCCTAGGCCGGGTCGCCGGTCAGCTCACCGTCCAGCTAGCGGGCGTAGCCCCGGGCGAAGGCGTCGCCGAGGCGGTCCAGGGGGTACGGCAGCCGGTCGTCGGCCTCCTGCTGCGCGTCGGACAGGGGTATGCCGCCGGCGTGGCGTTCGCGGACGACCGTGGCGATGGCCGCGAGCTCGTCCCGCTGCCGGGTGACGAAGTCCCGGCCGGCGGGCCGGCCGTGGCCGGGCACGACGACGGTGTCGGGCCCGACGGCCGCGAGGTGCGCGTCGAGCGTCGGTGCCCAGTCGAGCGGCCACGAGTCGCCGCCGAGCGCGGGCGGCGCGGACTCCTCGACGAGGTCGCCGAGGAAGACCACGCCGGCGTCCGCGACGACGATGCGGATGTCGCCGTCGGTGTGGCCTCGGCCGGCGTGGGCCAGCTCGACGACGCGGTCACCGAGGTCGACCCGCGACGTGGTGGCGAAGGTGACGTCCGGGCCGCGGGGCGGGGTCGCCAGCACGTCCCGGAGGTCCGCCGCGGTGTAGCCGAGCTCCGGTGCGTCCTCGTCGCCCTCCGCGCGGACCAGGTCCTTGAGCCGTTCGGCGTCGGCCACGAAGGTCTCGCCGACGCGGCGGTGGGCGTGGATGCGGGCGTCGGCGAAGGCGCCGTTGCCGAAGGTGTGGTCGAAGTGGACGTGGGTGTTGACGACCGCGACCACCTCGACCCCGAGGCCCAGGCGCCGGACGTCGGCGAGGACCTCGAGCCCCTGGACGGTGCTGGCGCGGGTGTCGACGACCAGGGCGCCCGTGGAGCCGACGACCAGCCCCACGCCGACGTCCCACTGCCGGTAGCGGGCGTGCCACACGCGGTCGGCGACCTCGACGAACGGGCTGGCGACGGGCGTACCGGCAGGCATACCGGCGAGTCTGTCAGCGGGGCGGCTCGGGACGTCATCCCGGCTCCACCGACGGGGCGTCACGTTTGCACTCTCCTGGGGAGAGTGCCAATAATGGCGTTAGCACTCTCGATCTGAGAGTGATAACTCGGCCAGTCTGGGCGAGGGCCGGGGAACGCACGGAACCTGAGCGTGCGGGACCCTGTCCGTCCGTCGCGGGCGCCCACCTGGTCTCCACTCCGATTCGCGTGGGAGGAACCACCCGAATGGCCAAGATCATCGCATTCGATGAAGAGGCACGCCGCGGCCTCGAGCGAGGAATGAACATCCTCGCCGACGCCGTCAAGGTCACGCTCGGCCCGAAGGGCCGCAACGTCGTGCTCGAGAAGAAGTGGGGTGCGCCCACCATCACCAACGACGGTGTGAGCATCGCCAAGGAGATCGAGCTCGAGGACCCGTACGAGAAGATCGGCGCCGAGCTCGTCAAGGAAGTTGCCAAGAAGACCGACGACGTCGCCGGTGACGGCACGACGACGGCCACCGTCATCGCCCAGGCGATGGTGCGCGAGGGTCTGCGCAACGTCGCGGCCGGCGCCAACCCGATGGCCCTGAAGCGCGGCATCGAGAAGGCCGTCCAGGCCGTCTCCGACGAGCTGCTCGCCTCGGCGACCGAGGTCGAGACCCGCGAGCAGATCGCGCAGACCGCCTCGATCTCCGCCGCCGACGAGCAGATCGGCGACCTCATCGCCGAGGCGATGGACAAGGTCGGCAAGGAAGGCGTCATCACCGTCGAGGACTCCAACACCATGGGCCTCGAGCTGGAGCTGACGGAGGGGATGCGGTTCGACAAGGGCTACATCTCGCACTACTTCGTCACCGACACCGAGCGCATGGAGACGGTGCTCGACGACGCCTACGTGCTGGTCGTCAACAGCAAGATCTCGTCGGTCAAGGACCTCCTGCCGGTGCTCGAGAAGGTCATGCAGAGCGGCAAGCCGCTGCTGATCATCGCCGAGGACGTCGACGGTGAGGCCCTGGCGACGCTGATCGTCAACAAGATCCGCGGGACCTTCAAGTCCGTCGCCGTCAAGGCGCCCGGCTTCGGCGACCGCCGCAAGGCCATGCTCGGCGACATCGCCATCCTCACCGGTGGCCAGGTCGTCTCCGAGGAGGTCGGTCTCAAGCTCGAGAACGCCGACCTCGACCTGCTCGGCAAGGCTCGCAAGGTCGTCGTCACCAAGGACGACACGACCATCGTCGAGGACCAGGAGGACCGGTCCGCAGTCGAGGGCCGGATCAACCAGATCAAGGCGGAGATCGAGAAGTCCGACTCCGACTACGACCGGGAGAAGCTCCAGGAGCGTCTCGCCAAGCTCGCCGGCGGCGTCGCCGTCATCAAGGCCGGCGCGGCCACCGAGGTGGAGCTCAAGGAGCGCAAGCACCGCATCGAGGACGCCGTGCGCAACGCCAAGGCGGCCGTCGAGGAGGGCATCGTCGCCGGTGGTGGCGTCGCGCTCCTGCAGGCGACCAACAAGGTGTTCGAGAAGCTCGACCTCCAGGGTGACGAGGCCACCGGCGCGAACATCGTCCGCGTCGCGGCCGAGGCTCCGCTGAAGCAGATCGCCATCAACGCCGGCCTCGAGGGCGGCGTCGTCGCGGAGAAGGTCCGCGGCCTCGACAAGGGCCACGGCCTCAACGCGGCCACCGGCGAGTACGTCGACATGCTCAAGGCCGGCATCAACGACCCGGTCAAGGTGACCCGGTCCGCGCTGCAGAACGCCGCGAGCATCGCCGCGCTGTTCCTCACCACCGAGGCCGTCATCGCCGACAAGCCGGAGAAGTCCGCTCCGGCCATGCCCGGTGGCGACGGTGGCATGGGCGGCATGGACTTCTGAGTCCACCGCTCGACGCTCACGGCACCACCTGAAGCACCCGCAGTACCGGCAGTACCCGGAGGCGGCTCCCCGAGAGGGGGGCCGCCTTCGTGCGTATGCCGGGTTATCGCCCCGCCGCGATCGGTCATGTCGCACGTCATGTCGCGCGCGAGGTCGTCAGGCCAGCACGACCCGCGACATGACCCGCGACATGACCCGCGACATGACCCGGCGACATGACCCGCTATGTCGCGGGCGGGTCAATGGGCGAACAGGCCGCGTACCCCCTGTTCGGTCTCGGCGTAGCTGCCGCTCGCCCGTGAGGTGAGGGCCGCGATCTGGGCCAGGTCGGCCCGGACCCGTCCCTGCAGCGCGGTCCACTCGCTGACCAGGCCCTGGAACTCGGTGGCGGCGGCGCCGGTCCACGAGCCCTCCAGCGAGGTCAGGCGCGAGTGCATGGCGCTGACGGACGACTCGATCTCGCCGGCGATGCCGGACATGTCGGAGGCGGCGGCCTGGATGCGGTCGGTGTCGACGGTGAACATTGGTTCCTCCTGAAAGGACGGGTGGTCTCCCACGGGTCTGCTGGCCTCCGACGCTAGGCCTCGGGTGCGACCGGCCCGTCGCGTTGTCCACAGGCCCACTAGCGTGAGCGGCGATGACCATCTGGATCGATCAGCCGATCTGGCCCCGCCACGGCACCGTGTTCGCCCACCTCATCAGCGACGCCTCGCTGGACGAGCTGCACGCCTTCGCCACGCGGGTCGGGCTGCACCCGCGCTCGTTCGAGGGCGACCACTACGACGTGCCGCAGGAGCGCTACGCGATGGTCGTGGCCGCCGGGCGGCGTCGACCACTGGCGCCGACGTCGTGCGCCGGCTGCTCGCGAGCGGTCTGCGGCTGCGCAAGCGGCGCGGGGACCGGCCGGTGGGCCGGGTCCGGGGTGTTCGGTTCCCCGACGGGACCGTCGTCGATGTCGACCTTGTCGCATCGGAGCGGGAGGTCGACGTCGGTCGTCGTGGCGGCGCTGGTCTTCGTCCAGGACCGCGACGGCCGCTTCGCGGTGGTGCATACGCCGCGCCGCGACGCCTGGGGATCCCCGGGTGGCGCCCTCGAGCCGGGCGAGTCGGCCACGGTGGCGGCGGTGCGCGAGGTCCGCGAGGAGACCGGGCTGGAGTGGCGGAGATCGACATCGAGCCGTGCGCGTACGAGCGGTTCGAGGTGGTGGAGGGGCGGCTCACGGCTCGGCTGCTGCCGGGCCGCAGCTACGTGCAGCTGTATCGGACCAGCATCGAGGTCCGTGCGCCGAGGCTGCAGGCGAGCGAGGACGACGTGGACGGGTGGCGCTGGGTCGACCGGGCCGAGCTCGAGCAGCTGTGCGGCGGCGAGTTCTGGTGGCCGCTGGTGCCGGCGCTGTTCGGGTAGCCGTCACCCCGGGGTCCTAGGGTCGGGCCATGGCGATGACGGTCGGGATGTGCTTCGCCCGGGAGTTCCCCGGGTCGGCGGTGACGGAGTTCGCGCGACGGCTCGACGCGGGTGGCGTGGACGAGCTCTGGCTCATCGAGGACTGCTTCTTCACTACGGCCCCACCGCTGGCCGCGGCCGCGCTGGCGACGACGGAGCGGCTCGGCGTCGGCCTCGGCATCCTGCCCGCCGTCGCGCGCACCGCGGCGGTGACGGCGATGGAGATCGCGACGCTGGCCAGCATCGGCCCGGACGGGTCGTGGCCGGCGTCGGCCACGGCATCCAGTCCTGGATGGCTCAGATGGGGGTGGCTACGGCGTCGCCGTTGACCACGCTGGACGAGGTCATCTGCACGGTGCGGCGGCTGCTCCAGGGCGAGACGGTGACCTTCGAGGGTCGCGAGGTGTTCCTCGACGCGGTACGCCTGGAGCACGTACCCGACCCCGTCCCGCCGGTGCTCGCCGGGGTCAGCGGGCCGAAGTCGCTGGCGCTGCGGCGCGGGTCGCCGACGGCGTGGTCCTCGCCGGCCCGAGCACGGTGCCCCACGTGCGGGCCGCCCGGCAGGCCGCCGCCGACCGTGGGCCGGACTACCAGGTCGTGGCGTTCACCGACCTGGCGGTGGCCGACGACCCGCGCGACGCCTACCGGCTCATGGCTCCCTGGGTCGCCGAACGACTCGGCTCCGCCGGGTTCCGCGACCTGCCCTTCCTCGGCGGAGCTGAAGGAGCGGCACGCCGCCGACGGGCCGGCCGGGCTCGCCGACCTCCCGCGTGACTGGTGGCTGCAGCTTCGGCGCGATCGGCACCCGCGACGACGCCGTGGAGCACCTGGCGCTCCTCGAGGCCGAAGGGGTCACCGGGGTGACCTTCTTCCCGTCCGACGACCTGGAGACCGCCCGCGGCCAGATCGACGACGTCATCGCGATCGCCGGCGCCCGCTGACCGGACGGCTCAGCGGCTGCGCACCTCGATGTCGCCGGAGACGGTTCCGACCTGGATCCGGTGGTCGGCCGAGGGCTGATTGGTGACGTCGATGTCCCGGTCCCCGGAGGTCGTCTGCGCGTCCACGGCGTAGGTCTGGGCCTTGGGCAGCCGGATCTCGACGTCCCCGGACTCCGAGCTCGCGGTGAGCTGGTTCGGAGCGGCGTCGAGTCGGATCTTCATCTCGCCGCTGGTCGACGTGGCGCTCACGGTGCCGGCGTTGACCTTGGCGTCCACGTCGCCCGAGCCGGTCTCCAGGGTGACCGTCTGCATCACGCCGTCGACGTCGATGTCCCCGGACTCGGTGCGGGCGGTGACGGCGACGTCGTTGGGGACCCGGACGTCGTAGGTCACGTTGCAGTCGATGCCGCAGTCCAACGAGAGCGTGTCTCCCTGCCAGACTTCCTTGGTCAGCACGGGGAGGGACGACGCACGGGTCTTCCGCGTGACCTCCACCTGCCCGTGCCTCGCGCCGCCCCGGACGGTGATGTCACCGGCTCCGGCCGTGACGTTCAGTCGCCGTGATGGCGTGGGGCAGGGTGACGGTCTGCTCGGTGTGCGGGCCGGTCACCGCGACGGCGGTCCCGGC
>CAVYNX010000013.1:0-85325 GCA_963770005.1 uncultured Actinomycetota bacterium | reverse complement strand
CCGTACGGATCTCGCCGGCCAGCTCGGTCGGCGCCGAACCCGGCCGGGCGTAGCGCGACCGTTCCAGGGTCGTGACGACGTGCCCCATGGCCGCATCGGCGCGCTCGTCGAGGTAGGCCTCACGCACGTAGTGCTGTCGCCACTCCCGCAGGGTGCCGCCTCCGCTGGGCTGTGGGACCCCGAGGTCGCCGAGGCGGGACACGAGCTCGTCCCACTGCGCCTCGGCCAGCTCGCCGGGGCTGGCTGCCCGCGACCGCCGTCGCCGCTTGACGAGGTAGGCGGTCAACGGCAGGACCAGGCTGCCCAGCAGCCCCAGGAGGAGGGCCACGAGGACGAGGTGCCACGGGTCGCGCAGCCACAGGTCGACCCGGTCCGCGAACGTGGTGCTCTCGGCGACGGCGGGACCGTTGACCTCGGGGGCTCCAGGATCGCGCTCGGTGCTGGTGACCGAGCCGCTCGCGCCCGGGTCGGTCGTCGGCGCCGTCGTGGCTCCGGGCGCCGGGACCGCCGCCGGGATCGTGTAGGTCGGTGCCGCCCCGGTCCGCACGGCCGGCGTGGGCTCGAACCGCATCCAGCCGGCGCCCGGGAAGTACAGCTCCGGCCAGGCGTGCGCGTCGGACGAGCGCACCGTGAACACCCCGTCGTCCTGGGTGCCCGGCAGGAAGCCGAGCGCCATCCGCGCAGGGATCCCCTTGGCGCGGGCCATCATCACCATGGTCGACGCGAACTGCACGCAGTAGCCGGTCTTGGACCTCAGGAACCGCAGGATGGGGTCGCCGATCGGCTGACCGTTCTCGTTGACCACCGAGGTGGGCAGCTGGAGCGAGTAGGTGAACCCACCGTCGCTGCGGAGCCACTTCTGGATCGCCGCCGCGGCCGCGTAGGACGAGGTCGTCCCGGCGGTCACGGTGTCGGTGAGCGTCCGAGCTGGTCGGCGATCGCCGCGTCGACGGTCGTCGACGCCTGGACCTCGGGGTCGCCGCGTCCGGATGGCGCGCCGGTCACGCCGTTCTGCAGCTGCTCCGACGTGGCGTCGACCTCGCGGTAGGTCAGCGAGTAGGCGTCGGGGCGGGCCCGCGCGTAGAGGTCACCGGTCGACGGGTCGGCGTACCACTGCGTGTCACCGAAGTTCGTGGCGACGACCGGCCCGACGGACGCGACGTGCGGGGGGCTGAGGTAGTTCGACTCCACCTCGAGCTGGCGGTCGGTGACCGCGACCTGCGAGGAGATGACCCGGCTCTGGTTGAGCTGCTGCGTCGGCGTGCCCACGGGCCGCGGGGTCCACTCGCCGCCGACGTAGTTCGAGGCGACGACGACGCGCAGCGGCGGAGCGGTCGGGGCCGAGGTCCGGTAGGTGACGACGATGTTGTCGTCGCCGCTCTGGAGGCTGCGGGTCAGGTCGACGGTCGAGTTGAACCCGACCCGGCCCTCCCGGCCGATGCTCCCGTCGCTGCGGCCGAGGCCGTCGAGGATGTAGCGCGTCGGCAGGTGCGGGATGACCGCCGGGATCACGACCGCCGCGACCACCGCCGCCAGCCCCAGCTGACGGGCGACGTTGCCGTAGCCCCACATCACCTGGGTCTCGACGTCGTTCTGCACCACGGGGGTTCGCACGCTCGCGACCGTGGTCGACCAGCGGTGCACCCGTTCCCGACCCTGTCGCGCGACGAGCACGAGCCACATGGCTGCGGCGATGACGAAGTACCACGGCGAGAGCGACGAGCCGCCGTTCGCGGCCGCGGTGAGGAACGCCGCGAGGAGCGGTAGGCCGGCCACGCCCGGCATGTCCTCGGTGATCGCCAGGAAGTCGACGAGGATCGCCAGGAGCGCGATCGAGGCCACGAAGAGGAACTGCACGCCCTCGCTGGACGGGATCGGCGCGGCGTACCGCTGCATCACCGTCACGCACTCGGTGGCCAGCTCGGCCAGCCGGTCCCACGAGGCGGGGCCGGGCAGGCCGTACCAGAGCTGGCCGGTGGCGAACATCGCCACGACCGCCCAGCCGGTCGCCACCAGCTGGCCCAGGAGGACGAGGAGCCGGACCGAGGTGAGGCGGCGCAGCACCACGCCGACCACGGCCACGACGAGGCAGGCCCAGATGGCCCGGCTGAGCCAGGCCGAGTTCTCGGTCAGGGTGGTGAGCCCGAGAACCGCCGCGATGGTCGCGGCGGCGGCCACGAAGGCGTCGACAGCACGCGAGATCACGCGACCAGCACCCCCCTCGTCGTCAGCGCGGACCAGACGTCGGGGATCGCGTCACCACGGGCGGCCACGGCCACGGACCAGCCGGCCGTGTGGAGCAGCTCGCCGTAGGCGGTCGCCGACGCGGCGACCGAGCGCGTCTCCGGTACCGGAGCACGGGAGGAGCGGGAAGGCGTACGCGCGGTGCCCGAGCCGTCGGCGAAGCTCGCGGTGTCGAGGACGATCGCCAGCCCGCTGCCGCCGGGCTGGCGCAGCGAGGCCACCTGGCGCAGCGTCTCCTCGTCGCGGTCGGCGAGGATCGCGACGACCAGGCCGCCCGACGCGGTCACGGGGTGGGCGGCACGGACCAGCTCGGCCAGCTCGATCTCCGGGCCGGTCTCCGCCTCGGCCAGCACGTCGAGGGCGTGGTCGGCGTCGGTGGTCATGGCCGCCTGCCCGTCGTGCACCGTCTCGGAGCAGATGAGGTGGGTGGCGTAGCCGAGGGCCGCGAGGTGCGTCACCACCGAGGCGGCCGCGGAGACCGCCCACTCGAAGGAGCTCGAGGCGCCCTGACCCTGGTGGGCACCGGTCCGGGGGTCGAGGATGATCATCGCCCGGCGCCGGGCGGGGCGGTCCTCCTGCCGGACCATGAGGTCCCCGGTGCGCGCGGTGGCCGGCCAGTGGATGCGGCGCAGGTCGTCGCCGTCGCGGTACTCGCGGATCGACTGGTCGTCCTCGCCGTGCAGGGCCACCATGAACGGGATCTCGCCCTCGGCGCCCACGCCGTTGCCGGGTGGGCGTCCGCCGACGAGCGAGTCGATCCGGGGGAGCACGACGATGTCGCCGGGGGAGCCGACCTCCGCGAACCGGTTCGTCAGGCCGAACGGGTCGCGCAGGACGACGGTCAGTGGACCGAGCGGGTGCCGCCCGCGCAGGTGCGAGCGGACCGCGTACTCGACCTCCCGCACCTCACCCGGCGCGAGCTGGCCGAGCAGGAACCGGGGCCGGTCACCGAGAGCGAGGTTGAGCCGCTCCTCGGCCAGCAGCAACGGCGTCCGCCGGGTGCCGGCGTTGGTCATGGTGAGCGTCACGATGGCGCGCTCGTCCACGGCGACACGCGACGGCGAGGTGTGCCGGTCGACCCGCAGCGTCGTGCGCTGACGTCGCGAGAGCATGCCGGTGACCACCGGCAGGATGACCAGCAGCACGCCGACCCGGCTGATGTCGGTGAAGCCGAGGCCCCATCCCGCCACCGCCAGCGTGATCCCCGACGCGACGAACGCGCGTCCCCGTCCGGTGAGGACGTCCCGAAGCCGTGCCATCGCGCGTCAGCGGTTGAACGGTGCCACGGGCACGCGGCGGAGCAGCTCACCCAGCACGTCCTCGGCGGAACGACGGGCCAGCTGGGCCTCGCCGCTGAGGATGAGCCGGTGGGCGAGGACCGGCAGCACGATGCTCTGGACGTCGTCCGGCAGGACGTGGTCGCGCCCCTCGATGGCCGCGACGGCCCGGGACGCGCGCAGCAGGTGCAGCGTGGCGCGGGGTGACGCCCCGAGCCGCAGGTCGCTGCTCGAGCGGGTGGCCGTGCTGATGTCGACGGCGTACTGGCGGATGGCCGGGCTGGCGTAGACGTCGCGGACGATGTCGATGAGCCGTGCGATGGTCGCTCCGTCGGTCACCGGACGCATCGCCGCCAGCGGCGAGGCGCCGCCGTGGGTGTCGAGGATGGCGACCTCGGCGCTCGGGGCGGGGTAGCCCATCGAGATACGGGCCATGAACCGGTCGCGCTGCGCCTCGGGGAGGGGGTAGGTGCCCTCCATCTCGATCGGGTTCTGCGTCGCCATGACGATGAACGGCTTGTGCAGCTCGTAGGTCTGGCCGTCGACGGTGACCTGGCCCTCCTCCATGCTCTCGAGGAGCGCGGACTGGGTCTTGGGCGAGGCGCGGTTGATCTCGTCGCCCACGACCACGTTGGCGAAGATCGCCCCGGGCCGGAACTCGAAGTCACGCAGGTCCTGGTTGAAGACGCTGACACCGGTGATGTCGCTGGGCAGCAGGTCGGGCGTGAACTGGATCCGCCGGACCGTGCAGTCGATCGACTTCGCCAGCGACTTCGCCAGCATCGTCTTGCCCACACCGGGCACGTCCTCGATGAGCAGGTGGCCCTCGGCGAGCAGCACGGTGATCGCCGTGCGGACGACGTCCGGCTTGCCCTCGATGACCGACGTCATCGCGTCACTGATCTTGCGTACCTCGGCACGGACCTCGGCGAGCGCCTCGGGCGTGCTGCGGTAGGGGGCGTCGGCCGCGACGGATCGCGTCCCGGCCACGCCCGTCCCGCTGTCGGTCTGGTCCGTCACGTTGGTCACGCGTCCTCCGCCGTGTTCTGCGCACGTTCGTCCACAAGTTCTGCCCCGGCATCCGGGGTCCCCCCAGGATCTTCCCCCACAACGCTCCACTTACCCAACGGATCCCTCAGGACCGAATGTCCGGCGCCCACGGGGACGGCCGCGCGACACCGGTATGCGGGGGTGTGGCCCGGACGGGACGCTCCACCCCGCTCCACCGCCGCTGACCTGCAGTGTCGTGGCGTGGGATGCCCTCTCGGTGGGTGTTTCGCTGCTGGTGTGGGGGAAAGTGGAGTACGGTGGAGCAACGCGGAGCCGACGGGCGCCGTCGGTACGCTCGCAGGGTCGAGCAGGGGAGGTGGCGAGGTCCGTGTTCCTCGGTACCCACACCCCCCGTCTGGACGAGAAGGGCCGGCTCTTCCTCCCCGCCAAGTTCCGCGACCGCCTGGCCGACGGCCTGGTCGTCACCAAGGGCCAGGAGCGGTGCCTCTTCGTCTACCCGACCGACGAGTTCGAGCGGCTGGCCACCCAGATGCAGCAGGGCCCGACCTCGTCCAAGGCGGTGCGGGACTACCTGCGCGTCTTCCTCGCCGGTGCCCACGACGAGACCCCCGACCGGCAGGGCCGGCTGACCATCCCGCCGCCGCTGCGCCAGTACGCCGGGCTCTCCCGGGAGTGCACGGTCATCGGCGCGGGCAGCCGCGTCGAGGTCTGGGACACCGCCGCCTGGGCCCGCTACCTCGAGGCCAGCGAGCAGGCCTTCGCCGAGCAGTCCGAGGAGGTGGTCCCCGGCTTGTTCTGACGCCTCAGCCTTCGCCGCCGGCCGCCGCCGGACCTGCGATCCGGCCTCCAGCCGCTGCCGTCCCGGGACGACTTCCCCCGTCCCGGGCCACCCGGGAGAGACAACCCGCCAGCGGATGGGGACCAGAGCACAGGTCCACCGCACCCGTCCACGCACCCACGCACCGACGCACCGACGCATACCGACGCATACCGACCCCGACAGAGAGCACCGGCATGGCGACACCCCCACCCGCGCAGCGGCATCAGCCCGTGCTGCGCGACCGGGTTGTCGACCTCGTCGAGCCGGCGCTCGCCCGACCCGGCGCCGTGTGCGTCGACGGCACCCTCGGCATGGGCGGCCACGCCGAGGCGATCCTCGAGCGCTGCCCGCAGGCCCGCCTGGTCGGCATCGACCGCGACCAGCAGGCGCTGGACCTCGCCGGTCAGCGGCTCGCTCCGTACGCCGACCGGCTCACCCTCGTCCACGCGGTCTACGACGAGTTCGCGGCGGTGGTCGAGTCCCTCGGGCTGGAGACCGTCGACGCGGCGGTGTTCGACCTCGGGGTCTCCTCGCTGCAGCTGGACGAGGAGGACCGCGGCTTCGCCTACCGCGTCGACGCCCCCCTCGACATGCGGATGGACCAGGCGGTCGGCCTCACCGCCGCGGAGGTCCTCAACACCTACGACGTCGACGACCTGACCCGGATCCTGCGCGAGTACGGCGAGGAGCGGTTCGCCCGTCCGATCGCCCGCGCCGTGGTGCAGGACCGCGTCACCGAACCGTTCACGACGTCGGCCCGTCTCGTCGAGCTGCTCCGTTCGGTCATCCCGGCGGCCTCGCAGCGCAGCGGTGGCCACCCGGCGAAGCGCACGTTCCAGGCGCTGCGGATCGAGGTCAACCACGAGCTGGCCGCGTGGGAGACCGCCCTGCCCGCCGCGATCGACGCCCTCGCCGTCGGCGGCCGGATCGCCGTCCTCAGCTACCACTCGCTCGAGGACCGGATCACCAAGCGGGCCCTCACCTCCGGCGCGCGGTCGAGCACGCCGCCCGGCCTGCCGGTGGAGCTGCCCGAGCACGCCGCATACCTGCGCCTGCTCACCCGCGGCGCGGAGGAGCCGAGCCCGGCGGAGGTCGCCGACAACCCGCGGGCCGCGTCGGCCCGGCTCCGGGCGGCCGAACGCGTTCGTACGACCAGCAGGAAGAGGGGACATCGGGCATGAGCCAGAGCCAGCTGACGGCGGCCGCCGCGCTACCGCGCGTCGGACGAGACCCGCGAGGGCGGGGTATGCCGCGCCGCGGGCAGCTCGCGCCGCTCCGGGTGGTGCCGGCCGCGATCCGCCGCACCGGCAGCGGCGTGTTCGCCGTCATCTGCATCACCCTCATGGCTGCCGGGCTCGTCGCGCTGCTGATGATGAACACCGCTCTGGCGTCGGGCATCTACCAGCTGAAGGACCTCCAGGCGCAGTCGGGCACCCTCACCGACCAGCAGGAGCAGCTGACGCAGGCGGTCGACGACCTGCGCTCGCCGCGCAACCTGGCCGCCAAGGCCCAGCAGCTCGGGATGGTGCCGGCCAAGAGCATGGCGTTCGTGCGGCTGTCCGACGGCTCGATCATCGGCGTCGCCCAGCCGGCCAAGGACGAGCAGCGGCTCAACGTCGTCACCACCCCGGTAGCCCCGCCGCCGGCTCCGGCTGCTCCGGCCACCCCAGCCCCGGACCCGGCCGCCACCGCCGCCACGCCCGCGCCCGCCCCCACTCCCCCCGCCACTCCGGCCGCGACGCCGGCGCCGGCCCCGACCCCGTGAGGAGCAGGTGAACCCGTGACCCCGCCGAAGTCCCCGCGCACCGGCTCCACCGGCCGGTCCCGGCCCGCGCCCCACCGCCGGCGAGGAGTACTCGTCGCCAGCCCGCACCGCCGCGTCCGGTTCATGCTCGTCGCGGCGATGTTCGTCTTCACGGTCTTCGCGGCGCAGCTGTTGCGGGTCCAGGCCTTCGACGCCGCCTCGGTCCAGGCGGCCGCCTTCGACAAGCGGGTCCAGACCGACGTCCAGCCGGCGCTGCGCGGCCAGATCCTCGACCGCAACGGGGTGGTCCTGGCCTCGAGCGTCGAGCGCAAGACGGTCTACGCCGACCAGAAGGTGCTGCCGACCTACTCCCGCAAGGTCGACGGCACGAAGACCACCGTGGGCGTCGTCGGCGCCGCGCAGCAGCTCGCGCCGCTGCTCGGGACCACGCCGGAAGCGTTGGTACCGCAGCTGATGGGCACGCAGTACCGCATCATCGCCAAGGACGTGACCCCGATCGCGTGGCGCCAGATCGCCGCCCTCGGCATCCCCGGCATCTACAGCGAGCCGACGACGAGCCGGGTCTACCCGGCGGGCATGAGCACCGCGCCGCTGGTCGGGTTCGTGCAGAAGGACGGCACCGCCGGCGGCGGCGTCGAGGTGATGGCCGACGGGGCGCTCAAGGGCACGCCGGGCAAGGTCGTCTACCAGCGGGCGCAGGACGGCACCGCGATCCCCGGCACCGACGAGGTCGACCAGCCGACGGTCAACGGGTCCGACGTCCGGCTCACCATCGACGCCGACCTGCAGTGGTTCGCGCAGAACCAGATCGCCAACATGGTGACGCAGAGCCAGGCCCTCTCCGGCTACGTCGTCGTCCAGGAGGTCAAGACCGGCAAGCTGCGGGCCGTCGCGTCGTACCCGACGTTCGACCCCGCCGACGTCGGCAAGACCGGCGCCGACGCCTTGGCCAACCACGCCTTCCAGGACGTCTACGAGCCGGGCTCCACCGGCAAGGTCATGTCGGTCGCGGCGGCCATGGAGGAGAAGGTCATCCAGCCGACGACCCAGCTCATCGTCCCGAACCGGCTGCCGCGGTCCGACACGTCGTTCAAGGACGACGTCGACCACCCCACGCTCAACCTCACCGTCGCCGGCGCGCTGGCCATGTCCAGCAACATCGGCACGATGCTGGCGACCGAGAAGGTCGCGCCCCAGACGATGTACGACTACTTCCGCAAGTTCGGCATGGGGACCAAGACCGGCGTCGGCTGGCCCGGTGAGTCCGCCGGCCTGCTCGCGAAACCCGAGGACTGGAGCGGGTCGCAGCGCTACACGCTGCTGTTCGGCCAGGGCTACTCGCTCAACGCGATCCAAGCGGCCGGCGTCTACCAGACCATCGCCAACGGTGGCGTCCGCATCCCCGCCAGCCTGCTCGAGAGCACGACCGACGCCGACGGGAAGGTCACCCCGGCCGCTCCGCAGCAGGGCGTCCGGGTCGTCTCCAAGGACACCGCCACCAAGGTCAGCCAGATGCTCGAAGAGGTCGTCGGCCCGCACGGCACCGGCCTCAAGGCGAAGATCGACGGCTACCGCGTCTCCGGCAAGACCGGCACCGCGCGACCGCTACGACCCGGCGGTCGGCGGCTACAGCGGCTTCACCGCCTCGTTCATCGGGTATGCGCCGGCGGACGACCCGCAGTACGTCGTGGCCGTGACCCTCCAGCGGCCGATCCAAGGCCACTTCGGCGGCCAGCTCGGCGCTCCGGTGTTCAAGGACGTCATGACCTACGCCCTGCAGAAGGCGCAGATCCCGCCGACGAACTCCGCCGCCCCGGTCATCCCGCTCAACTCCGCCGACGCCGCCTGGGACCCCAACGACCCGGCAGTCCTGAACGGTGAGAAGAAGCGCACCCGGTAACCTCGCCACCGTGCCGTCCCCCCGCCCCACGTCGGTCGCGGAGGTGGCCCTGGGGGAGGTGGCCGGGCTCGTCGGAGCGCCCCTTCCCCCGGGTTCGGAAGCGGTCCGGCTCCGGGGGTGAGCCTCGACTCGCGCGCCGTCCAGGCCGGTGACCTGTATGCGGCGCTGCCCGGGTTCGTCGCCCACGGCGGCTCGTTCGCCGCCCAGGCGGTCGACGCCGGTGCGGTCGCGCTGCTGACCGACCCGCACGGTGCCGAGCTGGCCGGCGACCTCGCCGTACCGGTGCTCGTGGTCGCCGACCCACGGGCCGCCCTCGGTGACGTGGCGGCGCTGGTCTACGGACAGGCGGCCCGCGACCTCACCCTGTCGGGATCACGGGGACCAACGGCAAGACGACGACGGCCTACCTCGTCGAGGCGGCCCTGCGGGCCCTCGGCGAGCCCACCGGCCTGCTCGGCACCGTCGAGACGCGGGTGGGCGAGACGCGGATCAAGTCGGTCCGCACGACACCGGAGGCCACCGACCTGCACGCCCTCTTCGCCGTCATGCGCGAGGCCGGAGCCGTCGACGTCGTCATGGAGGTCTCCAGCCACGCGCTGGCGCAGCACCGGGTCGACGGCGCGGTCTTCGACGTCGCCCTGTTCACCAACCTCTCGCAGGACCACCTCGACTTCCACGAGACGATGGAGGACTACTTCGGCGCCAAGGCGTCGCTGTTCACCCCTGCGCACTCGCGCCGGGGCGTCGTCTGCGTCGACGACGAGTGGGGCGCGCGCCTGGCCCGCGAGGCCGAGGTGCCGGTGGTGACCCTCGGTGTCCACCTCGGGTCGCAGGCCGACTGGGTGGTGCGCCACAAGGACTGGCCGCTGTTCACCCTGTCGGGACCAGCCGGTGTGCTGGAGCTCCAGTGCCACCTGCCCGGCGACTTCAACGTCGTCAACACGGCGCTCGCCGCGGTCTGCCTGCTCGAGCTCGGGCACTCCCTGGACGAGGTCGCCCGGGCGCTGCGGCAGGAGCCGGTGGTGCCCGGCCGGATGGAGGTCGTCACCGGGACCGACCCCGACCCCCACCGCGACCCCCGCTGCGTCGTCGACTACGCGCATACCCCGGACGCCGTCGAGGCCGCCCTGCGCGCCCTGCGGCCCTCGACCCCGGGCCGCCTCGTCGTCGTCCTCGGCGCCGGCGGCGACCGCGACCGTGGGAAGCGGCGGGCCATGGGGGCGGCGGCCCGGACGTGGGCCGACGACGTCGTCGTCACCGACGACAACCCTCGGTCCGAGGACCCCGCGGGCATCCGCTCCGAGGTCCTCGCCGGCGCGACCGTCGGCCCCAGCCCGGCCGGCCGCCCCGCCCACGAGGTCCGGACCACACCCGGCCCCGCCCGCTCGCGCGCCGGGCGCGGCGAGGCCATCGCCGAGGCGGTCCAGCTGGCCCGGCGCACGGGACGCGCAGCGGACAACACCGTCCTCGTGCTGGGCAAGGGCCACGAGACCGGCCAGGAGATCGCCGGCGTCGTGCACGCTTTTGACGACCGGGAGGCTCTCCGGGCAGCCTTGGACGGCCTCGTCTACCGACCGGAAGCCACGTCATGATCCCGATGACCCTGCGGGATCTCGCCATGCTCACCGGCGGGTCGCTCCACCCCGACACCGAGCCGACCCGAGCGCTCGTCGTCGACGGCCCCGTGGTGACCGACTCCCGCGAGGCCGGCACCGGCTCCCTCTACGTCGCCCGCGTCGGCGAGCACGCCGACGGGCACGCCTACACCGGCGCGGCCCGCGACCGCGGTGCGGTGGCCGCCCTCACCGGCCGGGTGGTCGACGAGCTGCCGTGCGTGGTCGTCGACGACGTGCAGACGGCGTTCGGCCGGGTCGCGCGCGGCGTCGTCGACCGGGCGCCGGACCTCACCGTCGTCGCCGTCACCGGGTCGTCGGGCAAGACCTCGACCAAGGACCTGCTCGCGCAGGTGCTCGGCGCCGCGGGTCCGACGGTGGCCCCGGAGAACTCGCTCAACGGCGAGATCGGGGTGCCCCTCACCGTCTGCCGCGTCGATGCCGACACCCGGTTCCTCGTCGCCGAGATGGGGGCCCGCGGCATCGGGCACCTCGCCTACCTCACGACCATCGCGCCGCCGGACGTCTCCATCGTGCTCAACGTCGGGGTCGCCCACGTCGGCGAGTTCGGCTCCCGCGAGGCCGTCGCGCAGGCGAAGGGCGAGCTGGTGGAGGCCCTCCGCCCGGAGGGCCTGGCGGTCCTGAACGCCGACGACGCCGCAGGTCGCCAAGATGCGCTCCCGCACCCGGGCGCGGGTCGTCACCGTCGGCACCCGCCCCGACGCGGACATCCGCGCGGTCGACGTGAGCCTGGACGCCCTGAGCCGGGCGTCGTTCACCGTGGAGGCACCGGCCGGTCGGGCCGACGTGGTCCTGCGGCTGTCGGGGGCACACCACGTGGGCAACGCGCTGGCGGTCACCGCCGCGGCGCTCGAGTGCGGCCTGGGTCTCGACGCCGTCGCGGCCGCTCTGTCCGCAGCCCGGCCCACGAGCCGGTGGCGGATGGAGGTCCACGAGCGCGCGGACGGCGTCACCGTCGTCAACGACGCCTACAACGCCAACCCCGACTCGATGCGCGCCGCCCTCGAGGCGCTGCGGGCCATCGGTCGCGGGTCCGGCGAACAGCGCCGCACCTGGGCGGTGCTGGGGGAGATGCTCGAGCTGGGCGACCTGTCGCGCACCGAGCACGAGCGCGTCGGTGGCTGGGTCGCCGAGCTCGGCACCGACCGGCTCGTCGTCGTCGGCCCCGGCGCCGCGGGCATCGCCGACGGCGCGGCCGCGACGGCGGAGGGCGCGACCGAGGTGAGCCGGGTGGCCGACGCGGACGCGGCGTACGCGATGCTGGAGTCCGAGCTCGCCCCCGGCGACGTCGTGCTGCTCAAGTCCAGCCGCGACGCGGGGCTGCGCTGGCTGGCGACCGGCTCGTCGGCATCGAGGTACCGGTGGGGATGGGCTCGTGAAGGGCGTCATCATCTCCGGCGCGGTCTCCCTGATCGCCGCCCTGCTGGGCACCCCCATGTTCATCCGCTTCCTCGTCAAGCGCGGCTACGGCCAGTTCATCCGCGACGACGGCCCGACGTCCCACCACACCAAGCGCGGCACGCCGACCATGGGCGGCGCGATCATCATGGGCTCGGTCCTGGTGGCCTACGCCGCCGCGCACCTGGTCACCCTGCAGCTGCCGACGATGAGCTCCCTGCTGGTCCTGTTCCTCATGACGGGGCTGGGCGTCATCGGCTTCCTCGACGACTTCATCAAGATCTCCAAACAGCGCAGCCTCGGGCTGCGCTCGAAGCAGAAGCTGGCCGGCCAGATCGCCGTCGGCGTGGTCTTCGCGGTGCTCGCCCTCAACTTCCGCAACGACCAGTTCCGCACTCCCGCCTCGCCGTTCATCTCGTTCGTCCGCGACACCCACATCAACCTCGCGTTCGCCGGCACCGTCGGCGGGGTGCTGCTGTTCGTCATCTGGGCGAACCTCATGATCGCCGGCACCTCCAACGGCGTGAACCTCACCGACGGCCTCGACGGGCTCGCCGCCGGCGTCTCGACGATGGTGCTCGGCGCCTACGTGCTCATCGGCATCTGGACCTCGAACCAGAACTGCCAGACCAACCCGGGCATCAAGTGCTACGAGGTCCGCGACAGCCTGGACCTCGCCGTCGTGGCCGTCGCGGGAATGGGCGCCTGCTTCGGGTTCCTCTGGTGGAACGCCTCGCCGGCCAAGATCTTCATGGGCGACACCGGTTCCCTCGGGCTCGGCGGGCTCATCGCCGGCCTGGCCATCTGCACCCGCACCGAGCTGCTGGTGGTCATCCTCGCCGGCCTCTTCGTCCTCGAGGTCGTCTCGGTGATGGCCCAGGTGGCGTCGTTCAAGCTCACCGGTAAACGGATCCTGCGGATGGCACCCCTGCACCACCACTTCGAGCTGGTGGGGTGGAACGAGATCACCGTGGTGATCCGGTTCTGGATCATCGCCGGGCTGTTCGCCGCCCTCGGGCTCGGCATCTTCTACGCCGAGTGGGTGGTGGGGTCGTCGTGATCGGCGGCTCGTTCGACGGCCCCGACGACGGCGCCGTGGACGACTACGAGCCGCGGCCGGGCCTCACCCACCGTGACGCCGACTGGTCCGGACTGCGGGTCCTCGTGGCGGGGCTGGCGGTCAGCGGCTTCGCGGCGGCCGACGCGCTCGCCGAGCGGGGCGCCGTGGTCACCGTCGTCGACGGCAAGGCGGCGGGGGAGTCCCAGGCGAACGACGAGCGGGCCAACATCCTCGACATCCTCGGCGTCACCGTCCGCCAGGGCGAGGAGCACACCGCCGGTATGCCGGCCGAGGACGTCGACCTCGTCGTCACCTCGCCGGGGTGGCGGCCGGACCAGCCGATGCTGCTCGAGGCCGCGGCGCGCGGCATACCGGTCTGGGGCGAGGTCGAGCTGGCGTGGCGGATGCGGGCCAAGACCGGCGCCGCACCGTGGCTCACCGTCACCGGTACCAACGGCAAGACGACGACGGTCAACATGCTCGCGTCGATCCTCCGCGCCGCCGGGCTGCGCGCCACCAGCGCCGGCAACGTCGGCACCCCGATCCTCGAGGCGGTGTTGCACCCGGAGCCGTTCGACGTCATCGCCGTCGAGCTGTCCAGCTTCCAGCTGCACTGGCAGCGCTCGGTGTCCGCGGTGGCCTCGGCCTGCCTCAACGTCGCGCCGGACCACCTGGACTGGCACGGGTCGTTCGAGGAGTACCTGCGCGCCAAGGGCCGCATCTACCAGCACACGCACATCGCCTGTGTCTACAACGTCGCCGACCCGCTGACCGAGCAGCTGGTCATGGAGGCGGAGGTCGTCGAGGGCTGCCGGGCCATCGGGTTCACCCTCGGTGTCCCCGCCCCGTCGATGCTGGGGCTCGTCGACGAGGTGCTGGCCGACCGGGCCTTCGTCGAGACGCGGCAGAACTCCGCCGCCGAGCTCGGCACGCTGCGCGACCTCCAGGGCGACGCCCCCAGCGTTGCGCCCCACTACGTCGCCAACGCGCTCGCCGCGGCGGCGCTGGCGCGGGCGTACGGCGTCGGGCCGTTGTCGGTCCGCGACGGGCTGCGCGCCTTCCGTCCCGACCCGCACCGCATCGCCGACGTCGCCACCGTCGACGGGGTGCGGTTCGTCAACGACTCCAAGGCCACCAACCCCCACGCGGCGTCGGCGTCGCTGCGGTCGTTCGAGAAGGTCGTGTGGATCGCCGGTGGTTTGCTCAAGGGCGCCACCGAGGAGCAGCTCGACGAGCTGGTCACCTCGGTGAGCCCCCGGCTGCGCGGCGTGGTGCTCCTCGGTGCCGACCGGGAGCGGATCGCCGAGGCGCTGGCCCGACACGCGCCCCACGTCCCGGTGGTCGACGTCGGTTCATCGGAGACTGTGGACGTGACGTTCACGCCGGGAGTCGACGTGATGGACGACGTGGTCGAGCGGGCCGCCGGGCTGGCGGTCTCCGGTGACGTCGTCCTCCTGGCACCGGCGGCGGCGTCGATGGACATGTTCGCCAACTACGGGGCCCGCGGTGACGCCTTCGAGGCCGCCGTACGCCGCTGGGCCGAGGGCCGTCGTCGATGACGAGCACGGCGACCCGTCCGCCGGCTCGCCCGACGACGGCCTCGTCCGGTCCGGCCGCCCGGGGTAACGGCCTGCTCCACCGGGCGCTGCCGTTCCTGGCGCGCCTCGAGTCCCCGGTCACGTCCTACTACGTGCTGCTCGGCACGACGGTGATCCTCGTCGTCATCGGCCTGGTCATGGTGCTCTCCGCCTCGATGATCACGTCCTACCGCGACGACGGCTCGACGTTCAGCGTCTTCCTCGACCAGGCCAAGTTCGCGGTCATCGGCGTCGTCGGCGCCACCGTCGCCGCGCACGTCCCGGTGCGGTGGTACCGCCGGCTCGCGCTGCCCTCCGCTGGCCGGCGCCCTGGCGCTCCAGGTGCTGGTCTTCACCTCGTTCGGCGTCTCGGTCAACGGCAACCGCAACTGGGTCCGCCTGCTGCCCGGCCTCCAGCTCCAGCCCTCCGAGCTGGTCAAGCTCGGGCTCATCCTCGTCGGCGCCGCCGTGCTGTCGCGCAAGCGCAAGCTGCTCGGCAACCTCAAGCACGTCGTCGTCCCGTTCCTCGTCCCGATCGTCGTCGTCACCGTGGGGCTGGTCCTCATGGGTCACGACCTGGGAACGGCGTTGGTGCTCATCGGGATCGTCGCGGCGCTGCTCTTCGTCTCCGGCGTACCGGCCCGGTTCTTCGTCCTCGCGGCGGTCTCGTTCGCCGCGGTGGCCGGGGCGTTCGTCGTCACCAACCAGAACCGCATGGACCGCATCACCGTCGTGGCTGGGCAACTGCGACTCCAGCGACGGCACGTGCTACCAGTCCATCCACGGCCTCTACGCGTTGGCCGACGGGGGCTGGTGGGGTGTCGGTCTGGGTGCCAGCAAGGAGAAGTGGAGCTGGCTGCCGGAGGCGCACAACGACTTCATCTTCGCGATCATCGGCGAGGAGCTCGGCCTGCCCGGCACGCTCGTCATCCTCGTCCTGTTCACCCTGCTCGGGTGGGCGTGCTACCGGCTCGTCCAGCGGAGCCGCGACCAGTTCGTCCGCGTCGCGACGGCCGGCGTGATGGCGTGGATCCTGTTGCAGGCCATCATCAACATCGGCGCCGTGATCGGCCTCCTGCCGGTCATCGGCGTCCCCCTCCCGCTGGTGTCGGCGGGCGGCTCCGCCCTGGTCACCACCATGCTCGCGCTCGGCATGCTCCTCTCCTTCGCCCGCAACGAACCCGGCGCCCGCGCGATCCTCGCGGCCCGCTCCGGGGCCGTGCGCCGGTCGCTCGCGGTACTGCCGAGTCGCAGGAAGCGCTGATGGGTCCCGCTCCCGGGCCGTCGTCGGTGCTGTTGGCCGGGGGAGGCTCGGCCGGCCACGTCTCGCCCACTGCTGGCGCTGGCCGACGCGCTGCGGCGCCGCGACCCCGAGGTCGCCGTCACGGCGCTCGGCACGGAGACCGGGCTCGAGGCCCGGCTGGTGCCGGCCCGTGGCTACGAGCTGCGCTACGTCCCCCGGGTGCCGCTGCCCCGTCGTCCCGACCCGGCGCTGCTCCGCCTGCCCGGTGCCCTGCGCGGAGCGGTGGCGGCCGCTCGCCGGGCCATCGACGAGACCGGTGCCGAGGTCGTCGTCGGCTTCGGGGGCTACGTGTCGACGCCCGCCTACCTCGCGGCCCGCCAGCGCCGCATCCCCATCGTCGTCCACGAGCAGAACGCCCGTGCCGGCCTCGCGAACCGGGTGGGCGCGCGGATGACGCCCTACGTCGCCACCACCTTCCGCGGCACGCCGCTGCCGCACGCGACGGTGCTCGGGATGCCGTTGCGCCGTGAGGTGTCCCAGCTCGACCGCGCCGCCCGGCGGGACGAGGGGATGACCGCGTTCGGTCTCGACCCGCAGTGGCCGACCATCCTCGTCACCGGCGGGTCCCTGGGGGCGCAGCGGCTCAACGCGTCCTTCGCCGCCCGCGCGGCGGAGCTGAGCGCGGCGGGCCTCCAGGTGCTGCACGTCACCGGCGCCGGCAAGGAGTTCACCCCCGAGCGTCCGCCGGTCGGCGCGCCCTACGTCGTCGTCCCCTACGCCGACCGCATGGAGCTGGCCTACGCCGCCGCCGACCTCGTGGTCTGCCGGTCCGGAGCCAACACCGTCTGCGAGCTGACCGCCGTGGGGCTGCCGGCGGTCTACGTGCCGCTGCCGATCGGCAACGGCGAGCAGCGGTTCAACGCCACCGACGTGGTCGCCGCGGGCGGCGGGCTGCTCGTCGACGACCCGTCGTTCACCCCCGACTGGATCTCGGAGCACGTCGTCCCGCTCGCCGGCGACGGTGAGCGGCTGCTGGCCATGGGGACCGCCGCGGCCTCGGTCGGGCAGCGCGACGCCGACGAGGCGCTCGCCGACCTGGTACACCGCGCGTATGCGTCCCGGGCGGCGGTCGGCTCCGCCCCGGCCGGACGGGACGACCGGCCGTGACCCTCCCGCCGACCCGCTTCGACTTCCTCGCCGACGTCCCGACCGTCGAGGACCTCGGCCGGGTGCACTTCGTCGCCATCGGCGGGGCCGGCATGTCCGGTGTCGCCCGCATCCTGCTGGCCAAGGGCGTGCCGGTCAGCGGCTCCGACGCCCGGGAGTCGACCCTCCTGCACGCGCTCGCCGCCGAGGGCGCCTCGGTCCACGTCGGCCACGACGCCGCCCTGGTCGACGACGCCGACACCGTGGTCATCTCGTCGGCGATCCGCGACACCAACCCCGAGGTGCGCGCCGCGCATACCAAGGGTCTTCCCGTGCTGCACCGGGCCCAGGCGCTCGCGGCGACGATGGGCGGGACCCGCCGGGTGGCCGTCGCCGGGGCCAACGGCAAGACGACCACGACGTCCCTGCTGACCGTCGCGCTCCAGGCCTGCGGGGTGGACCCGTCGTTCGCGGTGGGCGGCGAGCTGGCGAAGCACGGCACGAACGCCCACCTGGGCACCGGCGACATCTTCGTCGTCGAGGCCGACGAGAGCGACGGCTCGTTCCTCGTCTACCGGCCCGAGGTCGCGATCGTCACCAGCGTGCAGGCCGACCACCTCGACTTCTACGGCGACCTGGCCACCGTCGAGGAGGCCTACCGCGCCTTCGTCGGCACCATCGCCCCCGGCGGGCTCCTCGTCGCCTGCGCCGACGACCCGGGCGCCCGGTCGCTGGCCGAGTACGCCCGTTCCCTGGGCCTGCGCGTCCTCACCTACGGGGACTCGCCCGACGCCGACGCCCGCCTCTCCGGTGAGGTCCACCGCGGGCTCGCGTGGTCGGCCGTCGTCACGGTGGACGGCACGCCGCACCGGATGCGGCTCCGGGTCCCCGGCCACCACAACGTCCTCAACGCGACCGCCGCCTTCGTCGCCGCCACCGCCGGGCTCGGCCAGGACGCCGAGCCGGTGCTCGCCGGGCTGGGGTCGTTCTCCGGGACGCGCCGCCGGTTCGAGCCGAAGGGCCAGGCCGCCGGGGTGCAGGTCGTCGACGACTACGCCCACAACGCGGGCAAGGTGGCCGCGGTGGTGCGGACGGCCGGGCAGCTGGTCCGCGACGTGGGGTCCGGCCGGCTCGTCGTGGTCTTCCAGCCCCACCTCTACTCGCGGACCCGTGACTTCGCCGGCGAGCTCGGTACCAGCCTCGCGCCGGCCGACGTCGTCGTCGTCATGGACGTGTATGCGGCCCGTGAGGACCCCGAGCCGGGCGTCTCCGGCCGTCTGGTGGCCGACGCGGTGCGCGCGGCTCGGGCCGACGCCGACGTGCACTACGTGCCGTCCTGGGCCGCCGTGCCCGAGGTGGTCGCCGGGCTGGTGCGCCCCGGCGACCTGCTGCTGACGGTGGGCGCCGGCGACGTGACGATGATCGGGCCGGAGGTGCTCTACCGGCTCGAGCAGGGCGAGCGAGAGGACGGGCCCGACATCAGTGGCGCGGACGAGGTGGGCGACGTGACCGGACAGTCGGACGGCTCCGGCGAAGGAGGCCAAGCGATGAGCGAGCGACCCCGGTGGCTCACCGAGGCGGCCCGGTCGGGGCCGGCGGTCGACGACGTGCCGGAGGGCCGGCCCGGCACCCGGTCCACCGGTCGGACCCGCGTCCCGCGCGGCGCCTCGGCCGGTTGCGCCGGGCCGCGGCCCGCAGGTCCGACGCCCGCGCCGTCCCGGCGGTGCCCGACAGCCCGGTGCCCGGCGGTCCGGTGGGGGCCGGTCCGGGGGTGACCCGGGCCGAGTGCGGTTCGAGCGCCGCGCGGCGACGGTGCGCCGGCGGCCGCGGCTCCTCCTGGCGATCGGCGCCGGTGTCCTCGTCCTGGTTCTCGCGGTCGCGTGGGTGGTCGGCTTCAGCTCGCTGCTGGCGGCGAGGACGGTGACGGTGACCGGCCTTGCCGACCCGGGGGAGCAGCAGGCGGTCGTGGCCGCCGCGGCGCTCCCGTTGGGGACGCCGCTGGCCCGTATCGACACCGGCGGCGCCACCGAGCGGGTGGCGCAGATCCCGACCATCGGGTCGGTGACGGTCAGCCGGTCGTGGCCGTCCACCGTGGTCGTCTCCGTGGCCCGCAAGGTGCCGGTCCTCGCCGTGAAGAACCCTCAAGGTCAACTACAGGTTGTGGATGCGACGGGCGTGCCGTTCGAGACGGTGGCCACGCTGCCGGCCGGGGTGGCGCAGGTGAACGCCGCCTCCGACGCACCCGACCCGGAGGGCATCCGCACCGCGATCTCGGTCCTGCAGCTGCTGTCGCCGGAGCGTCGCGCGCAGGTGTCCGCGGTCACCATCACCAGCGCCGACCTGGTCACCCTCCAGCTCGGACCGGTGAGCGTGGTCTGGGGCGGCCAGGCGGACGGCCCCAAGAAGCTCGCCGTGCTCGAGGCGCTCCTCAAGACCAACCCCGCCGTCATCGACGTCAGCGCCCCGGACACCCCGGTCACCCGCTGAAGCCGGCCGCAACAACTGCCGACGTCGTCAGTTGTTGCGGCCCGAACGCGGTCCGGTGCGCAACAACTGACACGGCCGTCAGTTGTTGCGGCTGGCGCCGGTCGGCCCGGGGGATTCGAGTCCCAGCAGCCCCATTCGCCCCACCGGCCACCCGCAGGCGTCAGGGCAGCATGAATCTCCGCAATAGGTCGAGGACACGCCGCCGCGTTGTTTGATCGGGCTGGGGCTTGCGCATACCGTCGGGCACCAAGCGAGACCGCCAGGTGATCTAACCATCAGGTAGACATTCAGGCTTCGCGACACACCGGCACGGACAACACCAGACCCGTTTCTCTCGCACATCTCTCGTTGAGGAAGGCCCACGCTCGTGGCTGCAGACCCGCACAACTACCTGGCCGTCATCAAGGTCGTCGGCATCGGCGGCGGCGGCGTCAACGCCATCAACCGGATGATCGACGTCGGCCTCAAGGGCGTCGAGTTCATCGCCATCAACACCGACGCCCAGGCGCTGCTGATGAGCGACGCCGACGTCAAGCTCGACGTGGGCCGCGAGCTCACCCGCGGGCTCGGCGCCGGCGCCGACCCGGAGGTCGGCAAGAAGGCCGCCGAGGACCACGCCGAGGAGATCGAGGAGGTCCTCAAGGGGGCCGACATGGTCTTCGTCACCGCCGGCGAGGGCGGCGGCACCGGCACCGGCGGCGCGCCGGTCGTCGCCCGGATCGCCCGCGGCCTCGGCGCCCTCACCATCGGCGTCGTCACCCGGCCGTTCACCTTCGAGGGCCGGCGCCGCGCCAACCAGGCCGAGTCCGGGCATCGCCGGGCTGCGCGAGGAGGTCGACACCCTCATCGTCATCCCGAACGACCGGCTGCTGTCGATCAGCGACCGCAACGTCTCGATGATGGACGCGTTCCGCAGCGCCGACCAGGTGCTGCTGTCCGGTGTCCAGGGCATCACCGACCTCATCACCACGCCCGGCCTCATCAACCTCGACTTCGCCGACGTCAAGTCGGTCATGCAGGGCGCCGGGTCGGCGCTCATGGGCATCGGCTCCTCGCGCGGCGAGGACCGCGCGGTCCAGGCGGCCGAGCTGGCCATCTCCTCGCCGCTGCTCGAGGCGAGCATCGACGGCGCGCACGGCGTGCTGCTGTCGATCTCCGGCGGGTCCGACCTCGGGCTGTTCGAGATCAACGAGGCCGCCCGGCTGGTCCAGGAGGCCGCCCACCCCGAGGCCAACATCATCTTCGGGGCGGTCATCGACGACGCCCTCGGCGACGAGGTCCGGGTCACCGTCATCGCGGCCGGCTTCGACGGCGGCGGTCCCGTCAAGCGCGGCGACGACCGGGCGCTCGGCAGCATCCAGTCCGGCCGCAGCGCCGGAGCGGAACGGCTCGACCAACGGGTCCTACGCGGCGTCGAACCCTGCCCGTACCCCGGTCCAGCCCGCCCGTGAGGACGCCGAGCCGGTGCCCGCGGGCGCCCCGGCCGGGTCGGGAGGCGGCGGTGAGGGCTCGCCGGCCGCGGCGGTCCAGCCGGTCCAGCGGCCCCCGCACGCGGTCACCTTCGACGACGCCGACGACCTCGACGTGCCGGACTTCCTCAAGTAGCGCACCACCGTCCACCACGGAGCGCCGGGCCACACGGCCCGGCGCTCCGTGCGTGCGTCCAGGCCTGGGAGGATGCCGGCGTGTTCTTCTGGACCCACGAGGTCGCCCCGGCTCCCGGGCGGCGTGGCGTGCGGTTCGCCATCACCACCCGCCACGGCGGTGTCAGCGCCCCGCCGTTCGACAGCCTCAACCTCGGCGGGCGCCGTGACGACCCCGTCGCCGTCGAGGCCAACCGCACCGACCGTCGCCGCCGCCCTCGACCTCCCGCGCGAGCGGCTGTTGTTCATGGACCAGTGCCACGGCGCCGACGTCGCCCACGCGGACGGACCGTGGTCCGGTCCGGCTCCCCGGGTCGACGCGCTCGTCACCGCCCGTGACGACCTCGCGCTCGCCGCGCTCACCGCCGACTGCGTCCCGGTCCTGCTGGCCGACCCCACCGCCGGACTCGTCGCCGCGGTGCACGCCGGCCGTCCCGGCCTGGTCGCCCGCGTGGTCGACCGGGCCGTCGACGCGCTCACCGAGGCCGGCGCCGACCCGGACTCGACCGTCGCCGTCGTCGGCCCGTCGGTGTGCGGCCGGTGCTACGAGGTGCCGGAGGGTATGCGGGACGAGGCCGCGGCGGTGGTCCCGGCGAGCGCCACCGTCTCCTGGACCGGTACGCCGGCGGTCGACGTGGCCGCCGGCGTCGTCGCCCAGCTCGCGGCGCGCGGCGTCGCCGTCACCTGGGTCCCCGGGTGCACCCGCGAGCACGCCGACCTCTTCTCCTACCGGCGGGACGGCGACACCGGTCGGTTCGCCGCGATCGTGCAGCTGCTGCCCGGTGGTGGGTCGTGACCGCCGACGACCGGCGGGCCGACCTGGCGCCGCGGCCTCGAGACCGTCGGGCGCACGCATACGCGCCGCCTGCGCCGAGGCCGGTCGCGACCCCGCCGAGGTCCACCTCATCGCCGTGACCAAGTTCTTCCCGGTGACCGACGTCGCCCTGCTCGTCGAGCTCGGCGTCCACGACGTCGGCGAGAACCGCGACCAGGAGGCCCGCGACAAGCTGACCGACCCGGTGTTGGACGGTGTGGGCCTCACCCGGCACTTCATCGGGCAGCTGCAGTCCAACAAGGCGGCCTCCGTCGTCGCCTACGCCGACGTGGTCCACACCGTCGACCGCCGCAAGCTGGTCACCGCCCTCGGCGCGGGCGGCCGAGCACCAGGGCCGGCGACCGCGGGTCCTCGTCCAGGTGAGCCTCGACGACGCCCCCGATCGGGGCGGGGCGCCGGTGGCGGACGTCCCGGCGCTGGCCGACGCCGTGGCCGAACAGTCCGCGCTGGAGCTCGGTGGCGTGATGGCGGTGGCCCCGCTGGACGCCGACCCGGACGCCGCGTTCAGCCGGCTGTGGGAGGTGGCGAGCCGCATACGCGCGGACCATCCGCAGGCCACGTGGGTGTCCGCGGGCATGAGCGGCGACCTCGAGGCCGCGATCCGGCACGGGGCGACACACCTGCGTGTCGGGAGCGCAATCCTCGGGAAGCGTCCACCCCTTCGCTAACGTCGCAGAGGACGACGATCGACCGCAGTTTCATTGCGCTACCAAGGGAGTTCCACGATGGCTGGGGCACTTCGCAAGACGATGGTGTACCTCGGGCTTGCAGAGGACGACGACCGCTACGACGACGACGAGCACCGCGACGACGCCGCGGGCCACGACGACGACCGTCGCCGCACCCCTGAGCGCGCCGAGCGCCCGTTGGCCGACCGTCCCGAGACCGGCGCCGCCGTCACCCAGCTGCCGCGTCGCCCGGCCCCCGTGGCCCGGCTGGTCCGTGAGCCGGAGGTGGGCCCCTTGAACCGGATCACGACGATCCACCCGCGCACCTACAACGAGGCCAAGACCATCGGCGAGGCGTTCCGCGACGGCACCCCGGTGATCATGAACCTCTCCGACATGGGCGACGCCGACGCCAAGCGTCTCGTCGACTTCGCGGCCGGGCTGGTGTTCGGGCTGCACGGCACCATCGAGCGGGTCACCTCGAAGGTCTTCCTGCTGTCCCCGGTGCACGTCGAGGTCGCGACCGAAGAGGTCGAGGGCCACCCGACGACCCGCGGTTTCTTCAACCAGTCGTAGCGACCCGCGGACCGTTCACAGCACCCGACAGCCCCCGGATGCCGGTTCCACAGGAACCATCAGCGAGACTTGACGTATGCGCGCCATCGGCACGGTGTTCTCCACCGTCGTCTTCCTGTTCTTCCTGACCCTCATCGGACGCCTGGTGTTCGACTGGGTCCAGGTGCTGTCGCGGGACTGGCGGCCGAAGGGCGCGGTCCTCGTGGTGGCCGAGCTGGTCTACACGGTGACGGACCCGCCGCTGCGCCTGCTGCGCAAGATCATCCCGTCCATCAACCTCGGCGGGATGCGGATCGACATCGCCTTCCTCGTGCTCATGGTCATCACCTCGCTGCTGATGACCATCCGCATCGCCTGACCCGACCACGGGCCGCTCCGGCGCCCGCGCCAGCCCCCCGATAGTGTGCCCGGGAGTCGGCGAGGTTGGTCGTGCCGTTGCGGTTCGATAACGTTGCTCGCGAACGGACCCCCACAAGTCGGCCGCGGTCCTGAGAAACAAGGTGGTACCCCATGGCTCTGACGCCTGAGCAGATCCTCAACAAGCACTTCCAGACGACCCAGTTCCGGAAGGGCTATGACGAGCGTGACGTCGACGACTTCCTCGACGACGTCGTGGCCGAGATGCGGGCGTTGACGGCGCAGCGGGACGACTACAAGCACCAGTTCGAGGAGTGCCAGTCGCGCTCGGGCTCGGCAGTGCAGAACCGCGGCCCCGTCGACGCGACCGTCGTCGGCGAGCACGAGAAGCGGCTCCAGGACGTCCAGAGCCGGATCGCCGACGCCGAGGCCCGCGAGCGCGAGGTCAGCGAGCGCCTGTCCAAGGCGCAGGCCGACGTGGCCGCCGCCGAGGCCCAGGTCAAGGACCGGCAGGGCGCCATCGACGCCTCGGTGCAGGAGCGGCTCGACGCCGCCGAGGGCCGGGCCCGCGAGGAGGGCGAGGCCAAGGCCGCGGCCGAGGCCAGGCTCGCCCAGCTGGAGCAGGAGCTCGAGCAGGCCAGGCAGTCGGTCGACGACGCGCACGGCCAGGCGCAGCAGGCGGAGCAGACGGTGGCCGAGGCGCGCAAGCGGGCCGAGGACGCCGAGGCCCGCGCGGCTGAGGCCGAGCGCCGCGCCGCGGAGGCGGTCGAGGCGGCCAAGGCCGCCCCGGTCGTGGCCGACGCCGAGGCCCCTGCGGACGAGACCGACACCGGCGTCATGCGCGCCGTCGCCGGCGGCGCCGTCGGTGGCACCAGCGCGGCCGCGTTGATCGAGCTCGCCCAGCGGGTCCACGACGAGCACGTCGGCAAGGGCGAGACCCGCCGCGACGAGCTGTTCGCCGAGGGCCAGGCCAAGTACGACGAGCTGGTCTCGTCCGGCCAGGCCCAGCACGACGAGCTGGTGGGGACGGCCCAGGCCCGGCACGACGAGCTGCTGGGGACGGCTCAGGCCCGCCACGACGAGCTGCTCGGCACCGCCCAGGCGCAGCACGACGAGCTGGTCGGCACCGCCCAGTCGGAGCACGACCGGCTCCTGGCCGAGGCGCAGGAGCGGCACGAGCAGCTCATCACCGAGGGCCGCGAGCGCTCCACCGGCATGGTCGCCGAGGCGCAGCAGAAGAAGGCGGCGGTCCTCGCCGAGCTCGAGCAGGAGAAGGGTGTGCTCCAGCAGAAGATCGAGCAGCTGCGCGGGTTCGAGCGCACCTACCGCACCCAGCTGAAGTCCTACCTCCAGGGGCAGCTCGACGAGCTGGACCACACGGGGGTCGAGCCGCACGACGACGTCGACGGCGCCGAGAACGCCGAGGCCAACGGGCAGGTCGCCAACCAGGCCGACCACCGCTGACGTCGAGAGTGGACGGTGAGGCCTCCTCACCGTCCACCTCACGTCGAGGGCGCTCGCGTGCGATGGCGCCCTCGGTATGCGTCGGGATGTGACATCTCGGCCACGAACGGACGCCGGTGCGGCCCCTGCCCGGTGTGTTCGTGGCATCTGGGCCACGAACCGGTACGGAGAACCGGTGGCGTCCGCGCGGTGAGGCGGGTTTGGAGTCGGCGGGTGCGGGGCTTATCCTCGCCCCGACCATCTTCGAGGATCGCTACCCCGGAAGGGGCCGGTACGCCATGGCAGCCACCAGGACGCCCGCCACGAGTACGGCGGGCCGGACGACGCCCGCCGGGCGGTCCGCTGCGGCTCCCGCCGCGACCTCTCCCTCTCGCCGGGTGACGACCGCATCGGCCGGAAAGACCGCGAAGGCCGCTCCGGCGAAGACGGCGAAGGCGGCCCCGGCGAAGACCGCGAAGGCGGCCCCGGCGAAGACCGCGAAGGCGGCCCCGGCGAAGACCGCGAAGGCGGCCCCGGCGAAGACGGCGAAGGCGGCTCCGGCGAAGACCGCGAAGGCCGCTCCGGCGAAGACGGCGAAGGCCGCTCCGGCCAAGACCGCGAAGGCCGCTCCGGCGAAGACCGCGAAGGCGGCCCCGGCCAAGACCGCGAAGGCCGCTCCGGCCAAGACCGCGAAGGCGACCCCGGCCAAGACGGCGAAGGCGGCCCCGGCCAAGACCGCGAAGGCGGCTCCCGCGAAGACCGCCAAGGCCGCTCCGGCGAAGACCGCGAAGGCCGCTCCGGCCAAGACCGCCAAGGCCGCCCCGGCCAAGACCGCGAAGGCGCGCCCCGGCCAAGACCGCGCAAGGCCGCCCCGCGAAGACCGCGAAGGCCGCGCCCACCCGCGCCACCAAGGCCACGCAGGCGGCGAGCGCCACGGCGACCACGACCGCGACGCTGCGGGTCGCGACGACCGACAAGCCGTGGACCGCCAAGGAGCTGCGCGAGATCCGTGAGGAGCTGGACTCCGAGCGGGCCCGGGCGCTGGCCGACCTCGAGATCGCCGAGCGCGACCTCCAGGGCCTGCTGCGCGACGCCGGTGAGGGGGCCGGCGACGACCAGGCCGACGCGGGGGCCAGCATCTTCGGGCGCGAGTACGAGATGAGCCTCGTCGCCAACTCCCGCGACAAGCTCGACCAGGTCGAGCACGCGCTCGAGCGGCTGGACAACGGCAGCTACGGGGTCTGCGAGTCCTGCGGCAACCCGATCGGCAAGATGCGGCTGCAGGCCGCCCCCCGGGCGACCCTGTGCCTCTCGTGCAAGACGAGGCAGGAGCACCGCTGATCCCCGCTCCAGCTCAGCGTGACCCGATGGACCCCGAGCACCCGACGCATACCGAACCCTCGCCCGACGGGCCCACCCCGGCCCGCCGGCGGGGGCTGTTCCTGCTGCTCGCCGGCATCGCCGTCGTGACCTACGGGCTGGACCAGCTGTCGAAGTGGTGGGCGGTCAGCGCGCTGACCGACGAACCGCCCCGCGACCTGCTGGGCGCGTTCCTGCGGCTCGACCTCATCCGCAACCCGGGGGCCGCGTTCTCCATCGGCACCGGCAACACCTGGGTGCTGACGATCATCGCCGTCGTCGTGCTCGTCATCGTCATCCGGGTGAGTCGCCGGCTCGGGTCGAGCGGCTGGGCGTGGGCGCTCGGGCTGCTCCTCGGTGGCGCGCTGGGCAACCTCACCGACCGGCTGGTGCGCGAGCCGGGACTCGGCCGCGGTCACGTCGTGGACTTCCTCAACTACAACGGCTGGTTCATCGGCAACGTCGCCGACATCGCCATCGTCACCGCCGCCATCCTCATCGGCCTCCTGGCCATGACCGGGCGCGGCGTCGACGGGACCCGCGAGACGCGGGAGCCGCGGGGCACCGGGCGCCACGAGGCGACCGACCACGATGTCGCCTGACGCGCGGACCCTCTTCGTCCCCGAGGGGCTGGAGGGCGAGCGGGTCGACGCCGCCATCGCGCGGCTGTTCGGGCTGTCCCGGACCAAGGCCGCCGACCTCGCCACCGCCGGGGCGTCTCCCTGAACCACCGGCCGGCCGTGAAGTCCGACCGGGTCGCCGCCGGGCGACCTGCTCGAGGTCGCCGCTGCCCCGGGCCGAGGACCTCCCCACGGTGGCCGTCGTCGCCGAACCGGTGCCAGGGATGACCGTGGTCTACGACGACGACGACATCGTCGTGGTGGACAAGCCGGTCGGGGTCGCCGCCCACCCCAGCGTGGGCTGGACCGGGCCGACGGTGCTGGGCGGCCTGGCCGCGGCGGGGTACCGGATCTCGACGTCAGGCGCGAGCGAGCGCCAGGGCGTCGTCAGCCGGCTCGACGTGGGCACCTCCGGGCTGATGGTCGTGTGCAAGAGCGAACGCGCGTACTCCGTGCTGAAGCGGGCGTTCAAGCACCGGACCGTCGACAAGCGGTACCACGCGCTGGTGCAGGGGCTGCCGGACCCGCTCGTCGGGACCGTCGACGCCCCGATCGGCCGGCACCCGGGAGCCGACTACAAGTTCGCGGTCATGGACTCCGGGCGGCACGCCGTCACCCACTACGAGGTCGTCGAGGCCTTCCGGCACGCGTCACTGCTGGAGATCCACCTCGAGACCGGCCGTACCCACCAGATCCGGGTCCACTTCGCCGCCCTGCACCACCCGTGCTGCGGCGACCTGACCTACGGCGCCGACCCCACGCTCGCCGCCCGGCTCGGCCTCGAACGGCAGTGGCTGCACGCGTCCGGGCTGGGGTTCGAGCACCCCACCCGGGGCGAGTGGGTCACCTTCACCAGCCCGTTCCCGGCCGACCTCCAGCACGCGCTCGACGTCATCGCCAACGGCTGAGGACCGGGCCCACCGGGGCGGCTGGGGCTCCTGTGACCAGGCGACCCAGCGAGGTGGGAGACACGCCCCGACGGGATGCCGCCGTGTCCGTGGGCACGCCTAAAGTTGGCGGTCTCATGCCCACCTCCTCCGCTCACCTCCACCGGCAGCTTCGCGCACCTGCACGTGCACACCGAGTACTCCATGCTCGACGGTGCCGCCCGCATCGACGAGCTGCTCAAGAGCGCGGCCGAGATGGGGATGCCGGCCATCGCGACCACCGACCACGGCTACGTGTTCGGCGCCTACGAGTTCTGGTCCAAGGCCCGCCGCTACGGCATCAAGCCGATCATCGGCGTCGAGGCCTACCTCACGCCCGGCACCCACCGCCGCGACAAGACCCGGGTCAAGTGGGGCGACGAGCAGGCAGGACGCGACGACGTCAGCGGCGGCGGCGCCTACACCCACATGACCCTGCTCGCGCGGACCACCGCAGGCATGCACAACCTCTTCCGGATGAGCTCGCTGGCCTCGATGGAGGGCCACTACTTCAAGCCCCGCATCGACCGCGAGCTGCTGTCGCAGTACTCCGACGGCCTCATCGCCACGACGGGCTGCGTCGGCGGCGAGATCCAGACCCGCCTGCGGCTCGGCCAGTACGACGAGGCCCGCCGGGCCGCCGCCGAGTTCCAGGACCTGTTCGGCAAGGAGAACTTCTTCGCCGAGGTCATGGACCACGGCATCCCCATCGAGCGGCAGACCCAGCGCGAGCTGCTGCGCCTCGCCAAGGACCTCGCCATCCCGCTGGTCGCCACCAACGACCTGCACTACACCAAGGCCGAGGACGCCAAGGCCCACGCCGCCCTGCTCTGCGTCCAGTCCGGCTCCACCCTCATGGACCCGAACCGGTTCAAGTTCGAGGCCGAGGAGTTCTACCTCAAGACCCCGGAGCAGATGCGCCACCTGTTCCGCGAGCTGCCCGAGGCCTGCGACAACACCCTGCTCATCGCCGAGCGCTGCGAGGTGGACTTCGTCGAGGGCGAGGGCCGCTACATGCCCCGGTTCCCCTGCCCGCCGGGCGAGAACGAGGAGTCCTGGTTCGTCAAGGAGGTGGAGCGCGGGCTGCGGGCCCGCTACCCCGACGGCGTGCCGAGTATGCGTCGACCCAGGCGAAGTACGAGACCGAGGTGATCCTCGGGAAGGGCTACCCGGGCTACTTCCTCGTCGTCGCCGACTTCATCAACTGGGCCAAGGACAACAAGATCCGGGTCGGCCCGGGTCGTGGTTCCGGCGCCGGCTCGATGTGCGCCTACGCGCTGCGGATCACCGACCTCGACCCGATCCCGAACGGCCTGATCTTCGAGCGGTTCCTCAACCCCGAGCGCCCGTCGATGCCCGACTTCGACGTCGACTTCGACGAGCGCCGGCGCGGTGAGGTCATCCGCTACGTCACCCAGAAGTACGGCGAGGAGCGCGTCGCCCAGATCGTCACCTACGGCACGATCAAGGCCAAGCAGGCGGTCAAGGACGCGGCCCGGGTCATGGGCCACCCGTTCGCCATGGGCGAGAAGCTCACCAAGGCGATGCCGCCGCCGATCATGGGCAAGGACATGCCCCTGGCCGGCGTGTTCGACACAAACCACCCGCGCTACCACGAGGCCGTCGAGTTCCGCAGCGTCCGCGACGAGGACCCGCAGGCCAAGGAGGTCGTCGACACCGCGCTCGGGCTCGAGGGCCTGAAGCGCCAGTGGGGCGTGCACGCCGCCGGCGTGATCATGAGCAGCGAGCCGCTCATCGACCTCATCCCGATCATGCGCCGCGAGCAGGACGGCCAGATCATCACCCAGTTCGACTACCCCAGCTGCGAGACGCTCGGGCTGGTCAAGATGGACTTCCTCGGCCTGCGCAACCTCACCATCCTCGACGACGCCCTCGCCAACGTGCAGGCCAACCGCGGCGAGGAGATCGACCTCGAGGTCCTGTCCAAGGACATGACCGACCCGGAGACCTACCGGCTGCTGCAGCGCGGCGACACGCTGGGCATCTTCCAGCTCGACGGCGGCGGTATGCGGACCCTGCTGCGGCAGATGCAGCCGGACTCGTTCGAGGACATCTCCGCCGCGCTCGCGCTCTACCGGCCCGGCCCGATGGGCGCGAACTCGCACACCAACTACGCCTACCGCAAGACCGGCAAGCAGGAGATCGGGGCGATCCACCCCGAGCTGGCCGAGCCGCTGGCCGAGATCCTCGCCCCGACCTACGGGCTGATCGTCTACCAGGAGCAGGTCCAGCTCATCGCGCAGAAGGTGGCCGGCTACTCGCTCGGCAAGGCCGACCTGCTGCGCAAGGCGATGGGCAAGAAGAAGAAGGAGGTCCTCGACGCCGAGTTCGGCCCCTTCAGCGAGGGGATGAAGGCCAACGGCTACTCCGCCGGCGCCGTCAAGACGCTGTGGGACGTCCTGGTCCCCTTCTCCGACTACGCGTTCAACAAGGCCCACACCGCCGCCTACGGGCTGGTCTCCTACTGGACGGCCTACCTCAAGGCCAACTACCCCGCGGAGTACATGGCGGCGCTGCTGACCAGCGTGCGCGACGACAAGGACAAGTCGGCGCTCTACCTCAACGAGTGCCGCCGGATGGGCATCAAGGTCCTGCCGCCCGACGTCAACGAGTCGGTGGCCGACTTCGCCGCGGTCGGCACCGACATCCGGTTCGGCATGGCCGCGATCCGCAACGTCGGCCACAACGTCGTCGAGGCCATCGTGCAGAGCCGCGAGGAGAAGGGCGGCTACTCCTCGTTCAAGGACTTCCTCGGCAAGGTGCCCGCCGTCGTCTGCAACAAGCGCACCATCGAGTCGCTCATCAAGGCCGGGGCGTTCGACTCCCTCGGCGAGAGCCGCCGCGGGATGCTCGAGGTCCACGTCCAGTACGTCGACGCCCTCGTCGACGTCAAGCGCCAGGAGGCGATCGGGCAGGACAGCCTGTTCGGCGCCTTCGGAGGGTTCGACGACGCCGACGACGGGCTCCCGGGGATGGCCGCCGTCGACGGCCTGCCTCCGGTGCCGCGCCAGGAGTGGGACAAGCAGACCCTGCTGACCTTCGAGCGGGAGATGCTCGGGCTCTACGTCTCCGACCACCCCCTGTTCGGGATCGAGCACGTGCTCACCCAGCACGCCGACACCTCGATCGCCGCGCTGATGGGCGACGAGCCGAAGCCCGACGGCACCCAGGTCATCATCGCCGGGCTCATCACCGGCCTCCAGATCAAGCGGACCAAGAAGGGCGACCTCTGGGCCATCGCCACGGTCGAGGACCTCGAGGGCGCCATCGAGTGCCTGTTCTTCCCCAGCTCGTATGCGACGGTCGCCCCGCTGCTGCGCACCGACGTCGTCTGCGTCGTCCGGGGGCGGGTGTCCAGCCGCGACGACTCGGTCTCGGTCTACGCGCAGGAGCTCACCCTCCCGGACATCAAGGAGGGTCCGCGCGGGCCGGTCGTCGTCAACCTCCCGCTGGTGCGGGCGACGGACGCGCTGGCCGAGGAGATCAAGCGGGTGCTGGCCGAGCATCCCGGCGCGACGGAGGTGCACCTCAAGCTGACCCAGCCGGGCCGCTCGGTGCTGATGAAGGTCGACGACCGCCTGCGGGTCACCGCCTCGCCGTCGCTGTTCGGCGACCTCAAGGCGCTGCTCGGCCCGTCCTGCCTCAGCTGACCGAGCTGCCGACGCCCATGCTGCTCACCGACCGCCGCCGCATCGCGGCGGAACGCCTCGCCGCGATGCGGGTCGCCCCGCCGGCCGAGGACGCCGGCTCGATGCTCGAGACCATCACCGCGACGGTGCACCACCACCTGGCGATGCAGGCCCAGGACGTGGCGAGCGGGATGTGGTCGGTCGGGGTCCGCACCGGCGCGACCCGCGCCGACGTCGAGGCGGCGATCGAGGCGCGCCGGGTCACCCGCAGCTGGCCGATGCGCGGCACCCTGCACCTCATGGCCACCCAGGACGTGCGCTGGATGTGCCGCCTGCTCAACGAGCGGGTCGTCGCGACCACGCGACGGGTCTTCGAGGCCGAGGGGCTCACCGAGGCGGTCGTGGACCGCGCGCGCGACGTCCTCGCGGGCGCCCTGGCCGGAGGGGTCGCCCTCAGCCGGCCCGACGCGATCGCGCTCCTCGAGGCCAACGGCGTCGACCCGAGTGGGCAGCGGGCCTACCACCTCGTGGGCCGCTTCTGCCAGGAGGGCCTGCTCTGCCAGGGGCCGGCCGAGGGCCGCCAGCCGACCTTCGTCCTCATCGACGAGTGGGTGCCGTGGTCGTGGGAACCGGACCGCGAGGAGGCCATGGCCGCCCTCGCCACCCGCTACGTCGCGAGCCACGGGCCGGTGACCGAGCGCGACTTCGCCGGGTGGTGCCACCAGACCCTCACCTTCGCCCGCGAGGCGGTGGCCCTGGCCGGGGACGCGGTGGCGACCGAGACGATCGGCGGACAGGCGTACCTCGTGGCCGCCGACCGGCCGCAACCGGCCTCGGGCACCCCGGTCCGGCTGCTGCCCGGCTTCGACGAGTACGTGCTCGGCTACAAGGACCGCTCCGCCATCCTCACGCCCGAGGAGGAGCTGCGGGTGGTGCCCGGCAAGAACGGCATGTTCCTCGGCACCGTCGTCGTCGGCGGCCTCGTCGTGGGCACCTGGAACCGCAAGACCACGGCCCGGCGCACCGTCGTCACGGTGACCCCGTTCGGGTCGCTCAGCGCGACCCGGCGCCGGGAGGTGGAGCGCGCCGCGACCGCCTACGGGCGCCACCTCGGCAGTCCGGCCGAGGTCGTGTATCAGGAGCCGGTCGCGGCGGTCCTCTGACTCAGTACGGCGGTGGCCACGTGCGGGGTAGGGACCTCGGGGGGAACGTGGGCACCGCCTACTGTCGTCTCGTGAGCATGCCGCCAGCACCCCGGGCGCCGCAGGACCCGTCGTCGCGGACCGTCCACGGAGACACGGTCGTCGACGAGTACGCCTGGATGGCCGACCGCGACGACCCCCGCCTCGCGGCGTACCTCGAGGCCGAGAACGCCTACACCGCTGCGCGCACGGCGTCCGTCGAACCACTGGCCGACGCGATGTTCGAGGAGATCCGGGCGCGCACCAAGGAGACCGACCTCAGCGTGCCGGTTCGCCACGGCGGCTGGTGGTACTACGGGCGCACCGTCGAGGGGCTGCAGTACGGCATCGCCGGTCGCGTCGACGTCGCCGCCCACCCCGAGCGTCCGGTCCTGCGCACCGACGGGCCGCCCGCGGGGGAGCAGGTCGTCATCGACGAGAACGTCGAGGCCGAGGGCCACGACTTCTTCGCCCTGGGCGCCAGTGACGTCTCGCCGGACGGGAACCGGCTGGCCTACGCCGTCGACGTCACCGGCGACGAGCGCTACGACCTGCACGTCCGCGACCTCGTCACCGGGGCGGAGCTGGACGACGCCGTCACCGGCGTCGGGGCCGGGGTGGCCTGGTCCCTCGACGGGAGCCAGCTGTTCTACACGCGCTACGACGACGCCTGGCGGCCGTTCCAGGTGTGGCGCCACGTGGTCGGCGGTCCCGCGGACCGGGACGTCCTGGTCCTCGAGGAGCCCGACGAGACGTTCCGAGTCGGCGTCGGTACGTCGCGGGACGACCGGTGGGTCGTCGTCGGCGTCGGCTCGTCGACGTCCTCGGAGTACCGCCTCATCGACGCGGCCGACCCGGCCGGCGACCCGATCCTCGTCGCGCCGCGGACGCCGAAGCTCGAGTACGACATCGAGCCGCTGGGCGACGAGCTCTTCGTCCTGCACAACCGCGACCGCGTCAACTTCGAGGTGTCCCGGGCGGTGCTGCGCGACGGCGTGGTCGGGCCGTGGGAGCCGCTCGGCCTCACCACCGAGGACGAGCTGGTCACCGGGGTCGACGCGTTCACCGGGTTCCTCGCCGTGTCGCTGCGGACCGACGGGCAGACGGCGATCCGCCTCGCACCGCGAGAACCGTTGTCCGACAACGGTTTCGGCCAGCCGTGGGACATCTCCTTCCACGAGCCGCTCCGCACCGTGGGCGTCGGCGACAACCCGGAGCCGCACACGCAGACGCTCCAGGTCTTCTACACGTCGCTGGTCACGCCCCCGTCGGTCGGGGAGTACGACCTGGCCAGCCGGGAGCTGCGGCTGCTCAAGCGCACCGAGGTCCGGGGCGGGTACGACCCCGCGGACTACGTGCAGACGCGGGAGTGGGCGACCGCTCCGGACGGCACCCGGGTGCCGGTGTCGACCGTCCGGAAGGCGTCGACGGCGCTCGACGGCACGGCGCCGGCCGTCCTCTACGCCTACGGCGCATACGGGATGAGCACCGACCCCTGGTTCTCGATCGCCCGGCTGTCCTGGCTCGACCGCGGCGTGGTCTTCGCCCTCGCCCACGTCCGCGGCGGCGACGAGCTGGGTCGGCCCTGGTACGACGACGGCCGGCTGAGGGCCAAGCAGCACACCTTCGACGACTTCGTCGCCGCGGGCCGCTTGCTGGTCGAGAAGGGGTATGCGCACCCGGATCGGCTTGGCGGCAAAGGCGGTTCGGCCGGCGGCCTGCTCATCGGGGCGGTCGCCAACCAGGCTCCGACGGTGTTCCGGGCCCTGCACGGGCAGGTGCCGTTCGTCGACGTGCTGACGACGATGCTCGACCCGGCGCTGCCGCTCACCGCGGGGGAGTGGGAGGAGTGGGGTGACCCGATCCGCGATCCCGAGGCCTACGCCTACATCAAGGCCTACGCGCCCTACGACAACGTGGGCGAGCACGCCTACCCCGCGCTGCTCGTGACGACGAACGTGCACGACACCCGGGTCTACGTCACCGAGCCGGCGAAGTGGGTCGCCCGGCTGCGCGAGCGGGCGACGAACGACCTGGAGCGCGACCCCGTCCTGCTGCGGACGTGGATGACCGCCGGGCACGCGGGGCAGTCCGGCCGGTACGACGCGTGGCGGGAGACGGCCTGGGAGCTCGCGCTCCTGCTGGACCTGCTGGGAGAGCGCTGACGGTGGAGTGGCCGCCGCCGATCCGGTACGCGACGACCTCCGACGGCCTCTCCGTCGCCTGGCAGTCGACCGGGTCCGGGCCGGCGCTGGTGTGGATGCCGTCCCTGGGCAACCTCGTCGCCCAGTGGCGGATCCCGTTCCTGCGCCGCGCGTACGAGGCGCTCGCCGGATCGGTGCAGCTCGTGCTGTACGACGGCCGCGGCACCGGCAGCTCCAGCCGCCAGGTCGACGCCGCTGACCTCGGCGTGGACGCGCAGCTGCGCGACCTCGACGCCGTCGTGGCCGCCGCGGGACTGGAGCACTACGCGCTGCTCGGCTACTACCACTCGGTCCCGGCCGCTCTCGCCCAGGCCGCGGCCCACCCGGACCAGGTCAGCCGGATGGTCCTGTTCGGCGGTTCCTCCCGCACCCGCGACGTCATGAGCCCGGCCCAGACGCAGGGGCTGCTGTCGCTCGTCGAGCAGGACTGGGACCTCTTCGCCGAGTCGGCGGCCCACGCGTGGCTCGGGTGGGCGGCCGGCGACGCCGGTCGCCTGCTGGCCGAGTCGTTCCGCACCGCCGCCAGCCCGACCGTGGTCGCGGCGATGTTCCGCGAGGCGGCGGGCACCGACGTCCACGACCTGCTGCCGTCGGTCCGCACGCCGACCCTGGTGATCCACCGGCAGTCGGACCGCCAGATGCCCCGCGAGGTCTCCGCAGGGCTTGCGGCCGCCCTCCCGAACGGACGGCTCGTCGAGCCGCCGGGCGCCCGGCCCGCGCTGTTCCTCGAGGGCCTCGCGTCCGACGTGCGGCTCGTGGCCGACTTCGTGGTGGACGGGCGGGTCACCGAGGTGGCTGCGGCTCCCGCCGCGCCCGACCCCAGCGGGCTGACGCCGCGGGAGCGGGAGGTGCTCCGGCTGCTCGCCGGCGGCGGCACCAACGCCGCGATCGCCCGGTCGCTCGACATCACCGAGCACACCGTCGAGCGCCACGCCGCGAACCTCTACCGCAAGATCGGTGCCCGGGGCCGGGCGGAGGCGACCGCATACGCCGTCCGGCACGGCTACGCCTGAGGGAAACCCGTCAGACGGTCTGCCGGGTCGCCGGGATCCGCAGCGCTCGCCGGACGTGGACAGTGTCGGTATGACCGCCACCACTGCTCGCCGTCCCTCCGGCTGGACCCAGCGGGTCAACGGGTTCGCCCTGAGGATCTCGGGACACCGCTGGTTCCCCCTGTACGCCGTCGTCGAGCACCGTGGCCGGAAGTCCGGCAAGGCCTACGAGGTGCCGATCGCCCTCATCGCGGCGCCGGACCAGTTCCTCATCTGCCTGCCCTTCGGTCCGGGGACCAACTGGGCCCGCAACGTCATCGCGGCCGGCGGCTGTGACGTGCGCTGGAAGGGCGGCGTCCACCACGCCACCGCGGCCGCGGCTCGTCGGGCGCGAGGAGGCGCTGCCGTTGGCGAACCGGTTCGAGCGGTTCATGATCCCGCGCGTCGGCTTCGAGCACTTCCTGCTCCTCCAGCGCTGACTCAGCACACCCCCGTCGCTCAGCACACGGAATACCGTGCGCTGAGCGACGGGCGGTGTGCTGAGACCGATCCGAACACGCCTGCGTCGGAACCTAGACTCGACGCCATGATGTCCACCCTCGACCTGCGGGGACGCCCGCTGGAGGTGCGTGCCCTGCGGGCCGCGCTGCCTCGCGCCGAGTTCGACGTGGAGGCCGCCCTCGCCCAGGTGCGGCCGATCGTCGAGGACGTCCGGCATCGCGGCGCCGACGCCCTGCGCGACCTCAGCGAGAAGTTCGACGGCGTCCGGCCGGAGCACCTGCGCGTCCCGGCCGACGTGCTCCAGCACGCCCTCGACCGGCTGGACCCGTCGCTGCGGGCGGCGCTCGAGGAGTCGATCCGTCGCGCCCGGCTGGTCCACGCCGACCAGCGGCGCACCGACACCACCACGCAGGTGGTCCCCGGCGGCACCGTCACCGAGCGGTGGGTCCCCGTCGACCGGGTCGGCCTCTACGTGCCCGGCGGCCTGGCCGTCTACCCGTCCAGCGTCGTCATGAACGTCGTCCCGGCGCAGCTCGCCGGTGTCGGCTCGCTCGCGGTGGCCAGCCCGCCGCAGAAGGAGAACACCGGCGAGCTCGCCGGCTACCCCAACGCCACGATCCTCGCCACCTGCGCCCTGCTCGGCGTCGACGAGGTCTACGCGGTCGGCGGCGCCCAGGCGGTGGCGATGTTCGCCTACGGCTACACCGAGGGCGACGAGGACTGCGCTCCGGTGTCCCTGGTCACCGGCCCCGGCAACATCTGGGTGGTCGCCGCCAAGCGCCTGCTCAAGGGGGTCATCGGCATCGACGCCGAGGCCGGTCCCACGGAGATCGCCGTCCTCGCCGACGACACCGCCGACCCCGAGCACGTCGCCGCCGACCTGGTGAGCCAGGCCGAGCACGACCCCCTCGCCGCCGCGGTGCTCGTCACCGACAGCGAGACCCTCGCCGCGGCCGTCGCCGAGGCGCTCACCCGCCGCGTCGCCACGACCAAGCACAGTGAGCGCGTCGCCCAGGCCCTCACCGGCACCCAGTCCCGTGTCGTCCTCGTCGACGACGTGGACGCCGGCCTCGACGTCGTCAACGCCTACGCCGCCGAGCACCTGGAGATCCAGACCCGCGACGCGGCGGCGGTCGCCGCGCGGGTCCGCAACGCCGGCGCCGTGTTCGTCGGCCCGTATGCGCCGGTGTCCCTCGGCGACTACGCCGCCGGGTCCAACCACGTCCTGCCGACGGCCGGCTGCGCGTGCCACAGCAGTGGCCTGTCGGTGCAGTCGTTCCTGCGCGGCATCCACGTCGTCGAGTACGACGAGCCGGCGCTGCGCGACATCGCCCCGCACGTCGTCACGCTGGCCGAGGCCGAGGACCTCCCCGCCCACGGCGAGGCCGTGACCGCCCGGTTCGGCGACAGCGTCCCGTGAACGAGGCCGTCCAGAACCTGCTCCGTGCCGACCTGCGGGGCCGGACGCCCTACGGCGCGCCGCAGCTCGACGTCCCCGTCCGGCTCAACACGAACGAGAACTCGTATGCGGTCCCGGACGACGTCGTCGCGGCCATCGCCGCGGCGGTGACCGAGACCGCCCGTCACCTCAACCGCTACCCCGACCGGGAGTTCACCGAGCTGCGCGAGGCGCTCGCCGCATACCTGCGCTCCCAGACCGGCGTGCCGGTCGCGCCGGAGCAGGTGTGGGCCGGCAACGGCTCCAACGAGGTGCTGCTCCACCTGGTGCAGGCGTTCGGCGGGGTGGGCCGCACCGCGCTCGGCTTCACGCCCGCGTACTCGATGCACCCGATCATCACGCGTACGACCGGCACCACGTGGGTCGACGGGCTCCGGGGCACGCCGAGCGGGGTCTTCGACCTCGACGCCGGCCTGGCGGTCCGTCAGGTCCGGGCGACGAACCCCGCACATCGTCTTCCTCTGCTCGCCCAACAACCCGACCGGGACCGCCCTCTCGCTCGACGTCGTCGAGGCGGTCGTCGAGGCGGCCCCCGAGTCGCTGGTCGTCGTGGACGAGGCCTACGCCGAGTTCGCCCGGCCGGGCACCCCGAGCGCGATGACGCTGCTGGCCGACCACCCCCTGCTCGTCGTCACCCGCACCATGAGCAAGGCGTTCGCCCTCGCCGGCGCCCGCGTCGGCTACCTCGCCGCCCACCCCGACCTCGTCGACGCGCTCCGGCTGGTCCGGATGCCCTACCACCTGTCCGACCCCACGCAGGCGGTCGCGCTCGCCGCGATCCGGCACGACGCGAGCCTGCTGGCGACGGTCGAGGCCATCAAGGGCCAACGCGACCGCATCGTCGCCGAGCTCGCCGAGCCTCGGCTACCCGCCGGTCCCCAGCGACGCCAACTTCGTGCTCTACGGCGGCCTCGACGACGCGCACGCCACGTGGGACGCACTCCTCGCGAGCGGCGTGCTGGTCCGTGACGTCGGCATCCCGCACCACCTCCGGGTGACGGCCGGGACGCCCGAGGAGACCTCGACGTTCCTCCGGGCGATGGCCGATCTGCCAGACTCGCACCGGCAGCACGCACGCGACGCGCATCAGCAAGCACTGGAGGCAAGGGCATGACGGCCAACCGGCGAGCCAGCCTCAGCCGCGCCACCAGCGAGTCGAAGGTCGACCTCACCCTCGACCTCGACGGCACCGGCGAGTCCGAGATCTCGACCGGCGTCCGGTTCTACGACCACATGCTCGCGTCGTTCGCCAAGCACTCGCTCATCGACCTCACCGTGACCGCCAGCGGTGACGTCGACGTCGACGCCCACCACACCGTGGAGGACGTCGCCATCGTCCTCGGCGACGCGCTGCGCCAGGCGCTCGGCGACAAGCGCGGCATCTCCCGGTTCGGCGACGCGACGGTGCCCCTCGACGAGGCGCTGGTCCAGGCGGTCGTCGACGTCGCGGGCCGCCCCTACTGCGTCCACACGGGGGAGCCCGAGGGCCAGGAGTACGTCGTCATCGGTGGGGCGTATGCCGGTTCGCTCACCCGGCACGTCTTCGAGACCCTCGCCCACCACGCGGGGATCGCGCTGCACATCCGCGTCCTCGGTGGCCGCGACCCGCACCACGTCGTCGAGGCGCAGTTCAAGGCGGTGGCCCGCGCCCTGCGCGCCGCCGTGGCCCTCGACCCGCGCGTGACCGGCATACCGAGCGCCAAGGGCAGCCTCTAGCGGTGGACCAGCCCGAACGTCCCCGGCGGGAACCTCCTCGGGGAATCCTGCTCGTGCACGGCGGCGTCGACGCGGTCGTCGCCTGGGCCGAGAGCGGCGTCGCGCCCCTCGCCGTCGTGCCCGAGGACGGGCGCTGGACCGCCGTGCTGCCGGTCGGCGCCACCACCGCGGTCCGCCGCCCCTACGACGACGCGGTGACCATGCTGCTGAACCGACCGGTGCCGCACCGGTTGCGACCGGCCGTGGGCGTCGGCGTCGTGGGCCGCCGCACCGTCCTCTGCGTGACTCCCGGTGGCTGGCGGGCGGTGCGGCGCTGGCTGGTGTGGCAGCCGGGGCACGGGGTCGTGCACCCCGGCGGGCTCCCGGTCGCCCGGCTGGCCGACGTGGTGGCCGCGGCCGGCATGAGCGACCCGGGCGCGGTCGGCGAGCTGGCCGACGTGCTCCACGACCCCGCCGGGGACGCGCGCGCGGTGTCGAGCGACCTGCTGGAGGTGCTCGGCCTCCCGGGTGGCACCTACCTGGCCGGGACCTCCGTCGCGGCCGACGCCTTCGGCGCGTCGGTCGTGGCGCCGAAGCCGGCCGCCGTGCGCCGCTACGACAAGGCCGTGCACGATGACGTGAGATGGCGTGACGAGATGGAGGACCAGCAGCGATGACGTCCCCGCCCACCGTCGTGGTCTTCGACTACGGCAGCGGCAACGTCCACTCGGCCGTGCGCGCCCTGGAACGGGTCGGCGCCGACGTGTCGCTGACCGGCGACCACAAGGCGGCACTCGACGCCGACGGGCTGTTCGTGCCCGGCGTCGGCAACTTCCACGCCTGTATGCGCGGCCTCCGGGACGCGGACGGCGCCCGGATCATCGACGTGCGGCTCGCCGGCGGACGTCCGGTGCTCGGGGTGTGCGTCGGGATGCAGGTGCTCTTCGACGGCTCGGCCGAGCCGTTCTCCGGGCCGCCCGAGGAGGGGCTGGGGGAGTGGCCGGGGCTCGTCGAGCGGCTCCCCGCCGACGTCGTGCCGCACATGGGCTGGTCGACGGTGAAGCCCGGCGCCGACTCCCGGCTGTTCGCCGGCGTCGAGGACGAGCGGTTCTACTTCGTCCACTCGTATGCCGCGCAGCAGTGGACGCTCTACCCCCAGGGCTCGTTCGCGGGCATCACCCCGGTCGTCACCTGGGCGAACCACGGCACCGACTTCGTCGCCGCCGTCGAGAACGGTCCCCTCAGCGCCACCCAGTTCCACCCGGAGAAGTCCGGCGACGCCGGCGCGCAGCTGCTGGAGAACTGGGTGGGCTCGCTGTGAGCGGGACCCGGCTCGAGCTGCTACCGGCCGTCGACATCGCCGACGGCCGGGCGGTCCAGCTGGTCCAGGGCGTCGCCGGCAGCGGCGGCGAGTTCGGCGACCCGCTCGACGCCGCGCTCGCCTGGCAGGAGCAGGGGGCCGAGTGGCTGCACCTCGTCGACCTCGACGCGGCGTTCGGGCGCGGGTCGAACCGCGAGCTCGTCGACACCATCGTCCGCACGCTCGACATCCAGGTCGAGCTGTCCGGCGGGATCCGGGACGCCGAGTCGCTCGACGCCGCCCTGGCCACCGGCTGCCGCCGCGTCAACGTCGGGACCGCCGCCCTGGAGCACCCGGAGTGGACCGCGCAGGCCATCGCCGACCACGGCGACCGGATCGCCGTGGGCCTCGACGTCCGCGGGACGACGCTGGCGGCCCGCGGCTGGACCCGCGACGGCGGCGACCTCTGGGAGACGCTCGACCGCCTGGACCGCGAGGGCTGCGCCCGCTACGTCGTCACCGACGTCAACAAGGACGGCATGCTCGCCGGCCCGAACCTCGCCCTGCTCGAGCAGGTCTGCGCAGCGGACCGACCGTCCCGTCGTGGCCTCCGGCGGCGTCTCGACGCTCGACGACCTGAGGGCGCTGCGCGGCCTCGTCGACGCCGGCGTCGAGGGGGCGATCATCGGGTCGGCGCTCTACCGCCACGCGTTCACCCTGCCCGAGGCGCTCGACGTGGCGGGCCGGCCGTGAGCGAGGCGGCCGCCGACCGGCAGCGCCACTTCTCCGGCGGCGTCTGGGAGACGGCGTACGGGTACGCCCGGGCCATGCGGGTCGGCCGGTTCGTCCTCGTCTCCGGCTGCACCTCGATGGCCGAGGGACGGGTCCGCTACCCGGCCGACCCCGGATCGCAGCTGCGGGTGGCCATCGAGACCGCGCGCGAGGCGTTGGCCGAGTTCGGGGCCGACGTCGCCGACGTCGTCCGGACCCGGATGTACGTCACCCACCGGCGCGACTGCGACGCCGTCGGCCGGGTCCACGCCGAGGTGTTCGGGGAGCACCCGCCGGTGGCGACGATGGTCATCGTCTCCGGGCTGCTGCACCCCGACATGCGCGTGGAGATCGAGGTCGAGGCGCTGCTGCCGGCCGCCGACGGATGACCGGCAGCACGGGCGGCACCGACAGCGCCGGCACGCCCTGGGCCGGCCGGGTGCTCGGCGGGACCGGCTTCGACGCGGACGACGGGGCCGCCGACCCGGCCCTGCTCGCGGCCCTGGCCGAGGCCCAGCGGAGGCCGTCGGCGGACGCCGACGCCGCCCTGGTCCGCGCCGCCGCCGCCGCCCGCTGGCTGGTGCCGGTCGTCGCGGTCCTCGACGAGAGCGACGACGGCGAGCACGGGCACCAGGTCGACAAGCGGACCGACATGGCGGTGGTCACGCTGACCGCGCCCGACGGGCGTCGGGCGCTCCCGCTGTTCACCAGCACCGCGGCGCTCGCGGCGTGGGACCCGGCGGCCCGGCCGGTACCGGTGTCCGCAGCGCGGGCCGCCCAGGCCGCCGTGGCCGAGGGCTGCCAGGTGGCGGTCGTCGACCTCGCCGGTCCGGCCCCGACCGAGCTGCGCCCGAGCATGCTGTGGGCGCTGGCGCAGGAGACCGCGTGGACGCCCGTCGCACACGGATCCCTTCGTCGCCCGGTCGGTCGCGGCCGCCGTGGCCGACGAGCCGGACGTCGTCGCCCACCGGCTCGAGGAGGGGGAGCCGCCCGGTCAGGGCGTCCTGCGGGTCGTCCTGGTCCTGCCCGCCGGGCTTCCCGTCGGAGTCGGTCGAGGCGCTCGCCACCCGGGTGGGGGAGCGGCTGGCGACCGACGGCGAGCTCCGCGCCCGCGTCGACGCGCTGACGTTCGCCGTGGAGGCGGTCAGGCGATGACGCCCAGCGGAGCCGGGACCTTGTCGAGCACGCGGGTCGGGTCGGCGCCGAGCACCTTCTGGAGCACCTCGCCGTAGACCGACCGGAAGTCGACGGTCGTCTTGAGGTCGCCGTCGTCGAGGTCGGTCAGCGACGGCTGGTCGCCGTGGAACCCCGCCGCGGACCATGTCGCCGACGAGGAACACCGGTCCGGCGGTGCCGTGGTCGGTGCCCTGGGACGCGTTGGCCCGCACGCGCCGGCCGAACTCGGAGTAGGCCATCACCACGACGTCCTTCTCCCGGGCCGACCCGGACAGCGCCGACCGGAACGCCGTGATCGCCTTGTCCACCTGGGTCAGCTGGGCGGTCTGGGCGAGCTTCTCGTCGGCGTGCGTGTCGAACCCCGAGGCCGACACCGCGTAGACCCGCGTCGGCACGTCGGCCCGGATGCAGCGCGCGACGACACCGAGCTGCGCGGTCAGGGCGGCGCGCTGGCCGTTCCCGCCCGCGTCCCCGTCGGTCTCGTCGCCGGCGTCGGACGTGATCGGGCCGAACGTCTGCTCGCACCGCTGCTGCGCCGCGTACGACGCGACGACGAGCCTGGCCGCGGGCCCGTCGGCGGCGTCCGGCGTCGCGAACCCCTTGAGCGCCGCCGCGGTCGTGGCCGACGACGTCGTCCTCCCCACCGACAGCGCGGCCGCCGTGGCCTCTCTCGCCGACCGCCAGCGGCGGCAGCACCTCGCCGATGTTGAGCGCCAGCAACGGGTCGTCGCCGGCGGTGTCGAGCCAGCGGCCGACCCACCCCGACGGCACCGGGGTCTCCGGCGACGCGGTCTGCCAGATGTCCATCGACCGGAAGTGGCTGTGGTCCGGCTTGGGGTAGCCGACGCCGCGGACGACCGCGAGCTTCTGCTGCGTCCACAGGCCGGCGAGGCCGGCCAGTCCGGGGTTCAGTCCGAGCTGTCCGTCGAGAGGCAGCACCTCCTCCGCCGAGTATGCGAGGTCGGGACGGGCATCGTGGTAGGCCGGATCGGCGTACGGGACAACGGTGTTCAAGCCGTCGTTGCCGCCGTACATCGTCACCAGGACGAGGATCGGCTGGTTCGACGGCAGCGGGTCGGTCTGACCGCGCGACAGCACGTGCTCGAGGGTCACGCCGGCCGCACCGGCCAGCACGGCGGTGGCGCCGGCGACGCCGGACGCCCGCAGGAAGGTCCTGCGGGTGAGGCCGTCCATCGGCTTCCTCGGGTCGAGCGGCGGGATCGCGGGCATCAGGTCACCAGGTTCTCGGGAGCGACCAGCGCCATGGTCACGAGGCGCTGGGGGTCGTCGGTATGCGTCTTGAGCTCGGCCAGCGTGCGGTTCGACCAGGCGGGGATCCCGAGCAGGTGGGCGACGGCGTCGAGCCGCCCGGCCGCCGGTGCCGCCACCACCGCGTCGAGACGGCCGGCCCGGGCCAGGAACGCCGCGGTCTGCACCCGGGTCGCCGCCGACGCCGTGGACAACCAGGCCTGTCCGGACGGCCAGCCGCTGACGTTCGGGGGGAAGAACGGCAGCTGGCCGAGGGCCCGCATCGCCCCGGCCGCCCGGGTGAGGGTGGCGTCGTCGGTCGGCACGTGGAGGGAGCGCATGGCTCCGACGACCCACTCGACCGGTGAGGCGACCAGCGAACCGGCCGTCGCCGCGTACGCGTCGTCGGTGAGCAGGGTCTGGAAGAGGGCGGTGAGGTCCCGGTCCGGGCCGTAGGCCGCCACCATGCGGTCGAGCGCGTCGGCGGGTGGTGCCTGCGGTCCGGCGAGCAGCTGCCACCAGCGGGTCGCCAGGAACGGGGCGGAGGCCGGCTGCGCGAGCACCACCCGCACGAAGCCGGCCGCGTCGAGGTCGGCGGTCGTGCCGAGCACGGTCTTGGCGGCGGCGTCGTGGCGCCGGGGGACGAAGGACGCCGTCCCGGCCGCCCGGTCCAGGGTCCAGCCGGTGAGCGCGCGGGCCCCCTCACGGACGTCCTGCTCGGAGTAGCCGCCCGCGCGGCCGAGGGTGAAGAGCTCCATGAACTCGCGCGACAGGTTCTCGTTCGGCGCCTTGGCGGTGTTCTGCTGGCCGTCCAGCCAGAAGAGCAGCGCCGGGTCGACGACCATCGCCTCGGCCAGCTCGGTGAAGCCGCCGCGGCCCTTGTCCCGCAGGGTCACGTTCTGCGCCAACAGCATCGGGGCCGACTTCACCTTGGTCGCCGACGTCGCGAAGTGGTTGTGCCAGCCGAACGTCAGCTTCTCGATGACGGGGTTCTGCACCGTGACCATCCGGCGGAGCCACCAGGCGGTGAGCTGGGTCACCTGCTCGGCCTGCTGCTTCCGGCGTTGCTGCTTCTGCTGCGTCGAGGCGTTGGACCCCAGCGGCGGCACGGCCTCGAAAACGGGTGAGGGTGCTGCCGCCGCCCCGGGGTCGGACTCCGGGGCGGCGGCCAGCGACGTCCGCAGCCAGGCCGACGGCCCCGCTGCGGCGACCGCGTCGACGAGGTCCCCCGACGCCCCGAAGCCCGTGGACCGCACGAGGTGGGCCGCGGCGGCCCAGTCGGCTGTGGACGTCATGGGGCCCACCCTCGCGCGGCCGTGTTCGAGCGGTGTTCGGACGGCCTTACGGCTCGGTTCGGGCGAGGACCGGCATCCGGATGGTGAACCGCGCGCCGCCCTCCGGCGCGTGCCCGGCCTCGACGGTGCCCCCGGACCGCTCGACGATCCGGTGGACGATGGCGAGGCCCAGGCCGGTGCCGACCTGCCGCACCCCGCGGTACCGCTCGTAGAGCGCCGACCGCTCGAAGGCCACGGTCAGGTCGTCGTCGCTGAGCCCGGGCCCACCGTCGCGGACCTCGAGGACCGCGATCCCCCCCGGCTCGGTCCGCGCGGCCACGACGATGGGCGCGCTCTGCGGCGCCACTCGCAGCGCGTTCTCGAGCAGGCCGTCCAGCGCCTGCCGCAGCCGTTGCGCGTCGCCGATGACCTCGATGGGGGATCCGCCGCCCTCGACCCGGAAGTCGACACCCGCCGCCGCGCAGCGATCGCGCCACGTGTCCGCGGCCCCGTTCACGACGCCGGCCAGGTCCACCGGCACGGAGTCCATCCGCATCTCGGTCGCATCCAGCCTCGCGAGGTCGAGGAGGTCGGCCACGAGCCGTTCCAGGCGTCTCGCCTCCTCGCCGATGACGGTGCCCACGCCGGCCAGGCGGTCCGGCGGCACCACCCCGTCGGCCAGGGACTCGGCGTAGCCGGTGATCGCGGTGAGCGGCGTACGCAGGTCGTGGGACACCGAGAGCAGGAACTCGCGCTGGCGCGCCTCCGAGTGGGACAGCGCACCGGCCAGCCGGTTCACCGACGCGGCCACCTCCGCCACCTCCCGCGGCCCCTCCTCCGGGATCGCGACGTCCCGCGACCCCGTCGCCATCGCCGTCGCGGCGGCCGCGGTCCGCTTGAGCGGGCGCGACAGCCGCCAGGCGACGAGGAGACCCAGGGCCACGGCGATGAGGCCGGTGACGACCAGGCTGATGGTCAGCTGGCTCAACGCCTGGCCGCCCAGCGCCAGGGCGTCACCACGCCGCTGCGCGAGGACGATCCCGCCGGCCGGTGTCGGCCGGGCCTCGACGAGGACGATCCCGTCGTCGCGCGGCAGGCGCAGCGACAGCGACTCGCCCTGGGAGAGGCGCTGGGTCTGGTCGGGGGTCAACGACCGCACGGCCAGCTGGTCGCCCACGAGGTTCGGCCCGCCGTTGGCCCGGTCCCGCACCACGGCGATCTGCACGTTGATCGACTGGAGCGCCCTGCGGGCCCGCGCCTGGGCCGCCTCGGCGCTGAGCCCGAGCTGCGAGGTCGCCTCCGCCTGGTCGGCCAGCGCGACGAGCGCCGACCGCGCCGTCTGCTCGCTCGCCCGCTGCAGGAGGTTGACGCTGATGACGATGCCGGCGACCGAGGTGAGGACCGCGACGGACGCCGCCAGCAACGCGATCCGGGTCGCCAGGGTCGGCCGGAGGCGCCGCCTCACCGGTGCGGCCGCACGGGCGCGCGGTCCGTCTCCGCGGCGTACCCGACGCCCCGGACCGTGCGGATGACGTCGTGCCGGCCGAGCTTGGCGCGGACCTGGGCGACGTGCACGTCGACCGTGCGCTGCCCCGCGGCGGTGTCGTAGCCCCAGACCTGCCGCATCAGCTGCTCCCGGCTGTAGACGCGGCCGGGCGAGCCCATGAGGTAGGCGAGCAGGTCGAACTCCGTTGCGGTGAAAGCGATCTCCTGCTCACCGGCGTACGCGCGCCGTTCCTCCGGTCGCAGCCGGACGTCGCCGCAGACCAGCTCGCCGGTGTTGTCGCCGCGCTACCGGGAGCCGGGTCCGGCGCAGCACGCTGCCGATCCGGGCGATGACCTCCCGCGGCGAGAACGGTTTCGTGACGTAGTCGTCGGCGCCGAGCTCGAGACCGACGACGCGGTCGACCTCGTCGTCGCGCGCGGTGACGAAGAGGATCGGCGTCCAGTCGCCGGCGGCCCGCAACCGGCGGCACACCTGGATGCCGTCGAGCCCCGGGAGGCCGATGTCGAGCAGGACCACGTCCGGACGTTCGCGGCGGACCGCCTCCAGGGCCGCCAGCCCGTCGCGTTCGACGTGGGTGCGGTACCCCGACAGCTCCAGCTGCAGGCTGACCATCTGCGCGATCGCCGGGTCGTCCTCGACCACCATGACCAGCGACGCACGCGGGTCCGACGTCACGCTCGGCATGCTACGTCGCGGCCGGTGACAGCCAGGTCACCCTGATGTTCGGGTTGTGTACGCGGGTCGCCACCCTCGATGCGGAACCACCGGCGGCGCGTGGGGCGTTCACCGGCCGGGTTAGTGTCGTGATCCGGCTCGCGGGAGGGCCCGACCGGGCCGGAAGGAGGGGACGTGTCCCAACCGTCTCTCACCCTGTCACTGGCGTCCGACCCGGTGATGGACGCGGAGCGTCGCCGTGGCCTGCGCCAGATGCGGCTCGTCGCGCTGTCGCTGCTGGTCTTCGCGGCCATCGTCTTCCTCGCGACGCTGCGCGTCGCCGACCAGGGCTTCTGGGGGTTCGTGCACGCCGGCGCCGAGGCGTCCATGGTGGGCGCGATGGCCGACTGGTTCGCCGTGACGGCGCTGTTCCGGCACCCGCTCGGGATCCCCATCCCGCACACGGCCCTGATCCCGCGCCGCAAGGACATGCTGGCTCAGAGCCTGCAGGACTTCATGGGCGAGAACTTCCTGCGCGAGGACATCATCCGCGACCGCGTCCTGTCCGCCCAGATCAGCGACCGGGTCGCCCGGTGGCTGCTCGAACCGGCCAACGCCCGGCGGGTGGTCGACGAGGCGTCCCACATGACCACGCTCGGGCTGCAGCGGATGCGCGACGAGTCCGTCGCGGAGATCGTCGAGGAGGCGGTGATCCCGCGGCTGCGGGAGGAGCCGATCAGCCCGATCGCCGGGAGCCTGCTGGGCGAGGTGGTCCGCGACAAGGCCCACTACGGGCTGGTCGACCTGGCCCTCGGTGAGTTCCACCGCTGGCTGACCGACAACCCCGAGACCTTCGCGCGGGTGCTGTCGGAGCGGGCGCCGTGGTGGGCGCCGCAGCAGGTCAACGAGCTGGTCATCACGCGGGTCCACCGGGAGGCCCTCAAGTGGGTCCTCGAGATCCGCGACAACCCCGACCACCAGGCCCGCATCGCCCTCGACGACCTGCTGGCGGACCTGTCCGACGACCTGCTCAACGACGAGGCGACGATGGAGCGCGCCGAGCGGCTCAAGGTGCGCATCCTCGACCACCCGCAGCTGATGGAGACGGTCCTGTCGCTGTGGCGGGCGTTCCGGTCGGCGCTCATCGCGGCCCTGGCCGACCCGGAGGGGGCACTCCGGACGCGGGTCCAGTCGGAGCTGGAGAAGTTCGCCCAGCGGGTGGTGTCGGAGCAGGAGCTGCGCGACCGGCTGGACGGCTACGTGGCCGACCTGGCGGCCTTCGCCGTCAACCGCTACGGCACCGAGCTGACCGCCGTCATCGGCCACACCATCAACCGGTGGGACGGCAAGGAGACGGCGTCGCGGGTGGAGCTGTTCGTCGGCCGCGACCTGCAGTTCATCCGGATCAACGGCACCATCGTCGGCGGCCTCGTCGGCCTGGTGATCCACGCCGTGGCCGTCCTCGTCGGCACCTGACGCGTCGACCGCGAGCCGGTGCCGGCGGGGAGGGATCTGGGAGGATCGGCCCATGCCGGAGGACCGCGGGGACACGACCGGGGTGATGGCCGCGGACGGCTACTACGCCGAGCACGCGGCCACCCAGCGCGAGGCGTCGACGCTCGGGCTCGACCTGGTCGCCCAGGCGGTCGCCGACGTCGACCCGTCGCCGCTGCTCGCCGATGGGCGAGCGCCGTGGCGCATCGCCGACCTCGGCTGCGCCCAGGGTCACAACTCGATGCCGCCGATGACCGCCGCCATCACGGCGCTGCGGCAGCGGGACGGCGACGACCCGCTGGACGTCGAGGTGGTCCACACCGACCTGCCGGACAACGACTGGGCGACGTTCTTCCACAACCTCGACCACGACCCGGAGAGCTACCGGCGCGACACCACCGGCACCTACCCCTCGGTCGTCGGCCGCTCGTTCTACGAGCGAGTCGTCCCCGGCGCCTCCCTCTCCCTGGCCTGGACGGCCTCGACGCTGCACTGGCTGAGCCGGTCGCCGGGTCCGGTCGCGGACCACTTCTTCGTGCAGATGTCGACCGACACCGGCGCCCAGGAGCGCTACCGCGACCGGTCCGCCCAGGACTGGCGGGACTTCCTGGCCGCCCGCTCGGTCGAGCTGCGGGTCAGCGCCTCCCTGGTGTTCGTCGACGTCCTCATGGGCGACGACGGGGCGATGGGCTCCGAGGCCCTGTTCCAGACCCTCGAGGACGCGCTCCGGGCCAGCCGGTCGGCCGGCGACCTCACCGCGACGGAGTACGCCGCGATGGCCTACCCGACCTGGTTCCGCACCCTGGGCGAGCTGCGGGCGCCGTTCGACCCCGCATACACCGGGCCGGCCGGCGGCACCCTCGAGCTGGTGTCGCTGACGCCGGTACGCCTGTCCGACCCGATGCTCCCGGCGTTCCGGGCCGACGGTGACGCGGCCGCCTACGCGGCGAACCAGGTCGGCTTCCTCCGGGGGTTCCTCGAGCCCAGCTTCCGCTCGGCGCTCGCGGCCCGGCCGCACGCCGACCAGGACCGGATCCTCGACGCCGTCTTCACCGACGCCGCCGGCCGGGTGGCCGCCGACCCCCTCGCGGTCAGCCCGGACTACCGCCTCGTGACCGGTCGCGTCCGCCGGACCCGCTGAGCCGGACCGCCGCTCGGCCGCGGCGGGGAAACCGGTGTCGGGCCGTCCCCGGCGGATGACACCCTGGGGCCGTGCAGTTCTCCGCGTACCGGCCCGTGCTGGCCCTCCCGTCGGCCCGTGCGGCGCTGCTGCTCGGCTTCTTCATCCGCATCCCGCTGTTCGCCGCCGGCGTGATCCTCACCCTGCACGTCGTGAGTGCCCTGCACCGCAGCTACGGCGCCGCCGGCGTCCTCGCCACCGCCGCCACCCTGGCGCTCGCCGTCTCCAGCCCCTGGCGCGGCCGGCTGCTCGACCGCAAGGGGTTGCGCCGGGTGGTGCTGCCCTCACTGCTGGTCCAGGCGGTCTGCTGGTCGATCGCGCCGTGGGTCGACTACTGGTGGCTCATGGCGCTCAGCGCCCTCGGCGGGCTCTTCGCGGTGCCGACCTTCTCCATCCTGCGGCAGGTCCTCATCGTCGCGGTCCCGGAGGACCAGCGCCGCACGGCCCTCTCGCTCGACTCGGTCTGCACCGAGTTCTCGTTCATGGCCGGGCCGGCCCTGGGCGTCTGGGTGGCGACGGTCTGGGACACCGCCATCTCGATCTTCGTCTTCCAGTGGCTGTCGATCATCGCCGGCCTCGTCCTCTACCTGCTCAACCCGGCCATCCGCACCCAGCACGAGGACGCGGAGGCGCCGGTGCCGCCGCGCCGCTCCTGGTTCGGGGTGCCGGTCTTCGCGGTGCTGGCCGCCTCGGCGGCCACGACGGTCGTCCTCGGCGGCTCCGACGTCGCCATCGTCGCGACCCTGCGGGCGATGGACGCCCAACAGCACATCGGGTGGGTGCTCGCGATCTGGGGCGCCGGGTCGATGGTGGGCGGCCTGGTCTACGGCGCGTGGCACCGCTCCGTGCCCGCGTTCTGGCTGCTCGGCGGCCTGGCCCTGGTGACCGCGCCGGTGGCCCTGGCCACCAACCTGCCCACGGCGGTGGTCCTGCTGTTCGTCTCCGGACTCTTCTGCGCGCCGGCCATCACGGCGACCGTCGACACGCTGAGCCGGCTCGTCCCCACCAGCGCCCGCGGCGAGGCGGTCGGGTGGCACGGGTCGTCGATGACCGCCGGCATCGCCCTCGGCGCCCCGCTCGCCGGGTTCGCCATCGACGCGGGCGGATGGCAGTGGGGGTTCGTCCTCGTGAGCGCGGTCGGCCTGGTCGTCGCCGTCGTCTGCGGCCTGGTCCTCGGCCGGCGGGGGCGTCAGCAGGCGGCCGACGAGGATTCACGGCTCGCGGCGGCGCACTGATATCCTGGTACGGACCTGACAGGTGGTCCGGTGCGGCTCCCGAGCCGAGCCAGCCCGCCCGTCGTGCAAGAGAAGCCCTCGGCTTCCACCCGCGTCGATCGTGAGATCGCCGGGTCGAACGGTCCGGACACGGTCCGGCGGACGGTATGCGTGGTGACACGCGGCCCCCGCCCGGAGTCGTGGGGATGACCCGCAGGCCACTGCGGGACGCCCTCCCGGACACCCCGAGGCTCCTCGCGCACCCATGGTGACGGGGAGCCTTTCCCGTCCCAGGCGGTCACCGACACTGACCCACAGAAGGAGCACCACATCAGCGAGCCTCGCATCAACGAGCGCATCCGGGTCCCGGAAGTGCGCTTGGTCGGTCCCAACGGTGAGCAGGTGGGCATCGTCCGCGTCGAAGACGCGCTGCGACTGGCCGCGGAGGCCGACCTCGACCTGGTCGAGGTGGCCCCCATGGCCCGCCCCCCGGTCGCCAAGCTCATGGACTTCGGCAAGTTCAAGTACGAAGCCGCACTCAAGGCCCGGGAAGCCCGGAAGAACCAGGTCAACACGGTCATCAAGGAGATCAAGCTCCGCCCGAAGATCGACCCGCACGACTACGGCACCAAGAAGGGCCACGTCGAGCGGTTCCTCAAGGCCGGCGACAAGGTCAAGGTGACGATCATGTTCCGCGGTCGCGAGCAGTCGCGGCCCGAGCTGGGCTTCCGCCTGCTCCAGCGCCTGGCCGAGGACATCATCGACCTCGGGTACGTCGAGTCCAGCCCGAAGCAGGACGGCCGCAACATGGTCATGGTCCTCGGCCCGACCAAGAAGAAGGCCGACGCCCGCGCCGAGCAGCGTCGTCGCCGCGAGTCCGACTCCGCGTCGCACGACCGCGACGAGCGCGACGACCTCAGCACCCTCGAGGACGAGATCGCGCTGGCCGACGAGCTGGCCCTGGCCGAGCAGATCGACGCCATCGACGTGTCCGACGACACCGACCTGACCGACGACGCCGACCTGACTGACGACGCCGAGACGACTCGGACGACGCCGACGACGCCGACGACTCGGACGACTGCCGGACGACTCGGACGACGCCGAGGTGACCGCGGTGACCGAGGTGACCGACGCCCCCGCGCCGGCCCACCGACACCGGCAGCGGCCACCCCGGCTCCGGCCACCCCGGCCCCCGCTCCGCGTGCACCGGCCCCAAGGCCACGCCGGCCAGGACGAGCGCCGCCGCCAAGGCGACTCCGGCCAAGGCCGCACCGGCCAAGGCGACTCCGGCGAAGGCGGCTCCGGCCACCCCGTCGGCACCGGCCACGCCCAGCGCCCCGCCGGCCACCGCCACCCCCACCCCGCGCCCGACCCCCCGGCCGGCCCCGCGTCCCGCACCACCCACCCCGTCGGCCGAGTCGGCCTGACGCCTCTGCTCGCGGAGACCGCACCCACCGGTGCGGCCGCCACGAGCGCCAACCCGAAGGAGCATCGGCCCAGCGCCGAAGATCACCATGCCGAAGATGAAGACGCACAGCGGTGCGAAGAAGCGGTTCAAGATCACCGGAACCGGCAAGGTCATGCGCGAGCAGGCCGGCGGCCGCCACCTGCTCGAGCACAAGTCGAGCAAGAAGATGCGCTCGATCGCGAACGACGTCGAGCTGTCCAAGCCCGACGCCAAGACCGCTCGCAAGCTGCTCGGCCGCTGACCCGGCCTCGCACCCAGCCAAGAACGAAGGAGAACTCACGTGGCACGCGTGAAGCGGGCGGCCAACGCCCAGAAGAAGCGCAAGGTGACCCTCGAGCGAGCCAGCGGTTACCGCGGGCAGCGCTCGCGCCTGTACCGCAAGGCCAAGGAGCAGGTCACCCACTCGCTCGGCTACGCGTACCGGGACCGTCGCGCGAAGAAGGGTGACTTCCGTCGCCTGTGGATCCAGCGCATCAACGCGGGCGCCCGCGCCAACGGGATGACCTACAACCGGTTCATCCAGGGCCTCAAGGCCGCCGGTGTCGAGGTCGACCGCAAGATCCTCGCCGACCTCGCGGTCACCGACACGGCGGCGTTCACCGCGCTCGTCGAGATCGCCAGGGCCAACGTCACGGCCAACGTGCCGGCCGCCGGCGCCAGCACCGCAGCCTGAGCCCGCCGCTCACGGTCCGCTCCGAGCGGGTCCGCTCCGTCCGGTCCCTCGCGGGGCGGTCGGTGCGCGCCCGCCAGGGGCTGTTCCTCGCCGAGGGGCCGCAGGCGGTCCGCGAGGCCGTCCGCTGGCGACCCGACCTCGTCCGTGACCTCTACGTCACGGACGAGGCGGCGCACCGGTATGCGGACATCGTCACCGCCGCCGAGGCGTCGACGCGCTCCGTGCACCTCGTCACCGCCGAGGTCCTGGCCGCCATGGCCGACGCCCAGACCCCCCAGGGGCTGCTGGCGGTCTGCCGCATACCGGAGCCGGCGCTCGACGAGGTCCTCGCCGCTGCACCCCGTGTCGTCGCCGTGCTCGCCCACGTGCGGGACCCCGGCAACGCCGGCACGGTCATCCGGGCGGCGGACGCGGCCGGTGCCGACGCCGTCGTGGTGAGCGACGGCAGCGTCGACGTCTACGCGCCCAAGGTCGTCCGCTCGACGGCCGGGTCGCTGTTCCACCTGCCGGTCGTGACCGGCGTGCCGGTGGCCGCCGCTGTCGACCGGCTGCGGTCGGCGGGCCTCACCGTGCTCGCCGCCGACGGTGCCGGCGTCCGCACGGTCGACGAGGTGGACCTGACCGGCCCGCACGCCTGGCTGTTCGGCAACGAGGCCTGGGGCCTGCGCGACGAGGACCGGGCCCTCGCCGACGCCGTGGTCCGCGTGCCGATCCACGGTCGCGCGGAGTCCCTCAACCTCGCCATGGCCGCGACCGTCTGCCTCTACGCCTCCGCCCGCGGTCGAACCGGGTCGGCCCACCCACCGTCCGGTCCCTAGACTGCGGACCATGGGGCCAACGCGGAGGCCGTCGCCATGGAGTCCTCCATGGACGTGACGAACCCGCCCCCCGGCGTGACCGAGATGGCCGACGTCCTGCCCGACGGGCTCATCGTCGTGGACCAGCAGGGCATCCTCGCGTTCTGCAGCTCCCGCGCCGGACGGCTCATGGGCGTCGACCACGAGGCGATCCTCGGACATCCCGTCCGGGAGGTCCTCCCGTTGCACGACAGCGACGGGCGCCCCTGGTGGGACTACGCCGACCCGTGGAACACGCTGCACACCGTGACCGGGCACCGGGAGAAGCTGCTCTGGACCGCGTCGGGCATCGAGCTGCTCGTCACGGCGCGCTACCTGCGCAAACCGGCGAAGGGTCCGGTGCGACGGATCCTCATGTCGGTGCGGGACGCCTCGGCCCGCCAGCGCGCCGAGCAGGACCACGCCGCCCTCATCTCGACCATCGCCCACGAGCTGCGCTCGCCGCTGACGTCGGTCAAGGGGTTCTCGGCGACCCTGCTGCGGGGCTGGGACAAGTTCACCGACGAGCAGAAGCGGTTCATGATCGAGACGATGGAGACCGACGCCGACCGGGTGTCGCGGCTCATCACCGAGCTGCTCGACGTCTCCCGCCTCGACGCCGGCCGCCTCGACGTACGCCTCCAGCCGGTCGACATCCCGGCCATGGTCGAGCGCCACGTCGAGCGGCTCAAGGCCGGCGGCCAGCCGCACGACCGGTTCGTCGTCGAGGTCGGTGACGACCTGCCCGAGGTGTGGGCCGACCCCGACCGGATGAACCAGATCCTCGCCAACCTCATGGAGAACGCCGTGCGGCACGGGGACGGCACCGTCACCGTCGGGATCATGAAGGACGGCGCCAGCACCGCCGACGGCACCGGCCCGCGCAGCGGGGACGACCCGAACGTCTGCGTCTCGGTGGCCGACGAGGGCGCCGGCGTACGCGACGAGCACCTGCCGTTCGTCTTCAACCGGTTCTGGCACGGCACCCGGCGCGGCAGCACCGGCCTGGGGCTCTACATCGTCCGCGGCCTGGTCGAGGCGCACGGCGGCCACATCACCGTCGGCCGCGCCCCCTCGGGCGGCGCCGACTTCCGATTTACCCTGCCCTCGGGCGCGCCGGAGCACGTCCTCTAAGCAGGACGCCCCGCAGGACTCCGAGGGCCGATCCGCGGCGCGGACCCTCGATGGTCCGCGTCCCACCAGCACCTAGACTCGGGCCCGCTCGCCGGGCCGCCCGGCCGACAAGGAAACGAAGGCGATGTCCGGACCGAACACCCAGTACGACCCTGTCGAGGTCGCCGCGCTCGACCCCGCCGCGCTCGACGCGGCGGTGCGGGAGGCGCTCGACGCCTTCGCCGCGGCCACGACGCTCGACGAGCTCAAGGCGGCGCGGATCGCGCACGTCGACCGCGGTGCGGTGGCCCTCGCCCGGCGCGAGATCGGCGCCCTGCCGCCGAGCGCCAAGGCCGACGCCGGCAAGCGGGTCGGGGCCGCCCAGGCGGCGCTCGGTCGCGCGCTCGCGACCCGCCAGGCCGAGCTCGAGGAGGAGCGCGACCGGCGCATCCTCGTCGAGGAGGCCGTCGACGTCACCCGCCCGGTGAACCGCCGGCCGCCCGGCGCCCGGCACCCGCTGGAGCTCACCCAGGAACGGCTGATGGACGCGTTCGTCGGCATGGGCTGGGAGGTCGCCGACGGGCCCGAGGTCGAGTCGGAGTGGATGAACTTCGACGCGCTCAACCTCGGCAAGGACCACCCGGCGCGGCAGATGCAGGACACCTTCTTCGTCGACCCGGCCGACGGCGGCCTCGTCCTGCGCACGCAGACCTCGCCGGTGCAGATCCGCACGATGCTCGAGCGCACGCCGCCGATCTACGTCGTCTCACCCGGCAAGGTGTTCCGCACCGACGACCTCGACGCCACGCATACCCCGGTCTTCCACCAGATCGAGGCGCTCGCGGTCGACAAGGGCCTGACGATGGCGCACCTGCGCGGCGCCATCGACCACTTCGTCAACGTCATGTTCGGCGAGGGCACCCGCACGCGGGTCCGCGCCTCCTACTTCCCCTTCACCGAGCCGAGCATGGAGACCGACTTCGTCTGCTTCGTGTGCCACGGCGACGACCCCGGCTGCCGCACCTGCGGCGGATCCGGCTGGATCGAGCTCGGCGGTTCCGGGATGGTGAACCGGAAGGTGCTGCGCGCCTGCGGGATCGACCCCGACGTCTACACCGGGTTCGCGTTCGGCCTCGGCATCGAGCGGGCGCTGCAGCTGCGCCACGGCGTCACCGACATGCACGACATCGTCGACGGCGACGCCCGGTTCTCCGAGCAGTTCGGGATGGAGGTCTGAGATGCGCGCACCCCTGTCCTGGCTCGCCGAGTACACCGACGTCGCCCCGGGCACCACGGGCGCCGACGTCGCGGAGTCCTTCGTGTCCGTCGGTCTCGAGGAGGAGGCGATCCACGGCGGCGACGTCTCCGGGCCCCTCGTCGTCGGCCGCGTGCTGTCCTTCGAGGAGCAGGTCCAGAAGAACGGCAAGCCGATCCGCTACTGCGTCGTCGACGTCGGCCCGCACGGGCAGATGGCGACCGAGGGCAAGCACCAGGAGATCGTCTGCGGCGCAACGAACTTCGACGTCGGCGACCTCGTCGTCGTGGTCCTGCCGGGTGCGACTCTCGCCGGTGGCTTCGAGATCGCCGCGCGGAAGACGTACGGCCGGATGTCCAACGGCATGATCTGCGCCGAGGACGAGCTCGGCATCGGCAACGACCACAGCGGGATCATCGTGCTGAGCCGGCGGCTGTCGCCGGAGCAGCTCGACGGCGTCCGGGTCGGCGACGACGCCATCGCCCTGCTGGGCCTCGGCGAGGAGGTCGTCGAGGTCAACGTGACGCCGGACCGCGGCTACTGCTTCTCCATGCGCGGCCTGGCCCGGGAGTACTGGCACTCGCAAGGCTCGCCGGACGGCGGCTTCCGCGACCCCGCGCTGCTGCCGGTGCCGGCCCCCACCGAGGACGGGTATGCGGTCCGCCTCGCCGACGCGGCGCCGATCGACGGGCGGGCGGGCTGCGACCGGTTCGTCGCCCGAGTCGTGCGCGGGATCGACCCGAACCGGCCGTCACCGCAGTGGATGCAGCGCCGGCTGACGGAGATGGGGATGCGCCCGATCTCGCTGGCCGTCGACGTCACGAACTACGTCATGCTCGCGCTCGGGCAGCCGCTGCACGCCTACGACATCGCCACCCTCAGCGGCGCGATCGAGGTGCGTCGCGCGCGACCGGGGGAGACCCTCACGACCCTCGACGACCTAGGTGCGCCCGCTCGACCCCCAGGACCTGCTCATCACCGACGGCGGTGAGGTTCCGCTCGGCATCGCCGGCGTCATGGGCGGCGCCACCAGCGAGGTGACCGCGACGACGACCGACGTGCTCGTCGAGGCGGCGCACTTCGACCCGGTGACCGTCGCGCGCTCGTCGCGACGCCACAAGCTGGTCACCGAGGCGTCGAAGCGGTTCGAGCGCGGCGTCGACCCGGCACTGCCCCCGGCCGCGGCCCAGCTCTGCGTCGACCTGCTCGTCGAGCACGGCGGCGGCACCGCCGACCCGGCCGTGACCGACGTCGACGAGACCACGCCGCGCGACGCGTACGCGCTCGAGGTCGCGCTGCCGAGCCGGCTGGTCGGCGTCGACTACCCGCGCGAGCGGATCGTCGAGATCCTGCGCGCCGAGGGCTGCGACGTGGACGACGACGGTGGCGAGACCGTCCGCGTCACGCCGCCGTCGTGGCGCCCCGACCTCGTCGACGGGCCGGACTACGCCGAGGAGGTCGCCCGCATCGACGGCTACGCCAAGATCCCGTCGATCGTGCGCACCCCGCCGTCCGGGCGCGGCCTGACCCACGCCCAGCGGGTCCGGCGGATCATCGCCAACGCGTTCGTGGCCCGCGGGTTCGTCGAGGTGCTCACCTACCCGTTCGTCGGCGAGGGGGTCGCCGACGCCTTCGGGCTGCCGGCCGACGACGAGCGGCGGCACGCCATCCGGGTGGCCAACCCGCTGTCGGACGAGGCGCCGCTGATGCGCACGTCGGTCCTCGCGACCCTCGTCGACGCGGTGCGCCGCAACCTGTCGCGGGGTCGCCGGGACGTCGCCCTCTTCGAGCTCGGGATGGTCACGCTGCCCGGCGCCGGTGCGACGCATACCGCCCCGGTGCCCGGCGTCGAGCGACGGCCCGGACGACGCCACCATCAAGGCGATCTACGACGCCGTCCCGCACCAACCCCGGCACGTGGCCGCCGTCATGACCGGCGAGGCGGAGCGCTCGGGCTGGTGGGGTCCCGGGCGGGCCGCGTCCTGGGAGGACGCGGTGGAGTCGGCGCTCGCCGTGGCCCGCGCCGTCGCGGTGCCCGTGGCCGTCGAACCCGACACCGACCGCGCTCCCTGGCACCCGGGCCGCTGCGCCCGCATCGTGCTCACCGACGGGACGCTCGTCGGCCACGCCGGCGAGCTGCACCCCAAGACGTTGTCCGCTCTGGGCCTGCCGGCTCGGTCGGTCGCGCTGGAGCTGGACGTCGAGGTGCTGATCGCGGCGAGCGAGGAGACCACGCGCTTCCACGAGATCTCGACGTTCCCGGCCGCGCTCACCGACGTCGCGCTCGTCGTCCCCGACACCGTCACCGCCGCCGAGGTCGAGCACTCGCTCCGGTCCGGCGCCGGCGACTTCCTCGAGGAGGTCGCGCTGTTCGACGTCTACGCGGGAGACCAGGTCGGTGACGGGCGGACCTCGCTGGCCTACCGGCTCACCTTCCGGGCGCCCGACCGGACGCTGACGACCGAGGAGGTCAACGGGTTCCGCGACGCGGCTGTGACGTCGGCGCACGAGGCGGTGGGTGCGGTCCAGCGCACCTGACCGACGCCGGTCGCGGCTGTATGCACGGTGTGTATAGTCATGCAGCATGGTGGTCGCAGCAGTCGCCGGCGCGAGCGGGTACGCCGGTGGTGAGATCGTCCGGCTGCTGCTGGGCCACCCGGAGATCCGGCTCGGCGCGCTGACCGCCGACTCGCAGGCGGGCAAGCGGCTCGGCGACGTCCACCCGCACCTCGCCGCCGTCGGCGACCGGGTGCTGGAGCCGACCACGCCGGAGACGCTGAGCGGCCACGACGTCGTGTTCCTCGCGCTGCCGCACGGCGCGTCGGCCGAGCTGGCCGCGCAGCTGCCGGCGGACGTCGTCGTCGTCGACTGCGGCGCCGACTACCGGCTCACCGACGCGGAGGCGTGGCGGGCGTTCTACGGGACCACCCACGCCGGCACCTGGCCCTACGGGCTGCCCGAGCTCCCCGTCCGTGACGGGGTGGTGCGCGACGCCCTCAAGGGCGCGACCCGGATCGCCGTCCCGGGCTGCTACCCCACCGCCTGCTCCCTCGCCCTGGCGCCCGGGTTCGTGGCCGACCTGCTGGATCCCGACGACGTCGTCATCGTCGCCGCGAGCGGCACGTCCGGTGCGGGCAAGGGCCTGAAGCCCCACCTGCTCGGCTCCGAGGTCATGGGCGCGATGTCGCCCTACGGCGTGGGCGGCGGCCACCGGCACACCCCCGAGATCGCCCAGAACCTCGCCCTCGCGGCGGGCCGGCCGGTGACCCTGTCCTTCACCCCGACCCTCGCGCCGATGGCCCGCGGCATCCTCGCGACCTGCACCGCGCGCGTCCGGCCGGGAACCACGGCCGCGCAGCTGCGGGACGCCTGGCGCGACGCGTACGACGACGAGCCGTTCGTGCACCTGCTGCCCGAGGGCCAGTGGCCCCGGACCTCGGACGTCCTCGGCTCCAACGCCGCCCACCTCCAGCTCGCCCTGGACGAGTCGGTCGGCCGGGTGGTGGTCGTCGCGGCCATCGACAACCTCACCAAGGGCACGGCGGGTGGCGCCATCCAGTGCGCCAACCTCGCCCTCGGGCTGCCCGAGACCACCGGGCTGCCGGTCGCGGGAGTGGCGCCGTGAGCCGCCTCCCCGCGGGGTTCCGCGCCGCCGGTGTCACCGCTGGGCTCAAGGCGAGCGGTACCCCGGACCTCGCGCTCGTCGTCAACGACGGGCCCGACCACCACGCGGCCGCGGTCTTCACCAGCAACCGCGTCGTCGCCGCGCCGGTGGTGTGGTCCCGGCAGGTCGTCGCCGACGGCCGGGTGGACGCGGTGGTCCTCAACTCCGGTGGGGCCAACGCCTGCACCGGGCACCAGGGGTTCCAGGACACCCACCGCACGGCCGAGGAGGTGGCCGCCGCCCTCGGGCTGTCCGGCGCCGACGTCGCCGTGTGCTCCACCGGTCTCATCGGCGAGCTGCTGCCGATGGACAAGGTCAGCGCCGGCGTCACGGCGGCGGTCGACCGCTCTCGCCGACGACGGGCACGACGCCGCCGCGCAGGCGATCATCACCACCGACACCCACGCGAAGACCGCGACGCAGGACGGCGACGGCTGGTCGGTCTGGGGGATGGCCAAGGGCGCCGGCATGCTCGCCCCCTCGCTCGCGACGATGCTCGTCGTCCTCGTCACCGACGCGGTGACCGACGCCGGCACCCTCGACCCGGCGTTGCGGGCGGCCACGGCCGTCGACCTTCGACCGGGTCGACTCCGACGGCTGCCAGTCGACCAACGACACCGTGCTGCTGATGGCCTCCGGCGCCTCGGGCGTCACCGTCGACCCGCCCGCGCTCACCGACGCGGTGACCGCCGTGTGCGCCGACCTCGCCCGGCAGCTCGTCGCCGACGCCGAGGGCGCGCACCACGACATCGCCATCGAGGTCCGCGGCGCGGCGTCGGTCGACGACGCGCTGGAGGTGGGGCGCAGCGTCGCCCGCAACAACCTGTTCAAGTGCGCGATCTTCGGCGCCGACCCCAACTGGGGTCGCGTCCTCGCCGCCGTGGGCACGACGAGCGCCGCCTTCGACGCCCGACGCCCTCGACGTCAGCATGAACGGCGTGCAGGTGTGCCGGGCCGGCGGCGTCGGCGAGGACCGGTCGCTCGTCGACCTCGCCGCCCGCGACGTCCACGTCCTCGTCGACCTCCACGCCGGCGACGAGACCGCGACGATCTGGACGAACGACCTGACCCACGACTACGTCCACGAGAACTCGGCCTACAGCACATGACCACGCACAGCACCGTCCGCGGCATCATCGACGCCGCCGCGCTCCGGGTCGCCGCGAGCAAGGCGCAGACCCTCGTCGACGCGCTGCCGTGGCTCGAGCGGTTCCGGGGCGCGCTCGTCGTCGTCAAGTACGGCGGCAACGCCATGGTCGACGACAACCTCAAGCGGGCCTTCGCCCAGGACATCGCGTTCCTCCGGTATGCGGGCCTGCGGCCGGTCGTGGTCCACGGCGGCGGCCCGCAGATCGGCCAGATGCTGACCCGGCTCGGGCTCACCAGCGAGTTCCGGGGCGGGCTGCGGGTGACGACACCCGAGGTGATGGACGTCGTCCGGATGGTCCTCACCGGCCAGGTCGGCCGCGAGCTGGTGGGACTGCTCAACCAGCACGGCCCGCTCGCCGTCGGCCTGTCGGGCGAGGACGGCGGGCTGCTCGGCGCCCGCAAGCGCGCCGGCGTCGCCGACGACGGCTCGGAGCTCGACCTCGGACTCGTCGGCGACGTCGAGAGCGTCAACCCGTCCGCGGTCACCGACATCCTCGACGCCGGTCGCATCCCGGTCGTCTCCACCGTCGCGCCCGACCTCGACGTCGACGGGCAGGTCCTCAACGTCAACGCCGACACCGCGGCCGCCGCCCTGGCGGTGGCCCTCGACGCCCACAAGCTCGTCGTCCTCACCGACGTCGAGGGCATCTACGCCAACTGGCCCGACCCCGACTCGCTGCTGTCCTACCTCACCGTCATGGACGCCGAGGACCTGCTCGGCCGGGTCGAGGCGGGCATGGTCCCGAAGCTCGAGGCGTGCATCCGCGCGGTCCGCCAGGGCGTGCCCGCAGGCCCACGTCATCGACGGCCGGAAGCCGCACTCCCTGCTGCTCGAGGTGTTCACGGACGAGGGGATCGGCACCATGGTCGTGCCGGACCCGAAGGGAGTGGTGCGCGCGTGACCCACAGCCAGCAGATCCTCGACCGCTACCGGGCGGCGCTCATCCCGGTCTTCGGCGTGCCGCAGACCGTCCTCTCGCACGGCGACGGCTGCTACGTCGTCGACGTCGACGGCAAGCGCTACCTCGACCTGCTCGGCGGCATCGCCGTCAACACGCTGGGGCACGGCCATCCCGCCCTCGTCGAGGCGATCACCAAGCAGGCGAGCCAGGTCGTCCACATCTCCAACTTCTTCACGTCCGAGCCGCAGGTCGAGCTGGCCGAGAAGCTCATCGAGGTATGCCGCGCGCCCGCCGGTTCCGGCGTGTTCTTCGCCAACTCCGGAGCGGAGGCGCTGGAGGCGGCGGTGAAGCTCACCCGGCGGACCGGTCGCACGCGGATCATCGCCGCGCAGAACGCGTTCCACGGCCGCACCACGGGTGCGCTCGCGCTCACGTGGAAGCCGGCATACCGCGAGCCGTTCGAACCGCTGATGCCCGGCGTGACCCACGTGCCCTACAACGACGAGGACGCGCTGCGGGCCGCCGTGGCCGACGCCGGCGACGACCTCGCCGCGGTCGTCCTCGAGCCGATCCAGGGCGAGGCCGGGGTCGTGCCCGCCACCGACGCGTACCTGCGGCTGGCCCGCGACCTCACCCGGGACGCCGGCGCGCTGCTGGTGCTCGACGAGGTCCAGTCGGGGATGGGCCGCACCGGCCACTGGCTCGCGCACCAGGCCACCGACGTCGTCCCCGACGCCGTGACGCTGGCCAAGGGCCTGGCCGGGGGAGTGCCGATCGGCGCGCTCGTCACCTACGGTCCCGCCGTCACCGGGCTGCTGTCCGGCGGCCAGCACGGCTCGACGTTCGGCGGTAACCCGCTGGCCTGCGCCGCGGGTCTCGCCGTCGTCCACACCATCGAGTCCGACCGGCTGCTGGCGCACGCCGCCGAGCTCGGCGCCCACCTCGCGGACGCGGTGACGGGGCTGGGACACCCGCGCATCAGCGGGGTCCGCGGCCGCGGACTGCTCATCGCCATCGCCCTGACCGAGCCGGTGGCCGCGTCGGCGATGGCCCGGGCGCGGGAGGCGGGCTTCCTCGTCAACGCCGTGGCGCCGGACGCGATCCGGCTCGCGCCGCCGCTGATCCTCACGCGAGGCGCAGGCCGACTCGTTCGTCGAGGCGCTGCCGGCGATCCTCGACGGGGCGGTGCCGGCATGACCAGCCGCACGACGCGGCAGACGCGGGTCGTCGACCTGCTCCGCGCGCACGACGTGCGGTCGCAGGGCGAGCTGCTCTCGCTGCTGTCCGACGACGGCGTCGAGGTCACGCAGGCGACCCTCTCCCGCGACCTCGTCGAGGTGGGTGCGGTCAAGGTCCGCAAGGGCCGACAGCTGGTCTACGCGCTGCCGGAGCCGGGCGGGACGCGTCACTCCGGCGGGGCTCCCGGCCGACCTGCCGACGCGGCTCTACCGCGCCGCCGACGAGCTGCTGGTGAGCGCCCGCCGGGCCGGCAACCAGGTCGTCCTCCGCACCCCACCGGGGGCCGCGAACTACCTCGCGTCGTGCATCGACCAGGCCCACCTCACCGACGTCCTCGGCACCATCGCGGGAGACGACACGATCCTCGTCATCGGCACGACGCCGTCGGCCGCTCAGGGCTTCGTGCGGCAGATCGAGTCGACGCGGAGCGCGGGCGCATGACCGGCTCGAGCTCCCCGAACCCGCCACCGACGGCCGGGTCAGCCTGTGGGGCGGCCGGTTCGCCGGCGGCCCGGCCGACGCGCTGGCCGAGCTGTCGCGCAGCACCCACTTCGACTGGCGGCTGGCGCGGCACGACATCGCCGGCTCCCGGGCGCACGCCCGGGTCCTCCACGCGGCGGGGCTGCTCGACGACGCGACGCTCGCGGCCATGCTCGACGCCCTCGACCGGCTGGACGCCGACGTCGCGAGCGGCGACTTCCGGCCGGACCCCGCCGACGAGGACGTCCACACCGCCCTGGAACGCGGGCTCATCGACCGGGCCGGCGCCGAGGTCGGCGGCCGGCTGCGCGCCGGGCGCTCCCGCAACGACCAGGTCGTCACGCTCTTCCGCCGCTACCTGCGCCACGAGGCCCGCACGATCGCCGGCCTGGTGCTCGACGTCGTCGACGCGCTGGTGGACCAGGCGACCCGCCACCTCGGCGTGGCCATGCCCGGGCCGCACCCACCTGCAGCACGCCCAGCCGGTGCTGCTGTCGCACCACCTCCTCGCGCACGCGTGGACGCTGCTGCGCGACGTCGACCGGCTGCGCGACTGGGACCGCCGCGCGGACGTCTCGCCCTACGGCTCGGGCGCGCTCGCGGGCAGCTCGCTCGGCCTCGACCCGGAGGCCGTCGCCCGCGACCTCGGGTTCTCGGCGTCGGTGGAGAACTCCATCGACGGCACCGCCAGCCGTGACTTCGCGGCGGAGTTCGCCTTCGTGGCGGCGATGACCGCCGTCGACCTGTCGCGGATCGCCGAGGAGGTGATCCTCTGGGCGACCAAGGAGTTCTCCTACGTCACGCTCGACGACGCCTACTCCACCGGGTCGAGCATCATGCCGCAGAAGAAGAACCCCGACGTCGCCGAGCTGGCGCGCGGCAAGGCGGGCCGGCTCGTCGGCGACCTCGCCGGGCTGCTGACGACGCTCAAGGGGCTGCCGCTGGCGTACAACCGCGACCTGCAGGAGGACAAGGAGCCGGTCTTCGACGCGGTCGACACCCTCGAGGTGCTGCTGCCGGCCTTCGCCGGGATGGTCGCGACGCTCCGGTTCAACCGCGCGCGGCTCGAGTCGCTGGCCCCACAGGGCTTCGCGCTCGCGACCGACGTCGCGGAGTGGCTGGTCCGGCAAGGGGTTCCGTTCCGGGTGGCGCACGAGGTCGCCGGCGCCTGCGTGCGCACCTGCGAGGCCCAGGGCATCGAGCTGTGGGACCTCACCGACGAGGACCTCGCGGCGATCGACCCGGTGCTCAAACCCGGTGTCCGCGAGGTGCTCTCGGTCGCAGGGGTCACTGGCCTCCCGCGACGCCCGCGGCGGCACCGCGCCGGTACGCGTCACGGAGCAGCTCGAGCGGGCGCGCTCGGCGGCTTCCGCAGCGCGAGCCGTCGCGACGCCGCTCGGCTGACGTGCCCCGCCGGCTGCCGCGGTCGTTCTTCGCCCGCGAGGTGCTCGAGGTGGCGCCGGCCCTGCTCGGCTGCACCGTCGAGCGGGGCGGGGTGGTCGTGCGGCTGACCGAGGTCGAGGCGTATGCCGGCTACCGCCACGACCCGGGGTCGCACGCGTACCGGGGTCGCACCCCGCGCACCGAGCCGATGTTCGGGCCGGCCGGGTTCACCTACGTCTACTTCACCTACGGGATGCACTGGTGCCTCAACCTCGTCACCGGACCGGTGGGCGCGGCCGTCGGCCGTCCTGCTCCGCGCGGGCGAGGTGGTCGCCGGGCACGAGGTCGCGGCCGCGCGCCGGCCCGGGGTGTCACCGCGGGACTGGTGCCGTGGACCGGCCCGGCTCGCCAGCACCCTCGGCCTCACCGGCGCCGACTCCGGTCGCGACTTCTGCACCCCGCCGGTCGTCGCCGGGGGAGCGCGTCGGACCTCGTCGTCCGCGCGCCGTCGACCGCCCTACGACCCGGTCCGGTTGCGGACCGGCCCGCGCGTCGGGGTGGCCGGCGCGGGCGGCGACGTCGCCGCATACCCCTGGCGGTTCTGGCTCGACGGCGAGCCCACCGTGTCGGTGTACCGGCCCGCGAAACCCCGTGTCCGGCGGACGAACCGGTAGGGCAGGCTGTCCCGCTGTGAACGACAACGGCAATGCTCGACGAGCTGGACCTGGCGCGGCTCCGTGGAGCAGTCCACGGACGAGACCGCGCTGCGGGCGGCGCTCGCCGAGGGGCCGATCACCGTCTACTGCGGGTTCGACCCGACCGCGCCGTCACTGCACTTCGGCAACCTCGTGCAGCTCGTCGTCCTGCGGCGGTTCCAGCGCGCCGGGCACCACGTCATCTGCCTCGTCGGCGGCTCGACCGGGCTCATCGGGGACCCCAGGCCCACCGCCGAGCGGGTGCTGCGGACCAAGGAGCACACCGCCGCGAACGTGGCCCGCCTCAAGGACCTGGTCCGGCCGTTCCTCGACTTCGACGGCGACAACCCGGCGCACCTCGTCGACAACCTCGACTGGACCGCGCCGATGTCGGCGATCGACTTCCTGCGCGACATCGGCAAGCACTTCCGGGTGAACCAGATGATCCGCAAGGAGGCCATCGCGCAGCGGCTGGCGAGCCAGGAGGGGATCTCGTTCACCGAGTTCAGCTACCAGCTGCTGCAGGCGCTGGACTACCTCGAGCTCTACCGCACCCGCGGCTGCACGCTGCAGACCGGCGGGTCGGACCAGTGGGGCAACATCACCGCCGGCGTCGACCTGGTGCACCGGGCCGAGGGCGCCACGGTGCACGCCCTGACGACGCCGCTCATCACCGACGCCTCGGGGGTGAAGTACGGCAAGTCCGAGGGCAACGCCATCTGGATGTCGGCCGACATGACCAGCCCGTACGCCTTCTACCAGTACTTCCTCAACGTCGAGGACGCCTCGGTCGTCAAGCTGCTCAAGTTCTTCAGCGACCGCGGCCGGGAGGAGATCGCCGAGCTCGAGCGCCAGGTCCGCGAGGAGCCGTTCCGTCGCGCCGCGCAGCGCACCCTCGCCGCCGACGTCACGACGCTGGTCCACGGGCCCGACGGCGACGACGGCGGTGCAGGCGGCGTCCGAGGCGCTGTTCGGCAAGGGCGACCTGACCGGCCCTCGACGAGCGCACCCTGCTCGACGCGACCGGGGAGCTGCCCGGGGCGACGGTCGAGGCCGGGACGAGCGTCGTCGACGCCCTGGTCGCCGTGGGGCTCGTCGAGTCGCGCAACGCCGCCCGCCGGGCGATCGGCGAGGGCGGGGCCTCGGTGAACAAGGCCAAGGTGGCCGATCCCGAGCAGGTCCTGCGCCCGGCGGACTTCCTCCACGGCCGGGTCGCGCTGCTCCGGCGCGGTCGCAAGTCGCTGGCGGCCGCCCGGCTGGCCGCCTGACCGGGCGGGAATGCACGTTGCGGGGCAACGGCGTTGGACCTGCTCGGAAGGGCGAGGACACGCCCGGGGGCACGCGATTTGTGCTCGGCGCCCGGACGCGTCTAGTCTCTTCCACGTCAGCCCGTCAGGGAGGAACGGACACCACGGGGTGGACGCCTAGCGCGTCTCCCGAAGTAGGCCGGTCCCACGAGCTGACGCCACTCGAACAGCCGCTCACGCGGCCGTCCGAACGTCGCCCGGGCTGGTCCGCGGCGGTGGTTCGGATCCGGCCCCGAAGCCTGCTACAGTGGGTCCTCCCGCCGAGAGCCAAGCGCGATCGGATCCGGCCGCTCTGAGAGCGGGTCACGGATTTGACGCCCATGAAGCAGGCGGGTAAATTTGAAGGGTTGCCCCGACGCCTGGTCCACTGGACCGGAACTCGGTGAGCGTCCGAACCTTGAGAACTCAACAGCGTGCCAAAAATCGATGCCAATAACCTCGTCTCGAGGGGCGTCGCGATCCGTTGTCCTCTGGGCACGGTGAGTGACCCTGTTCGATTCGAAAATCCTTTGGTTGACAATGAATAACGCAAGTTGTTCTTGCTCAGCCAGTGATACAACCCTTCAACGGGTCTAGATTTCCGCCGGTCTCGACCGGTAGGAGCTAAACATCAACGGAGAGTTTGATCCTGGCTCAGGACGAACGCTGGCGGCGTGCTTAACACATGCAAGTCGAACGGTGACCTCGGAGCTTGCTCCGGGTGATCAGTGGCGAACGGGTGAGTAACACGTGAGTAACCTGCCCCAGACTCTGGGATAACCCCGGGAAACCGGAGCTAATACCGGATACGACACGAAGAGGCATCTCTATCGTGTGGAAAGTTTTTCGGTCTGGGATGGACTCGCGGCCTATCAGCTAGTTGGTGAGGTAACGGCTCACCAAGGCGACGACGGGTAGCCGGCCTGAGAGGGCGACCGGCCACACTGGGACTGAGACACGGCCCAGACTCCTACGGGAGGCAGCAGTGGGGAATATTGCACAATGGGCGAAAGCCTGATGCAGCGACGCCGCGTGGGGGATGAAGGCCTTCGGGTTGTAAACCCCTTTCAGCAGGGAAGAAGCGAAAGTGACGGTACCTGCAGAAGAAGCACCGGCTAACTACGTGCCAGCAGCCGCGGTAATACGTAGGGTGCGAGCGTTGTCCGGAATTATTGGGCGTAAAGAGCTTGTAGGCGGTCTGTCGCGTCTGCTGTGAAAATCCGGGGCTCAACCCCGGACTTGCAGTGGGTACGGGCAGACTAGAGTGTGGTAGGGGAGACTGGAATTCCTGGTGTAGCGGTGAAATGCGCAGATATCAGGAGGAACACCGATGGCGAAGGCAGGTCTCTGGGCCACTACTGACGCTGAGAAGCGAAAGCATGGGGAGCGAACAGGATTAGATACCCTGGTAGTCCATGCCGTAAACGTTGGGAACTAGGTGTGGGTCTCATTCCACGAGATCCGTGCCGCAGCTAACGCATTAAGTTCCCCGCCTGGGGAGTACGGCCGCAAGGCTAAAACTCAAAGGAATTGACGGGGGCCCGCACAAGCGGCGGAGCATGCGGATTAATTCGATGCAACGCGAAGAACCTTACCAAGGCTTGACATATACCGGAAACATTCAGAGATGGGTGCCCCGCAAGGTCGGTATACAGGTGGTGCATGGTTGTCGTCAGCTCGTGTCGTGAGATGTTGGGTTAAGTCCCGCAACGAGCGCAACCCTCGTTCTATGTTGCCAGCGGATAATGCCGGGGACTCATAGGAGACTGCCGGGGTCAACTCGGAGGAAGGTGGGGATGACGTCAAATCATCATGCCCCTTATGTCTTGGGCTTCACGCATGCTACAATGGCCGGTACAAAGGGCTGCGATACCGCAAGGTGGAGCGAATCCCAAAAAACCGGTCTCAGTTCGGATTGGGGTCTGCAACTCGACCCCATGAAGTCGGAGTCGCTAGTAATCGCAGATCAGCAACGCTGCGGTGAATACGTTCCCGGGCCTTGTACACACCGCCCGTCAAGTCACGAAAGTCGGTAACACCCGAAGCCGGTGGCCCAACCTTTTGGAGGGAGCCGTCGAAGGTGGGACTGGCGATTGGGACTAAGTCGTAACAAGGTAGCCGTACCGGAAGGTGCGGCTGGATCACCTCCTTTCTAAGGAGCACTGGCCGGCTCACGCTGGTCCAGAGCCTGGCCGTGGACGAACGCTCTACGGCAGGTGCTCAAGGGTGGAACATCGATTAGTTGGCGCTGACATCAGCTCGCGCAGCAAGTACAACCCCGGCCTTCACTGGCCAGGTCCTTCAGTGGACCAGGGGAGTGGAAAGCGGCGGTTGGTGGCAGCGCCTGGCACGTTGTTGGGTCCTGAAGGCTCGGGCGATGAGCTCGACTCCTTCTGGATCGGTATACGCCGGTCAGGACCCCTCCTCGTGGACGAACCACGCCGCGCACCGCTGCACTGCAACCAGCCCGTATGCGTCGCAGGCGCCACTCCTGAGGTCGGGGTACCGCCCGTATGTTGAGAACTACACAGTGGACGCGAGCATCTTTTATTTGTAGCCAAGTTTTTAAGGGCACACGGTGGATGCCTTGGCACCAGGAACCGAAGAAGGACGTAGGAATCTGCGATAAGCCTCGGGGAGTCGATAACCAGACTGTGATCCGAGGATTTCCGAATGGGGAAACCCGGCTGGAGGCAAGTCCAGTCACCCTCGCCTGAACACATAGGGCGAGTGGAGGGAACGTGGGGAAGTGAAACATCTCAGTACCCACAGGAAGAGAAAGCAACCGCGATTCCGTGAGTAGTGGCGAGCGAAAGCGGATCAGGCTAAACCGAGCATGTGTGATAGCTGTCAGGCGTTGCATGTTCGGGGTCGTGGGACCTCTTGGTCGGCTCTGACAAGCCGGCATGGAGTCAAAAATTCGCGTCATAGTCGAAGGGCATTGAAAGGCCCGGCACAGAGGGTGCAACCCCCGTAGACGAAATGGCGCGAACTCCAGAGAGTCATCCCAAGTAGCACGGGGCCCGAGAAATCCCGTGTGAATCTGGCGGGACCACCCGCTAAGCCTAAATATTCCCTGGTGACCGATAGCGGACAAGTACCGTGAGGGAAAGGTGAAAAGTACCCCGGGAGGGGAGTGAAATAGATCCTGAAACCGTGTGCCTACAATCCGTCGGAGCCTCCTTGTGGGGTGACGGCGTGCCTTTTGAAGAATGAGCCTGCGAGTTAGTGCTCAGTGGCGAGGTTAACCCGTGTGGGGAAGCCGTAGCGAAAGCGAGTCCGAATAGGGCGATTGAGTCGCTGGGTCTAGACCCGAAGCGGAGTGATCTACCCATGGCCAGGTTGAAGCGCAGGTAAGACTGCGTGGAGGACCGAACCCACTTAGGTTGAAAACTGAGGGGATGAGCTGTGGGTAGGGGTGAAAGGCCAATCAAACTCCGTGATAGCTGGTTCTCCCCGAAATGCATTTAGGTGCAGCGTCACGTGTTTCTTGCCGGAGGTAGAGCTACTGGATAGCCAATGGGCCTTACCAGGTTACTGACGTTAGCCAAACTCCGAATGCCGGTAAGTGAGAGCGTGGCAGTGAGACTGCGGGGGATAAGCTCCGTAGTCGAGAGGGAAACAGCCCAGACCACCATCTAAGGTCCCTAAGCGTGTGCTAAGTGGGAAAGGATGTGGAGTTGCATTGACAACCAGGAGGTTGGCTTAGAAGCAGCCACCCTTTAAAGAGTGCGTAATAGCTCACTGGTCAAGTGATTCCGCGCCGACAATGTAGCGGGGCTCAAGCACACCACCGAAGCTGTGGCATTGACACATCTGCCCGGCCGTGACATCCGAGGATCCACGGTCCAAGCGTGTTGATGGGTAGGGGAGCGTCGTGTGGCCAGGGAAGCGGCGGAGTGATCCAGCCGTGGAGGCCACACGAGTGAGAATGCAGGCATGAGTAGCGAATGACGGGCGAGAAACCCGTCCGCCGAATAACCAAGGGTTCCAGGGTCAAGCTAATCTGCCCTGGGTAAGTCGGGACCTAAGGCGAGGCCGACAGGCGTAGTCGATGGACATCCGGTTGATATTCCGGAACCGGCGAAGAACCGCCCATACCGAACCTAGTGATGCTAAGCGCCTGAAACTCGCGGCGGTCTTCGGACCAAGGTGAGTGGAGCGCGCGACCCTAGTTAGTAGTAGGTAAGCAATGGGGAGACGCAGGAAGGTAGCCTCCGCGTGGCGATGGTAGTCCACGTCCAAGGGTGTAGGGCGAGATGTAGGCAAATCCGCATCTCACATAGCCTGAGACCTGATAGTGACCGCGAATGCGGGAAGCAGGGTGATCCTATGCTGCCAAGAAAATCCTCTAGCGAGGTTCGAGCCGCCCGTACCCCAAACCGACTCAGGTGGTTAGGTAGAGAATACCAAGGCGATCGAGTGAATCGTGGTTAAGGAATTCGGCAAAATACCCCCGTAACTTCGGGAGAAGGGGGGCCCAGAGGGTGAAGGGACTTGCTCCCTAGCCTGAACGGCCGCAGAGACCAGGGAGAAGCGACTGTTTACTAAAAACACAGGTCCGTGCGAAGTCGCAAGACGATGTATACGGACTGACGCCTGCCCGGTGCTGGAACGTTAAGGGGACCGGTTAGCCTCACGGCGAAGCTGAGAACTTAAGCGCCAGTAAACGGCGGTGGTAACTATAACCATCCTAAGGTAGCGAAATTCCTTGTCGGGTAAGTTCCGACCTGCACGAATGGCGTAACGACTTCTCCACTGTCTCAACCACGAACTCGGCGAAATTGCACTACGAGTAAAGATGCTCGTTACGCGCAGCAGGACGGAAAGACCCCGGGACCTTTACTACAGCTTGGTATTGGTGTTCGGTACGGCTTGTGTAGGATAGGTGGGAGACTGTGAAGCATGCACGCCAGTGTGTGTGGAGTCAACGTTGAAATACCACTCTGGTCGTTCTGGATATCTAACCTCGATCCGTGATCCGGATCAGGGACAGTGCCTGGTGGGTAGTTTAACTGGGGCGGTTGCCTCCTAAAAAGTAACGGAGGCGCCCAAAGGTTCCCTCAGCCTGGTTGGCAATCAGGTTTCGAGTGTAAGTGCACAAGGGAGCTTGACTGTGAGACAGACATGTCGAGCAGGGACGAAAGTCGGGACTAGTGATCCGGCGGTGGCTTGTGGAAGCGCCGTCGCTCAACGGATAAAAGGTACCCCGGGGATAACAGGCTGATCTTGCCCAAGAGTCCATATCGACGGCATGGTTTGGCACCTCGATGTCGGCTCGTCGCATCCTGGGGCTGGAGTAGGTCCCAAGGGTTGGGCTGTTCGCCCATTAAAGCGGTACGCGAGCTGGGTTTAGAACGTCGTGAGACAGTTCGGTCCCTATCCGCTGTGCGCGTAGGAAACTTGAGAAAGGCTGTCCCTAGTACGAGAGGACCGGGATGGACGAACCTCTGGTGTGTCAGTTGTCCTGCCAAGGGCACCGCTGATTAGCTACGTTCGGAAGTGATAACCGCTGAAAGCATCTAAGCGGGAAGCACGTTTCAAGATGAGGTTTCCATGGGGTTTACCCCGAGAGGCTCCCAGCCAGACGACTGGGTTGATAGGCCGGATGTGGAAGTGCAGTAATGCATGAAGCTGACCGGTACTAATAAGCCGATAACTTGACTACATCATATCTTTCTGATGTTCGCGTCCACTGTGTTGTTCCCGAGATACGGTCGGGAACGAACGGTGCTGTCAACAGCACACATATCTCCATAGAGTTTCGGCTGTCATAGCGAAGGGGAAACGCCCGGCTCCATTCCGAACCCGGAAGCTAAGCCCTTCAGCGCCGATGGTACTGCACTGGTGACGGTGTGGGAGAGTAGGACGCAGCCGGACATACTTTCATAAGCGCCCCGCCTGAATTCACGAATTCGGGCGGGGCGCTTTGTCATGCCCGGGCGCCGGTACCTCGGCGCATACCGGCCGAACTAAGGTTTGCGACATGAGCCCTCAGGACCGGTCCGCCGGCCGGCCCGACCGTCGCGCGCCCCGTGAGGACGGTTCCCGCCGTCCGGCGGCTCGCCCCCGGCCGCGGGCGGGAACGCCGGGAAGCCGCCCCGCGGCGGCGCCGGCCGCCCGGCGGAGGCCGAGCGCGGCAGCGGCCAGCGGCTGACGCCGAAGAGCCCGCGCAAGCCGGAGCCGGCGATCGCCGACGGGGTCACCGGCAAGGAGCTGGACCGCGCGGTCTGGACCCAGCTGCGGACCCTGAGCAAGGAGAACGCCGAGGGCGTCGCCCAGCACCTGGTCATGGCGGCCCTGCTGCTCGACACCGACCTCGAGGGCGCGCAGGCGCACGCCGAGACCGCGGTCCGCCGGGCCGGACGGGTTCCGGCCGCGCGGGAGGCCCTCGGGCTGGTCGCCTACCGCCAGGGTGACTGGGCCAAGGCGCTCGCGGAGTTCCGCACCGTGCGTCGCCTCTCCGGCTCCTCGCACCTGCTGCCCCTGATGGTCGACGCCGAGCGGGCACTGGGGCGGCCGGACCGGGCCCTCGAGCTGGCCGTCCACCCCCGAGGCGCGGACCCTCGCCCGTGACGAGCGGGTCGAGCTGGCCATCGTCGTCTCGGGGATCCGGCGGGACCAGGGCCAGCTCGACGCCGCGGCCGCCGGGCTGCAGCTGCCCGAGCTCGACCCGCGCCGCCGGCAAGGCCTGGAGCGCGCGACTGTTCTACGCCTACGCCGAGGCGCTGCTGGCCCTCGGCGACCGCGCCGGCGCGCGGGAGTGGTTCGGCTACGCGGTCGACGCCGACGAGGCGCTCGAGACCGATGCGGCCGAGCGGGTGGACGAGCTCGACGGCGTCGAGCAGCTCGACCTGCTCGGCGACGATGACGAGTGACGAGGACGACGCCGAGACCGGCGCGCCCGTGGCTGAGACCCTCGCCGAGCGCTACGCGGGGGTCGTCTGCGACCTCGACGGCGTCGTCCGGCGAGGCGCCCAGGCGGTTCCGTACGCGGTCGAGCGGCTGCTCGCCCTACAGATCCCCGTCGTCTACGCCACCAACAACGCGTCGCTGACGCCGCAGGACGTCGCCGACCAGCTCGCTCGGCCTCGGCCTCCCGGTCGGTCCCGACGACGTCGTCACCAGCTCGCAGGCCGGCGCCGCCTACGTCGCCGCGCTGCTGTCCCGCCGGGAGTCCCGGTGCTCGCGGTCGGCGGCCCGGGCGTGGCCGCGGCCCTGGCCGAGGCCGGGCTCCCCCGGTCGACCAGGCGACGCGGCGTCGTCGCCGTGCTGCAGGGCTACGGCGCCAACGTCACCGCGGCCGACTGCTCGCCGAGGCCAGCTACGCCATCGAGGACGGCGCCACGTGGGTGGCCACGAACCGCGACGCCACCCTGCCGACCCAGCGGGGCATCGCGCCGGGCAACGGAGCCCTGATCGGCGCCGTGGCGCCGCGACCGGCGTGCAGCCGAGCGCCGTCCACCGGGAAGCCGGAGCCACCCCTCTACGACCTCTCGGTGAGCCCGCCTCGGCGCCGCGCAGGCCGAGGTGCTGGCCATCGGCGACCGGCTCGACACCGACATCCTCGGAGCGATGGCCGCCGGTCTCGACTCGCTCTGGGTCCTCACCGGCGTCGACGACCTCGTGTCGTTCGCGCGGTCGCCCGGACGGCCCGCGCCGACGTATGCGGCGCGAGACCTCCGGGCGCTGGACCGCCCGCCGATGGTGTCCGACCGTCGAGGGCGAGACCGTCGGCTGCGGTTCGGTGACGCCTGTCGGTCGACTGGTCGCAGCGGCGACCTTCGCGGTCGCTGGCGGGCGACGACCCGGACGCGCTCGTCGCGGCGACGACCGCGGCGCTGGTGCACGGCCGCGACGTGGCGGGCGCGTCGGTCGACGTCGCTGGTGCGGCATCGCCGAGGCGGCCGACGCGCGGCTGGGCTGACGCTCTCCGACCGGCCGCCGGCGCGGTAGGGCAGTAGCGTGGACCGGCAACAGCGTCGACACCGGCGACGCGCGGCGAAGGAGACACAGGTCATGGCGATGGACGGGCTTCGCGGCTACCTACTGCTCGCTTCCGGCCTGGCGGAGACGTCGAGGGCCAAGGCCACCGAGGCGGCGTCAGCCCTGCTGTCGCTGTCGAGCGGGCTGACCGGCGGTCGGTCCAGCAGCAGCGTCCAGGTGCAGGTCCAGGACCTGGCCGAGGAGCTGCTCGCGGCCGCGGCGGCCAACCGGCGCAGCCTCATCGCCCTGGTGCGCAGCGAGGTCGAGCGAGCCGTCGCCCGTCGCCCGATCCCGCCGGACGAGCTGGACCGGGCCCGCGCCGCGGTCGCGAAGCTCTCGGCCGACGTCGAGGCGCTCCAGGCCCAGATCCTCACCAACCCGGCCGTCGGCGAGGTCGCCGCGAAGCTGGGTCTGGGCGGCGGCAGCCACCCGCGGCCGAGTCCGACGCCGGCCGACGACGGGGTCGTCGTCGACGCCGCCTTCACCGGCCCGCGTCGACGAGCCGGTCGCCGCCCCGCCGCGTCGGCGTCCGCCGCGCAAGCAGATCGCCGACCAGGCGTCGACCCGTCCGGTGGCCACCGACGCCGGTGACAACGGCGCCGGTAGCGCCCGACCGAGCCGCGCGACCGAGACCGGCTGCGCCACGCGCCAAGGCGGCGCCGGCGACGAAGGCCGGCGACCAAGGCGGCGCCGACCAAGAAGGCCGCCGACGAAGAAGGCCGGCCACCAAGAGGGCGGCCACGAAGAGGGCGACGCCACCAAGAAGGCCGCCACGAAGAAGGCCGCCACCAAGAAGGCCGCCGACGAAGAAGGCCGCCGACGAAGAAGGCCGCACCGGCGACGAAGGCGGCCACGACAGAAGGCCGCGCCGGCGAAGACGGCCACCACGAAGCCGACCACCACCAAGGCGCGCGGCGTCCACGCCGGCGCGGCCGTCCGGCGCCGTGACGACGAAGAAGGCGGCCGCGACCAAGGCCACTGCGACGAAGTCCACGGCGAAGAAGTCCGCGGCCAAGAAGTCGGCGGCCACAGAAGTCGGCGGCGCCCGGTACGGGAAGCGGCGCATGACGGCCGGCATCGACGCGTCGGGGGAGTGGGCGTCGGAACCGGCCCCCGACAGCCGAGGTCGAGCCGGCACCCCGACCGGCGACGCCGAGGTCGACGCGGCGCTGGCAGCGGCTCCACGACAGCGCCGAGTCCGGGTCCCTCGACGAGCAGGCCGAGGCCGGCGAGGCGGCGCACCGGGCGCTGCAGGACCGGCTGGCCGACCTCGGCGGTGACTGACCCCGACCCACCGCGGACCCGAGGCAGGCAAGGCCCGCCTGGACGCCGAGCTGGTCCGGCGCGGCCTGGCCCGCAGCCGAGCCCAGGCCCGCGAGCTGGTGACCCGTGGCGCCGTCCTCGTCGACGGCGCGCCGGCGACCAAGCCGAGCACCCCGGTCAGCCCAGACGAGCGCGATCGCCCTCGCCGAGGAGCCCGACCGGTGGGTGGGGCGGGCCGCATACAAGCTGCTGGAGGCTCTGCGGCTGGTTCGGTGAGGCCGGGCTCACGGTCGCCGGCAAGCGCTGCCTGGACGTCGGGGCGAGCACCGGTGGGTTCACGCAGGTGCTGCTCGAGGCCGGCGCGGCGCACGTGACGGCGCTCGACGTCGGCCACGACCAGCTGGTCCCGGAGGTCGCCGAGGACGCCGCGGGTCGACGAGCGCTCCGGGCGTCAACATCCGCGACGTGCGGCCCGGTGACCTCGGTGAAGCCTTCGACATCGTCGTCGCCGACCTCAGCTTCATCTCGCTGCGGCTGGTCCTCGACGTCGTCGCCTCGGTGATGACGCCGACCGCGGACGCGGTGCTGCTGGTCAAGCCCCAGTTCGAGGTCGGGCGGGAGCGGCTGGCCCGGACCGGCGTCGTCACCTCGCCCCACGAGCACGAGCGGGTGCTCGTGGACGTCCTCGCAGGCCGCCCGGACCGCCGGTCTGCACCCGCGGGGACTCGAACCCAGCCCCATCCGGGGCACGACGGGGAACCGGGAGTACCTACTCTGGGTCAGGACACGTCCCGGCGAACCGCTCGACGAGCGCTCCGTCGCCGCCGTGGTCCACCGAAGCGCCGAGTGACAGGAGCACCGTGACCCGCAGGATCCTGCTCGTGGCGCACCCGACCCGACCCGAGGTCGTCGACATCGCCCGCGGCGTCGTCAAGCAGCTGCGGGCCGCCGACGTCGAGGTGGCGCTCGCCCCGGACGAGGCGCGGATGTTCGCGCGCCATCGACATCGGGCCGGTCGTCGAGGCCGACGCCGACGACCCGACCGACGGGGCTGCGAGCTCGTCGTCGTCCTCGGCGGCGACGGGACCATCCTGCGCGGCGCCGAGCACTCGCGGGGGACCGGGCGTGCCGCTGCTCGGGGTCAACCTCGGCCACGTCGGCTTCCTGGCCGAGGCCGAGCGCGAGGACGCGACCGGCGACGGTCGACCACATCGTCAGCCGGGCATACCAGGTCGAGGAGCGGATGACCCTCGCCGTCACGGTCCACCAGGAGGGCGCGGAGCCGTACCCGTGCTGGGCCCTCAACGAGGTGAGCGTCGAGAAGGCGGCTCGGGAGCGGATGCTCGAGGTGGCCGTGGAGATCGACGGCAAGCCGCTGTCGGCCTTCGGCTGCGACGGGATCGTCGTCTCGACCCCGACCGGGTCGACGGCCTACGCGTTCTCGCTGGGCGGTCCGGTGATCTGGCCGGACGTCGAGGCGATCCTCGTGGTTCCCAACGCTGCTCACGCGCTGTTCTCCCGGCCGATCGTCGTGAGCCCGACCTCGCGGCTGGCCGTCGAGGTGATCCCCGAGGCCGAGGGCCACGGGATCATGTGGTGCGACGGGCGCCGCCAGCTGGAGCTGCGCCCGGGCGCCCGGATCGAGGTCACCCGCAGCGACGTCCCGGTTCGGCTCGCCCGGCTCAACGCGTCGCCGTTCACCGACCGGCTGGTGGCGAAGTTCGACCTCAGCGTCGCCGGGTGGCGCGGCAACGGCCGCTCCCGCTGACCGGTCGGCGGTGACCCTAGGGTGGTGGCGTGTTCGAGGAGGTCCGGATCCAGGGCGTCGGCGTCATCGACGACGCCGTCCTCGAGCTGAGCCCCGGCCTCAACGTCGTCACCGGCGAGACCGGCGCGGGCAAGACCATGGTCGTCTCGGGCCTGGGTCTGCTGCTCGGGATGCGCGCCGACTCCGGCCTGGTGCGCGCCGGTCGCCGCGCCGCCGTGGTCGAGGGCGTCGTCAGCGTCCCGGAGGGGCACCCGGCGCTCGTCCGGGCCGAGGAGGCCGGCGCGGACGTCAGCGACGGGCTGCTGCTCGCCCGGACGGTCGGGGCGGACGGGCGGTCCCGCGCCCACGTCGGCGGCCGCAGCACCCCGGTCGGCGTCCTCACCGAGATCGGCGAGACGCTCGTCGCGGTCCACGGTCAGGCCGACCAGTGGCGGCTGCGGCAGGGCGACCAGCACCGCGAGGTCCTCGACGGGTTCGGTGGGGAGCCCGTCACCGCCGCCCTGCAGGCATACCGAGAGGCGTTCGACGCCCTGTCCCGCGCGAGCGCCGAGCGCGACCGGCTGCGGCAGCTGGCCCACGAACGCGCCCGCGAGATCGACGTGCTCCAGGCGGGTCTCGAGCGCATCGAGGCCCTCGACCCGCAGCCCGGCGAGGACGTCGCCCTTCGCGCCGAGGACGAGCGGCTCGCCCACGCGCGACGGCCTGCGGCTCGCGGCGGCGCAGGCGCACGCCTACCTCGTCGGCGACGACGGGTATGCGTCGGACGCCGCCCCGCCGGTGGCCGACGCGCTGTCCGCGGCCCGGGCCGCCCTCTCCCCGGTGACCGACCACGACGCCGCCCTGCGCGAGCTGGAGGGCCGCGTCGCCGAGCTGGCCTACCTCGCCACCGACCTGGCCGCCGACCTGTCGTCCTACCTCGCCGACGTCGACGTCGACCCCGCGCGGCTGGCCGAGGTCCAGCAGCGCCGGGCCGACCTCGCCGGGCTGACCCGCCGCTACGGCGACTCGGTCGACGACGTCCTCGCCTGGGGCAAGGACGCGGCCGCGACGCTGACCGACCTGCTCGGCGCCGACGACCGCGTGCACGAGCTGGACGCCGAGACCGCCCGGCTGCGGCGGCGAGCTGGGCGGGCAGCCGCCGCGCTGAGCGCGGCCCGCCAGACGGCGGCCGAGGAGTTCGGGCGGCGCGTCACCGGCGAGCTGGCGCACCTGGCGATGGGCGGCGCCGTCGTCACCGTGGCGGTCACCGCGCGGGACGACCCCGACGGCCTGGCGGTGGGCGACCGGACGCTGCGCTGGACCCGGTCGGGCGTCGACGACGTCGAGATCCTCCTCGCCTCGGGTCCGGGGAACCCCGCCCGGACGGTGGCCAAGGCCGCCTCCGGCGGCGAGCTGTCCCGGGTCATGCTGGCCATCGAGGTGGTCGGCCGGACCGCCGCGTGCCGACCTTCGTCTTCGACGAGGTCGACGCCGGGGTCGGTGGCCGGGCCGCCATGGACGTCGGGCGCGCGGCTGGCGATGCTGGCCGGGCACGCCCAGGTCGTCGTCGTCACCCACCTCGCGCAGGTCGCGGCGTTCGCCGACCGCCACCTCGTGGTGCGCAAGAGCGACGACGGCGTGGTGACGTCGAGCAACGTCGCGGTCCTCGACGGCGACGAACGGCTCCAGGAGCTGTCCCGGATGATGGGCGGCGACGCGAGCTCCGCGGCGGGCCTCGAGCACGCGCGCGAGCTGCTCGACCAGGCGGCCGCCCTGCGGAAGGGTCCGCGGCCCTGGCCGTCGGCGTCCGGCGTCGTCCTCAGGTGGTCGTGGCCGGTGACGGGGGGCGGCGGCCACCCTCGGCGCCGCCGTCGCCCTGGGCGTCGTGGGCGCCGCCGTGGCGCTCGGGGTGCTGTGGGCCGCCGACCGCGACCTCGCCACGGGGCTGTGGCGCCGTGCGTCCTGAGGGACCGGAGGCACGCCGTCCGACCCGAGGTGCCGTGCCGGACCGATCCGTGACATAGACTGCAATCCCGTGGCGGAGCAGACCAAGCACATCTTCGTGACCGGAGGCGTCGCCTCCTCGCTCGGCAAGGGGCTCACCGCCAGCAGCCTGGGGCATCTGCTCCGGGCGCGTGGCCTGCGGGTCACCATGCAGAAGCTCGACCCGTACCTCAACGTCGACCCCGGGACGATGAACCCGTTCCAGCACGGCGAGGTGTTCGTCACCGACGACGGGGCGGAGACCGACCTCGACATCGGCCACTACGAGCGGTTCCTCGACGTCCACCTCCAGGGCAGCGCCAACGTCACCACCGGGCAGATCTACAACCGGGTCATCGCCAAGGAGCGCCGCGGCGAGTACCTCGGCGACACCGTCCAGGTCATCCCGCACATCACCAACGAGATCAAGGCCCGGATGCGGGCCACCGCCACCGGCGGCCAGGACGCCCCGGACGTCATCATCACCGAGATCGGCGGCACCGTCGGCGACATCGAGTCGCTGCCGTTCCTCGAGGCGGCCCGCCAGGTCCGCCACGACGTGGGCCGCGACAACGTCTTCTTCCTCCACGTCTCGCTGGTGCCCTACCTGGCGCCCGAGCGGCGAGCTGAAGACCAAGCCGACCCAGCACTCGGTGGCCGCGCTGCGCCAGGTCGGCATCCAGCCGGACGGCCTGGTGCTGCGCGCCGACCGCGACATCCCCGACGGGATCAAGCGCAAGATCTCGCTGATGTGCGACGTCGACACCGCCGCCGTCGCTGCCGCGGTGGACGCCCCGAGCATCTACGACATCCCGAAGGTCCTGCACCGCGAGGGGCTCGACGCCTACGTCATCCGTCGCCTGGGACTGCCGTTCCACGACGTGGACTGGCGCGACTGGGACCGGATGCTGCTGCGGGTCCACGACCCCGAGCACGTCGTGGAGATCGCGTTGGTGGGCAAGTACATCGACCTGCCCGACGCCTACCTGTCGGTCACCGAGGCGATGCGGGCCGGCGGGTTCCAGCACAACGCGAAGGTGCTCATCCGCTGGGTGGCCAGCGACGAGTGCCAGACCGAGGCCGGCGCGCAGCAGGCGCTCGGCGGCGTCGACGCGGTGCTCGTCCCGGGCGGGTTCGGCGTGCGTGGCATCGAGGGCAAGGTCGGCGCGATCCGGTGGGCGCGCGAACGCCAGGTCCCGACGCTCGGCATCTGTCTCGGCCTGCAGTGCATGGTGATCGAGTACGCGCGCAACGTCACCGGGATCGACGGGGCCTCCTCGTCGGAGTTCGACCCCGAGACGCCGGCGCCGGTCATCGCGACCATGGAGGAGCAGAAGTCGTTCGTCGAGGGCGCCGGCGACCTCGGCGGGACCATGCGCCTCGGCCTCTACCCCGCGACCCTGACCGAGGGCAGCATCATCGCCAAGACCTACGGCGTGACCGAGGTCGAGGAGCGCCACCGCCACCGCTACGAGGTGAACAACTCCTACCGGGGCCGGCTCGAGGAGTCGGGCATGGTGTTCAGCGGCCTGTCGCCGGACCACGAGCTGGTGGAGTTCATCGAGCTCCCGTCCGACGTGCACCCGTATTTCGTTGCCACGCAGGCGCATCCGGAGTTCCTCTCGCGTCCGCACCGCGCCCACCCGCTCTTCGCCGGGCTGGTCGAGGCGGCCCTCGACCGGCAGCGCGGGGAGCGGCTGGTCGAGGTCACCCGGGCACGGTTCGCCGACGGGAGCCAGCCCGCGGTCGTGGCCGCGGAGCCGGTCTCCGCACCCGTGTGACGTCGGTGGACCTTCCCGTCGGTTCCTACGCGGACCTCTCCTCCGAGCGCCTCGACCCGCCGGTCCGGTCGACCGAGGTCGTCGCGGAGGGTCACATCTTCGACCTGCGCCGTGACGTCGTCGACCTCGGCGAGCACGGTGACGTCACCCGCGAGTACCTCGACCACCCCGGCGCGGTCGTCGTCGTGGCGCTGCGGGAGATCGACGGCGTCGACCACGTCGTCCTGATCCAGCAGTACCGGCACCCGGTCCGCACCCGGGAGTGGGAGCTGCCCGCCGGCCTCCTCGACGTCGAGGGCGAGGCGCCGGTGCTGACGGCGGCCCGCGAGCTGGCCGAGGAGGTGGAGCTGCGGGCCGACCGCTGGGACGTCGTCATCGACTTCTTCGCCTCGCCCGGCAGCACCTCGGAGACCCTGCGGGTGTTCCTCGCCCGCGACATCACCACCGTCACCGACGGCACCTTCGAGCGCACGGGGGAGGAGGCCGGGATCACCGGGCTGTGGGTGCCGCTCGACGACGCCTACGCCGCGGTCCTCACCGGCCGGATCCACAACCCCGGCGCGGTGATCGGCCTGATGGCGACGTGGGGCGCGCGGCAGCGGGAGTGGTCGACGCTGCGGCCCGCGGACGCACCCTGGCCCTGGTATGCCGGCGGCTGAGCCGGCGTCCGACGTCCGGGTCAGCGTCTGCCTCGCGGCCTACAACGGCGCCGACCTCATCGGCGACCAGGTCCGGTCGATCCTCGACCAGCTCGGTCCCGCACGACGAGCTCGTGGTCGTCGACGACGCCAGCACCGACGGCACCGTCGACGTCGTGGAGTCGTTCGGCGACCCGCGGATCTCGGTGCACCGGGCCGAGGCCAACGTCGGGTCGGTGCGCACCTTCGAGCGGGCGCTGGGACTGGCGCGCGGCGCATACCTGCTCCTCGCCGACCAGGACGACGTCTGGGTGCCGGGCCGGCTGGCGGCGATGGTCGCGGCCCTCGACGTCCGACGGGGTCGTCGCCACGAGCGTCGCCGTGCTCGGGGAGCCGGGACCGCCGCGGTGGCCGCTGCGGGCCGGGACTCGCACCGGTACGCGGCGAACGTCGCCGCGGTCCTCGTGGGGGTGCGCTGGTACTTCGGCTGCGCCATGGGCCTGCGGCGGGACCTGCTCCCGATCGTGCTGCCCTTCCCGCCGTGGCTGACCGAGTCGCACGACCTGTGGATCGGCCTGGTCGGCAACGTGACGCACGAGATGCGTCCACCTGGAGCCGCCGTCGGTGGAGCGCCGCCTGCACGGGGCCAACCAGACGCCGCTGCGGCTGGCGGTCGCTGCCGACGATCCTGCGGGCCCGGGTCATGCTCGCCCGCTGCGTCGTCGAGGCCCGCCGCCGCTCGCTCCACTGACCGGCCGCCGCTCGACTGGCAGTCGAGCGGGTCGGCTGGGGTTGCGCGGCCAGTCGAGGCCTCGACTGGCAGTCAGCCGGGGACGGTGCATCGCGCATGATGGGGCGTGCTCTCGCGACTGTCCCCGGCGCGGCGGCGGTTCGTGCTGGCGGTCGCCGGGCTGCTCGCCGTGGTGGCGATCGTCGTCGGCGTCGTCGCGCTGACCGCGCTGCGCAGCCGGCTGGTGCCCCCGGTCGACCAGAGCCGGCCGGGACCGGTGCTCCTGGTGCCGGGGTACGGCGGGTCGGCGGGGTCGCTGCAGGCGCTCGCGGTCCGGCTGCGGGCGGCCGGCCGGGACGTCACCGTCGTGGACCTGCCGGACCGCGCCCAGGGCGACCTGACCGACCAGGCCGGTGCCCTCGGCTCGGCCGCCGACCAGGCGCTGGCCCGGACCGGTGCGGCCTCGGTCGACGTCGTCGGGTACTCCGCGGGGGGCGTGGTCGCCCGGATCTGGACCACCGAGGGCGACGGCGCCGGCCGGGTCCGGCGGCTGGTCATGCTCGGCTCCCCGCTGCACGGGACCGACGTCGCGCGGCTCGGCACGCTGGTGTCGGGCACCTGTCCCGACCGCGTGCCAGCAGCTCGCACCGGACAGCCCGGTCCTCGCCCGGCTCGACGGCGAACCGCTGCCGAACGGCGTACGCGCGGTGTCGGTGTGGACCACCCGCGACGAGGTGGTCCAGCCCCCCAGCTCGTCGGTGGAGGACGACGTGCCGAGTCCTTCCGTGCAGAGCGTCTGCCCGGCCAGCACCGTCGACCACGGCGGCCTCCCGAACGACCGGACGGTGCAGGCGATGGTGCTGGACGCACTGGGGACCGGCTCGATCCCCGGCTGGGGGCCGGACGACTGCGCGCGGCTCAGCTCGTGACGTCGCGGGTCGTGAAGTTGGCCCAGGCCGCGAGCAGCAGCACCCCGACGTAGACCGCCTGGAGCGCGATGCCGCGGCTGACGTTGCTCCAGAGGACGGGGTCGCGGTAGAGGTCGACGAACGACAGCCAGTAGCGCGTCGGCAGGTACGGCTGCAGCGGCCGGGCGGCGTCGACGGTGAGCAGCAGCGACGACCCGATGAGGAACGCCAGCGCGCCGAGGGTGGCCGACAGCGGGGAGTCGGTCGTCGTGGACAGGAACAGCGCCATCGCGGCGACGCCCAGCATGGAGAACGTCACCAGCAGCACGGCCGCGACCGTCCGCCAGGCCACCTGTTCCGGGGTGAGCAGCGATCCGGAGACGCTCACCATCGCCTGGGACAGGGGAGCGTCCCCGAGCAGGAAGTGACCCACGACGAAGCCGATCCCGGTCACCGTCACCACCCCGACGAGGACGAAGACGATGATGGCCACCAGCTTCGCGACGAGCAGCCGCGTCCGCCCGACGGGGCGGACGAGCAGGTAGCGCAGGGTGCCGGCCTGGGCCTCGCCGGCCACCGACTCCCCGGCGACGACGGCGACGGCGATCGGGAGGAACAGCGGCAGCACGATGGCGAGGGCGGCGATCGCGAACA
>CAVYNX010000012.1:0-45723 GCA_963770005.1 uncultured Actinomycetota bacterium | reverse complement strand
GTCGAAAATTTTTCAATGTCCGTCCAACGGCCGGCTGCGGTCACCCCAAGCGCTAGAAATCGTGCCTCCCGCCAGAGGCGCCATGCTACATTTCCCCTGCGGCGGTCGCGGCGGCCTCTCTGAGGGACTAACTTATGCCTACTCCACCCGGGCAGGTTCAGTCTCGGCCCCTACCGCAGCCACCGATGCCACTAGGCAGGAGCTACCGTACCGGTTACGGCAACAGTCTTTGCTTGGAGAGTTCGGTCGATCTGCAATGCAGACCCGGGACATTGGACGAATCCTGCAGCGCGCAACCGAACTCTGCGCCCAAGGCCTCGAAACATCCTTGGCCAAGGTACTTGAGTATACGCCCGACGACAGGCGGCTGATGGTCCGTGCCGGCGTGGGCTGGGCGCCGGAACGATCGGGCAGGTGTCGCTCGGGATTGATATGAATCCCCGCCGGTTACGCGTTCCAGACCGGCCAAATGGTGATTTCAAATCATCTTCAGGAAGAAAACGCTTTCGTACGCCCAAATTGTTGTCGGATCATGGATCAGGCGGGCGATCAACGTCCTGATTTCGAGAGGCGGGGAGGAAAATGTGCCGTTCGGTGTCCTTGAGGTCGACAGTGCCGACCCTGGCCAGTTTGATGCTGCGGATGCTGACTTCCTTGCCGGCTTCGCTGGCTTGCTCGGTATTGCCATCGAGCGGCAACATGCTGACGCGGACCTTAAGGCAGCACTCGACCACCAGGCCATGCAGACGCGCGAGATGAGTCACCGTGTAAAGAACAGCCTGGCGTCAGTTGTAGGTCTGCTCCGCGTGCAGGGCCGCAACGCGGAAGTCTGAAGATGTCCGAAATGCCTTGAAAGACGCGGCTGCACGCACATCACCACGATTGCCCAGGTCCACGACCACTTATGGCGCAGCAACAAGATCGGGTTTGTAGACATCGCGGACTTTGCCGGCGAGCTTTGCCGGAAGCTGCAGGAGACCGTGGCGCACAACGTAAGCTGCGCTTTCGATCCTGTGATGATCTCCGCCGACAAGGCGATTCCGCTGGGCCTTCTGATCAATGAAATTGTGACGAATTCCGCGAAGCATGCTTACCCTGACGAATTCACCATCACCGTCGCCGTCGGTCATCGCCGGTCCTCCACTCGCTCAGCGATGTCGGCGGTCGGCGACGGCGCATCGCCGCGGGGGTGCCAGCACGCGACGACGTGCGCCTGCTGGTCGCGGTCCGTCGTCCGGACGCGCACCGGCTCCAGCGGCGGTGCCTTCGACCGGCACTGCTCCGACGCGGCGGGGCATCTCTCCGCGAAGGTGCAGGCGTCCGGCTGGACGCTGAGGACGGGGACCAGCCCCGGGATCTCCTGCAGCCGGTGCGTGCCGGCGTGGCGACCCGAGGTCGGCGAGGCCGACAACAGCCCGGCCGTGTAGTGGTGCTGGGGACGGGCGAACAGCTCGTCCAACCCGCGCCCGCTCGACCACCCGACCGGCGTACATCACGACCACCCGGTCGGCGATGTCGGCGATCACGCCCAGGTCGTGGGTGATGATGAGGATGCTCGTGCCGAGCCGGTCGCGCAGGCCGCGCAGGACGTCGAGGATCCCGGCCTGCACCGTGACGTCGAGCGCCGTCGTCGGCTCGTCGGCGATGAGGACCTTGGGGAGCAGGCGATCGCCATCGCGATCATCACGCGTTGCCGCATACCGCCCGAGAGCTGGTGCGGGTAGTTGCGGACCCGCTCGCGGGGCGACGGGATGCCGACCTGGACGAGGAGGTCCACCGACTTCTCGAGGGCGGCCCGGCGCGAGAGCTTCTCGTGCACCTGGAGGACCTCGGAGATCTGGCGCCCGACGGTGAGGACGGGGTTCAGCGAGCTCATCGGCTCCTGGAAGATGTACGCGATGTCGCGTCCGCGGACGGCGCGCAGCGCGCCGGCGCTCGCTCCCAGCAGCTCGGCGCCCTGCAGCCGCACGGAACCGGCCGTACGCGCACTGCCCGGGCAGGAGGCCGGCGAGGCTCATCGCCGTCACGCTCTTCCCGCACCCCGACTCGCCCACGATCCCGACGATCTCGCCCTCGCCGAGGGTGAGGTCGACGTGGTCGACCGCCGACAGCCGGCCGGACTCGGTGGCGAAGTCGACGGTGAGGCCCCGCACCTCGAGGACCGGTGGCGCCTCGACCGCGGCCCTCGGCATGACGCTGCTGGTCATCGTCGGCTCCCCTTCGGGTCGAGGGCGTCGCGCAGGCTGTCACCGAAGACGTTGAACGCGAGGGCCAGGACCATGATGGCGATCCCCGGAAGGACCGCCGCCCACGGCGCCCGCGTGGCGAACTGCTGGGCGTTCGCCAGCATCGTGCCGAGGCTCGGTGACGGTGGCTGGATGCCGAGGCCGAGGAAGGACAGCACGGCCTCGCCGAGGATGGCGGCGGGGATCGCCACGGTCGCCTGGACGAGGATGACCGACGTCGCGTTGGGCAGGATGTGGCGGCGGAGCACCCACAGGTCGCTCGCCCCGTCGACGACCGCGGCGGCGACGAAGTCCAGGGACTTCAGCCGCAGCGCGTCCGAGCGCACCACCCGGATGACGCCCGGGATCTGCGCGATGCCGATCGCGATGGCGGCGTTGGCGAGGCTCGCTCCCCGGATCGCGGCCAGGCCGACGGCCAGGATGAGGAACGGGAAGGCCAGCATCAGGTCGGTGAGGCGCGAGATCACCGAGTCCACCTTGCGGAAGTAGCCGGCGGCGAGCCCCAGCGGTACGCCGATGAGGAGGGCGGTGAGGACGGCGAGGCCCGCCACCTGCAGGGACGCCCGGCTCCCGAGGATGATCCGCGAGAGGACGTCCCGCCCCAGGTCGTCGGTACCGAGCAGGTGTCCCGGCGTCCCCGGCGGCGCGAGGGTGCGCGAGAAGTCGGTCTGCTCCGGCGCGTACGGCGCGATCCACGGCGCGAACACCGCGACGACGCAGCGCGATGGCGAGCACGACGAAGCTGACGACGGCCAGCGGGTTGCGACGCAGCCGGCGCAGCACGCGGGAGCGCTGGGACGCCTCGGCCGGTGCCGGCGTGACGGTGGCGGAGGCCAGGGCGGTGTCGACGCTCATGCTTCGGCTCCCCCCACGCGGACGCGTGGGTCGATCAGCGAGTAGAGCAGGTCGACGGCGAAGTTGATGACGATGTAGGAGGACGCGGTGATGAGGACCACGGCCTGGATCACCGGGTAGTCGCGCTGGAACACCGCGTCGATGGTCATCTTCCCGAAGCCCGGGAGGCCGAAGATCTGCTCGGTGACCACGGCTCCCGAGATGAGGCCGCCGAGCTGCAGTCCGACGATGGTGACGACCACGATGAGGCTGTTGCGCAACGCGTGCCGGCCGATCACCGTCGTCGAGCGCAGCCCCTTGGCCCGTGCCGTCCGGACGTAGTCGGTGGAGAGCGCATCGAGCATGGAGGACCGGGTCTGGCGCATGATCACCGCCGCCAGGCCGGTGCCGAGGATGACCGCGGGCAGCACCAGGTGGTGCAGGTTCTCGGTGAGGCTCTGGGTCACGGGCACGAAGCCCGACGCGGGGAACAGCCCGGTGGCCACCGAGAGGTAGAGGATCGCCACGAGGCCGAGCCAGAAGTGCGGCACCGACAGCCCGAGGAGGGCGAACCCGTTCGCCACCCACTCCGCCGGCCGACCCCGACGGACCGCGGCGATCACTCCTGTTCCGACGCCGAGCACGACGGCGATCGCGATGGCGAAGAGCGACAGCTCGACGGTCACCGGCAGTGCGGTGCGGAGCATGGAGCTGACCGGCTGGCCGGTCCGGATGGACACGCCGAGGTCGCCCTGCAGCGTGTTGGTGATGAAGTGCCAGAACTGCACGGGCAGCGACTGGTCGAGCCCGTACTGACGCGCGGATCGCCTCGAGGGCCTCCGGTGTCCGGTCCTCCCCGGCGAGCGCCAGGGCCGGATCGCCGGGCAGGGCCCTCAAGCCGAGGAAGACGACGACGGAGGCCAGCAGCAGCGTGACGAGTGACTGCCACCCCCGGTGGAGCAGGTAGCTCCTCATGAGGACTACTTCGACAGACCGGCGAAGGCGACGCGGATGACGCCGTCCGGGAAGACCTGGACGCCCTGCACCGTGTTGGCCACCCCGGTGAGGTTGCGCTGACGGTAGAGGTAGATGAGCGGGTCGTCCTGGTGGAGCTTGTCCACCACCTGCCCGTAGAGGCTCCTGCGCTCGTCGACGGACTGGGCCTGACGGGCCTTGCGCCAGCAGCGCGTCGACCTCCTTGTTGTTGTAGCCCGCGACGTTCTGGCTGCCTCCGGTGCCGACGAAGTTGGTGATGTTGGCGTCGGGGTCGATCCGGCCGGACCAGCCCAGCTGCAGGAACGAGAAGTCGCCGCGGTCCTGCTGGTCGAGCAGGGACGCATACTCGACCGGCTTGATCTGCAGGTCGATGCCGCCCTCCTTGACCATCGCCTGCAACGCCTGGGCCAGCCGCAGGCTGTCGGGGTTGTTCGACGTGATCATCTCGATGGGCAGCGGCGTGGTGACGCCGGCCTCCTTGAGGAGGGACTGCGCCTTGGCGGGGTCGTGCGGCGTGCACTTCTGGACGGCCTCGCTCGAGAACTCGCTCTTCGGCGAGATCGGCGAGCAGGCAACGGTGTTGAGGTCGTTGAAGATCACCTTGACCAGACCGGCCCGGTCGATGGCGTACTCGAACGCCTGCCGGACGCGCGGGTCCTTCGCCTCCGGACGGTCGATGGGCTTCGGCGGGCTTCCCGACGCCGTCGACGTTGCCGACGTTGAAGGTCACGCCCTGGTAGCCGAGCGACTCGCGACTGCAGCACCCGCAGCGACGACTCCTGCTTGAGGGCCGGCACGTCCTGCGCGGAGAGCGAGTCGGCGACCGTCACGTCACCGGACCGCAGGTTCGCGGCGCGGATGCTGGCGTCGGTGATGATCCGGTACGAGAGCTTGTCGAGGTGGACCTTGGACGCGTCGTAGTAGTTGGGGTCCTTCACCAGCTCGATGGAGTTCTGGGGCACCCGGTTGGCGAACTTGAAGGGCCCGACGCATACCGGCGCGGTCGCGAACTTGTCGCCGAGCCGTTGGGCCGCTTCTGGGCTCACGATCATGCCGGCCCGGTCGGTGAGGGCGGCGGTGAGCGGGGCGAACGGCTGGGAGAGGGTGACGACCACGGTGGTGGCGTCCTTGGCCTCCACGTTGGTGATCGGCCCGAGCTCGCTCTTGCGGCCGGACCCCTGCAGGGTGAGGTTGCGGTCGAACGTCGCCTTGACCGCCTGGGCGTTGAACGGTGTCCCGTCGGCGAACTTCACCCCCTCGCGCACCGGGATGGTGACCGTCTTGCCGTCGCCGCTGACGGTGGGGAGCGCGGTGGCGAGCTGCGGGACGACCTTGGCCGACTGGTCGACGTCGTAGAGCTTCTCGCACATGGCGTTGAAGATGTAGCGCGAGTAGAGGCTCCGGGACAGCGTGGGGTCGAGCTGGTCGGGCTCCGCGGAGAGCGCCATCGTGAGCGTGCCGCCCGGCTTGACCTTGTCGGCGGCGGCCGGTTCGCCGTAGACGTCCTCGTTGACACTGGCGGCGCCGCCACGCCGGTCGTGGCCCCGCTCTGGCCGGCGGGGGTCACCGCACTGCAGCCGGCGACGGCGAGGACGACGACCCCGGAGAGAACGGCGAGCCCGCGCCGGCGGCGTGGCGTTCCAGAGGGCCGTCGGGGGAGTGCGGACGCCGCGGACCCGGGGAGGATCGAGGCGACGATCGGGGCGGAGGGATCGTGAGCGGTCATGGGGAGCTCCAGGTGGGATCGACCACGGTGCAGATCGCATCCTGTATACAGTCACCCGGACACTCCTGCCACCGGGAACCCAGCCGGGCCCGGGGCGGACGGTGCGGCGGGGAGGTGGCACAGCATGGCGTCGAAGAACGGGTCCTCGGTCAGTGACGCGAGCGCCGAGGCGGGTCGACAGCGTGAACGGCGGCGCCGGCAGGCGCTCCTCGTGCTGCTCGCCGTCAACAGCGGCGCGATCGACGCCGTCGGTTTCGTCAGCCTGGGCGGCGCCTTCACCAGCGTCATGACCGGGAACATGATCCTGCTCGGCATCTCCGCGTCGACCCATGATCCGGGGCTCGGGGTGCGGTCCGCGCTCGCCATCGTGCTGTTCATGTGCGGCGCGTTCGTCGGGACACGCATCGCCCGGGCGCCGCAGGAGGGCGACGGGGTGTGGCCACGCCGGGTGACCGCGGCGATCCTCGTCGAGCTGGTCGTCCTGGCCGGGTGCGCCGTGGTGTGGTGGTCGGTCGGCGGACACCCGACCGGGGACCTTCAGCTGCTCCTGCTGGGGGCGGACGCCATCGCCCTGGGTCTGCAGAGCAGCGCCATCCTGCGCTTCGGGGTCTCGGGCCTCTCGACGACGTACATGACCGGGACCCTCACCACCCTCGTCTCCGCGCTGGCGCAGGGTCGCCACCCCCGCAACGTCGTGCCCAGCGGTCAGATCCTGCTGGCCCTGGTCGCCGGAGCCGCCGCCGCGACCTTCCTCACGCAGGTGGCGGTGCTCGCGGTGCCCCTCGCTCTGGCTGCTGCCGGTCATGGCCACCGTCGCCGTGGCGCACTTCTCCCGGTGGCCCTCCCGCCGAGAGGTCGACTTCGGCCGCTCTCAGGGTGCTCAGAGCGGCCGAAGCTGACCTGTCGGCCGAGGGAGAGGCGGCTCCCCGCTAGGGGATTCGGGCCGCGACCGCGCGAACGGCCGCGATCACCGCATCCGCCCGTTCGACGTGGATGTAGTGCGTGGCGTCGGCGACCACGGAGCTGGTCGCTCCGGGAAGGCTGGCCGTGAACTCGCTCCGGGCCTGGTCCTGCACTCCGGCCACGTCCTTGACGAACTGTTCGGCCTCGGACCCCGACACCTGCTGGAACCGCCCCGCGAACAGCAGGGTCGTCGGTACCGAGGGTGGTTGCGGCGCCGCGCCGAGAGCGGTGACGATCTCGTCGAGGTCGTAGCTCTCGTACGCGTAGCCCGGGATGGAGCTCGGTGCCTTGAGCGATGACTCGAGCAGCGTGCGGGCCCTCGGTGGCAGCAGCGACGCGATGGTGGGCGGCGTGGCGTCGACGAGGACCATCCCGGCCACCTGGTCCGGGTACGTCCGCGCGTAGAGGACGCTGAACAGGCCGCCGATGGAGTGACCGACGAGGAGGTACGGACCGGGCACGCCGGCGGTGCTCAGGAGGTCGTGGAGCTCGGTGACCACGGCGGTGCCGCGGCGCGGCATGGGCACCGGGTCGCTTCGACCGGGTTGGGGTGCGGCGAGCGGCGCACCGGCGTCGTCGAGCGATCGCGTTGTGCCGGGGCGGTCGTAGGAACATACCCGGTTCGTCGTCGCCAGCTCGGTGGCGACCGCTGGTGGCTTCTCGGCGAGGCTCCAGATGTCGCCGGCGTTGCCGTACCCCGTCTGCAGCACGACGGTCGGCCGCCCCGAACCGTGGCACTCGAGGTAGACCTGCCGCCCGCCGACGGTGAAGCGGGCGGCGAGGTCGCCGCTCGAGGCGCCGGCGGTCGAGGTCGCTGCCGAGGTCGCTGCCGAGGTCGTCGGCGGCCCGCTCGTCCCCGTCGTGACCGGGGACGAGCAGGCACCGGCCATTGCCACCACCAGCAGGGCTCCGCCGGCAGTGGCCTTCGACCCACTACCTGAGCGACATGGCACCGCGTTGCCTTAGCGACGAGGTAGAAGCCACCCGGGTGGTCGCTGAGTGCCGTCGTCGCCGTGTTGTCCTCACGTTGTCCTCCTCTGGTCGGTGTGACGGGTGCCCGACATGGATCGGCTAGCCCGGGCTGCTGAACGGGACGACGCCGGCGGCGCAGGTGGCTCCTGGCGCGGGCAAGCGCCCGGTCGATGAGGTAGCGCTCGCGATAGCCGGTGTCGCACGGGCCGCTGTTGAGGAGCACGGTGTGGCCGTAGCCCTCGACGTTCGAGACGCGGCTTCCGACGATCAGTCGCGACACCGCGACGGCGTTGCCCGGCGGGGTGATCGGGTCGTAACGGGTGTTCATCACCAGCGCGGGGTATGCGGTGCGGCTGTGGAACGACCCGGTGTAGCGGTCGGCGTCGCGAGCCGGCCAGAACGTGCAGCCGAACGTGAACTACGTGAGCCAGGTGCCGGCGTACGGCGTCCTCCGCTCCGCCCGCTGGGCGATCGCCGGGTAGAGCGGCGGGCTGGTGCGGGTTGCTCGTCTCACCGCACACGCTGGCCAGCTGAGCCTCCTGCGTGTTGTCGTAGGCGACCGCGTCAGCGGCCGCGCTCGGTGGACGACGACGTCGACGGGCGCGCCGCGCCACCGGCCGAGCGGCGTAGATGTCCTGCAGCAGCTGCGCCGTCGCCGACCACTCGTCGCGCGAAGAAGAGACCGCGGAACGTGGCGGCCAGCAGCGTCCCGTACTCGACGACGTCACCGCCGGGCAGGACGATCGGCTGCTGGCGGACCCGCGCCACGAGCGCGTCGAACTTCTGCGCCGGGTCGCCGCCGGTGGCGAAAGCGCAACGGGCCGGGCCGGCAGCGCGCACAGAGCCGGAAGAACTCCTGCAACGTCGACCACCCGCCGCTCCGCCCCGTGGGAACGGAGGAACGGCGTGCTCCCTCCGGAGCGGTATGCCGGCGCGTCGAAGTTGCCGTCCAGCACCATCGCGCGGACGTTCCCCGGGAACATGGCGGCGTAGGTCGCCCCCAGGTAGGTGCCGTAGGAGATGCCGTCGTAGGTCAGCCGCCGGTCGCCGACCGCCCGACGCAGCAGGTCGAGGTCGCGGGCGACGTTCGCGGTCGACAGGTGGCCGGAGCAGGTCGCCGTTGCGCCGCGCGCAGCGCCGGGCGAAGTCCCGCGCCGCCGCCACCCGCTGCGGAGCTGCCGGCGATCGTTGGGCGCCGTCCGGAGGAGGGTGCCGGCCTCGACCGACTGCTCCGTGGTGTCGAAGCACCGCACCGGGGTGCTCTCGCCGATTCCGCGCGGGTCCATCGCGACGATGTCGAAGCGTGCCCGCACCGCCGGGGAGTAGAGGCGTCTTGCCCAGATTCCGCACGAACCCGACGGCCGCTGCGCCAGGGCCGCCGGGATTGATGAACAGCGACCCGATCCGGCGCGGAGGGTTCGGAGGCCGGCAACCGGAGCAACGCCAGTCGGATCGTTCGGCCCCGCGGCCGGTCGTAGTCGAGCGGCACCCGCGCCGTTGCGCACTCGAAGCCGCCTCTCACAGTCACGCCACTGCAACCGCGGGTCGGGCGCATCGCCGACGCCTCGATGCGTGGCCCGCCGGCGGCAGCTGCGACGCAGTCGTGACGACGGCCCGGCCGAGCCGGGACCGGCTGCGCAGCCGCCGGATCGGCAGCCACCGTCGTGCCGAGCAGCCGCAGTCAGCGCTGCTCCGACGAGTCGTGTGCGCAGGGGGACATGGGACTCCCGTCGTGGTGTCCCGGCCGGGCGACCCGACCGGTCGCGTCCACAGTCGCAAGGCGCGACGGCATCGTCCATGGACCTGGGTCCATGGCCGCGCTGCACCTCCGATCCGCCTCGACGCCCGATTGCGGGTCATGGACCTGGGCCCATGTCCGAGTCCCGATCTTCTGCGACCCTGAACAGGTGCAGCCGACCAGCGGCGGTCGAGCGGGTGGCTCACGCCAGCTGTCGACGGCCCTGTCCTGTTCGCTGTGGCCGTTGGCGCCATCGTCGGGGGCGAGATCGCGCTGCTCGCCGCGTACGGCACCGGCGCCCCCTTCGGGTTGCTGGTGCTGGTCCCGCTTGTGGGCTGCGTCTACACGGCGGCCGGAATCCTGGCGTGGATCCGTCGGCCGGCCAACCGGATGGGGCCGCTGCTGTGTGTCGGCGGACTGGTCTGGCTCGCCGCGAGCACGGTCAACATCGCGATCCCGGCCTTCATCGCCGTCGGATCAGTCACCCAGACCCTGCCGACCGCGCTCGCGGTGCACGCACTGCTGGCCTATCCCTCGGGGCGGCTGCGGACGCCGGCGTCCCGGGTGCTGACGATCGCGCGTTTACGTTGCGACGTCGGTGCTCCAAGCCCCGCTGTACCTGTTCGGCGCCGTCGTGGTCGGATCCGGCCGTGCTGCTGGTGGCCGACCGTCCCGACCTGGTCGCGCTCGGGCAACGGGTCCAGGGTCTTGCCGGCCTCGCTGATCTTGGTGGCGACCGGCGCGCTCCTGATCCGCGGCTGGTCGCCACCGACCGCCGGCATCGGCGGGTGCTGCTGCCGGTGTACGGATGCGGCGCCTTGGTGCTGGTGGGGATGACGTCCAGCGCGACTCTGGCGCGGCTGTTCGAGATCGATCTGCTCACCCTCGGGACCTTCCAGCTCTTCCTCAGCATGGTGCTGCCCGATCGCCTTCGTCCTCGGCCTGCTGATCGGCGGCTTCGAGCGCACCAGCGAGCTCGACCAGCTCGGCCTGCCTGGCTCGGTGCACCGGATGATCAGCGGCCCAGCCTGCGAGCCGCCTTGTCCCAAACAGTAGGCGATCCGACCCTGACCCTGGCCTACCGCGTCGGCCAGGGGTGGGTCGATGCGGACGGCGTCTCGGTCGGTCTCCCCGAGCCCGGTTCGGATCGCCGGGCGGAGTTGGTCGAGCTCGATGGCCGTCCGGTCGCGGCGATCGCCTATGACGCGACCCTGATCGCCGCACCCGAGCCCGTTCGCGCCGCTGGACGGGTCGCTGCGATCGCGCTGGACCGTGAGCGGCTGACCGCGCAGTTGCTGGCCAGCCAGGAGGAGTTGCGCGACTCCCGCACCCGCCTCGTGGAGGCCGGTGACCGGGAGCGTCGACGGTTGGCCCAGGACCTGCACGATCGGCTGCAGGGGCGCCTGACCCTGCTCGCGTTGAGGGTGGGCAGTGCGGCGCCGGGTAGCGACCTGACCGAGATCCGCCGCGGTCTCGACGAGTCGATCACCGAGCTGCGGTGGCTCGTGCAGGGCGTGATGCCGGCCCTGCTGGTCGAACGCGGGCTCCGGGCCGCGGTCGAAGACATGACAGACCGGCTACCTCTGCGTACCGTGCTGGACTTCGATGTGGAGAGCCCGCCCGACGTCGACGGGCGCGACAGCGACGCGCCGTCTGCCCCCGGCGGTGAGGTCGATGGTCGTGGACCAGGCGTTGACGGCCGGCTGCCCTCCTCGGTCGAGGGGACGGCCTACGCCGTGATCGCCGAAGCCCTGACCAACGCGGTCAAGCACGCGGCGGCGACCACGCTGACGGTCGTCATCCGGCGCGACTGCGAGCGGCTGCGCATCGAGGTCATCGACGACGGCGTCGGCGGGGCCCGACCGGCGGGCGGCACGGGGCTGCGGGGCATGAGCGACCGGGTGCACGCCCTCGGCGGCACGCTCGTCATCGACAGCCCGCCGGGCGCCGGCACCCGCGTCCGGGTGGAGATGGCGTGCGCATCCTGATCGGCGAGGACGAGACGCTGCTGCGCGAGGGACTGAGTCTCGTCCTGTCGCAGCAGGGGATGGAGGTCGTCGGCGCTGTCGCCGACGCTGATGCGCTCGTGGCCATGGCGTGCATGCAAGGAGCCGGACCTCGTGCTCACCGACATCCGGATGCCACCCACCGGCACCGACGACGGCCTTCGGGCGGCGCTGCGCATCCGCGCCCGTCCGACCCGGGACCGCGGTGATGGTGCTGTCGCAGTTCGTCCAGCGCCGCTACGCCGTGGAGCTGCTCGCCGACCATGCCGCCGGCGTCGGCTACCTGCTCAAGCAACGCATCCTCGACGTACCGGCCTTCTGCCGAGAGCTGCGGAGGGTGGCCGCCGGCGGGACCGCCCTGGACCCGGAGGTGGTGGCGCGGATGATGACCCGCAGCCTCCGCGACGACGAGGCCCTCGACTCGCTCACGCCCCGGCGGCGCGAGGTGCTCGCCCTCATCGCCGAGGGCCTCAACAACGCCGCGATCGCGCGGCGGCTCGCCATCTCGGACAAGGCCGTCGTCGTGCACACCTCCGGCATCTACGACGCGCTCGGCATCCCCGTGGACGGCGACGAGCACCGCCGGGTCCTGGCCGTCGTGCGCTACCTCGGTCGCTGATCAGTCCCGGACGCCGGACCTGCCTGAGCTCCGCGCGCACCTTCGCGACCACCTGTCGGACCGAGCGACTGACCAGAGCCGGCTGCTCGACGTGGATGTTGTGCGCACTCTGCTGCGCGATGACGTGGCGGGCGCCCGGCACCAGCTCGGTCAGGTCGTCCTGGGCGGACTGGAACGCGCGCTGCAGGGCGGCCAGCGGGTAGGTCGTCGGGAAGCCGAAGGGGTTGGGGAAGCGCTTCGCGTTCCGGGAGTGCTCGAGGACGACCATCGGCATCGGGCGAAGGGGCTGCTCGACCCGGGCCCGGCGCATGGCGGCGGCGGTCGCGACGACGTCGACCTCGAGCCCGGGCGCCTGGTACTGGTCAGGAGTGAGCAGCGCGTCGAACGCCTCGTAGAAGATCTCGTGCGCGGCGTCGACGGAGACGAAGCCGGCCACCTGGTCGGGGTACGTGCCGGCGTAGAGCCGACTCAGCAGACCGCCGAGCGAGTGGCCGACGAGGACATAGGGACCCGGGACGCGGGCGGCAGCCGAGCAGGGCGTGCAGGTCGCCGACGATCTCGGAGGCGGGGCGCGGCAGCGGCACCGGGTCGCTGCGGCTGGGCTGCCCCGTGGCCTGCACCGTCCCGGGTCGGTCGTAGGCGCATACCCGGGTGTAGCGGGCCACCGCGGGCATCACGGGGGTCTGGTGGGAGCCGGGCAGCAGGAGACTCCACACGTCGGCACTGTCGCCGCCGCCGGACTCCAGCACCACGGTGGGCGACCCATGGCCACGACACTCGAGGTACAGCCGTCGGCCGCCGCCGATCTCCACCAGCCCCGCGAAGTCGCCGTCGAGGGCCTCGGCGGCAACGGTGCTGCCCGCCGTGGCTGGGGTCAGTGCCGTCGCGCCGGCGACCGGTCCCTGCGCCGCCGTCAGTCCCACGACGACGAGCACCACCGCTCCGGCGCGGCTCCATCCCCGATGTCGAGAGACCACCATCCGTCCAGACTTCCAGAACGACGGCGTCAGGCCATAGACCCTGGTCCGTTCCGGGGATGTTCAGCCTGCCGTCGGGACCTGGCCACCGACTCCCGTCTCGTTGCCGTCCGCGTCGTGGAAGACGTACTTCCAGACTCCGTCGTGCTTCTCGACGTCGACCGGCTGCAGGCCCTGCGTCGCGATCCTCGCGACCTCGGCCTCGGGGTCGTCGACCCAGACCATGTTGACCGAACCGCCGGCTCGCTGACGGTCCTGGATGATGTAGACGTTGCAGTTCTCGGACAGCTGCCAGACGGCCTCGACGTCGTTGGGGTAGAACGTCGGCTCGGAGCCGAGCAGTCTGCGGTACCAGTCCAGAGCGACGTCGTAGTCCCGCACCGGGATCCCCGCGAAGATGCCGACCGTCATGAGTGCTCTCCCGTCCTCCATGGCCGCTTCGTGACGAAGCCTGACGTGGGGTTGGACTCGAGTCGACATCGAGACTCATCGGCGTCGGACAGCGAGCACCTCGCCGGTACGCCTTGCCGGTCCGGGGGTGACAGCAGCCCCGCAGGGTGGGCGGGCGACCATCTCTGGCCGAATCCTGCCACGCGTCATCGACGGACACGCCCTGATGGAAATGTCATCTACCGAGCGTTTTCGGCACCGATGGGTTTACTATCCCTATACCAAAGCAAGAGCAACTCTTTACCTTTCGGGCCGGTCGGCTCGCAGGAGCGCTCCGACAGAACGGCGATGGAAAATGGCTAGCGCCAAGCACGTGCCCGAGTCCCTGCTGACCCCGGCAGAGGTGGCCGCGGTGTTCCGGGTCGACCCCAAGACGGTCACCCGCTGGGCGGTGGCGGGCAAGCTGACCGCGGTACGCACCCTGGGCGGTCACCGTCGGTACCGTGCCAGCGAGGTGCAGGACCTCCTGCGCAACAGCACCCAGCCACAATGGTCCGCCACCTCGGTCACCGCCGGTTCATGACCAGGGTCAGACGGGCACCGTGACAACGACCGTTGAGTCGCGCCCCCTCACCTCCGACCTCGATCACCGGGACGGTCACTCCTGGGACGACTCACCCAGCTGCTCCGCGAGCTCGCCGGTCCGGTGCCTGCTCCCGGCCACCACCGCCGCGCCGGGTCTGGCGCGGCAGTTCCTCCTCCGCGAGGCGTGTCGGGACCACCTCGCTGACCCTGGGGATGCGCTGCTGCTGGCATCCGAGCTGGTCACCAACGCCCTGCTCCACGGTGAGCCCCCGATCGAGCTGGCCATGCGATGTGCCGGTTCTCGAACCATCGTCAGCGTCACCGACGTCGGCGAGCCGCCGACTCTGCGCCGCTCCCCGGGAACAGCGGATGCTCTGTCCGGACGAGGGCTGCGGCTCCTCGACGCCCTCTCGGCTGACTGGGGCTTCGACAACCATGCCCAAGGAAAGACCTTCTGGTTCGTGTTGTCACAGGCGTAGGCGTCAGAGAGCGGCCAGAGGCAAACACGCGGAAGCCAACCTGAGATCGGCACAGAGCGGTACGATCAGGACGAATCCACGCTGGGACCATGCGTTGGGCTCTCGACTCACCCCAATCGAGGGTGGCTAACCCGAGGGGACTGAGCATGCGCCTCAAGTACCGAGTCGTCGAAGGCCTCGAACGTGGCTGCGAAGCCGTCGATGGGCTACCCGCCTGGACATCGCCGTTGATCGGCCGGTGGTTGGGCTGCCCGCGATGGCCTGGCCCGGTTGTCCTGCGTGCTCGCGGATCGTTGGCATCTCGGGTACTGACCGACCTGAGGCGGACACCGATCGGCGGACTGCCGTCCGGGTCTCGCATGCCGCGGCCGACTACCGCATGATGACGTCCATGACCACCGACGGCGGCGATGCGTCGCATACCCGGCCAGCGCTCGAGGTCCCTCGGGCGACCGTCACCCCGGTGCTCGTAGCGGAGCTGCTCGCGCAGGGCGAGCGGATGCCGGTCTACGTGCACGTCATCGACCACCCCGACGGACGCGTGCTCGTGGACACCGGGATGACGCAGCTGCACCCGGCGGTGGCCGACATGGACCCACGCCTCATCCCCCTGAGCGCGCAGGCGGACGTCGACCTGGACGCCGTCGACATCGTCGTCAACACGCATCTGCACTTCGACCACTGCGGCGGCAACCACCTCTTCTCCGGCAGACCGATCTTCGTCCAGCGCCAGGAGCTCGACGACGCGCGCACCAAGGACGACTACACGATCCGCGAGTGGGTCGAGGCTGCCGACGAGGACTACGTGCCCGTCGACGGCGAGCTCGAGCTGCTCCCGGGCGTGCGGCTCGTCCCGACCCCGGGTCACACCCCGGGCTCGCAGGTCGTCGTCGTCGAGACGGGCGGGCGGTCGGTGGTCATCGCCGGTGACACCGCGGTCTTCTTCGCCGAGCTCGACGAGCCCCGCACCGAGGGCCAGCGACTGGTCCGAGCGCTCGACCCCCACGAGGTCTGGCTCGCGCACGAGCACCAGCCGTGGCGGCCGACGAGGGACCTCCAGGGCTGACGGTCCGGGAGAGGACGACTCGTGTCATCGGCACCCATGCAGGGAGACGGACGGTACAACCGGAACTCGACGGCGCAGGCGGCGGCGGGCGACCGGGGTGTCCCGCTGCTCGTGACGGCCGCCGAGACCGTGCCACGTCCCGATGCGGCTGGGCCGGTCGTCCTGGCCGACTACGGGTGCTCGGAGGGGCGGAACTCGTTGGTACCCATGGCGGCCGCGGTGGAGGCGCTGCGGTCACGTCTCGGACCGGACCTCCAGGTCTGGGTCCTCCACACCGACCTGCCGGACAACGACTACTCCTCGCTGTTCGGCACGATCGCCCATGATCCGCTGACCTACCAACGGCCTGGGATCTTCCCCGTGGCGGTCGGGCGGTCCTACTTCGAGCAGCTCGCACCGTCGGGCACGGTGTCCTTGGGCTGGAGCTCGATCGCGCTGCACTGGCTGAGCCGGCCGCCGGGTCCCATCACCGGCGTCTGGCCGCACGTGGCTCCCGCCGACCAGCAGGTCCCGTGGCGGGCGCAGGCGGCCGCCGACTGGGAGGCGTTCCTGGCCGCCCGTGGTGAGGAGCTCGTCCCCGGTGGACGGGTCGTCATCGTGTGCGGGGCCGCGGATGCAGGTGGCGCCAGCGGAGCCGAGCGGGTGATGGTGACGCTGGCCGAGCTGCTGCGCCGCGACGAGGTACGCGGTCCGGTCCCCGCCGAGGTGGTGGAGCGCCTGGCCATCCCCGTCTGGTACCGCACCGAGGCGGAGTGGCGCAGGCCGTTCACGACGGGCTCCTCGCATACCCGCCTGCAGCTGGAGCACTGCGAGCTCGTCCGACTCGGCGACCCCCTGTGGGAGCAGAGCCTCGAGGGAGACCCGTCGGCGTATGCGCGGGCCGTGGCGGCCGCCGTCCGGGTGTCCTTCGGACCGAGCCTGCTCGCGTCCGTCCCCGCCGCTCACCGTGAGGAGCTGAGCCGGCGACTCTTCGACGAGGCCCTGGTGGCGGAGATCCTCGAGCAGCCGGCCGAGCCGTGGTTCGACTGGCACCTCGCCCTGCTGACCGTCACGGCATCGCGCCGAAGATAGGTCCGCCGGGGGAGTCAGGGCCGGTATGCGCGCAGGAACGCCGCGGCGCCGGCGTCGGCCCGCGCTCGCACCCGTGCGTCGGACACCGCACGGGAGGAGAACAGGCCCCGGTCCATGTCCGCGCCCATGATGAGGAAGGCGAAGTGCTCGGCGGCGACATCGGGGTCGTCGATGCGCAGCTGTCCTCGGTCCGCCAGCGCCTCGAGCGCCGAGGACAGGGCCGACAGGACTGCCTCGGGCGCACGTCACGGGACGCGTCGCGCATCGTCGCCGTGTCGGCCGCCCCTGACCTGCGATCGCTCGAGAAGCTCATCGGCACCTGGTCGGTCACCGGTGAGGCGGACGGGGGAACGACGAGCGCGGAACCCGGCCCGTTCACCCCCGCTCGCAGGGGCGCTCGGCCGCGAGGTCAGTCGCGCACGTGGTACGGGTCGTCGTAGAGGGCGTTCCACGGGTTCGTCGTGCAGACGAGGTTGATGACGACCTCTCGCGACGACAGGTTCCAGTTCGTGGCCGACGCCGGGGCGGCCGTCTCGGTCGTAGACCTGCACCCCGACGGGGAGCCCCTGTCGGCTGGACCACGCCAGCGACGCGCCACCCATGCTCACGCCCACGCCGCCGGACTCGACGACCTGTACGCCGCCGGGGACCAGGCGGCCCGGCGAGTAGTTCGCGCGGTACAGGTAGGTCCCGGCGGGACAGGCCAGGACCGGCAGCCCCACCGACTGCAGGGGGCTGAGGGTGGTGCGGTAGCCCTCGACGACGGTGAGCTCACCGGCCTCGGCGCTCGCGGCCTCGACCAGGACGACGCCGGCGGCGACAGCGGTGGCGGCACACGCGACAGCGATCGCCTCTGACGAACGTCCTGTTCGTCATCATGGGGAACTTCATGGGGGACACGTCCTTTGCACGGGGAAAGCGGGTGGACGGCGATCCTCGCGACCCCAGCACCGTCGTGGTGTCACCCGATCGGGCAGCGGCTCGGGGGACCGCCTCGTCCTCCGGTCGGAGGACAGCCGGCCGCCACCCGGTTGTCGCGGCCGTCCACGACAGCGCGCGGCTCCCTGACTCCGCGTGTCGGGGACCAGTGCCACAGTGGCCCGCATGAGCAGCGAGAACGAGTTCGTCGGTCGGGACCTGCGGGGGGCGCGGTTCGCGGAGTGCGACCTGTCCGGCGTCGTGATGCGTGGTGTCGAGGTGTCCGGCATGGACATCGACGCTCCGTGGCTGGTCCACGGCGAGCCGCTGCTGGTCAACGGGGTCGACGTGTCGGGGTACGTCGAGAAGCAGCTCGACGACCGCTTCCCCGGCCGCGCCGACCGCCGGGCGTCGACCCCCGAGGGCCTGCGCGCCGCGTGGACCGCGGTCGAGGCCGCCTGGCGCCGTGCTCTGGACCGGGCGGCGGAACTGCCGGAGGGCTCGGTCGACGTCTCGGTGGCGGGGGAGTGGTCCTTCGCCCAGACGTTGCGGCACCTGGTGCACGCCACCGACCTCTGGCTGGGCCGGGCCGTGCTCGAACGCGCGGAGCCGTTCCACCCTCTCGGGCTCGGCATCACCGGTCCGGACGAGCCGGCGGGCGTCCCCGCGGTCGGCCGACGCCCCGGCATACGGCGAGGTGCTCGTCGCCTGGGACGACCGGACCACCCTCGTCCGGGACTTCCTGGCCACCGTCACGCCGAGGTGCTCGACCAGACACGCGCCAACCCCCACGCCCCGCAGCACCCGGAGACCGTCCGGTCCTGCCTGCACGTGGTGCTCGAGGAGTATTGGGAGCACCTGCGATTCGCGTTGCGCGACCTCGACACCCTTGCCGTGGGAACGGACTGACCTCCGCCCGCCGGTCGCCCGACCGGCGCCGCGCGGTCCTCCCAGTGGAGGACCACCGGGTCCGTCGCAGCGTCATCCGCTGGGGGATGGTCGTTCGCCGCACAGCGGAGGAGACTCGGCCTGGTCATCCGTTATGAGGGGGTATGCGTCATGGAGCCAGACAGTCCCGACACCCGTCCGCCGTTCGCCGCGGCTGGTCGGCGCCCTGCTGATCGTCGCCGCGGTCGCGGTCGTCCTGTGGGGTGGCTACGGCCAGGGCTGGCCGTGGACCGGGCTGACCACGAACGCCACGCTGTGGGCGTGGATGAAGCTGTTGGCGCTGCCCTTGGCGCTCGCCACGCTGCCGCTCTGGCTCCGGTCGCACGACAAGATGACCAAGACGCGGCGGGCGCCGCTGATCGCCGTCGCGGTGGCGTTCGCGGTGTTCGTCTTCCTCGCCTACTGGCTGGAGTGGGCCTGGACCGGGTTCGCCGGCAACACGCTGTGGGACTGGTTCGAGGTGCTGCTGCTCCCCGTCGTCATCGCGACGGTGAAGTTCTGGACCGCCGAGCGGACGATCCAGCCGTGGCACAAGTGGCTGCTGGCCGGCGTCGTCGCGGCCTTCATCGTCTTCGTCGTCTTCGCCTACCGGCTGCCGATCGAGTGGAGCGGCTTCTCGGACAACACGCTCTTCGACTGGATCCGGCTGCTGCTGGTCCCGGTGCTCATGCCGCTGCTGATCGTCCCCACGACCACGAAGTGGGTCGAGCGAGGCATCGAGGAGGAGGAGGCCGAGCCGGTCAGGTACGAGATCTGGCTCTCACCGGACCGCAAGCTGACCGCCGAGCTGCTGCCCGCCGCGGACGGTGAGACGGCGCCGGAGCTCGTGGTCGACGGAGCCATCGACGTCGTCCGGCTGACCCCGGCCCCGACCAGCTGACTCCAGCCACCGCAGGGGCTCACGACCGTCCGGGCGCGGCGTGCGGCACGCAGGTCCGGGCCGTCGGCCGGGCCTCGAGCCGGGCGGCGGGTATGCGTACGCCGCACACCTCGCAGACGCCGTAGCGGCCGTCCTGCAGACGGCGTTCGGCGGCGTCGATGCCGGACAGGTGCGCCTGCGCCCCGTCGATGAGGGCCTGCAGCTGTGACCGTTCGTAGGCGATGGTCTGCCCCTCGGGATCGTGCTCGTCGTCGGCGTTGGAGTCCTTCGAGGCGGCGAAGAGGGCCGCCAGGTCGGCCGTCATGCTCGCCAGCCGGGCCCGGACCTCCTCCCGCTCGGCGGCCAGCCGCTCGGACGTGGTAGCCATCGCCCCAGCATCGCAGCCGCCCGCCGGTGGCTCTGCGCCGTCTCCGACTGACAAGGTGACCACATGGCGACAACGGTCGGCGTCGACGCCGGACAGCTGCGACGGGTCGCGGTGGCGAGCTCGATCGGGACGACGATCGAGTGGTACGACTTCTTCATCTTCTCGACGGCCGTGCCGTTGGTGTTCAACACCCAGTTCTTCGTGACGCTCTCGCCCGCGTCGGGCACCCTCGCCGGGTTCGCGACGCTGGGCGTCGGCATCCTGGCCCGACCGGTCGGCGGCGTGCTGTGGGGGCACTTCGGTGACCTGGTGGGGCGCAAGGCCATGCTCGTGGCGTCCCTGCTGCTCATGGGTGCGGCCACGGTCGGGGTGGGGCTGCTGCCCACCTACGACCAGATCGGCGTCTGGGCGCCGGTCCTCCTGGTCGTCATGCGGCTGTTGCAGGGCGTCTCCGCGGGCGGTGAGTGGGGCGGAGCCGCGCTGATGGCGGTCGAGCACGCCCCGCCCGGCAAGCGCGGGGCATACGGCGCGTTCTCGCAGATCGGGGTGCCGGCCGGGCTGATCCTCGCGCAGCTGATGTTCATCGCCGTCACCGCGTTCACCACCCCGCAGCAGTTCGAGGCCTGGGGCTGGCGGCTGCCGTTCCTGTTCAGCATCGTGCTCGTCGCGGTCGGCCTGGTCGTCCGCCTGTCGCTGGCCGAGAGCCCCGTGTTCACGGCGCTGCTCGGGGAGCAGGCGCGCAGCCGCCGCCCGATCGTCGAGGTGTTCCGGGAGCGGCGCCGTGAGCTGGTGCTCGCCGCACTGAGCTTCGTCGCCAACACCGCGATCGGCTACATCTTCCTGGCCTACCTGCTCGCCTACGGCACGGCCGTGCTCAAGCTGTCGCGCGGCTTCATGCTGACGGTGGTCATCATCGGCTCCGTCGTGTGGCTGGTCTTCATCGTCGTGGGCGCCCGCTGGTCGGACCGCGTGGGTCGACGGCCGGTCTACCTCGTCGGCTCGGTACTGCTGGTGCTGTGGGCGTTCCCGTTCTTCCTGCTCGTCGACACCGCGGTCCCCGCGCTCATCGTGGCGAGTGTCGTCGTCCTGACCGTCGGGCTGGGACTGACCTACGGGCCGCAGGCGGCGTTCTTCGCGGAGCTGTTCGAGCCGCGATACCGCTACACCGGCGCGTCCTTCGCGTATGCGGTGGGCGCGGTCGTCGGCGGTGGCTTCGCGCCGCTCATCGCCACCGCACTGCAGACGGCGACCGGGGCGTCCTGGCCGGTGTCGGCCTACATGCTGGCGGTGGGACTGGTCAGTCTCGGCGCCGTCCTCCTGCTGCGGGAGGTTCCCCGACGGGCCGAGTCCTGACGCCGAGAAGTCGGATGCGCGGGGACCGTCGACCTCGGCTTTGATCGACCCATGGCCCTCGACCTCTCGACCCCGACGCCGGACCAGCTGGACGACGTGGTGGCCGAGCTGGCTTCCTGGCAGCAGGACGGCGTCCCGGTCCAGCTGCACCCCGGTGACCTGGGGTGGCAGTGGCGATTCGGATCTGCAGCGCTGGCAACGTCGTTGCGCGTCTGGACGGTCGACGACGCGGCGGTGGCCATCGGGTTCCAGGACGAGACCGCGCTCATCCGGATGGCGATCGCGCCGTCCGCCGACCACGACGAGTCGGTCGCGGAGGCGCTGGTGCGTGACCTGGAGGACCCCACGCGGGGCGTCCTCGACGCCGCCAAGGTCACGGTCGAGGCCCGCTTCGGCACCGCCTTCCGTTCGCTGCTGCACGCCCACGGGTGGGTCGACGACGAGCCGTGGTCGCCACTCGTCCGCGATCTCCGCGACCCGGTCGAGGATCCGGGCCTCCGGGTGGAGACGGTCGGCCCTGAGCACGTCGGTGACCGGGTTGCGGTGCAACGAGCGGCGTTCGAGAACTCCACCTTCACGGCGGAGGCGTGGCACCGGATGTCGAGGGAGTCGGCATACCGGCAGGCCCGCTGCCTGGTGGGCTACGACGGTCAGGACAACGCCGTCGCCGCGGTCACCGTGTGGTCGGCCGGCCCGGGTCGACCGGGGCTGCTGGAGCCGATGGGCGTCCACCGGGACCACCGCCGCCACGGGTACGGCACGGCGATCACCGTCGCGGCCGCCGCGGCCCTGCGCAGCATGGGCGCCTCGAGCGCCTCCGTCGCCACGCCGAGCTCGAACGAACGCGGCGTCGCGACCTACGCGGCCGCGGGATACCGCCGGCTGCCGGAGGTCACCGACTTCGCGTTCCGGCGCTGACGGCCGCGGTCACCAACGCGGCTCAGTCGCGCGTCAGTCGGTGGCGGTGAGCAGTGGCTCGACGTCGAAGTGCTCGGTGTTGTCGCGCACCCGGCGGACGACCTCGTCGACGAACGTCGGCGGCACGTCCAGCTGCGCGTCCGACAGTCCCTGGAGCAGCTCCTGTCGGACCGTCTCCTCGGTCGCGCCGTCCTGCCACGACGTGATCCGGTCCACGACCGCCTGAACCGCCTCGACCTTGACCGACCGGTCCGCCCCGGGCTGCGTATCCGTCATGCCACCAACCTACGTCAGCACCGGTGGGACGGCCTGCCGTGGATCCTGCCGTGGGTCACGGCGGGGGAGTGGTGAGCAGCGTGGGGCTCCGGCGCAACCACAGCGTCAGGCCGCCGGTCACCGCGAAGAGCACGACCGCCAGCACGACCACGCCGGGCCACCCCGTGCTGTGCCACACCGTGCCGGCGAGGCTGCCGAACACCGACGAGCCGAGGTACAGCGTGAACAGGTAGAGCGACGCCGCCTGACCTGTGGACACCCCACCGGCGTGCGCCCGAACCGGCACCCAACCGCTGGCGATCCCGTGGACGGCGAAGAACCCGGCCGTCAGCAACGCCAGGCCGACGACCAGCACGAACAGCGAGGGGGCGAGGGTCAGCAGCACACCGGCGATGGCGATGAGGCACGCGACCGGGGTCACCGCGCGCCGGCTGAACCGGTCGGCGAGCCGCCCGAACACGACCGAGCTGACCGTCCCCACCGGGTACACCAGGTAGACGAGGCTGGCCGCAGCCAGCCCCAGGTCGAACGGCTCGCCGGTCAGCCGGTACCCGACGATGTTGAACACCGCGACGAGCGCGCCCATGGAGCAGCCGCCGACGACGTAGAGCACGACGAGCACCCGGTCGGTGACGGCCTCGCGACCACGGCGCACGACCTGGCGGAGGTCACGGGGAGCGGCCACGAACCCCCGGGACGCGGGCAGGAGCAGCTGCACGACCAGGGCGGCGGCGAGGGCCAGTCCGGCGACGGTGGCGAGCCCCCAGCGCCAACCCGCGACGTCGGCGACGATCCCCACGCTGAGGCGGCCGGCCATCCCGCCGAGCGCCGTGCCCCCGATGTAGAGGCCGGCGGCTCGGGCGTGCGTCGACGGGTGCAGCTCCTCCCGCAGGTAGGCCGTCGCCACGGCCGGCAGCCCGGCCAGGACGACGCCCTGCAACAGCCGGAGGGCCAGCAGGGCGGTCCATCCCGGCGCCACCGCGCTCGCGACGGCGACGACCCCCGACGCCCAGATCGACAGGTGGATGAGCCGGGTCCGTCCGGTGACGTCGGACCACGGCCCGGCGACCAGCAGCGCCGCACCGAGGCCGAGCGTCGTCAACGACACGCTCAGCGTGGCGCTCGTCGCCGAGACGTCGAACTGCTCGGAGAGCTCGGGCAGGATCGCCTGTGGGCTGTACAGCACGGCGAACGTCGCCAGGCCGGCCACGAACAGGGCCACGAGGACCCGCCGGTACTCCGGGCTCCCGGGCAGGTAGCCCTCGGCCGGCGAGGCGTCCGATGTCCCGGTCACCACGCCATCATGGCGCGTCAGCCGCCCCGGTCCGGTCGGGAGCGACACCGGCTGGTCACCAGCTGAGGACGCCCTTGACCACCGTGGCGACCGCACTGACCAGGGCCAGGCCGATGGCCAGGCGCCGTGCCGTCACGTGGTCGACACGACTGGCGAGGAGCTGGCCGCCGGCGAGCCCGAGCGCAAGCCCAGCGAGGCACAGCAGGAGCTCAGCGGACGACACCTGCGGCAGCCCACCCTTGGCCAGCAGCGAGGCGAGGCTCACGACGAGGGTGTATGCCTGGAACGTCGCGAGGAATCGTCGGTGCTCCCACGCCGTGCTGACCGCGTAGAGGATGATCGCGGGTCCGCCGACCCCGGCCGTGACGTTCATGAAGCCGCTCATGGCGCCGGCCGCGACGGCGCCCCCTCGACCACGCAGGACGCGGGCCCGCTCGCTCACGAGCACCGCGACGAGCGCCGCGACGACCAGCAACCCGACGACGACCATCAACGGGGCCGGTGGAAGGGTTCGCGCGACCCAGGCACCTACCGGCACGGCGACGAGCGCGGGCACCCCGAGCAGAACCGCCTTCCGCCACTCGACGTCCCGCCAGCTGACCACGAGGACGGTCGCGGCGACGATGGCGCCGAGCAGGTTCGACAGGAGGATCCCCTCGAACGGTCCGGCCACGAGGACGAGGAGCGGAGCCGCGACGAGGGCGAAGCCCACGCCGGTGATGCGCTGGGTGAGAGCGCCCACGAGGACCCCGAGGGGGAGGAAGACGAGCTCCAGGGTCACGTCACAGGCCGAGGGCCAGGTAGCGCACGTCCTCGAACTCCTCCAGCCCGAGCGCCGCCCCCTCCCGGCCGAGGCCGGACTGCTTGACCCCGCCCATCGGCGCGAAGGCGACCGACGGGAGGGCGTTGTTGACGCCGACGATGCCGGCCTCGAGGTGCTCGGCGGCGCGCCAGCACCGGGAGACGTCGCGCGACCAGAGGTAGCCGGCGAGGCCCATCTCGGTGGCGTTCGCGCGGGCGAGCGCCTCGGCGGTGTCGCGGAACCGGAAGACCGCGGCGGCCGGCCCGAACACCTCCTGCGTGGCGATGTCGGCGGTGTCGGGCACGTCGGCCAGCAGCGTCGGGGCGAGGAACGTCCCACCGTCGGGGAGGTCGCGGTCACGGGTCAGGCGGGTCGCCCCCATCGCGAGCGCGTCGTCGACGAGCGTGGACACCGCCTCCACCCGGGAGGCGTCGATGACCGGTCCCAGGTCGGGCAGCGGGTCGGCCAGCCCGTCCCCGACGGTCATGGCGTCGACCCTCGCGACGAGGGCCTCGACGAACTCGTCGTAGACGTCCTCGTGCACGACGAACCGGTTCGCCGCGATGCAGGACTGCCCCGTGTTGCGGAACTTCGCCAGCAGCGCGCCCTCGACCGCGGCGTCGACGTCGGCGTCGTCGAAGACGATGAACGCCGCGTCGCCGCCGAGCTCGAGCAGCGGCCGGACGACCCGTCGCGCCGCGCTGGCCATGATCTCCCGGCCGACGGGCGTGGAGCCGGTGAACGTCACCGCGCGGACCGCCTCGTGGTCCAGCAGGCTCTGGGTCACCTCGCGGGCCGGGCCGTGGACCAGGTTGACGACGCCGGCCGGGACGCCGGCGTCGACCAGGGCCCGGACCATCTCCGTCGCCGCCAGCGGCGCCTTCTCCGAGACGCGGGCCACGACCGTGCAGCCGGCGGCGAGGGCGGGGGCCAGCTTGCGGGCCTGGATCGAGCACGGGAAGTTCCACGGCGTCAGCGAGGCCACCACGCCGACCGGCCGGCGGACGGTCAGGTGGCGGCGGTCGGCGGCCTCGTGGGCCAGCACCTCGCCCTGCGGGCGGCGGGCCTGCTCGGCGAACCAGCGGAAGTACTCCGCGCTGTAGGCCACCTCGCCGACCGCCTCGGGCCGCCGCTTGCCGGCCTCGCGCGCGAGCAGGTCGCCGATGGCGTCGGCGCGCTCGGCGATGAGCCGGCTCGCCTCGAGCAGGATGTCGGCCCGGCGCCGGGGCGGCAGGTCCGACCAGTCGGCGAAGGCCCGGGCCGCCGCGTCGGCCGCGCGCCGGGCGGTCTTCGCGTCGCCCCAGGCGAGTCGGCCGACGACGCTGCCGTCGGCGGGGTTGGTGACGTCGACCGTGCTGTCGCCGTCCTCCCAGGTGCCGTCGACGAGGTGGCTGGCGGTGATGGTCACGGGATTCTCCTTGTGCGAAATCGTTGCGAGTAAAGCGGATGCGGTTCAGCGGACGAGGACGTCCGGTCGGAGGCGGTCACCGATGGTGACGGTGGGCCACGCCTCGTCGTGCACGAGCGTTTCCGGACCGGCGTCGGTCACGAGCGTGGTGTCCTCGACCTTCCAGCCGCCCCCACTGGGGTTCCACGCGAGCACCGCGCCGTCCGGCACCACGTCGTCACTGGCGGGCGACGCGGGGAACTCGCGGGGCACGAACCCGCTGAACCCGCCCTGGTGGTGGCGGTGCCACTCGTCCGGGTCGAACCCCTGGGTCCGGTACGCCTGCGTGCCGGCGGTGACGACGTCACCCAGGCGGGCGCCGACGAGGGAGGCGTCGAGGAACGCCCGCTCGACGAGGAGCAGGCGCTCGTACGCGTCGCGTTCGCTCGCGTCGAGCGGGGCGAACGCGACGATCCGGGTGACGCTGGCGACCAGCCCGTGCCGGCGGCCGCAGGCGACGAGCATGCCGCGCTCGCCGAGCGCGGCGCCGGTCGGCAGGGGATGACGGTGGGCGTCGAGGCGCGGCGCACCGCCCACGAGCAGCACGATGGGATCCAGCTCGCGGGCGAGCAGTGCGCGCGCCAGCGCCCCGGCGGCCTCGTACTCCGTGGTCGTCGGTGCGAGCTCCGTGGCCGCGTCCGTGGCGGCACCCGCCGCGTCGACGCATACCTGACGGAGGAGCCCTTGCTGGTGATCGGTGAGGTGTCGCCGCACCGCCGCGAGCTCGCCGGCGATCGACGCGGTGTCGGGCAGCGGCCGGTCGCTGCCGACGCCGTCACCGCGCGGCAGTCTCGGGTCCCGCCCCTCCCACCAGGCGACGACATCCCACTCGGCGTCGAGCCCGGCGAGCTCGGTGTCGCGCAGGCGCGGTGCCTCGATCGCGTTGGTGACCACGGTGATCCGGGGCTGCCCCTGGTCGGCGACGTCGACGACGACGTCGAGGCAGGCGGAGTCGAGGGTCTGCGGGACGTTGACGCGAGCGCCGAGCAGCCACGTGAGGTTGGCCGGCTCCCGGAGCACGAGGGTGTCCAGGTTGCGGTCGCGGGCCACGGTCGCCAGCGCGGAGAGCTTCTCCGGCAGGTCCGCCCAGCGGCCGGGGTCAACCGCCATGGCGGACGACCTCGCCGTGCACGGGCTGGCCGTCGAAGCCGACCCACGCGTGGTCCTCGGTGGGTGCGCTGCCGTAGGCGTGCATTCGCCAGGGCCGGTCCAGCAGGTCGGCGACCGAGCGCACGCTCGCGTCGACGTCCACCCGCGGGATGACCGCTCCCTCGCGGACCAGCAGCGGCATCGCGTCGAGCGGGACGTCGACGGTGTGGAAGCCCGGCCCCGGAGTAGACGGTGCCGTCCGCCAGGTCGTGCCACCGGCCCTCCGGCACGTAGAACGTCCGGCGCACGGGACCCTCGGCGTCGTCGAACACCGGCACCACCAGGAGGTCCCGGCCGAGCAGGAAGCTGTCGTCGACGCTGCGGGCGACCCGGTCGTCGGGGTAGTGGAAGCCGAGCGGCCGCATCACCGGCCAGCCGTTCGCGGCGGACTCGTTGGCGACCTGCCAGAGGTAGGGCAGGAGCGAGTAGCGCAGCCGGACCCAGTCCCGGCAGATGCGCAGCGCCTCGTCGCCGAACGCCCAGGGCTCGCGCGGTCGCAGGCCGTGGGCCCGCATGAGGGGCGACAGCGCGCCGAGCTGGGTCCACCGGACGTAGAGCGCGGGCGTGAGCTCGGGCCCGAAGAAGCCGCCGATGTCGTGGCTCCAGAAGCCCGGGGCGCTCATCGCGTACGAGAGCCCGCCCCGCACCGTCGCCTGCATCCCCGCGACCGTCGACTCCGCGTCGCCACCCCACTGGCCCGGGTACCGGTGGGAGCCGGCCCATCCGCTGCGGCCCCAGACCAGCGGCGGGCGGTCGGTGAACTCGCGGATGGCGTCCGAGACCGCGCCGTTGTAGCGCAGGGGGTAGAGGTTGTGCGCCTGGTGCGGGGGAGTGCCGTCGAAGAGCGCGACGTCGTCGGGCAGTGCCTCCCCGAAGTCGGTCTTGAAGACCGCCACCCCGTCGTCGAGGAACTCGCGGTGCATCTCCTGCCACCACCGGCGGGCGTCGGGGTTGGTGAAGTCGATGAGCGCCCGCATCCGTCCGTCGGGGGTCGGGGTCTTGACGATCCCCGCGAGGCTGCCGTCGGTGCGCCGGACGAGGTACCCCTCGCGCTCGGCGTGCTCGAAGATCGGCGAGGCCGGGTCGAGGTAGGGCAGCTCCCACACCGAGAGCCGGATGCCCAGGTCCCCGAGGTCGGCGACGAACTGCTTGCGGTCGCCGAACCGTGAGGTGTTCCAGATGAAGTCGGTGTTGAGCCGGTCGACGACGAGCCAGTCCGGGTCGAGGTGCAGCACGTCGAGCGGCACCTCGTGCCGGCGCATCGTCCGGCCGACCTCGAGCATCTCCTCGCTGGTGTGGTAGCGGCAGCGCCCCATCCAGTAGCCGAAGGCCCACGGCTGCGGCACGTCCGGCCGTCCGGTCAGCGCGGTGTACGCGGTGAGCCGGGCGGCGGGGTCGGCGCCGGCCATGACGTAGAGGTCGACGACCGCGTCGTCGACGCCGAGGGACAGCACCGACGGCCGGGAGTGGCCGACGTCGGCGGTGACGACCGCACCGGTGTTGACGAACCCGGTGTAGCCCCGCGACGAGTGCCACACCGGCACCGGCTTGTAGGCCATCCCCGTGCCGGTGCCGCAGGCGTCCTCGCTGCGCAGCCGCAGCTTCTGCCCGTTCTTGACCAGCCGTCCGAACTGCTCACCGAAGCCGAGGATGTCCTCGTCCGGTCCGAGCTCGAGGTTGAGCGTCGTCCCGCTCGTCGTCGGCCACCACCGACGGCGCGGTGAGCAGCCCGGCGACCTGGCGCAGCCGGTCCGCCGTCCGGAGGACCGTGTCGCCGGTCTCGACGTCGGTGAGGACCAGCGTGAACGGTGCCCGGCCGACCGTGAGCCGCAGCCCGCCGGCGCGGAGGACGACGTGATCGCCGTCCTCCTCGACGTCGATCCGCGGCCGGCGCGGGGGCCGGGTGGACGACGATGCCGAGGCCGGTCCCGTCGTCCGCGAGCGCGGCGTCGCCCGGCCGGCGCGAGGACCAGCCGTAGGCAGCCGGGCTGAGGGGCGGTGACCCGCACGGCGTACGGCGTGACGTCGGTCGGGGGCAGGGTGATGTCGGGGAGGTTCGGCATCTGGGTCTCGACCCCCTGGTCCGCCAGCGGCTCCCCGGTGAGCCAGCCCGGCATCATGCCGAGCTGGACGCCGGGGATGGCGTCGACGTCGAGGGTGACGCCGGCGCCGTCGGGACGGACGCCGGTCACCCGGCGGAGCAGCACAGCGGTGTCGGTCACGGTCAGCCCTTCACGGCGCCGGCGGTGATGCCGGCGACGAAGAAGCGCTGCAGGAACACGTAGGCGATGACGATGGGCGCGGAGGCCACGACGACGCCGGTGAACAGCAGCGGGTAGTCGGTGAGGAACTCGCCCTGGAACGACAGCAGGGCCACGGGGATGGTGCGCTTCGCGGCGTCCTGGATGAACAGCAGCGGGTAGAGCAGGTCGTTCCAGTGGATGACGAACAGGAAGATCGCGGTGGCCGACAGCGAGGGCACGGAGACCGGGATGACGATCGAGCGGTAGGTGCGCCACGGCCCCGACCCGTCCACGGCCGCCGCCTCGAACAGCTCCTTGGGCAGCGTCTTGAGGAACCCGGTCATGATGAACACCGCGATCGGGAGCGTCACGACGATGTTGATGAGGATGAGGCCGACGAGCGAGTCGGTGAGGCCGAAGGTCTCGAACTGCACGTACTGCGGGATCATGTTGGCCTGGGCCGGGACCGCCATGCCGAGGACGAAGAACCCGAACAGCAGGCCGCTCTTCCAGCCCGGGATGCGGGCGATCCCGTAGGACGCCAGGCTGGCGATGAACAGCGTGAGCGGCACCGAGCAGCCGGTGACGATGACGCTGTTGCGGAACGCCACCCCGAGCCCGGACTCGCCGACGATCTTGCTGTAGTTGTCGAGCTGGAGGTCCGTCGGGGGCGTGAACGGCGAGGCGAACAGCTCCTGGCTGGTCTTGAGGCTGCCGAAGATGACGACGACGAGCGGGACGATGACGAGGACGGCGTAGATCCCGAGGACCACGCGGCGGGTGAGCTGGTAGGTCATGTCGATCTCCTCAGGCGTCCGGGTTGCTGGCCTTGACCGCACGCCGCTGCAACCACGTGATGGCGGCGATGAGGGCCATGAAGACGAGGGACTCCGCTGCGGCGTAACCGAACTGGGAGTTCGCGAAGCCGGCGTAGATGCGCGTCGACAGGATGTCGAGCGAGCCCTTGGGTGGGTTGCCGCCGAGGCCGAGGATCAGGTCGAAGGCCTTGAACGACTGCACCGTGGTGTAGGCCATGACGATCGCCGTGGCGGGGGCGACCATCGGCAGCGTGACGTAGCGGAACTGCTGCCAGCGGCCGGCCCCGTCGATCTCGGCGGACTCGTAGAGCTCCTGCGGGATCTGCTGCAGCCCGGCGACGTAGATGATCATCATCTGGCCGACGTGGAACCACACCTGCGTGATGGCGACCCAGTAGATGGCCTGGTTGTCGTTGCCGAGGAAGGCGCTCTGGAACCGGTCCAGCCCGACCGCGCCGAGCACGGTGTTGATGAGCCCGAAGTTGGGGTCGTAGACGAACTTCCAGATGAACGCGACGGAGACGCTGGAGAGGATGGTCGGGAAGAAGTAGAGCGACCTCAGGGCGACCGACGACTTGGTGTTCTTGGTGAGGTAGACCCCGAGTGCCAGCGAGAAGATCGTCTGGAAGATGACGACGACGAGCATGAACTTGAGGTTGTTGCTCAGCGCGTTGCGGAACAGGTCGTCGGACGTCGCGATGGTCGCGAAGTTGTCGAGGCCGACGAACTGCGCCGTCGGGCTGAAGCCGTCCCAGTCGGTGACGGCGTAGACGACTCCCTGGATCGTGGGGACCACGAAGAACGCGACGTAGAGGACCAGCGCGGGGATGGGGAACAGCCACAGCGCCGGGTGGGCCGCCATCGGGTTGCGGCCCTTGGGCTTCGGCTGGGTGTCGGCGGCGTCCGGGCCCTTCGCCTGGCTCGGGGAGGTGAGCGTGGTGGCCATGGTCACTTCCGCTTCTGGTCGATGACCGTCTGCGCCTGCTGCGCGGCCTGGTCCGGGCCGGTCCCACCGACGACGGCGACGCAGGCGGCCTCGACGGCGTTGCGGATGTCGAGGTTGTTGAACTGGAACCGGGGCGCGAGGAGGGTCTTCTTCTCGAGCCACGGGGCGGTGTGCTTGAGGTCGGCGTTGGTGTAGTCGACGTTCTTCACCGTGAGGTGCTGCGAGGTGCCGTTCGCGTAGACGGCGGCGTTGACCGGGTCGGAGAGGAACTGCAGCCACTTGGCGGCGGTGTCCTGCTCCTTCCCGGCGGTGTTGACGCCGAGGATGAAGGTCGCGTTGTAGATCCCCTCGTACTTCGCCTTGTCCTTGCTCACGGTGATCGGCGCGATGAGGTTGATCGGGAACTGGGCACCGAGCTTGCGGACGGCGCTGATGTGGAACGACCCGGTGGCGAGCATCGCCGCCTTGCCGCTGGCGAACAGCTGCTGGAGCGGTTCGGAGGCGGTGCCGGTGGAGTTCGGCTCGAAGTAGGGCGCCAGCTGCTGGTACTGCTTCAGCGTGGCGATGAACCAGTCGTCGGTGACCTTCCGGGTGCCGGCCTCGATGTCCGCGAACGCCGTGTCGGTCGGCATGTTGTTCATGACCATCGCGTTGATGAGCTGGCCGGAGTTCGCGGGCTCGCCGCCCGGCCAGGCGATCGGCACGAGGCCGGCGCCCTTGAGCTTCTCGCAGAGGGCGAGGAAGCCGTCCCAGTCCTCGGGGAGCGAGGTGACGCCCGCCTTGCTGAACGCGTCCTCGTTGTAGATCGGCATGTTGAACACCAGCTGGTAGGGCAGGCCCATCTGCGCGCGGCTCGGGTCCTGTCCCGCCTTGATGAGCTCCGCGAAGTACCCGTCGACGAAGGCCTGGGCGCCCAGCCCCGCATACAGGCCGGCCTTGACCATGTTGACGAACTGCGCGCCGCGGAAGGCGGTGAAGGCGTTGCCGATGTTGCCGCCCTTGACCTTCTGCAGCGCGGTGCTCTGGTAGTCGTTCGACGGCGAGATGTCCTGGGTCACCTTGGCCTGCGGGTTCGCCTTGACGAACGACGCGATGAGGGTGTCGAACACCGCCTTGTCCTCGGCCCGCCAGTGGGCGAACGAGATCGTGCCGGTGGCCGGTTTGCTGTCGGTCGCGCCGAGCAGGGCCGCGCTCGCCCCGGCCCCGCTTCCAGCGGTGGACCCGCCGCGCGCGGTGATGTTGGGCCCCACACAGGCGGTCAGGGCTCCGGCCGTGCCCAGGGCGCCCAGCCCGGTGAGGAAGCGCCGGCGGTCGATGGTGAACTTCTCGGACATCGTTGTCTCCTAGGTCCTGCGCTGCTGCTACCAGTCGATGACGGCGATCCCCAGGTGGTCGGCGGCGGCCCGCAGCTGCGGGCGTACGTCGGTCCACGCGAGGACGGTGTGGTGCGGGAAGCCTCCGGTGACGAGGCCGGTGACGAACCGCTCGGCGTCGCCGTCGAGGCGGACCGCCGCGGTGTTGCCCTGGAACCGGTTGGGCTCGGCCACCGACTCGCCGGCGGCGAGGAGCAGTCGGAGCGTCCCCGGACGGGCCGGGTCCTCCGTGAGCCGGGCCATGACGACGGGTCCGGTCCGCAGGGGGAAGTTGCCGGCGACCCCGAGCTTGCGGTTGCAGTGGGTGAACTGCGTCGCCTCCGCCGGGTCGGCCGCGAGGGACGTGGCGGCCGCGCCGCAGTGCCAGAGCCGGACGATGTTCGCCTCCGCGTCGAGGTCCACCGTGTCGACGAGGTAGGTCGTGCCCGAGCCGAGCGCCTCCATGAGGAGCATGGTCACCGCGCCGTAGACGTCGCGTTCGCACGCCGTCGGGGTGCTCTCGTCGGCCACGCGTGACAGCGACGAGCAGGGGCAGGCACCCAGCTGGTTGGGGAACTCGGGCCAGCAGCGGATCGCCATCCCGTCGAGCGCGCCCTCGTCGCGCCAGTCCCGCATCGCCGTGGTGATCCGGGCGGAGGTGAGGGCCTGGTCGGCGTCGACGGACCCGAGCGACGGCTGGGCGGCGACGGCCGACGCATACTCCGACTTCGCGACGACGTCGTCGACGGTGTTGACGCGGTCGAACATCGCGTCGATCTCGAGCTGTTCGACCTCGATGCCGAACAGTGACGACACCAGCGCGCCGTCGTACTGGCTGGGCGTGAACCCGGGCGGGGCGTCGCCGACCAGGCCGAGCCGGCGACCGCGCAGCCCGTCCAGGGTCGTGACCACCGCGGGAGCGTCGGCCCGAGGTCCGCGCGTCGTCGGGAGGTCGACCAGGGCGGGCAGCCGCCCGGCGAGGGCCTCGGCGAGGGTGTGCCGGGTGGCCGGCTCGTCGGGGTTGCCGAGGACGAGGTGGGGGGTCCGTCCCGCGTGGACCACGAGCGCGTGGCCGAAGAGGTTGGCGCCGCACATGGAGTTGAGCCACAGCCGGTCGCCCACGGGGCCGGGCTCGCGGAACGACCAGAGCAGCACCGGCTGCTCGAGGTCCGCGTAGAGCTCGAGGGCCGGGGTGGCGTCGGAGAAGGAGGCGCAGACGTTGACGACGAGGTCGGCGCCGCCGGCGAGGTAGGGCTTCGCCGCCGCCACGTCCTCGGGCGTCATGACGAGGTCCTCGGGCCCGACGACCTCGGCACCGAGGTCGACCAGGAGGGCGCGGGCCTCGGCCGCCAGGCGCCGGGCGACGTCGACGGCGAAGGTGGGACGGGCGGTGGGGACGAGGACGACCCGCGGGGCGCTGCCGGTGGTCATCGCTGGACGACCTCGTCGACGAGCTCGCCGAGCCGCTGCAGGCGCGGGACGGACACCTCGTTCAGGTCCCGCTCGACGTCGTCGCTGCCGATGACCGCCGCCCAGACGGCCCGCCCGGCCAGGAAGCCCGAGGCCCCCTCGCGGCAGGCCAGCTCGACGGCCTGCGGGAAGAGCTCCGCAGGGACTCCCGACGACAGCACGACCCAGGGTGAGGAGACGACCTCGGTGATCTGCGCGCAGCGGCGCCGGATCTCGTCCGCGGGACCCTGGCCCTTGAGCGGCACCTCGGCCTTGTAGAGGTCGGCGCCGAGGGAGCCGAGCTCCTTGGCGGCCTCGACGACGCAGTCGTCCCAGTCCCACGCGCCGCCCTGGCGGGGCGCCTTGGCGACCGGCTCGATGATGCTGGCCAGACCGGCCGCGCGGCACCGCTCGACGAACTCCTCGACCATCGCGATGCGGGTGGCCGCCGGCTCGTCGGGACGGTGGATGACGAGCAGCTTCATCGCCACCGCGCCCTGGTCCCGCACGGCGGCGGGGTCGACGGCTGTGGTCGATCTCGACGGCGGTGACGAACTCGCCGTTGCCGGCGACGAAGTGGTCGGCCGCCGCGATGAGCCCGCAGGTCGGGGCGACGGCGCCGGCGTCGACCACCGCGTCGAACGCGAACTGCTTGTCGACGAGGACGCCGGACGCGTACGGCGTGAGGACGCGGGTCGCGGCGACCTTGAAGTCGGTGAGCTGCTGGTCGGTGACCGGCTCGGTCTGGTGCTCGGCGAACATGGCGCGCATCGCCTCGCGCTGGTCGACGGCGAGCATGGCGAAGGCGCCGCTGGGCCGGGCCACCCGCGCCAGCCCGGCGCTGCGGGGGTTACGAGTGGGGGAGGTGACGTCGGTCATCGGTACTCCTGGTTCGTGACGGTTCGTGACGGTTCGTGACGGTTCGTGACGGCTGGTGAGTGGTCAGTGGGCGTTCGCCGGCATGGCCGCTTCGACCTCGGCGAGGGACGGGATGCGGGAGCGCCCGTCCAGGCCGCGGCAGGACAGCGCGGCCGTGACGTTGGCGAAGGCGAGCTGCTGGTCGAGCGGCAGGCCCTTGACGACCGCGGCGACGAGCGCGCCGTGGAAGACGTCGCCGGCACCGAGGGTGCTGTGGATGTCGGCGGGGTATGCCGGGGCGTGGGCCGACTCCCCGCCGGCGGTGAGCGCCGAGGAGCCGCGGGCCCCGTCGGTGGCGACGACGACGTCGCACCCGTCGGCGACGGCCATCGCCAACAGGTCGGTGACCGGCCGGTTCGGGTCGTAGGTGCGCCGGAGGGCCTCGACGGTGGGCACGAACAGGCCGACACCGCGGGGAGTGAACCCGGGGATGGGGTTGCCCGCGTCGACGGACAGCAGCTGTCCGTCGCGGACCAGGCCGGACTCGGCGACCGGTCCCCAGCCGGCGTGGTCCACGTGGACCACCGGGCCGGCGGCGATGAGGTCGAGCCCGGCGCTGATGTCGATGCGTGGCGCCGGACGGTTGCAGATCGCGCGGCTGTCGCGCACCCGGTCGACGATGACCACGCTGGCCGCCGAGGACTGCCCGGTGCAGGACGGTCACGCCACTGACGTCGACACCCTCGGCCTCGAGACCCGTGAGGATGGCCCGGCCGTTGTCGTCGTCGCCCACGGTGCCGACGAAGGCGCAGCGGACACCGAGCCGGGCGGCCGCGACGGCGGCGGTCGCGGCGGGACCGCCACCGGCGTACACGACCTCGGCGGCCAGGACCCGGTCGTCGGGGGCCGGGAACCCGTCCACGAGCGCGATGGCGTCGTAGGTGGCCACGCCGACGAAGACGGCGTCGACGGGGCGGGCTGGGCTCGTGACGGTGGTCGCCATGGCGAGTCGTACTCCTTCGTACGGGATGTCAACGATGTTGAGACTCCCACACTGTTTGTTGGAAAGTCAACAGATTCGTGTGAGGAACTCCGCGTATGCTGGGCGCCGTGAAGGACCCGGCGGCCGTGGCGATCGACGGCTCCTCGCTGCGCTACGACAGCGCGCCCGAACGGCGCCGGACGATCCTCGCCGCCGTGGCCGACGCCGGCTTCGTCTCCGTCACCGAGCTGACCCGCCGCCTCGGGGTCTCGGACATGACGGTGCGCCGCGACCTGCGGAAGCTGGAGCACCAGGGCAAGGTGCGCATCGTCCACGGGGGCGTCAGCGCCCTCTCCACGTCACCGCACTCGCCCGCGTTCACCGGCCGGGCCGAGGAGCACGCGGCCGGCAAGCGGGTCATCGGGGAGGCCGCCGCCGCGCTGGTGTCCGCGCGCGCCACCATCGCGGTCGACGCCGGGACGACCACGTACGCGGTGGTCCAGGCGCTGCCCGACTCGTTCCGAGGCACCGTCGTCACCCACTCGATCCCGGTGATGCAGGTGCTGCTCAGCCGGGGCCTGGGTCGGGTGGTCGGCCTCGGCGGCGAGCTGCTCCCGGAGAGCCAGGCGTTCGTCGGCCCGCGCACCGTCGAGGCGGTGGCGGGGTTGCGCGTCCAGACCCTCTTCCTCGGCGCGGCCGCGGTCGACGAGCAGGGCATCTACGTCTCGACCGACAACGAGCGGCCGACGAAGCTGGCCCTGATGTCGATCGCCGACCGGGTGGTGCTGCTGGTCGACTCGAGCAAGTTCCTCGCGTCCGCCCCGGTCCACCTGTGCGGGTGGGACGACATCTCCGCCGTCGTCTCGGACGCCCCGCCGCCGGCCGAGATCGTCGAGCGGCTGCCCAGCCTGGGCCGGCTGGTCGAGGTCGCCGGCTAGGACGGCGCGCGGGGGATCCCGTCCGCGTCGCACGGGATGCTGCCCGGAGTGCCCTCGTACTGGGCCTCCAGCACGACGGAGGTGGCCTGCATGCGGGTCGGCGCGATCTCCGCGCCCCGGTCGGCGAACGGCATGTCCAGCACGTAGATGAGGACCATGCCGGCCAGGAGCGTCCCGGCCGTGGCCGCGACGCCGAACGCCTGGGGCAGCAGCGGGCGGCTGGCCCGGACGAAGACGATCTGGTACGCGAGGACGACCACCAGCAGCAGGACGAGCACCGCCCACACGAAGAAGGGGATCAGCGGCACCGCCTCGGCCAGCCGGCCGCGACGGCCCTCCTGCCGCTCGTCGGAACGCTGGAACCACATGTTGAAGACCTCGACCTCCTGGCGGACGCGATGGGCACGTCCACCATCGAGGTGTCGATCTCGGTGACCCAGTGGTCGACCGCGGACTGGACTGACCGGTGGCCATGCGTGGCCACTCGTCGTGGACCACCGCCCGGGCGTAGCAGACGAGGTCGTCCTGCAGCTGGATCCGGCTCTGCTGGGGGAAGAACTCGGTGAGGTACTCCATCTGCCGGGTGGCGACGGACTCGACGCCCGCGGCGTCCCGGGCCCGTTGGTAGCTCTCGAACGCGGTGAAGATGACGAAGGCGAGGATGACGGTGAACCCGGTGCCGATCACGCCGAAGACGTCACCGGCCATCGGGGACTTGTCGTAGCGGATCCGCCGCTGGCGCCGCGCCCGACGGGTCAGCACCGAGGCGGCGACGCATACCGCCGTCCCGAGGACGATGAGCCCGATGGAGACGAGCACCCTGCACCTCCTCGCTGCGACCGGGGACGCAGACATCCAACCAAAGGCGGAGCTCGGGCCGGAGGCTGCGGAGGTGGCAGGCTTCCCGGGATGAGCGACGCGGAGGCCAAGGACACCCTGCACGAGTACCTCGGCACGGCCCGGTCGGCGATCCTCTGGAAGCTGGACGGGCTCTCCGAGTACGACGTGCGGCGGCCCGTGACGCCGACCGGCACCAACCTGCTGGGGCTCGTCAAGCACCTGACGATGGTCGAGGCGTGGTACTTCGGGCGGGCGTTCGACCGGCCGTTCCCGGAACCGCTGCCCTGGTGGGACGAGGACGCCGAGGTCGACGCCGACCTGTGGGCCACCGAGGACGAGACGCGGGCCGACATCGTCGGTCGCTACCGGCGCGCCTGCGAGCACTCGGACGACGACCATCCGGGAGCTGGCCCTGGAGGCGACCGGCATGGTGCCGTGGTGGTCCACGCCCGACGTCACGCTGCACCAGATGCTGGTCCACGTGCTCTCGGAGACCAGCCGGCACGCCGGTCATGCCGACATCGTCCGGGAGCAGCTGGACGGCGCGGCCGGGTCGACGGCGACGGCGCCCCAGCTGGGCGACCACGACGCCGCGGACTGGGAGCGCCACCGCGCCCGCGTCGAGGCCGCCGCCCGCACGTTCACGGCGGAAGCGGCCGGTGGACACCTCGGCCCCGCTCATGCCGGAGACTGGTGGGAGCCGCTCACTCGAGGGGCTCGGCCCGCCCAGGGAGGTCTGACGGTGGCACAGGCAGCAGGACTGGACGACGCGACCGCCGACGCCGGCGAGGACCGCCTGGAGAACGTCGAACGGCTGGCTCAGGCCTACCTGGACCTCCAGTACGACGCCCTGGTCGCCGGCGAGCTCCAGCTGCGCGCCGGCATGCTCGACAGCGTGCACCGCACGCGGGTCGCCACCCGCCGGTACCGCAGCGTGCTCCGGGAGATCCGCGACCTGCTGGACCCCAACCCGGCCACCGTCCTCGACGAGGGTCTGCGCTGGTACGCCCGGCTGCTCGGCGACGTGCGCGACGTCCAGGTCCTGCAGCGCTCGATCGACGACGCGCTGGACGAGCTGCTGGACGCGCTCCCGGACGAGGAGCTGACCTCGGCCGCGCGGGCCCAGGCCGACGCGTACTGCCGGCACCGGCTGGAGACCGCCTCCCGGCGCCTCGTCGAGGGGCTGGACCGGCGTCGCTACGCGCGGCTGTCCGACCTGGCCGCCGAGTGGCACCGCGGTATGCCGTTCGTCGCCGAGCTGCCCTCGGGCTCGCCGGAGGCGCTGACCTTCCTGCGCAGCGCCGAGCGCCGGTTCCAGCGGCGGCTCGACGCGGCGTTGGCGGCGGGGCGGCCGGACGGGCTGATGCACGAGGCCCGCAAGTCCAGCAAACGGGCCCGCTACGTCGCCGAGATGGCGGCCCCCGACCTCGGCGAACGGGCCGACCGGACGATCCGGCGGATGACCGCGTTCCAGGAGGAGCTCGGCACCCGGCAGGACCGCGCGGTCGCGCGGGAGGCGCTGAGCGAGCTGGCCGAGGCGTCCGCGGCCCGCGGGGACGCGACCGCCGCCGTGTTCGAGGCCTTGCGCGACGTCTCGCGCCCGAGCCGCGACCGGCCGCTCAGCCGTAGGTCGGGTACTGCGGCCAGCCCTCCGGGCTGTCCTCCCAGTCCTGCTGCCGGCCGTAGCAGGTGCGGTCCATGGTGTACGCGTCCGGCAGGATCGCCTCGGTGCCGCGGGCGGCGCTCAGTCGTCCTTCTTCAGGCTGGGGTAGCGCTTCTCGACGGCGGCCCGCACCTTCTTCTGCTCGTCGGCCGTGCCGTTCTGCGCCACCCGGGCGAGGGCGTTGCGGGCGTGCTCGATGTCGGGGATCGGGTACTTCCGCTCATCCGGGAGGGCGAACGACTCGTCCTTCAGCCGGTTGCGGTTGTCGGCGTCGCTGAGGTCCTTGGCCATGACCTCAGTCTGCAGAGGCCGGCCCCGGAGCACCAGGGCTTGGTGCCGGAGAGGACACAGCCCGTCGGGGACGGCGGCGCTCGGCGACATGGTGGTCCGGTACCCCTCGTCACCTCCGGCGAACCGCTCCCTCGTGGCCGGTCGCCGGCCGCCCCCACCAGCGCCGAGTCGCCGGGGGCGCGGAGCGTTGGGATCATCGGCGGGATGAACGCCGATCACGAGCCTCATCAGGACCCGCAGCCCGCGACGGTCGCCCCGACCGACCCCGACGGCAACGAGCGGGACGAGACCCCGACCGAGCGGGCCGACCGCAACTGGGACGAGCTGCTGCAGGAGCTGCGGGTGACCCAGACCGGGATCCAGATCCTCTCGGGCTTCCTGCTCACCCTGCCGTTCCAGCAGCGGTTCACGGCCCTGGACGACACCCTGCGTGGCCTCTACCTCGTGGCCGTCGTGCTCGCGACCCTGTCCACCGCCCTGGTCGTCGCCCCCGTCGCGGCGCACCGGCTGCTGTTCCGCAAGCACCAGAAGATCCAGCTGGTCGACGTGAGCGACCGGCTGGCCAAGGTGGGCCTGGCCTGCGTCGCGCTCACCGTCGTCGCCGTGCTGGCACTGGTCTTCGGCTTCGTGCTGGGCGACACCGCCGCCTACGTCGCCGGGGGAGTGGCCCTCGTCGTCTTCGTGGTGCTGTGGGGGCTCGTCCCCCTGGCGGTACGCCGCAGCGCCGACGCGAAGGCGGCGTGACGGCGCGCGTGCCGGATGCGTGTGGAGAAGGGCTCACCGAACGAGCGTGAGGGAGGACCACCGCAACAACTGACGACGTGGGCAGTTGTGGTGGGTCTTCGGCCCTGACGGCCGCAACAACTAACACCCTGGTCAGTTGTTGCGGCAGCGCTCACTCGGACGCGGCCTGGGCGCCGCGTCGGTCAGGCCGCGCCCTCGTTGTTGCGAGCCGCGGCCCGGTTCCCCCAGGTCGTGAGCCGTTCGACGAGGGGCGACGCCAGCCGGCGCCGAGCCGCGTGGCCCTCGACCGTCTCGGTCGGCGTGCCCGGCCCGTCGGGGAGCAGCCGGGCGACCACGCCCATCAGCGCGGCCGTGGTCGCGGGGGCGACCCCCTCGACCCGCGCGCCGATCTTGGCGAGCGGGGTGAGGATGACGATGCTGCGCCCGCGCAGGATGCCGCGGACGATCCGGGCGGCGGCGCGCTCGGCGTCCATCGACACCAACGGCAGGGAGGCGCCGGGGGCGAACCACGCATACTCCGCCGCGGCGTCGCCGGTGAACTCGGCCCGCAGGTGCGAGCCGGTGCGCATCAGCCCGGGCGCCACCGTCGTCGCCGTCACGCCGGTGCCGGCCAGCTCCGCGCGCAGACCGTTGGTGAACCCGACGGCCGCGAACTTGGCGGTGCTGTAGGGCAGGAGGTGCGGCACGCTGACGAGGCCACCGATCGAGGCGATGGTGCCGAACCGGCCGCGGCCGCGTGCCCGCATCCCGGGGATCACGGCCAGGGCGAGGTTGATCGGTCCCCACTGCATGATGCCGATGGCGTCCTCGAAGTGCTGCCGGGTCAGGGACGCGAGCGGTCCGACCTGGATGACGCCCGCGACGTGCACCGCGACCTCGACCGGTCCGAGCTCGTCCTCGATGCGGGCGACCTGCTGCTCCACCAGGACGTGGTCCCGGACGTCGCAGACCATGCCCGCCGCGTGGATGCCGTCCTCGGCCAGCGCCAGGACGGCCTGGTCCAGCTCGACCGCGTCGCGCGCCCAGAGCACCGGTTGGAACCCGCGCCGGCCGAGCTCGCGGGCGATGAGCAGCCCGAGGCCACGCGAGCCGCCGGCGACGAGGGCGACAGGTCCTGTGGTCATGACGGCTACCTACCCATCCGCCGGCCGTCACACGCCGCCCCAGGCATACCGAACCCGCTCCGGGGGTAGGTCTTCGCTATTCGACGAACCCCAGGAGGGCACCATGTCGTTCCAACCCGACGAGCTGGACCAGCCGCAGACCGACCAGGGCGTGCCGGTCGGTGGCGCCGATGTGGAGCAGGACCGGCTGAACGCCGGCGGCGACAAGGACACGGACCGGGACTCGGACCTCGCGGACGGTGACTGGGCCGCGCAGGGGGGCGGCAGCACCGACCAGGGCGTCCCCGTCGGCACGGCCGACGCCGAGGAGGACCGCCGCAACGCCGCGGAGTCGTCCGACCCCGCCATCTAGCGCTCGATCCCGGGCGGCGCGCGACCGGCTGTTACGGTGCAGCGTGCTGCACGCAGGAGTCTCCGGGCAGCGCGTGCTCGTCACCGGCGGCGCCGGGTTCATCGGCACCGCAGTGGTGTCCGCGCTGAGCGGTGTCGGCCACGACGTCGTCGTGCTGGACAGCCTGCGCCCCGACGTGCACCGCGGTGCGGCGCCGTCGGTCGCCGCCCGGCTGGTCGTCGGCGACGTCCGGGACGCGCGATGTCCTCGCCGACCTGCTGCCGGAGGTCGACGCGGTGGTGCACCTGGCGGCGAAGGTCGGCCTGGGCGTCGACATCGCCGACATGGACGACTACGTGTCGAGCAACGACCTCGGCACCGCGGTCCTGCTGCGTCGCCTGCGCCGCAACGGGAGTGGACGCGCGTTCGTCCAGGCCAGCTCCATGGTCGTGTACGGCGAGGGGCGTTACACCTGCGCGACCCACGGCGTCGTCCCACCGGCGCCGCGCACGGCGGAGTCGTTGCGGCGCAAGCAGTTCGAGCCACCCTGCCCGGTATGCGCGGCGCCGCTGACCCCGGGCCTGGTCACCGAGGACGCCCGGCTCGACCCGCGGAACACGTATGCGGCGACGAAGGTCGCGCAGGAGCACCTCGCGGCGTCGTGGGCACGGGAGACCGGTGGCATCGCGGTCTCCCTGCGGCTCCACAACGTCTACGGGCCGGGGATGCCGCGCGACACCCCGTACGCCGGGGTGGCCGCCCGGTTCCTGTCCAGCCTGGACCGCGGGCGAGCCGCCGCAGGTGTTCGAGGACGGCCGGCAGCGGCGCGACTTCGTCCACGTCGCCGACGTCGCGCGGGCCGTTCGTGGCGGCGCTCGCCCACGACGAGCCGGTCACCACGCCTACAACGTCGGGTCCGGGACGGTGACGACGATCGGCGAGATGGCCACCGCCCTGGCGAGGCGCGCGGACGGGCCGCCGCCGGTGGTCACCGGCGAGTTCCGGCTGGGCGACGTCCGGCACATCACCGCGTCGAGCGACGCTGGCGGCGGACCGGCTCGGCGTGGTCGGCCGACGGTGCCGCTCGCCGAGGGCGTGCAGGGCCTCGTCGCTCGCTGAGCCGTCCGGTGACGTCACGCGTTCTCGGCCACCGGCTCCGGAGGGAGCCGGACCCCGAACCGGCAGCCCGCCGGCGACGTTCTCGACCGCGATCGACCCGGCGTGCGCCTCGATGACCCCCTTGGCGATCGCGAGACCCAGCCCGGCACCGGCGTCGTCGGGCGTACCGCGTTCCGGAGTGGCCCGCCAGCCCGACGTCGAAGACCCGCGCCAGGTCCGGCGCCGCGATCCCGCCGCACCCGTCGGTGACGGCGACCTCGATGCGGCCGTCGTCGGCGCGCCGGGTCGTCACGACGACCGTCCCGCCGCGAGGAGTGTGCCGGATCGCGTTGCCCACCAGGTTGGTCACCGCCCGGGCCAGCTCGTCGGCGTTGCCGCGCACGGCGAGCCGGTCGTCGCCGGCCGGCACGTCGAGGCGCAGCTGCACGTCGCGGCGGGCGGCGTGGGCCGCGAGCTCGCCGGTGACGTCGTGGGCCAGCTCGACCAGGCTGACCATCGACCGGGGCGGCACGGCCGAGTCGCCGACGGCGCGTGCAGCCGGGACAGCTCGAAGAGGTCGCCGACCAGCCCGGTCATCCGGTCCACCGTCTGGCGCATCTGGCGGAGCGCGGCCGGGCCGGTCCTCGAGGACGCCGTCCTCGAGGCCCTCGGCGAGCGCGCGCAGCCCGGCGAGCGGGCGTCCGCAGGTCGTGGGAGAGGAACGCCACGAGCTCGCGCCGGCTGTCCTCCAGCGCCCGAGCCCGTTGCTGGGCGTTGGCCAGCCGCTCCCGGGTGGCGGCCAGCTCGCCCGGCCAGCGCGACGATCTCGCCGGGCTGACCGCTCGTCGACATCTCCGGGCCGGCCGCTCGGCCTCACCGTGCCGCGGCACCGTAGCCCAGGTCGCGCAGCGCGGTGGTGAGCCGGCGGGAGCCGAGCGCGACCCGCCGGCCGAGGACGAACGAGACGAGCACCCCGATCACCGTGGCGCAGGCGAGGGCGACCGAGACGGCGGTCGAGTCGTGGGCCGAGATGAACATCAGCTGGACGTTGAGGACCACGGACGCCGTCACCGCGAGGAGCGGGATGAGCGCGGCGACGACGATCGACCACGTCAGCGAGCGCATCCGCACCAGGTGCAGCGCGAGCGCCCCGAGCAATGCCGTCCCCACGCAGACGGCGACGGTGATGAGGACGATGGTGAGCATGTCACCCACGCGCGCCCACCTCCCATCCGCGTCGGTCGTCACGTCCGCGAGGGTATCCGCCGGTATCGTGCGGTCGCGCTCGGTCGGTGCGCCTCCGCGCGCCGTCCCGTAAGGGTTTCGTCATCGCCGCGATGACCGGCTCCGCGGACGCCGGAGCCCGCTCAGCGGTTACCGTCGAGCGCGTGGCCAGAACAGACGTGGCGACGAAGGCCGTCGCCGGTGTCGGCCTGGCCTCCGTCGCCGCATACCTCGTCGTCGTCCTGCAGCGCATCGGCTACCCGTACGAGCTGACCTACTTCGAGGGCAGCACCGTCGAGGTCACCGGCCGCGTCGCCGCCGGACTCCCGCTCTACGGGCCGCCGACGACCGGAGTACACGCCGTGGCCCTACCCGCCGCTCTACTTCTGGGTCACCGGCGCGCTGGCCGAGGTCACCGGCGTCGACCCTCCCACGATGCGGGTGGTCTCCGTCGTCGCGAGCGTCGCCGTCCTCGTCCTGCTCGTCCTGGTCGTGCGGCGGGCCGGGGGGAGCACCGTCGCCGGTCTCGTGGCCGCCGGCCTCTACGCCGCGACCTTCCGGGTCAGCGGCGCGTTCGCGGACACCGCCCGCGTCGACTCCCTGCTGCTCGCGCTGCTCCTGGCGGCCGTGCTCGTCGGTATGCGGGTCGCGCACCTGGCGCGGCGGGCTCGCCGCTGGGGGTGCTGTTCCTGCTGGCGTTCCTCACCAAGCAGAACGCGCTGGTGGTCGCCGCGCCGATGCTGCTGTGGCTGCTGCTGCGCCGGCGGGCGGCCGGCGCCACCGCCGCTGTCACCCTGGGCGTCGGGGTGCTGGCGTCGACGCTCGTCGGCAACCTCCTGACCGACGGCTGGTACGCGCGCTACGTCATCGAGCAGCTGCCGAGCCAGTCCTGGACGCTGCGCTGGCTGTGGGCGTTCTGGGTGGAGGACCTGCTGGTCCCGTTCGCCGTCTCGGCGCGCGTCGTCGTGGCCGCGGGTGTCGCGGTGCTGGTCCGGCGGCGCCGGCTCGCGTCGGAGCGGCGGCCGTGGTGGGGGCGGTCCGAGGACGACGGCTACCTGGCCGCCGCGGCGGTCGGGCTGCTGGCGGCGTCGTGGGTCGCCCGGCTCCACGAGGGCGGGTTCGCCAACGTCGCGATGCCGGCGCAGGCCGCGGTCGCCGGGGCGCTGGGCCTGCTGCTGGCCCGGTGGCTGAGGTCCGGGTCGGCCCCGCCCGGCCGCGCGTGGCGGCGGTCGCGGTCCTGCTGGCCGTCCAGGTCGTCGTCCTCACCCTGTCGCACCTCGACGTCGTCCCGACCACGGCGGACCGGGACGCCGGCGACCGGTTCATCGCCACCCTGGAACGGCTCCCGGGAACCGTCCTCGTGCCCACCCATCCCTACTACCTGCGGCTGGCCGGCCGCCCGACGCACGCCTCGGCGATCGCGATCTACGACCTGTCGCACGCGAAGAACGGCCCCGAGCAGCTCGCCGGCGTGCTGCCCTGGGACCTCGACGGCGTGTCGGCGGTGGTGCTCGACAACAGCACCGACACGCAGCTCTTCGGTGACCCGCTGGGCCGGGACTTCACCCTGGTCACCTCGACCGTCGTCCCGGACGGCGTGTTCCGGCCGGTGACCGACCTGCCGACGCACCCGGCCCTGCTCTACGTGCGGACCTCGCTGCTGCCGCTCGGCTGAGGCCGGGTGCGGGCCGGGTCACTCTCGGCCGCCACGTCCCCGTCGAACCGGTAGCCCGCTCCCCGGGCCGTGACGACCAGCTGCGGGTCGGAGGGGTCGACCTCGATCTTCTCGCGGAGCCGGCGCA